>CAZTFF010000033.1:0-58488 GCA_964612485.1 uncultured Caldilineaceae bacterium
CGTGCCCACACCCAGAGGAATTGTGAGGTCAATGAATTTCATAGTTTTATCTCCTTTGATAAATATGCGATATCATCTGTGATATGGTCTTGAAGTCATTGTTGGGGATTGAATGGGTTTTGACCTAAATATTATACTCTTCTTTGTAAAAGTGGTAAAAGTCAGGCGGGAAAAATTTTGGCATTGTCAGAGATTCTTGAAAAATAATTGACATCATGTGGAACCTATACTATACTTTAGACCTGTCAGCCAAATTTTTGAACTTCAATTTCCTGCCGATTAAACCTTCTCTCCCAAAACTCAGCAACTACGCTACCGAGAAGTCTTGCCAAACCTCGTACCTATTCTTTAAACACATTATTCAGAAGCCCGTCACTTTATCTTAAAGAACATAACGAACATTGTGTTCAGCCAATGGGGGTGTCGATAACGATGAAGTTTCGAAACATGTGATGGCAGTTTCCCGCGATACAAGACATCGTGGGTAGTTGTGTTTCTATTTGGATTTCGAACTTAGAAAGGAGAACTTGTATGGCCCTTGATATGGAATTAGAAACAGTATTGAGAGCGCCGGAGGTTGAGCAGGCCCCTTATCCTTCCAAAGTGATTACGCTGGCCAACGGAAAAAAATTGGTTGTCCGCGAAGTATCGCGGGAGGATGTACCCACGCTGCTGGACGGCGTGCGCCCCACGTTATCAATTGATCGGGATTATTATGATATTGTTGGCGCCCGGCTCTATGCCGAACTTCTCGGCTGGTATCGCTACCGGGTGCGCAACGAGTATTGCCTGGCCGGACAGATCGACGGCATTCTGGTGGGCATTGTCAACGGCCGGATGATGAATGAGGATATCGGCATCAGCCTGCATACGCTGGCCATTGATCGGGGCTTGCGCATTGGGGCGCATCTTTTTGCGGCTAAAATGGAACATCACATTGAATATCTGAATCAAAAAGAAGTTTGGATCACGGCGGAAAGCCCCATTGGCTTCAGGCGCTGGATGATTGAGTACGGGTTAGAAAAACAAACCGATGTTCAACATGAACTGGGCGGGGCCACCTCGTACCGGCTCACGCGAGACCTGTACTTTGCCTCCAAGCCGCGTCTGGTGGTGGGCGACCGCCCGGTGCCGCCGGATTTATTGGAGGTTGCCGAGCGGGAAATCATCATTGCCGATGAAGAAACCATCAACGAAAAAATCAGTGGCGTGAAGGGGAGGTAAAAAATGAGAGATGTCGCAATTATTGGCGCCGGCATGATCCAGTTTGGCCGGCGCGACGAAGATGGTTTGATGGAAATGCTGGCGTACGCGTCTCTCAATGCGTTGGAAGACGCCGGGTTGGGAAACAAATCTGTAGATGCGGTTTACGTGGCCACTATGGGAGCCGGCATGCTTCAGCGCCAAACCGCGGTGGCCAGCGCGCTGGTGGATCGGTTGAGCTTGCTCCCCGCAGCCGCCGATACGGTTGAAAATGGCCCGGCCTCCGGCGGCTCGGCGGTAAAGAACGGACTGCTGGCGGTGGCCTCCGGTTATTACGATACCGTGTTGGTGGTGGGCGGGGAAAAAATGCGCGATGTGACCGGCTGGCGCGCCACCGATTTTGTGGCCTCGATGACGCATCCCACCGCCGAATATGTATATGGCGTCACCCTGCCGGGAATGGCGGGCATGTTCACCCGGCTCTATATGGAAAAATACGGCGTCACCCGCGAGCAACTGGTGCAGGTGGCTATAAAAAATCAGAAGATGGGGGCGCTCAACCCGTACGCGCACGTGGAAATGGCCATCACCAAAGAAGGCATTATGGACAGCCCGCACTCAGTGGTGAATAATCCGCCCGTGGCGGACCCGCTGCATTTGTACGATGCCTGTCCTGTCAGCGATGGCGCCGCCGCCGTGATCATCTGCCCGCTGGAGATGGTGAAGAGCAGCAAGAAGCCGCCGGTTCAAATTGCCGGTTTTGGGCAGGCCACCGATACTCACACGTTGCAAGAACGCGAAGACCCCACCGATTTGAAAGCCGTCACCCTGGCCGCTAAACAGGCCTTTGAAATGGCCAAGGTAAAACCCGGCGATATTGATGTGGCCGAATTGCACGATGCCTTCACCATCCTTGAAATCGCCGAAAGCGAGCACGTCGGTTTCTTCAAAAAGGGCGAAGGCGGAAAGGCTGCCGCTGCCGGAAAGACCAAGTTGGGCGGGCAAATTCCCATCAATGTTTCCGGCGGGTTGAAGGCGCGCGGCCATCCTGTGGGCGCCACCGGCGTGGCTCAAGTGGCAGAAATTGTCTGGCAGCTTCGCCATGAAGTGGGCAAAGAACGGCAGGTCAAAAATGCAAAAACGGGCCTGACCGTTAATTTTGGTGGCTTTGGCAATAACGTGCTTTCATTTGTGCTGAGGAGAGTGGACCAATGAGAGAGATTGAACTGGTAGCCTATAAGTGCAAGAAGTGCGGCAAGATACATTTTCCGTTTCACGACCGCTGTCTGAGTTGTAGAGCCAACGAATTTGAAAAGATCAAACCAAAAGGTAAAGCCAAATTGATTACCTTTACCCAGATTTTTAATTTGCCGTGGGGGTTCGACCAGCGTTTTCTCATCATCGGGGTGGCCGAGTTTGAGAACGGCGTCAAAGCCATGGGTCAAATTGAGACGGATTCAATTGATAAATTAAAATTGGGTATGAAAATGAAGCCTGTTTGGGCGCCGGTTCGCGTCCAATTTGGCGAGAACGTCTACGGGTTGAAATACCTGCCAACAGGTTAACAAGAAAGGATTGTGTATGAAAGAATTTATCGCTGCCTGCGTGCAAATTGCTATCACGCCCAACGATGTGCAGGCGAATATTGACAAAGGACTTGGCTGGCTGGAACGGGCCGTTACAGAGTATGAGGCAGAATTGGTTGTTTTCCCGGAAACCGTGACCACCGGCTACGAAACGGGGTTAAGTGCGGAGGCGTTGTGGGATTTGGTTGATGAAGCGCCGGGCCGCATCACGCGCGATGTTCAGTCGGCGGCTAAGTCGTTGGGTGTCTATGTGGTATGGGGATCGTACCGGCGCGGGCCGCAGCGCGGTGAGGTGTACAATTCGGCAATTTTGATTGGGCCGGATGGGGATATTGTTGGCACGTACGACAAAACTCACCCGGCCCCGTGGGAGCGGCGCGAGGGCGGCGGCTGGGCCACAGCCGGCACGCGCGCCGATGTGTTTGAAACGGCGCTGGGCAATATTGGCATGATCATTTGCTACGATGGCGATTTTCCGGAACTGTCCCGCCTGTTAGCCGTGAGGGGTGCGGATATCATTGTCAGAGCCTCGGCCTTACAGCGCAGCTACGATATTTGGTACATTACCAACTCGGCCCGCGCCTACGATAACCACGTATACGTAGTGGCCAGTAATTTGGTGGGGCCGGATGCTTGTAATAATTTCGGGTTCGGTCACAGCATGATCGTCAACCCCATTGCCTGGCGATTGGCGCAGGCGCGGGGCACCGAGGAGATCATCGCCGCCAAACTTGATCCCGACCCCTTGCGCTATATCACCTGGGGCAGCAAGAGTTTGCAAACGTTTGATCACCTGGAAGATCGTAACCTTGAACTTTATGAGGAAATTCTCAAAGAGGCTCGCTCCCGATTTGAGCCGGGGAAACGCGTTTTACGGAAAAAAGTTTGATCTATCCCTTCTTTCGCCGTCAACTTGAGCAATTTACCAAGGAGTTGTTTGCATGCCAAAAGCATTAGCCGGAGCGTTAGCCAATGTTCGGGTCATTGATTTGGGCCACGTGCTGGCCGCGCCCACAGCGGCCATGATCCTGGCCGATCTAGGCGCGGAGGTAATCCATCTGGAACCCCCGCGCGGCGACGACGCCAGAAAATTTGGACCGTTCATCAACGGCCAGAGCGGCTATTTCATCAGCATCAACCGCAACAAAAAGAGCATGGCGGTTGATTTAAAGCAACCGGCGGGCAAAGAAATCCTGCGGGATCTGATTCGCGTTTCCGATGTTGTTCTGGAAAATTTTCGGCCCGGCACAATGATCAAGCTGGGTTTCTCGTACGAGGAAATGAAGGCCATCAAATCCGACATTATCTACGCCTCGATATCCGGTTTTGGCCACGACGTTTTGCCCGAATACGCTACCAAACCGGCCTACGATATGGTGGCGCAAGCCTTCAGCGGCCTGATGAGTATCACCGGCCCGGAGAACGGCGCGCCGGTGCGGGTTGGCAGCTCGATGGGCGATATTGTGGCCGGGCATCAATGCGCCATTGGTATTTTGAGCGCGCTGTGGTACCGCGAAAGAACGGGCCAGGGCCAGAAGATTGATATTTCGATGGTGGATGGGCTGGTTTATGCCCTGGAAAACGCCATTGTCCGCTACACCGTATCGGGCGAAGTACCCCAACCGTTGGGCACCAAACATCCCGCCATCACGCCTTTCCAGGCTTTAAAAACAAAAGATAGCTGGATTGTGGTCGCCATCGGCAACGATTCTTTATGGCAAAAATTCTGTACTGCGCTGGCTCGACCTGATTTGGCCAAAGATGCGCGGTTTGTTACCAACGAGTTGCGAACCCAACATCGAACAGCCCTCATCGAGCTGCTCGAGGATTTGACCATCACCCAAACCACGGCGGAATGGATGGCAATTCTTGAAGAAAATAGCCTGCCCTGCTCGCCGGTCAACACCATCGACCAAATGGTAGAAGAGCCGATCATCAACCACCGTAACATGGTGGTGGAGATTGATCAACCTGATGTTGGCCCTATGAAAATCGTCGGCTCCCCCTTTCATCTTTCCGAGACTCCCGGAGCGGTGAAAAATCCCGCGCCCTTGCTGGGCCAGCATACGGCAGAGGTTCTGTCGCAGGTATTGGGTTATTCCGACGCGAAGGTTCGGCAGCTCATCGATGAAAATGTAGCCTTTACTTAATGATTTTTTCGGAGAATGTCGATGTCAACAGTGAAAGTAGAAATCAGATCAGGCGCTTATTATGATTCTGTGATTTTGATGCAACTGCAAAGTTCGCTGGCCGGCTTGCCGGGTATTGTAGATACAGGCGTGGTGATGGGCACCGAGGCCAACAAAGACATTCTGGCCCAAAGCGACTTGCTGGTACCGGAGGCCAAAGCAGCCGTGGCCGATGATCTAGTTATTGTGTTACGGGCCGATGATGAAGTGGCGGCGCAGGCGGCTTTGGCTGAAGTTGATGGGCTGCTCACCCGCAAGCGCGCTGCCGGCGGGCAGGCTTATTTACCCAAAAGCCTGGAAACTGCCGCCGAGATGCTGCCCGAAGCGCAGTGGGTACTCATCTCGGTGCCGGGCCGCTACGCCGCCGATGTGGCCCGCGAGGCGCTGCGCTTGGGTAAACACGCCTTTCTCTTCAGCGACAATGTTTCGGTGGAGGACGAGATTTCGCTTAAACAGGCTGCCGCCGAAAAGGGCCTGCTGGTCATGGGGCCAGACTGCGGCACGGCCATTGTTAATGGCGTTGGTTTGGGTTTTGCCAACCGGGTGCGGCGCGGTCCCATCGGCATGGTGGCCGCCTCCGGCACCGGCTTGCAGCAAGTCAGCAGCCGCATCCACCAGTTGGGCAGCGGGATGACTCACGCCCTCGGTACCGGCGGGCGCGATCTTTCAGAGGCCGTGAGCGCTCTGACGGCCCATCAGGCACTTGATTTTCTCAGCCGCGATCCCGATACAACCGTCATCGTCCTGGTTTCCAAACCGCCCGCGCCTAAAGTAGCCGATGATTTGTTGCAGGCCGCCCGCGCTGCCGGTAAGCCGGTGGTGGTAGATTTTGTTGGTTATTCGCCGCCGGCGCAGCGGTTGGGTAATCTACATTTTGTCCGTACCTTTGATGAAGCTGCCGCCCTGGCTGTGGAGTTGGCCGCAAAGCCGGCGGGTGAGACAGATGCGCCTCAAACAGACCTCTCCAACTTCACCAACGGTCAAAAGTATCTACGCGGACTCTTTTCCGGCGGCACGCTGGCTTACGAGGCGCTGCTCATTTTGCAAGATTATCTCCCCACGGTTTATTCCAATGCCCCGCTTAAAAAAGGCCACAATGTGTTGGAAAATTCGCTGGTCAGCCGGGAAAACACTATCGTTGATTTGGGTGAAGACGAGTTCACCGTGGGCCGCTTGCATCCGATGATGGACAATACGCTGCGCATCCAACGCTTGCAGCAAGAGGCCAACGATCCCGACGCGGCCATTATTTTACTTGACGTGGTGTTGGGTTACGGCTCTCACCCCGATCCCGCCGGCGAACTGGCTCCGGCTATCTCAGAGGCAATCGCCACGGCGAAAAAGTCGGGCCGTCATTTGGAAGTGGTGGCTGTCGTTGTGGGTACGGACGAAGACCCCCAGGGGTTAGACGAGCAGATCGAACAACTCAAGGCCGCGGGCGCGTGGGTAGACACGCGTAACGATGTGGCGGTCCGGTATGCGGGCGAGATCATTCAGGCGCTCAACCAACCGGCTCAAGTTGCAAAGCCGGCTGCCGTCAAAGAAGTCGATTTGGAAATCATGAAACAGCCCCTGGCCGCCATCAACGCCGGGCTGGAGTCTTTTGCCGATAGTATCAAAGATCAGGACGCCGCTGCCATCCACGTTGACTGGCGTCCTCCGGCGAGCGGCAACGAAAAACTGGCCTCGATTTTGCAGCGGATGAAAAAGAAATGATGAGTTGGTTATTGGTAAATAGAGATTAGAGATTATGTGGATTACTAATCTCCAATCTCTAATCTCAAATCTCCAATATACCAAACTCATAGTTAATTTTGGAGGGCAATCAATGGATATTGAAAAAGCAAACCAACTGGCAGTAGAACGCATGATGGACTCTCGCCCGGTTTTAACTGGCGTGGGCAAAGCGCGAGACGTGATTCCCGGCAGAGGGGACAATGAGAAGTTGTTGACTCACGCCGGCCCGCCGATTGGCTGGGAGCGGATGTCCGGCCCGATGCGCGGCGCGGTGGCCGGCGCGTTGATCTTTGAAGGCCGCGCTAAAACGTACGAAGAAGCCGAAGCGCTGGTAGAAAAAGGCGAGGTAGAATTTGCTCCCTGCCACCATTACCAGTCGGCGGGGCCAATGTCGGGCCTCATTTCTCCGTCGATGTCGGTCTACATCGTAGAGAATCAAACGCACGATCACCAGGCATTCTCCGGCCTCAACGAAGGGTACGGCAAAGTGCTGCGCTACGGCGCTTACAGCGACGAGGTCATTGATCGCCTGCGCTGGATGGACGACGTGATGGCCCCGGTATTGGACGCGGCGATCAAAGAGGTGGGCGGCATCGACATGAGAGCCTTGATTGCCGAAGCCCTCCATATGGGCGACGAAGGCCACAACCGTAATAAATCCGCATCATTATTGTATCTCAAAGCGTTAGCGCCGGGGATTTCCAAGGTATGCCCGGATTCGCAGGTGGCCTCTGAGATCCTGAAATTTTTGGGCGACAATGCCCTGAGCGTGTTAAATCCGGTGATGGCGGCCTGTAAGGCGATGTGCGACGCGGCCCACAACATCGAAGGCAGCACCGTGGTGAGCGCCATGGCCCGCAACGGCACCGATTTTGGAATCCGCGTGAGCGGGCTGGGCGACCGGTGGTTCACGGCCCTGGCCCCGCCCGTAGAAGGTCTTTACTTCCCCGGCTTCACTGCCGACGACGCCAACCCCGATCTGGGCGACAGCACCATTACTGAAACAGCCGGCATCGGCGGTTTTGCGATGGCGGCGGCTCCGGCCATTGTCACTTTTGTCGGCGGTACGGCCCCGTTGGCGATGGAGACTACGCTGGAAATGTACGAGATCACCGTGGCGCATCATAAAATTTTTACTATCCCGGCCCTGGACTTTCAGGGCACGCCCACCGGCATTGATATTGCCAAAGTAGTTGAAAAAGGCATCACGCCCCGCGTCAATACCGGCGTAGCTCACAAAGATGCCGGTGTAGGCCAGGTGGGAGCCGGCCTGGTCCGTCCACCGATGTCGATGTTTGAAGAGGCGTTGGTGGCGTTTGCTGAAAAATATGGAATCTAGGAGGATTCACATGGATCGTGAAGAATTCATCAAAACGATGACCGAAGCCAAAATATTCGATCTGACCCAAGGTTTGAGTATTTTTACCCCACCGTGGCCGGGCGAAAAAGCATTGGAAGTTCATTTTTTCAAACGTCTGACCGGGGCCTACGGCGGCGGCCAGGGGGCCAACGGCCAATTGATTGAATGGAGCAACAACACCAGCACTCACCTGGTGGGCGAGCGAGCCTTTCACTCCGGCGCGCGGGCCGTTGCCGATATTCCGCTGACCGACCTGTGCGGCCCCGGCGTGGTGGTCGATATTTCTGACGACGTTTCCGACTACAGTCTCTATACCCCGGAAATGATCACCAGCAAAGCCGAGGTCAAAGAAGGCGACATCCTGATCATCAACACCGGCTATCACAAATACGCCTGGGATCAACCGGATGTTCATAATCCCGATGCCCAGGGCGGCGTCGAAAACAAAGAATTTGGTTTCTATGTACGCCATCCCGGCCCATCGCCGGAGTTTTTCCAATGGGCCTTGGATATGAAACTCAAAGTGATTGGCGTGGATTGCGGCTGCGCCGAACACCCCATGAACACCAATATTCGTTACGCCCACGCCCGCGAGTTTGAAAAGGCGGAGGCCAAACTCAAAGAAACCCACGGCAAAATGTGGGACGAAATGTTCCCGCCTGATGAATACCATAAATTGACGCACATCACCATGCCCAAAGCGCACCTTCTGTTGGCCGAGGCGCTGGGCGGGCAGATCAACGAGTTAAAGAACCGGCGGGCGTGGATCATGATCCAGCCCATTCCTTTTATGGAAGTGGAGTCGGCCTGGAGCCGCGCGATTGCCTTGCAAGCCCCCGACGGGATGGGCGAGGCTGACTTTTTTGATTTTATGGCCGGCGCCCACATGCTCGATCTGACCGTGCCCTTCAGCGTGCAAACCCCGCAATGGGCCAATTACGAACCGTTGACGATTACCTACACCAAACGGGTGGGCGGGCAATATTTTGGCCTGGGTCGCAACAATGCTCACTGCCGGGCCAGCTTCCACCTGGGTACCCATATGGACGGCGAAAAGCATTTCTGGGCCGCCGGCCGCACCATCGGCCAAATGCCGCTTGAGTACTGGGTGGGTCCCGGCGTGATCGCCGATATTTCGCAGGTGGTCAGCAATTCCAGCGTGTACACGCCGCAAATGGTGATGGATGTGGTTGATGTTCAAAAGGGTGATATTCTGATTATCAAAACCGGCTGGCACCAATACGGCTGGAACAGCCCCGCCTCCGACGAATTCCGTTATATGATCAAACACCCCGGCCCGTCGCCCGATTTTGGGGACTGGTGTATCGATATGGACATCAAGTGGTTGGGTATTGACTGCGTGGCCATGGAACACCCCATGAACACCATCCAGCGCGATTGGCATCCCAAAACGTTTGAGGAAGCCAACCGCAAACTGATTGAAACCTACGGCAAAGATTGGGACGAGATGTATCCGTTGGATAAATATTACCAGGATATGCATCTCAATCTGTTTCCCAAAGGCATTGTTCACGCCGAAAATTTTGGCAAAGACATTGCCCAGGCAGAAAGCGGACGCTACTATCTGGCCGCCTTCGTTCCTAAAGGGATGGAACTGGCTTCCTGTTGGGGGCGGTTTGTGGCTTTCAAAGAAGGAGATTAGATAATTGGAGATTAGAGATTGTGCATCTCCAATTACTAATCTCCAATCTCTAATTTCTAACCTTCAACAACTTCTATTGAGGAGGCAAAAACTGTATGAAACCAGCTCCCTTCAAATACCTGGCGCCAACGTCGGTGGAAGAGGCGTTGAGCCACCTGGCCGAACACGGGTACGAGGCCAAAGTGCTGGCCGGCGGGCAGAGTTTGATTCCCACCATGAACTTTCGGCTGGCGCAACCGGCCGTTTTGGTTGATCTGAATCGCGTCTCGGAACTGTTTTACATCAACCCGGACAAAAAGGGCGGGCTGCGCATCGGGGCGATGACGCGGGAAAGCCAGGTTGAACATGATCCCGCAGTGGCCGAGCGTACCCCCATGCTCACCGAAACCATGCCCCACATTGCCCACGAGCAAATCCGCCACCGCGGCACCTTTGGCGGCTGCATGGCCCACGCCGACCCGGCCGCAGAATTGCCCGCTGTAGCGGTGGCCCTCAAGGCCGATATGAAAATTCGAGGACAGAGTGGAGAACGTTGGGTTCCGGCGGATGAGTTTTTTCTGTCGCTGTTTACTACCGCGCTGATGCCCGATGAGTTGCTAGTTGAGGTGGCAATTCCCCCGCTGCCGGCGCGCGCCGGCTGGTCTTTCCTGGAGGTGGCGCGCCGCCACGGCGATTACGCCCTGGTGGGTATCGCCGCAACAGTGACGCTGGACAAGAAAAATCAATGTGAAGACGCCCGGCTGGTTTACGTTAGCGCCAGCGACCGGCCCGAAAACGCCCGGCAGGCCACCGAAGCGCTTAAAGGCCAAGCCCTCACGCCCGACGCCATCGAAGCGGCTGCCGAGTTGGCCGCTACGGCTGATACCAACCCGGTCAAAGATATTCACGCCTCGGCGGACTTCCGGCGGCATCTGGTCAGAGTGCTAACCCGCAGAGCGCTGGCCCAGGCTGCCGAACGAGCGAAAGGAGATTGAGATGAGTCAACAAACAACAATCACCGTAAACGTGAACGGCACTACCTACCAGCGCACCATAGAACCCCGGATGTTGTTGAGCGATTTCCTGCGCCACGAATTGGGCCTCACCGGTACCCACGTGGGTTGCGAACACGGCGTCTGCGGCACCTGCACCATTCTGCTGGATGGCGAATCCGTGCGCTCGTGCCTGATGTTTGCCGTGCAGGCCCAGGGGCACGAGGTCCGAACCGTGGAGGATTTGGGCACGATTGAAAATATGCATCCGCTGCAAGCGGCTTTTCAAGAAGCCCACGGTTTGCAGTGCGGTTTCTGCACCCCCGGCTTTTTGATGACGCTGGTTCCATTTTTGGAGCAGAACCCGTCGCCCACCGACGAAGAAATCCGCGAAGCCATCTCCGGCAACCTCTGCCGCTGCACGGGCTATCAAAAAATTATAGAATCGGTCAAATTGGCCGCCGAAAAAATGCAGACTGGGGGATAGAAATTGGAGGATTGGTAATTGGAGATTGGTGATTCGAGATCTCTCTTCTCCAATCTCTAATCTCCACTCTCCACTCCCTAATCTCCTATCTGGAAAGGAGCACAAACCTTGGACGTACGAACGATGAAGAAGAAAAATATCGGCCAGCGGATCACCCGTAACGAGGATCCGCGCCTGCTCACGGGGCAAGCTTTGTTTGTTGATGATGTTGACCTGCCCGGCATGCTCCATGCGGCGTTTCTACGCAGCGATTACGCCCACGCCCGCATCCTGAGTGTTGATGCCTCTGCCGCCCGCGAGCGTCCTGGCGTGGTAGCGGTTTACACTGCCGAGGATATGGGTGATTTCTGGCAGCCTGGCCCGCTGCTGGTGCCGCCGCCCACCTCGGTTGAAGGGGCTGTTTTCCACAAACGGACCCAAATTCCATTGGCTAAAGATAAAGTTCGGCACGTGGGCGAACCGATTGCGGTGGTCATTGCCGAAAGCCGTTACCTGGCCGAAGATGCCCTGGCCGATATTGTGGTTGACGTTGAACCGTTGGAGCCGGTAGTTGATCTGGAAAAAGCTTTAGAACCGGATGCGCCGCTGGTTCACGATGATCTGGACTCCAACGTGGGCGCGCACGTGGTTCAGAAAAAGGGTGATTATGAGAAAGCCAAGGCCAAAGCCGATTTGGTTATCAAACGGCGAATTGTGGTTGACCGGGGCGTGGCCGCTGCCATGGAAAATCGCGGCGTGGTGGCCCATTGGGATGACAAGGGCAAAGAGCTGACCGTGTGGGATACCACCCAGGCACCGATTCCGATTCGCGGCGGGGTTGCCGGCATGCTGGGGCTGTCGGAGCATCAGGTGCGGGTGATCGCGCCCTTTATCGGCGGCGGTTTTGGCCCCAAAATTATGATGTTCCAGCCGGAAGAGGTTTTGCTGCCCTGGGCCACGATGAAATTGAAACGCCCCATCAAATGGATTGAAGACCGGCGCGAGAATTTCCTGGCCACCACCCAGGAGCGGGGGCAGGTGCATGATGCCGAAATGGCGCTGTCGAAAGAGGGGCGGATTTTGGGCATCAAAGATGTTTTTCTGCACGATACGGGGGCGTATGCGCCCTACGGCCTCACCGTACCGCTGAACACACAGTGCCACGCGATGGGCGGCTATGATGTGGCCAATTACTACACCGAAGTAACGGTGTTGTTTACCAACAAAATGATCGTTACACCGGTGCGCGGGGCCGGACGGCCGCAGGGGATTTTTGTGGTTGAACGGCTGTTGGACATTGCTGCCAAAGAATTGGGCCTGAGTCCGGTTGAGATTCGTCAGAAAAATTTTATCCCGCCCGACAAGTTCCCCTACGATCATAAGATCATCGATCAGGCGTTTACCCCGTTAATATTTGACAGCGGTAACTATCCGGCAGTCTTAAAACAGGCCGCGGCGATAATCAACTACGAGCATTTCATCAAAGAAGAGCAGCCGCGCCTGCGGGCCGAGGGCAAGCATGTGGGCATCGGCATCGTCTATTTTATTGAGACAACGGGCGTTGGTCCCTATGAAGGCGCGCGGGTTACGGTTGGCGCCAATGGAAAGGTGAACGTGGTAACGGGCGTCGGCACGCAGGGGCAGGGCCATTTTACCACCTTTGCCCAGGTTGTGGCCGACCAATTGGGCGTTGATGTGCGCGATATTCACGTGGTTACCGGCGATACTTCGCAATTTCATTGGGGTACGGGCACGTTTGCCAGCCGGGGCGCGGTGGTCGCGGCCAACGCCATCCATGCCGCCTCATTGAATGTCAGGAAAAAAATCCTGGAATGGGGCAGTAAATTGCTGGATGTGCCGGAGGAAGAGCTGGAGTTGGAAGACGGTACGGTTCGGGTTGCCGATATGCCTGAAAAATCCATCAGTTTGGGTGAATTAGCTGTGATTGCCAACCCCATGCGAGGCACGGTTGAGCCGGGCACCGAACCGGGTCTGGAATCGACCGACTACTTTGGCCCTCAAACCGGGGCCACGGCCAGCGGGGCGCACGCCATGATTTTGGAAGTTGATCCCGAAACCATGCTGGTCGAGATCAAACATTACGTCTGTGTTGAAGATTGCGGCACGGTCCTCAACCCCTTGATCCTGGAAGGGCAAATTCACGGCGGCCTCTCTATGGGGCTTGGCAATGCTTACTACGAAGAATTGGTTTATGATGAGCAGGGTCAAATGCTCAACGCCTCGTTTATGGACTATCTTATTCCCAGAGCCACCGATATGCCGCTCCGCATCGAAGCGGCGCATCAAGAAACTCCCTCGCCGTGGAACGAGTTGGGCAGCAAGGGAGTGGGCGAAGCAGGCGCCATTCCGGTTCCCTCGCTTTTTGCCCAGGCCCTGGAAAACGCCTTGCCCGATCATGATCTGGAAATTCTGGAAATGCCGTTGAGTCCGAATAAGTTGTTTGAGTTACTAAAAAAGGCTAGAGATTAGGGCCTAACCCGTGAGATTCTTGTTCTTTGTGCAAGAATTTCCAGATCACAAACTTTTGTGGTTCCGGCTCATCCGGGTTAGGGCCTAACCCGTGAGATTCTTGTTCTTTGTGCAAGAATTTCCAGATCACAAACTTTTGTGGTTCCGGCTCATCCGGGTTAGGGATGGAGACTGTAGATTGACCATCAACCCAACCTCTAATCTCTATTAACCAATCTCCATTCCGAAGGAGGAAACACACAATGAAACTAGCAGGCGAATATCTATTTGACGGGCCGCGCGAGGTAGTTTGGGAAGTATTGCGAGACCCCAACGTGTTGGCTACCGCTTTGCCGGGCACGCAAAGTTTGGAAATGGTTGAAGAAAATGTGTATGAAGGCAAAATGAATGTCCGGATTGGGCCGGTGTCGGGCCTCTTTTCCGGCAAAATTGAGGTGTCCAACGAAGTACCGCCGGAGAGCTATACCCTGACGGTGGAAGGAAAAGGGACACCCGGCTTTGGCAAGGGCAGCGGCGATTGCAAATTGGTTGAGCAAGACGATAACAAGACGCTGATGACCTACGAGGGCGAATTGCAGGTAGGCGGAACCATCGCTAATGTGGGCCAGCGGTTGATTGAAACTGTAGCAAACAGCATGGCCAAACAAGCGTTTGATTCGCTGAACCGGTCGCTCCAGGCGCGGCTGGCGGGAGAAGAGACAGGCGTGGCGGTCGAATACGAGGCGCCGTCGGAGATGCAATTTGCGGCGGGTGTGGCTAAAGATATGGCCTCCCAGTTCTTTTCGCCTAAGTACAAAAATATGTGGATCACTGTCGCCGTTGCCCTGGCAGCGGCAGCGATTGGGTTCTGGTTAGGTAGAAGCAGCGGGAGGTAAGCTTTGTATCCACCATGTACCACTTTATATCTACTCCATCAAGATAGAACCTCTACTTTGAACGAAAGGAGGTGAACCGGCAATAACTGTTAGGGCAGTGATACGTTTTGATGTTTTAAAAGCTATGTAATTTAAATTTGGGTTTGTGGCGCGCAGCGAAAATACACGTTTGACACGCCCCAAATGATTTCGTATGATCGACATCATTTTCCGGGGGGGGCAGAGAGCCGCCGCGGCAAGAGCGCTTCGCGGGTTTCTGCCGGATACGTGCGCTGCTCCAAAAACAAGGAAAGGAGTAGAACACAATGAGCAGGAAATTAAATCTATTGTTGGTGGTACTGGTGGTCATTGGCCTGGTTGTGGCCTGCCAACCTCAGGCAGCCGCGCCGGAATCGGCGGCTCCATCGGAACAGGAAAAACAAACAGAACAGATGGAGGCCGATCAAGAGGAACAGGCAGATCAAAAGGATACGGTTCTGGCAATCGAGCACTTCAGCATCATCGAAGGGACCACATGGTCCGGGGCGCACCATCGCGCCGGGCAGCGAATTGCCGAAAAATATCCAAATGTAGATTACATCTACAGAGAGGAAGTTGGCCCTGATCTTACCGTACCCTACGCCGAAGAAATGATCTCCGAAGGGGCCAGCATTGTGGTGGGGAATGCTGAGTTCATGGGCTTACCCTTAAAGGATATTGCCGACACCTACCCGGACGCTTATTTTGTGTCCATTATTGCCAGCGATTTGACCACAAAAGATAACTTCATCCGGCTTTTTCCCCGGCAATACCAGGCGCTGTATCTGGAGGGGTTGATTGCCGGCGCTTTAACCGAAACGGGTAATATTGGCGTCGTGTCGGCATTTCCGTCGGTTCAGGTTATCAGGCGGCAGGCCGGTTTTACGCTTGGCGTGCAAGACGCGGCAGAATTACTGGGCAAAGACATCAATCTGTACGTAAAATACGCCGGCGACTGGTATCTGCCCCAGGAAGAGCGCGACATCGCGGCCACGCTGGTGGATCAGTATGATGTTGACGTGCTCACCCACCAAACCGATTCCGGCTCTCCCCTGGATGTAGCCCAAGAGAAAGGCATCTGGTTTGTGGGCAAAGATATGGACATTGTCGGCTTCTATGGCTGGTCGGATACGGATACCGTGGCCGTATCTTTTGATACCCGCTGGGAAGTTCTCTACGACCAGATTGTGCATGATTATATGGCCGGCAGTGATAATCCTGAAACCGTTTTATACCTGGGGATGGAGTCGGCCATGACTCTGGCCGACGGCACAGAGGTGACAACGGTTGACATCATGAACGATAACAAGGTAGGCATCGATGCCATCAGCCCCTCGGCCTTACCGTCTATTCCAGATGAAATTGTTGAATTGGTTGAGCAGCGAAGAGAACAAATGATGAATGGCGAGTGGGACCCGTTCACCGAGCACGAGTTTGTAAGTAACGGAACCGGCCTGGAATTGGAAGGCGTGCCGATTCCGGCCGCCGGAACGGTGGTTAAACCGGCCGGCGAAGAACCAACACCCGAATGGCTGCTTTCAAAATTCAATTTTGATCTGGAAGGTACGGAGATCCTGGAGTGAGGCGGCGTTTGTTCTTAACCGCAGGTAAGCCGTAATTAAAAATAATGAGCCATGAGGCTCCCATTCTTAAAGGGAAAACTCCCGCAGAAGGGAGCCTCATTTTATGACCGGCAGATTTTCGAGGAGCGACCATTGGATCAAGAAATCCTGACAGAAATAAAACGTGGCGATACGGTTTTAGAAACCAGGGGGATTACCAAGAGATTTCCGGGGGTGGTGGCCAACGACCACATAGATTTTGAGATGAAAGCGGGTGAAATTCACGCTATCCTGGGAGAAAACGGGGCGGGGAAAAGCACCCTGATGAATATCCTGTTCGGGCTGCTGCACCCCGACGAAGGGGAAATTTATGTGGGAGGCCGGCGGGTCGAATTCAAATCACCGTTGGATGCCATTGATCTGGGCATCGGCATGGTTCATCAAAACCGGAAATTGGTGACGGCCCACACCGTCATCGAAAATATCATTCTTGGACATCCCAATGCTGAAGGTATTTTGAACCTGAAGCAAGCGGGAGACGAGATCTTGGAACTGTGCGAGCGATACGGCTTCACGATTGATCTGAAAGCAAAAGTCTGGCAGCTTTCGGAGGGGGAAAAGCAGGTTGTAGAAATTCTGAAAGCGCTTTATCGCGGGGCCAAAATTCTTATCCTCGATGAGCCGACGTCGGCCCTGGCCCCGCCTGAAACAAAAAAACTGCTGGCCTCGATTGAGACGATGGCTCAAGATGAACTGGCTATCGTGCCCTTCATCACCCACAAGCTGCCCATCGTGCTGGCCGTCAGCGACAGGGTGACGGTGCTGCGGCGGGGAAAAGTGACCGCCCGCTTAAAAACAGCAGAGGTGACGGAGAAAATTCTGGCCGAAGAAATGGTGGGCCGGGAAGTTATTTTTAGATTAGAACGGGCACAGGTTGAAAAGGGAAAACCCAT
This sequence comes from uncultured Caldilineaceae bacterium, assembly GCA_964612485.1. GTDB lineage: Bacteria > Chloroflexota > Anaerolineae > 4572-78 > J111 > JAFGNV01. The sequence continues at coordinate 17,074 of CAZTFF010000033.1, forward strand.
TCTCGAAGTTGAAAATCTTTCCGTTCTCAGCGATAAAGGGTTCATGGCCTTAAAGGGCGCATCATTTTCCGTATGCGAAGGCGAGATCTTTGGCATTGCCGGAATCTCCGGCAACGGGCAGCACGAGTTGGCCGAGGTCCTGGCCGGCCTGCGCAAGCCGGCGGCGGGACAGGTAAGACTTGATGGGAAAGATGTCACCAATGCTTCCAGCCTGAAAAGATGGCAGTTGGGCATGGGCTACATTCCCTCTGAGCGCGTGGATGTCGGCTCGATCGGTGAGTTTTCTTTGGTGGAAAATGTGACCATGAACTATTATTTTGATAGCAATTTCTGCCGGCAGGGCATTGTCAATTACCGCAATATTCGCAAACTCACCGAGGCGCTCATTGCCGAGTATGATGTGGCTACACCCAGTTCGATTATCAAAGCCAAAACGCTCTCCGGTGGAAATCTCCAAAAATTGATCCTGGCCCGCGTGCTTTCCCGCAAACCTCGATTAGTGATTGCCAATTTGCCCACGCAGGGGCTTGATATTGGAGCCACGGAATTTGTTCGGAACAAACTGATGGAAGCCAAAAAAGAACGGGCCGGTGTTCTTCTCATTTCTGAAGACCTTGATGAAGTGCTGTCGTTGAGCGATTGGGTGGCCCCCATCTACGAAGGAGAGTTTATGGGCATTATTCCGGGCGATGCAGCCCGGCGGGAAGATGTGGGCGCAATGATGGCCGGCTTGCGGCTGAAGGAGGTAGAGTCATGAGAGTTGGCAACTATACCCTGAAGTTGCAGAAACGGGTGGCGTTAAGCGGTTGGGAAGCGGCCATCATCTCTATCCTGGCGATCATTGTGGCCCTGGCGCTCTTTAGCACTATCTTCATCCTGGCCGGGATCAACCCCCTGGTTGCTTATGAGGAGATTTTTTCCTACGCTTTTTTTAACCTCTTTGGCCTGCCGCTGACCATCAACCGATTCATCTTTTTGTTGTTGTGTACCTATGCCTTTATTATTCCTTTCAGGGCCGGGCTGTGGAATATTGGTATGACGGGCCAACTCTACCTGGGGTCTCTGGCGGCTTTCGCCGTTCTGTTTGCCGCTAACGGCAGGCAGTCGTTCACCTCGAACGTGCCGCCGCTGATTATTATCCTGGGCATGGTGCTGGCGTCAATGGTGGGCGGCGCAGCCCTGGCTGCCATTGCCGGATTTCTCAAGGGCAAGTACAACATCAACGAGATTGTGGTCACGATGATCTTGAACTTCATCGCTTTTTGGCTGGTTTCATTTATGATCAAAGAGGGCGGGCTTTTTATGAATCCCGGCGGCAGGGGCGAAAGTTTTGAGCTGCCCCCGGCGGTCTATGCGCCGCTGGTTGCCAAAATTCCTTTTACCATTTTTCTGGCCCTGGGGTTAGCCGTGCTGCTGTATTATCTGTTTGCCAAAACTAAATTGGGGTATCAGATAAGGGCTTATGGAGAAAGCCCGGCTGCGGCCCAATATGCGGGGATAAGTTCTTTCAAACTGCCGCTCCTGGTTTTTGTTTTGGGCGGCGCGTTGGCCGGGTTGGCCGGGTATCACTATTTTGCCGCGGTTCCCGGCGTCTATAAAATTGCCCGGAACTATGGATTCTTTGGCGATCTGGCCTTCTACGGAATTATCTGCGGCCTGATTTCTCGCGGAAATCCCCTGGCCGCGATCCCGGTGGCCTTTCTCTTTGGCGGATTGTCCATTGGCGGTAGATTTGTTCAGGGCAAACTCCACATCGGCTTTGGCGTGGACTATGCCTTGCTGGGGGTTTTAATGATTACGTTGGTCGCATTTCAATTTTTCTATCGTTATAAACTTGTAGGTTTAAAAACAGAGGAGGAGAACCTGGATGTGGGAGTTTCTCGTTAGAAGTCTGGAAGCCTCAACAATTTTCACCTTTGCCGCGCTGGGCGAACTTATCGGCCAGCGTTCCGGCATTTTGAACGTGGGTATCGAGGGGGCGATGCTGTTTGGCGCTACCCTGGGGTTCATTGCCGCGCAAACCACCGGGAGTTATCTGATCGGCTTCATTGTGGGCCTTGCTATTGGCGCGCTGCTGGGCCTGCTGCACGGGTTCTTTTCTATCACTCTGGGGGGCGATCAAGTAGTTAGCGGTATGGGTATCTGGATTCTGGGATTCGGTCTCACCACCTACATTGGCAATCCCTTCACCGGCCCTTTGGGGATGGACCGCATCCCCACCTTTTTGGGCCTGTCGCCCTTCTTTTATCTGGGCATCGCGCTGGTGGTGATGACCTGGTTTGTGCTGGCTAAAACCAGCCTGGGCCTGAGAATAAGATCGGTGGGCGAGAATCCGGCGGTGGCGGAGGTTTCCGGCGTGAGCGTGGCCAAAACGCGCTATCTCTGCGTGATAACCGGCGGGATGTTGATGGGGCTGGCGGGCGCTATCTACGCGCTGGATTACAACCCGGTTTGGAACTACAACTTCCTGATGGGGTGGGGCTTCATCGCGCTGGCCCTTGTCTTTTTCTCGATGTGGAATCCCTGGATACTGCTCGGCGGCTCTTTACTTTTTGGCACCTTGTGGCAGTTCTCGCTCAATCCCCAACTTGTTCTTCCCGGCATTTTATCCCGTTACATCTGGCGGACGGTTCCCTTTGTCATCACCCTGGTGGTGCTGCTGACAATGTCAACCAAGTGGTTCAGAACAAAATGGGGCGCGGCAAAGCCTGAGGCGCTTGGCTTGCCGTATCTAAAAGAATAAACCTTGAGGGGGTGGTAGAGATTAGAGATTGGAGATTAGAAATTCAATCTCCAATCAACCAATCTCTAATCTCCAATCAACCATCTTCAGAATTTTTATAAACAGCGATGATCTTGATCACAGGTGCCGCCGGCAAAACAGGACAAGCTATTATTCGGGCCTTGCGAGAACGAGACGTAATCGTTCGAGCCTTTGTTTACCGTGAAAAACAGGTCGGCCTCGTCAAAAACCTGGGGGCAACAGAAGCAATTGTGGGTGACATCCGCGATGAAACGGCATTCGGCCAGGCTGCTCGCGGGGTTGAAGCCATCTACCATATTTGCCCTAATATGAATCCAGATGAGTCTGCCATCGGCCAGACGGCGATAGCGGCGGCTCAAAAGGCCAACGTGCGCCATTTTGTTTATCACTCCGTGCTGCATCCTCAAACGCAAGCCATGCCCCATCACTGGAATAAATTGCGGGTGGAAGAAAAACTATTCGAGTCGGGGTTGGATTACACCATTTTGCAGCCGGCGGCGTATATGCAAAATATTCTGGCCGGCTGGACAATGATTGTTGAGCAGGGAGTCTATCGCGCGCCCTACCCGGTAGGCACCCGGCTGGGGATGGTTGACCTGGCCGATGTAGCCGCAGCCGCCGCCACGGTGCTGACCGAACCGGGCCATGCCGGGGCCACCTACGAATTGGCCGGTCCTGAAGCGCTAACGCAAGTTGAAGTTGCCGCCATTTTGAGCCGGGTGCTGAACCGCCCGGTGCGGGCAGAGCAAATGCCTCTGGCCGATTGGCAACAACAGGTCCAGGCCGCCGGGCTGGGCGGCTATCAAATTGAAACATTAGTCAAGATGTTTCACTACTACGAGCGCCATGATTTCTGGGGAAATCCTCAGGTGTTAGGCTGGCTGCTTAACAGGCCGCCAAGGCAATTTAGAACCTTCGTTGAGAGTTTTTTATCCGATATGTAGCGGAGGCGCTTGTTTATCGTTGAACGTATGAACCTGTGGAGTGCTTGTGCTATCCGCTGGCCTGGGGTAGAATACGGCCAAATTCTAGACACAAAAGGTAGGTTTGAAATGACGTCACAACTCCCCCCCATTGCCGATATACCCATTCCCGACAAAATCCCCGAAGACGAGCATTGGTGGTTTGCCAGCCGTACCCGCGCCCTGAACGCCGTAATTGAGCCGTTGCTGCCCCAAACGCCGAATTTTCGGCTGCTGGATGTGGGCTGTGGGGCCGGCAATATGATCCACCATCTCAGCCGGTACGGCAACGTCAAAGGGCTGGAGATTGACCCCCGCCCGGTAAAAGTTGCCCGCGCCGAACGCGGTTATGATGTTGAATTGTTCGACGCCACCCAGTCGATGCCGTTTGAGGACAATGCTTTCGACGCCGTGACCGCCCTGGACGTCATCGAACACAACGAAGACGATATGGCCATTCTGTCCGACAGCTACCGCATTCTCAAACCCGGCGGCTATATGATCATCACCGTGCCGGCCTTTATGTTTTTGTGGAGCCACAACGACGACATCAACGCCCACATCCGCCGCTACACGGCCACAGAACTCAAACAGAAACTCAGCCAAACCGGTTTTGACGTGGAGCGGGTTACTTACAACAATTTCTTTGTTTTTCCTATGGCCGCTGCCCTCATCCTGCTGCGCCGGTTCTCCAAAGCGGAACCGGAACTGGCCTCGCACCATCTAAACGAAGAGGAATATCAGGTGGAGATGGAGCCGGCCTCACCGATGGTCAACACGGCCCTCACCCTGGTTGGCAAAATCGAGGCGGCCTTGATCCGCGGCGTAAACTTGCCCTTTGGCACTTCGCTGATTGCGGTGGGGCAAAAACCCAAATAAAACGTTGACACCCGCTGCGGAACGCACTACAATTTCAGTAACTGGCGTTCAGGAGCAAATTGATTTATGGCCGTGACAGCATCTATTAAATCTGAAACAATTTCTCCTCAAAATTACTGGCCGCCTCCCCAGGGAGCGTGGACTTATGATGACTATGCGCGCCTGCCGGAAAACGGGATGCGGTACGAAATAATCGAAGGAGAACTTTATATGAGTCCTGCTCCCAGCCCTAAACATCAAGAAATTATTGCCAATCTGTATGGGTATCTGTGGGACTATTTGAAGAAACATGCTATCGGAAAAGTTTTTTTCGCGCCTATTGACGTGATTTTATCCGAAAATCTGGCTACCCCGGTTCAGCCAGACCTTCTTTTTATCGCCAAAGATCGGTTGGGTATCGTCAAAGAAAAATTCATTGACGGAGCGCCGGATTTGATTGTAGAAGTTCTCTCTCCCGGTAATCCGACCCACGACCGTCAGATAAAATATCAAGTTTATGCCCAGGCCGGCGTACGGGAGTATTGGCTCATAGACCCCGAATCGCAAACCATTGAAGTTAACGTGCTGCGAGGGCAGGCTTACGCCCCGGCAGGGCGTTTTGGCCCGGAAGACCAGGCGCTATCGGAAGTTTTGCCGGAATTTTCCGCACCTGTTGGTGAAATTTGTCCGGTCTGAGAGGAAGTTAAGGAGATTAATATGGCTTCAAAAACGAAAAGCGGCCCGGTAGAAGAATTTGTGTTCTCCGATTGGTTGAAAGAGGGCGCGGAGGGAATACGCCGTAAGTTCGAATGCAAAGTGGAAAAACGTACGCGCCACTTTGATACCACCGAATTTCGCAGCCATATGCGCCGGGCGCGCAAAGAACAACTGCTGGCCATGCGCAGCCTGATCGACAGCGCCTTGGACTGCGTTAAAGGCGAAGAAAAAAAACCGGCGGCGTAACCCTTCCGGCGCTTCATAAAAACTTAAGATTCTGCATGTAGTCTGTAACCAAGCTCATCCTGCATCCAAGGTGAGCTTGTTTTTTGGTATCTTCTCAATATTTCGGGGAAACAAAGTCTGAGCCTGTCGAAGACCGTTGGTTTCGACAAGCTCAACCAACTCTGCCCCAGATTATTGAGAAGTACGTTTTTTGGAGAAAAAAGATGGCTGACCCGATCCAACTTAAAAATATCCGTTACACGCTGTTCAATTCCACGGCCCCGCGCTACAACCGTTTGATCACGCCGGCGCTTGGGCCTCTGGCCGCTTCTCTCATTACGCTGGCTGATCCGCAGCCCGATGATCGCGTGCTGGATTTGGGCACAGCCACCGGCGTGGTAGCAATCCTGGTCAGTAAAACAGCGGCCTCCGTCACCGGGGTAGATTTTGCCCCGGTCATGCTGCCGTTGGCCCGGCAGAGCGCCTCTGGCTCAAATATTGCCTTTTATCAGGGCGACATCTACCACCTCCCCCACCCGGCCAACACCTTCAGCCTGGCTCTCGCCTCGTTCAGTTTCAACAGCGTGGAGCCGGCTCAGGTTTTGCCGGATGTATACCGGGTGCTGCACCTCGGCGGTCGATTGGTTTTTCAAGAGTGGGGTGATCCCGATGAGGCCGGCACGTTGGTCAAACAAACCATCAAGGCGCACCGGGTAGAAAAGGCCAAAGGTGAGGTGGCAAGGTTCCGGTTGTTGGGATCAACGCCCAAGGCATGGGATGAACTGGGCAGCGCGGACGACATCATCCAATTTTTACAAGAGGTAGGCTTTACCAGAATCGAGGTTCATCACACCCAGGCTGCTGTCCCGCTTGAAGCACAAACGTTCTATGATTTTCGGACGGCCTGGGCGCCCTATCAAGCCGAGTTGGCCGCGATGCCGGCGGAAAATCGACGCCGCGTAGAATCTGAAATTCTGGCCCAACTCAACGCCTGGGCCGGGCCGGATGGCCGCTTCATCTGGAAGCCGGCGTTGGTGCAGATGGTTGCGTATAAATAACTTTGTTGACGACCGATCACCGACTCACGTTACAAAAAATGGTACTGATACAGTGGTCAGTGGTCTCTTACGTGATGCCCAAAATCTCATTGACCCAGCCCCGCAAATCTTTTACAGCCTGCGTGTGCATTTTATGCCCCACATTGTATTCGCCGTAGGTTACGTTGGCCCCTAAATCTTGATACATCTGCCGGGCTTCCTGGGCGGCGCTCAACGGCACCACTTCATCCCGTGTCCCGTGGGCAATGAACACCGGAAAATCGTGCAGCGACATCACCTGCGGGATGAGGCCCGGCAATTGAAACCCCATGCCGGAAAGCAGGGCCACCCCCACCATCGACTCGGGCCGGGCCATTACCAAACTGTTGCCGACAGCAGCGCCCTGGCTGAACCCGACCAGTAGCATGCGGTCGGCGTCAACCGGATAGAGCCGGGGCATGCTGGTGATGAACGTTTCCACTTTATCCATTGAATCCAGCAGCGATTCCGGCTCGGTGAGATGCAGCGGGTCGTCGCGGTAAAACCAGGCATAGCTACGATCATCCAATTCCAGCGGCGCGCGCGGCGATACGGCGGCCACGCCCGGCGGAATGATCTGTTTGAACACCCACATTGAACTTTCATTGCCGCCCCAGCCGTGCAGCAGCACAATCAGCGGCACGGGGTCAGACTCACTTGCTTCGTCTGGCAGCCGGATACAGTGGATCAGGCCGCTGGTGGCGCCTTCTTTACAGTCCGGGCCGGCCCAATCAACCGCGCCGGCATTTTTTGGCAGATTAGGTTTGTCAGACATGTGAATTTACTCCAAATATTATTCAGTTGAAAGTAAAGTAAAGCGCGTGCATGAGTCCTTTCCTCTAAAATGGAGATTAGAGATTGGAGATTAAGTCTGCAAATCTCCAATCTCTAATCTTTAATCTCCATCCTTTCTGCCTCAAGCAAGCAACTCTCTACTGGATTTCCAGCAACTCCACTTCAAAGATCAGGGTGGCGTTGGGCGGGATCGCGCCGGGCGCGCCGGTTTCGCCGTAGGCCAGGTCCGGGGGGATGACCAGTTGGCGTTTGCCGCCGACTTTCATGCCAGCTACGCCTTCATCCCAGCCGGGGATCACCTGGCCCACACCCACGGTAAAGGTAAATGGCTCGCCGCGGTCCAGTGAGCTGTCAAATTTGGAGCCGTCTTCTTGCAACCAGCCGGTGTAATTTACTACCACTTGCTGACCTGCTTCGGGCGACTCGCCGCTGCCTTCTTCCAGATCAACATATTTTAAACCGCTGTCGGTGGTGGTGTAATCATCTTCATCCACCTCGGTGGGGGCTTCCGGTGCGCCGGCGGCAACTTCTAATAATTCTATTTGCATGGTGATGGTGGCATTGGGCGGAATCAAACCGGGCAGCCCCTGCTCGCCAAAAGCCAATTCGGGAGGGATGATCGCCTGGCTTTTGCCGCCCGCGTTCATCGAGGTGATCACTTCCTCGGTACCGGGGATAAATCTTTCGCTGCCCAGCCCAAAGGTAAAGGGCGCGGCCCGATCCAATGAGCTATCAAACTTGGTGCCGTCTTCCAGCCAGCCGGTGTAATGAATAGTTACTATCTGGCCGGCTTCGGCCTGTTCGCCATCGCCTGTTTCAAGCGTAACCATTTTTACGCCGCTATCCAACTCGGTATAATCGGCTTCGGGAACATCAACCGGCGCTTCCGGCGCGCCGGGCAAAATATCAACCAGTTCCATTGTAAAATAGAGCGTGGCGTTGGGTGGAATGCTTCGTCCATCGCCCTGCTCGCCAAAAGCCAGTTCCGGCGGAATGATAAAAGCGCCCTGGCCGCCCTGTTTCAGTAAGGCCACCGCTTCCTCCCAGCCCGACATCACCACTTCCTCGCCCAACGGGAAGGCGACCGGCTGGCCTGTTTCAAAGGTATCGGCCAGCAGGGTGCCGTCGGCCAGCCAGCCGGCAAAATTTATTTGCACGGCCTCGCCGGTTTGCGGCGCCGGGCCGGTTCCTTCTTCAAGAATCTCGTACTGTAACCCGCTGTCGGTGGTGGTCATATTTTCTTCACGGAAGCGGGTGTCGATCATCGGGGCAACCCGCTCAACCGATGTTTCTTCGGCAGGTTCCGGGGTATCCACCGCGGTGGTTTCTGTGGCCTCTGCCTCCGCAGCAGATTCTTCTGTAGCCGTAGCTTTTTCAGAAGCCGCCACCTCTTCTGTGGCGCTCACTTCTTCTGTTTTCTCTCCTTCGGTTGTTTCAACCGCTTCCGCAGCCGCATCTGTTACTTCCGCCGGCTGTGGCTCCGAGGTGGTTTGCGCGCCACAAGCAGCGAGTAAAACGGCTAGGATCACAACATAGATGTGTTTCATTCAAAAAACTCCTTAAAAACTTTCTGTAATTTTAGGCATCTAGAAATGATAGTGGAAGGAGCCGGATTAGCCAAATAAGCGAAGAAGCGATTCTGCGAGTCAGCGAAGAAGCGGAGAAGCGAATCTACAGGTATTGGCTCGCCGGCTCGCTTTTTTCGCTTCTTGCGTATCTTCTCAATATTTCTAGGGAACGAGGTCTGAGCCTGTCGAAGACCGTTGGTTTCGACAAGCTCAACCAACTCTGCCCCAGATTATTGAGAAGGTACCTTCTTGCGCCCCAGAACCTATGTTTTTCTGTGGCCCAACTTGTGGTAAAATATCGGCGTTATGGCATCGAAGAAAATTCAACAAATTTTGCAAAATTTACCGGCCAAACCGGGCGTGTACCTGCATAAAAACGCGCAGGGCAAAATTATTTACGTGGGCAAGGCCATCAACCTGAAAAGCCGGGTGCGCTCCTATTTTCATAAATCTAGCCTGGAAACCAGTGCCAAAACGCGCCGCCTGGTGGAAGAAGTGGCCGACATCGATTTTATTGTGGCCGACAGCGAGCTGGAAGCGCTGCTGCTGGAAAATACGCTCATCAAAAAGCACCAGCCGCGCTTCAACGTGCGCCTCAAGGATGATAAACGCTATCCTTACATCAAAGTTCACTGGCAGGACCCGTTTCCGCGCGTCACCACCACCCGCCGGCTGCAAAATGATGGGGCGCGCTACTTTGGCCCTTACACCGCGGCCTGGGCCGCTTACCAAACCCTGGATTTGATCCGCAAGATTTTCCCTTACCTCACCTGCACCCGCACTATCACCGGCAACGATGAACGCGCCTGCCTGTATTATCACATTGGCCGCTGCGCCGCGCCCTGTATTGGCGTGGTCGATCAAGCAGAATACCGGCAGATCATCGATAATTTGTGCGATTTTTTGAGCGGCAATGTGGAGCCGGTGGTGGTCGACCTGCGCCAACAGATGGACACCGCGGCCGAAAACCTGGATTTCGAGCGGGCCGCCCAAACCCGCGACCAGATCAAGGCCATCGACCAGGTGGTGGAAAAACAAAAAGTCATCAACACCAAAACCATGGACGAGGATGTGATTGCCTTTGCCCGCGCCGACGGCGACGCCTGCGTGCAGGTCTTTTTTATTCGCGGCGGTAAACTCACCGGGCGGGATTATTTTGTGCTGGAAGGTGCGGCGGAAGAGGCCGACGACGCAATTGTGACCTCGTTTTTGAAGCAGTTTTACGACCAATCGCCCTCGGTGCCGCCCCAAATTGTGCTGCCGCAAGAGGTGGACGAGTTGATGATCATCCGCGATTGGCTGCAAAGCAAACGCGGCGAAAAAGTAACGCTCAAAGTGCCGCGCCGGGGCAAGCAAAGAGAACTGCTGCAAATGGCCACCGAAAATGCCGCCGAAACGCTCAACCATCTCCGCGCTCAATGGGCCGCCGATGAGAGCAAACAAACCGAAGCGCTCACCGAATTGCAGCAGGCGCTGGATCTGCCGGAAACGCCACTGCGCATGGAGTGCTACGACATCAGCACCTTGCAGGGAACTCACACCGTCGGCTCGATGGTGGTGTTTGCCAAAGGCGTGCCCCGCAAAAGCGATTACCGCCGTTTCAAGATCAAAAGCGTGGTGGGGCAGGATGATTACGCCGGCATGCAGGAGATGCTGCGCCGCCGCTTCAAACGAATGACCGACGCCGGCTACCACGATCAACGGGCCGAGGTGGAAAAACGGGACGAGGACAACGCCTGGGCGCTCATTCCCGATCTGGTGATTATTGATGGCGGCAAAGGTCAACTCAACGCCGCGCTGGAGGTGCTGGACGAATTTGACCTGCGTGATGCCGTACCCATTGTGGGCCTGGCCAAGCAAGAGGAAGAGATTTTTGTGCCGGGCGAGTCGGAATCGATCCGGCTGCCGCGCAACTCGCAGGCGCTGTTCATGGTGCAGCGCATCCGCGACGAGGCTCACCGCTTTGGCGTGACGTATCACCGCCAATTGCGGGGCAAAAGCGCCGTGCGCTCCAGCCTGGACGATGTTGACGGCATCGGCCCCAAACGCCGCCGGGCGCTGCTGGCCAAATTTGGCTCTATCAACGCCATCCGCAAGGCCAGCGTGGAAGAACTCGCCGCCGTGCCGGGCATGACCAAACGCGCCGCGCAGGTGTTGAAGGATACGTTGTAAGATGAGGTCTGATTCCACCACCGCCGAACAGTATCGAGCGCAGCGCGGCGCGCTGGAAGAAAACATTGCCTTGCTGTGGCGCGCGCCGCTGGAACGGCTGGAAGCGTTTATGGTTCTGGCCCGTCAGGCCGGCGAAGCCCTGAATGATGAAGTTCGCGCCGATACTTTGCTGCAACAGGATTACGTGTTTGAAGTTTTGACCCGCTTGCACGCGCGGGCCTGCCTGATAGCCTCAGAGATTCTGGCCTTGCTGCGCACGGGCCACGCCGACGGCGCCCACGCCCGCTGGCGCTCGCTGCACGAGATTGCGGTGGTGGGCGAGTTCATCCGGCAGATGGGGGCCGCTACCGCCGAGCGCTATTTGCTGCACGATACCATTGAATCGTACAAAGCCGCGCGGGAATACCAGGAAGATTGCGCCGCGCTGGGATACGCCCCGCTGCCCGCCGAAGAATTCAACAAAATAGAAACAACGTATCAATCGCTCCTGAAACGATTTGGCCCCGCGTTCAAACACAACTACGGCTGGGCCTCAGCCGCGCTGGGCAAAGAAAAACCCACCTTCCGGGAAATTGAGGAAACCGTGGGGCTGGATCATTTACGCCCCTTTTATAAATTGGCCAGCCACAATGTGCATGCCAATGCCAAAGGCCTGTTTTTCCGGTTGGGGCTGTACCCCGGCCAAGATATGCCGCTGTCCGGCCCCACCAACACCGGCCTGGCCGAACCGGGACACGGCACCGCTATTTCTTTGGGAAAAATTATCGCCTCCCTGCTGTCGATTCGTCCCACTCCTCACCGGCAGGCGCTGGGTGATACTTTGCTAAAACGCGCTGAAGAGATTGGGGAGGTATTCCAGCAAACACAGCGGTCGCTTGAAGAGAATTAGCGGCGAAAGGAAATTAGAGATTGGAGATTGGGGATTTCAAAATAATCTCCCAATCTCCAATTTTCTAAATGCAGAAGTTATTTGACTCAGGAGTACTGACCATCAAATAGTTCATTTGCTTATATTCAGCAATACTTTGATGTTCTGACTGTTATCCAGTGGGGTGATAATGATGGTGAGAGTCCGTCCGTCTTTGGAAAAGACGAGGCGGGCTTTTTCTTCGAAGACGGCGGCGCTTTCCTCAACCCATTGCTGGGCCGTTAATTCATTTTGATAAAAGTGCGTGGCGCTGACGGGCGGGGTCGCGCTGAGATATTCAACCAGATCGGGAAAGGCGGACACCACGTCCGCATCGGGCAAACGGGGGAGATTGTTCAATAGGTTGGTGGTGGGCACTTCGACCGGCGGTTCGATGGAAAAATCTTCCCTCAGTGGGGTGAGCGTGTAACGCAGGTTAAGCTGCCCCTCGTCAAACAGGTGCGACTTGCTATCGGGCAGGGTGATGCGCAGCGTGCCCGACAGCGTGTATCGAGCCACGTAGCCTTCGGACGCCAGCCACACCTCGCCCTGTGCTCGCTCAAAAAGTATGTGCGGGTCCAACAGGTTGGTTTCGGTAAAAACAAAGTGGGTGACCGTCATTCCCTTTAACGTTTGAGTAAGGGGCGGTGTGGCGACGGTGAGCGGCAGCACCACCAGCCGCTGCAAGTCTAAAAAATCAAAATCGGCGGGGACGGCCTGCGGCCCGGCAAATTGGGTCCACAGGGTCTCGCCGGCTTTTTTGAGATAAACCCGCTCCTCGATACGGTAAAACTCCGATACCCCGGCGGGAATTTTGGCCTGGGGCAGTTGCCCCGTTTGATAAAACGTGTAATGCAGGGCCGGCGGCGCGTGAACAACCTCGGTTGTGGTTTCGATGCGGCCGTTGGCGGGGCGGCTATGGCGCGTGCCCTCGAAATCTACCGTAAATTCGGCGCGATACCCCGGCAATTTGTCCAGGTCATCCTCAACCGATCCGACCCCAACCGGGTAGGGAATAGGCGTGGGCGTTGGGTCCGGCGCGCGCAAGGTAGACCAGGTGCAGGCCAGCAGCAATACGGCCAGCCAGAGCAGGATTCCATAAAAAAAACCGCAATTGTGAATTGTGAACGGTTTGTTTCTTTGATTTCTCATTAATCATTCACCATTGGTTATTCATAATTCACAATTTTTTCCTGGCATCATCGTGGGGAAAACGTATTTCATTGTTGGCAAACCGCACATTCGGCGCCTCGCAAACTTAGCCGGCGTACGGCTACCGGGCCGGCCCCGGTATCCGCTTCAAATTTTAGATCAACGATTTCCGCTTCCAGAGGAGGCAGTTGGATACTCTGCGGCGTAAAGGTGCGCGTCACCGCCAGACGGCCCACGGGGTGGCCATCAACCAGAAGGGTTAAAGTTTGCGGCGACTCCGAGGCGGCTGTGATTTCCAGGGCCGGGGGCTGCTTCGGCGGGTGATGGAGATGAAGCTGTGACGGCGTGTCCGGGGTGACGGCCATTTTACGGATCAAATAGCCTGATTCGTTGGTTTCACGGTCGCTCCAGCCATCGGCCAGGGAGAGATAGGGTTGAGGATCGGCGGCCCGGGGCGCGGCGTAGACTTTCAGGCGGCCATCGTCGTAAACCGGGGCCGCGCCGGGTAGGGCGGCGGCCACGCCTTGTTCGGTGGCGTCGCGTTCCGGGCCGGGCGGCATTTGCCAGTAATCCAACACAATGTAGCGCAGGTTGTAATCGGCAAAAATGGTGGGCGCAATCTCGGCGGGCGGCAGGTTGATGATGTCCGGCCCCAGGTAGCGCCACTGCTGAAATACCGGCGTGCGCCGGGCCAAATCCGAGGGATGATCGCGGGAGGTGTAGGCGGTGAGCAGCCGTTTGCCGTGGGTAGTTTGGTGCAGCATGGGGGTGGGTCGATCCCAATTCATAGGCAGTTCGGCGATTACGTAGTCGTCGGGGTCTTGGGCAATGTTGTAAAAAAATCGGGGCGTGTCGATGAGGGAGATAGGGTAGGGAATGACGAGGAATTCGAAGCAGATCAATACAAGCGCAAGTAAGGGAAGCGCGCAGGTTATTTTGAGATTGGGAATTGGAGATCGGAAGTTAGAGATTTTGTTTTGCAGCCAGGCCAGGGAAATAGAGACCAGCACGCCCAGGCCGAGCATCACCATCAGATCGTAACGGCTGAGGGACCGGGTCAGGTCGATGAAGGGGACGGTGTGGTACAGCAAAAGATAGGGCAGCGGCAGCGGCCGGCCGCCGAGGGTAACTATGTTGCCCATCACGTGCAGGTACGGCCCCAATGCCAGAAGGAAAAAGGTTAGAATAACCAGCGCCCAGAACCTGACGATCAGACTGCGCCAGGCGCGGATCAAAATGAACAGGCCCAGGACCAGCGGCACAAAGCCGGCAAAAATGAGCCGTTCTGAGGTGGTGGTGGTGAAGTTTTGGGCAATGGTGGCCGCCCAGTGGCCCCACAGGGGGTGCATTTCAGAGGGGGTGACAAAGGCCAGCAAATCGGCGGAGAGGATGATGTTTTGCGCCAGGCCGGTGTCCAGGTCGGGGCGGGCGGCGGCTTCGCGCATCATCGGGATGAGGAGGGGCGAGAGAATCAGGGTAAAACCCAGGCCGATGAGCAGAACCATCCCGATGGGTCGTAAAATGTTTGGTGTATTTCGTGAAATCAGATACCGGACAACGATCCAGCCGACCACCAGCGCGGTGAAGATGAGCAGGTACAGCATGTGGTACCAATCAACCAGCGCGGCCAGGATCAGAAACAGGCAGGTCAGAATAATATCGCGCGGCGCGTAGCGTGTCGGAGGGGTCGATGCCCAGGGCTTGAGCAGGCGCAGAAGCCACAGCACATAAAACGGCGGCCAAACCATGCTGAACACCTGCATATGGCCCAGCAAATGCGCCAGATGAAATGGGGCCATCGTAAAGACAACGCCTCCCACAAATGCGGCCAGTCGCAGCCCGGCGCGGCCCGGTAAATTCATTCGTTTCAAGGTATAGAGCGATAACAAATAGCCGCCATAGCCGGCAAAAACAAAGCTGAAAAAAACTACGCTGTTGTAAGCAACAGCCAGGCCAAAATTCAACTGGAGCGGCAGCGTCCACATAAAATTAAAGATGTTGAGGGTGTGAAAAAGCAGGTTGGTGCCGCCCGGCGGGTAGAGGTAATCGGTGAAATAGGGATGGGTTTGCAGCACCAGAGTGGCCTCTTTGCTCCACCACAGGTTCCAGTAATTTTGCCAGCCGTCAAAACCGTCGCCGGGAATGCCGGTGGTGAGGTAGAGGATGGTGGGCCACGTCATTATGATGGTGAGCAGGAAGTAGCCGAGGAGGGGAAGTAGGGAGTGGGGAGTAGGAGTTGAGGGTTGGGGGTTGGGGGTTGTTGCAGAATTTGTCATGGCTTTGCCTTTGTTCGTTTTTGCAGGGCGTTACACAATATTCTGATCTATGACCTCCCTTTTGTCAAAAACTTTGGGCTATTCTGGTTGACACTTTTAAGCTTCGGGAGTACACTATTCAAAGGTATTAAATTGTTAGTATGGGGGGCATATGTACGGTCTGAATATTGATCCCAGGAATCCCAAAGGAAATCCCAGCCCGCAAGAATTGTTTGACCTCGGCGTAGAGATTGTCCGTCTCACCTATGCCGACCCCACCGGCGGCGACCAGCCCGGTTCGGACCAGCTTCAATTTTACAAAAAGCTGGTGCAAGACCTCAAAGAGAAGGGCATCGACTCGCTGCTGATTTTAAATTACGAAACCTACCCCAACAAACCCGATCCCAATGCTGATGACAACACCTGGAATGCCTATACCGATCGGCTGGCCCGGCGCTGCGGCCAGATTGCCCAGGCATTGGTCTCGTGGAAACCGGCTTTTCAAATTTGGAACGAGCCGGACCATCCCATCCATCCCGGTTACGCGCCCACCGTGCGCGAGGCTGTGTTTGCCCGGATGATGCAGCAGTGTTACCAGGCCATCAAATCCGTTGATTCCAGCCTGTTTGTGATTGGCGGCGGTCTGGCTACCGGCAACCACACCTGGCTGGAAAAAGTGCGCCAACTATCCGGCGGAACGCTGCCCATGGATGCCATCGCCTTTCACCCCTACGGCCAGCGCCCGGAACACAACTGGCCCAGCCCCAACTGGTTTTTTGGCTACGTGGGCAATCTGCTGAACAATTACTACAAGGCCGGCGGCGGCAAACCCATCTGGATCACCGAAATGGGGGTCAAAGAGCAGGATATCGACAACAACCGGGAAAAAGCCGCCGAATTTATGCGCCGCTACTACAACACTATGAACACCTACTTTACCAACAAAGTGCAGCAGCTCATCTGGTTCTGCTACAGCGACGGCATGGTGCCAACTTTTGGCCTGACCGACGCCGCCGGAAATCGTAAACCGGCTTACAACGTTTACAAAGAAATGACGCCCCAACGGCAGCTTCCACAGCCGGTGGTTCAGCCTACGGCCCCAACTATTGCCGCCCAACCCACCACCGACGTGGCGCTGCCGCCCGCGCCTTCGCTGACTCCCACGCCAACGGTATCTACCCCGCCCTTGACCACCGGAACACCGGGCCAGGGCCTGGCCACCGGCCAGGGGGTGGATATTAATGCGCTCATCCAGCAAGCCACCGAATGGAATGCCCAGGTGCAGCAACTCCAAAACGAGTTGAGCGAGTTCCAACAGCAGTTGCAGCAGTTTCTCAGCCAGCAGCAGGGCCAGCCCTCCGCCGGAACCGGTACGGGCGTTACGCCCGGCGCGCCGGCCCAACCCGCCGCATCGGGACCGGCTGCTCCCTCGGTGCAAAACATTATGAACCAACTCAAATGGGCGCCCGATAAACAGTTTCCCACCCGACCCTTGAATCAAATCCAGCGGGTTGTCATTCACCATACCGCTATTCCCCCCACGGTTGGAGCCGAACGCATTGCCCAACATCGGGTAGACAACCAGGGCTGGCCCGGCATTGGTTACCATTACTTTATCACCGGCGAGGGCGTTATCCAGCAAACCAACGAGCTGACCACCCAAGCCACCCATGCCGGGCAATACGATCCGGTAGCTATCGGCGTCTGTTTTGCCGGGGATTTCACCCATACCACCCCGACGCCAGGGCAAATTACCGCCGGCGCGCAGCTCATCGCCTGGTTGATGGGGTGGTTTGGCTTACCCTTGTCTCAGGTGAACGGCTACAAAGAATTGGTGGTGACGCAAAGCCCCGGCCAACAGTGGGACAACGGCGCGCGTTGGGGCGATCAGTTGAAACAAAAAGTTCAGGCTCTTTTGTAAAAGAGGTAATAAAAAAAGTAGTGAGGTAAAATATTATGGCAGACAGTGGTTATAAAAATATTTCCAGAATTGATGTCGATTCGAAGAATACGCACGGCTGGTACGTCCGTATTTTTCATAAAGGTGTATCGCACGCTAAATTTTTCAGCGATAGCGTGTACGATGGTGAAGAATTGGCTCTACGGGAAGCCCTCGAACATCGAAATGAATTGGAGAAAAAATTGGGCAAACCCCGCACCGAACGCTACGTTATCTCTGCGCCGCATCCCAATAATAATACCGGCATACCGGGCGTAATACGCAAAAAAACCAAGCAGAAAAAGCGCGGAAAATGGTACTCGTGGGATATTTACGAAGTTACCTGGAATCCTGTCCCCGGCAGGGTCAGCCGGACCAGCGTATCGATACAAAAGCACGGCGAAGAAGAAGCTTTTCGGCGGGCGGTGGCGATCAGGAAACAAAAGCTCTCTGAAATTGTCCGGGCCACCCGCGAACCGGATGATCTACATCCGAATATAAAGTGGATTTTCCATCACGATGCCCGCATTTTACGTGTAGATTATCATGACGTGGCGCTGAAAGATATGGCGCCTATCTCCGACCGGGTGACGACGATGGTTAACAAGTGGCCGGTCAAAGTAAAACTGCTTTACAATCTTGAAGGCATCGAGCGCGCCAATGAAGTCCTGGATTATCTCAACCAGGTAGGCAAAGAAATACTGCCTAACACTGAAAAGGTGGCGATTTTGGGTCTCTCAGGTTTTCGCGCGCAACTGCTCAAAGCGTATGCTTTGTTCAACCGGCATAGTTTTACGCTCTTTGATGATGAAAAAAAAGCATTGGATTGGCTGACCGAATAATTTCAACCAAGATTTGTAAAAATTCAAAAATCGAGTATGCTTAGTTAACATAAAATATCAGGTTGATTTTATTGACCGCTGCATGTAGGCAGGAAGGAGAAATATTATGGCTTTTACGTATACCAATAGTAGGGGACAGAGCTATATCTTGCACTCCAAAGATACAATGCTTAAAAATGGGCAGCAACGAACGCTTTACTTTTTTGCAAAGGAAGACAAGGGGACAGCGTTAGACGTGGTTCCGGCCGGATACATAGTATCTGAAACCAAGAACGGCCTGCCTGTCCTCAAAAAAGGCCAGTAGTTGCCGTAAGTTTTTTGTGTGATCAGGCGGACTCTTGCCCCACCTGCCTGATTTGGACGAAAACAAAAAAGTCTTGCCGTTTGATGGGCAAGACTTTTTTTGATTCTGCGCGGCTCCAAAAGCCCTCGGACGGATTTGAACCGACGACCGGCCGCTTACAAGGCGGCTGCTCTACCAACTGAGCTACGAGGGCAATTTTAGTTACAAGCGTTAATTTAGCAAAGTTTGAGGGTTTGGTCAAGTTTCAGCCGGCTAAACCGGTATTTCGAGCGTGGGCATTTCTTCAACCGGCTCGCCCAAAATCTGCCGGTATACATTGACGGTATGTTTGGCCACGGCTTCCTGCGTGTAATTTTCCACCACTCGCTGCCGGCCTTTGCCGCGCAGGTCATCGCGCAGCGTTACATTGTCGATGAGAAGTTGCAGTTGGCTGCGGAGTTCATCCACATCCCCTTCGGTAAAGGTCAGGCCGGCCTCGCCGATCACTTCGGGGATGGCGCCGGTGCGCGCGCCCACGGTGATCACATCGCAGGCCATGGCCTCAATCAGTACCCGGCCAAACTGCTCTTTCCAGTTGGCGCGCGAGAGCGAGGGCAGCACCAGCACATCCAGGCCGCTGAAGTAGTGCGGCAGGTGCGTCGATGGCATTCTCTGATCAAACGTTACCCGCCCGCTGATGCCCAGCCACTGCACCATCTGCTCCAGCCGGGGCCGGTCGGGGCCATCGCCCAAAATCTGAATGGTCCAGGGGCCAACCAGTTTGCTGGCCGCCAAAAACAGCACTTCCAGCCCCTTTTCTTCCACCAGCCGCCCCACATAGCCGATGACCAGGGCCGGCTGGCTGGGCCGCTGCGCTTTGCGGTAGCGGATCACGCTGCGGCGCTCTTTACGGATGGGGCGTTCGTGGCGGTAATAAACGGCGGGGTCTACGCCAAATTGGGGAATCAAATAGATGGGGCCGTCGTACCCTTTGGCCTGCCACACCTCGCCGGCTTCGTTGTTGCCCACCAGCAGGACATCGGCATGGTGCAGCACGTAGCGCTCCATCCAGCGAAAGGGCGGCGGATAACTGCGCCGCAAATTCTGCCAGGTAAAAACCACGGTTCCCGCCCCTACCGCGCGCGCCACGCGCATGGCGTGAAAGGTAGCCAGGTTGTAGGGTTCCTCATCAATATGAATGATGTCGGGTTGAACCTCGCGGGCAATTTTTTTGAGTTTGGGATAAAAATGTAAATGATAATGGCCGTTGAGGGCCATATCCGTCACCAATAGGTGGTAGCCGTGGGTGTGGGCCTGTTCCAGCCGGGTGAAGCCGTTGGGGTCGTCCCAGTAGGGCGGCACGGCCACGGTCAGATCAACGCCGTTGATGGCGGCCATTTCTTCCAGTTTTTTCTGATACGCGCCCACAATGCAGGCTTTGGAGATCATCAAAATTTTCATCAACAGTCCTTTAGGCGGGACGTATTGTAGAGGGTCAGGGGAAAGGTGTCAAGTGTCAGAAACCACATCTCGATACGCCTGCAACGTTTGTTCCGCCGTTTTTTGCCAGGTGAATTTTTCAACTTGAGCAAAGCCGCGCTCGATCATCTCGTCTCGGGATTTCTCTTCGGTGCAGAGCCGGATGATGGGCGCGGCGATGTGTTTGCTGTCGTCAGGATCAATTTGAAAGGCGGCGGGGCCGGCCAGTTCCGGGATGGAGGCGGCGTTGCTGGTAACTACCGGCGCGCCGCTGGCCATCGCTTCCAGCACGGGCAGGCCAAAACCCTCGTAGCGGGAGGGGTAGGCGAACACGGTGGCCGCGCAGTAGAGCAGGGGTAAATCTTCTTCGGCAATCCAGCCGGGGGTGATGATGTATTCTTCAATTCCCAATTCGCGGGCAATGCGCCGCGGATCGGGGAAAAAGGCTGTATCCTTTTCCGGCAGTTTGCCGGCCAGCACCAGCGGAATATCATCCCCCAGCGTGGCGCTGACCCAGGTGTAGGCGTGCAGCAAGGCGCTCACGTTTTTGCGTGCATCGTAGCCGCCCAGATAAAGCACAAAATGCTCCGGCAAATCATATTTCTTTTTGATGTCCACCAGCTGCTGCCAGGTGTCGGCGGGTTGGTAATGCGGGGCCGGGGCCAGATGGACGGTGCGCGTTTGTTCGTCAGCCACAGCCAGGTGTTTTAAAATATCGCGGCGGCTGGCGTCGGAGTCGGCCAGGATGAGGTTGGCGCGCGGCGCTGCCGCGGCCACCAGCGCGGTGTAGAGCCGCACCATCGCGCTGCCGCGATATTCGGGCAGAACCAACGGGATGAGATCGTGAATAGTGACCACTGTGGGAACGGTGGGCGACAGCGGCGAGCCAAAATAAGGCACGTGCGCCACATCGGCTCCTAATTTTCGGCAGGCCCGAGGAAAGGCAACTTGCTCAAACCAAACTTTAGCCAGGTTGGAGGCGGGATTGCCCAACGGCGCGGCAGCGTGGTGAAGGTGAAGCCGGTCGGTTTCAGTAAAATGTTTGAACGGTTTGGGCGATACCAGGGTGATGTCCAGCGTTTTATCCAACTCAAGCAAAGCGGGCAGCAGGTATTTTAAATATTGCCCGCTGCCCACCGAGGGTGTATCTTCAAACCAGGCGTTGATGGCTACTTTCATTCAAGGTCAAAGGTGTCTGGATGGGGGCCAATGCGTTTATCGACATTCAGAGCATTGATTAAGCCCATATCTTCTTCAGACAAGGTGAAATCAAACACTTGAGAATTCTCTTGAATTCTGGATGCGTGAATGGATTTTGGAATAACCGCACGCCCTTGTTGGAGATGCCAGCGTATGACGACCTGGGCAATAGTTTTTCCATTTCTTTCGGCAATGTCTTTAAGCTGCGCGTCTTCAAAAACCTGCCCCTGCGCAAGCGGGCTCCAGGATTGGAATACAATCCCGTTTTCCCGGCAAAAAGTTCGCAATTCCTTTTGGTTCATGTAAGGATGGCATTCCAACTGGTTCAGAGCCGGGACAATGTCTGTCTGTTCCATAAGTTCCTGGAGATGGGGAATATGAAAATTGCTGACACCAATTGCCCGGACTTTTTTATCATGATACAACGTTTCCAGGGCTTTCCAGCTTTCAACCGTTTTCCCCTTCATCGGCAGCGGCCAGTGAATGAGATATAAATCAACATAATCCAACTGAAGGCGTTTCAGGCTCTCTTCAAGCGCCTTTATCGCTGTATCGTAACCGTGGCTGTCATTCCAGAGTTTTGTGGTTACAAAAATATCTTCTCTGGGAATATCACTTGCTTTTAACGCTTTCCCAACACCTACTTCGTTTTCGTATGCCGCAGCGGTATCTACCAGCTTATAATCGTTATTAATGGCGGCTGTAACCGCATTCTCTACCTCTTCTCCCTCTTCCACCTGCCAGACTCCCAGGCCAAAGACAGGCATTTTTACACCATTATTTAGTTCAACTGTGCTGTTAATACTGTCAATCATTTGTTATTCCTCCATAAATTAACGTTAATTATTTGACCTACCATTTTTGTCGAATCGGCACCCCCGCTTCAATCAACGGCTGCTTGATCTGGGCGATGGTATACTCGCCGGTATGGATCATGCTGGCGATGATAGCGGCATCGGCCTGACCGGTAGTGAACACGTCGATCAGATGCTGCGGCGTGCCGCCCCCGCCGGAGGCGACCACAGGGATGTTTACGTTTTCCGAGATCATCGCGGTCAGGTGCAGTTCAAAGCCGTCGCGGGTGCCGTCGGCATCCACCGAGTTGACCACAATTTCGCCCACGCCCAAATCTTCGGCTTTTTTGGCCCATGCCAGCGCGTCCAGGCCGGCGCGCTCGCGGAAGCCGCGGATGGTGATCTCGTAACCGCTGGGGAATTTAGGGTCGTCGGTTTGCACCGGATCCATCCCCAGCACAATGTTCTGGCTGCCAAAGGCCCGCGCGCCCTCTGCAATTAATTGCGGATTTCTCACCGCCAATGAATTGACCGATACTTTCTCGGCCCCGGCGTGCAGTACGGCGTACATATCATCCAGCGTGGAGATGCCGCCGCCCACGGCAAAGGGAATGCGGATGTTGCGGGCCACCTCGGCCACCATCTTAATGTCAATGGGCCGCCGCTCCGCCGAGGCGGTGATGTCGTAAAACACCAGTTCATCGCAACCGCCGTCGCTGTAGGCCACGGCCATTTCGATGGGGTCGCCCAAATCAATATTGTTTTGAAATTTAACGCCTTTGGTCACCACTTTATTGCGTACATCTAAACAGGGAATAATGCGTTTGGTTAACATGTTCCGTCCCAGCGGTTAAAGTTTTCCAGCAGTCTCAGGCCGATGCGCCCCGATTTTTCCGGGTGAAATTGCGTAGCCAGCACGTTGCCGCGCCCCACAATGGAAGAAAAGTTGGCCTCGGCGTAGTTGGTTTGGCCAAAAATCAGCGTTTCATCCGACGAGTCGGGATAGTAGCTGTGAACAAAATAAAACTCGCTATGGTCTTCAATCTTTGCCAGCAGTGGGTGCTGTTTTTTAAGGGTTACGCTGTTCCAGCCCATATGGGGAATTTTATATTTGGCCCGAACCGGCTTAAAACGTTTGACCTGCCCCGGCAGAATACCCAGACAGGGCACGCCGCCGTCTTCTTCGGAAAAGTCAAACAAAAGCTGCATGCCAAAACAGATACCCAAAAACGGATCGCCCGTGGCAATTTTGGCCCTGACCACCTCGCTTAGCCCGGTTTCTGTGAGATGAGCCATCGCCGCGCCCGCCGCGCCCACCCCGGGGAAAACTACGCGCTCGGCGGCCAGAATAGTGTCAGCATCATTGGTGATGTCGGCCTCGACGCCAAGGGCTTGGAAAGCAAGTTTAACGCTGGTCAAGTTGCCGGCTTTGTAATCAATAATGGCAATCACAATGGTTTCCTTTCAACGTTTGAATGGCTGACTGAAGAGGTATTGTAGCACAGAATGGGAAAGTGGAATAATACGGAATTTTGGGGTTAGCCAAATACCGAATTTTTAGTATGATGATTGATAATTTCTCTACTGGACATAATTTAGCTGAATTGGAAAGGGCGTACCTATGAAAGACACCACCATTCAATTGCACACCGATTTTCAAATTGGGCCGGTTGACCCGCGCATTCTCGGCGGTTTTCTGGAGCATATGGGCCGGGCCGTTTACCAGGGCGTGTATGATCCCGATTGCGCTCACGCCGATGAAGACGGCTTCCGCACCGACGTGCTATCGGCGCTGGAGCGGCTGCAATACAGCGTGATGCGTTACCCCGGCGGTAACTTTGTTTCCGGCTACCACTGGGCCGACGGCATTGGCTCCCGCGAGCAGCGCCCCACCGTGCGCGACCTGGCCTGGCAAAGCACCGAACCCAACCAGGTTGGCACCGACGAATACATCGCGCTCTGCCGCAAAATGAACTGGACGCCCATGCTCACCGTCAATCTGGGCACGGGCACGCCGGAAGAAGCCCGTAACTGGGTGGAGTATTGCAACACGCCCGCCGGCACAAAATATGCCGATTGGCGCGCCGAAAACGGCAGTGCCCGGCCGCACGATGTAAAGTTATGGTGTCTGGGCAACGAAATGGACGGTCCCTGGCAGTTGGGCCACGTGCCCGCCGGGCAGTACGCCATCCGCGCCCAGCAGGCGGCCAAAATGATGAAAGACACCGATCCCTCCGTGGAACTGGTGGCCTGCGGTTCCTGTTCCGTTGATTTACCCACCTACCTGGAATGGGACCGGCAGGTGTTGGAATATGTGGGCGATTATGCCGATTACATCAGCCTGCACCGCTACGTGGGCAATCATCAAAATGATACGCCCGATTACCTGGCCGTCACCAACAGCATCGACCGGCAAATTGAAGAGATGGATGCCGTGTGCCGCTACGTACAGGGCAAAAATCGCAGCGCAAAACGGGCCTACCTCTGCTTTGATGAGTGGAACGTGTGGTATCGCACCCACGAGCCAAAATATATGGATGGTCAAGGCAAATTTGCGCCCCATCTTATTGAAGAAGTTTATACCCTGGAAGACGCGCTGGTGGTGGCCGGCTTCCTCAACAGTTTCATCCGCCACGCCGATGTGTTGAAAATTGCCAACATCGCGCAAATTGTCAACGTGATTGCGCCCATTTTGACCGATGGCGACGCCATGCTGATCCAATCCATCTTTTACCCGCTGGAAATGTACGCCAAACGGCGCAGCGGCGTATCGCTGCAACCGGTAGTAGAGGGGCCGGTGTACGAAGGCCAAACCAACGGCCCGGCGGCCTACATCGACACCAGCGCCATTTTGAACGGGCCGCAGTTAAACGTATTTGTCACCAACCGGCATTTGGAAGAAACCGCCACCGTTCACCTCAACGTGACCGATCAACATATTGCCGCGCTGGATACCGCCGAAATTATCACCGGCCCCCACGCCGACGCGGCCAATTCTTACCAGCAGCCGCGCGTGATTCAGGCGCAGCCATTTTCTAAGGTGACAATTTCTGAGGGTCAGGCCACCGCCGTGCTGCCGCCCTTGTCGGTTGCGGCGATGACGTTCAATCTTGATGTTTAAGGTCTGTCAAACAAACTTTTTGGAGGATCAACCAGGGGTTCAAACGCGCGGGCAGTCAGGGTGAGCTGGCTCTGGCCTGTGGAAACAACAATTTTAACCGGTAAAGCGCTGATTTCATCTTGCCAAAGCGTGAGGTGATGTCCGTTGGCGTACCTCACGCTGATTTTTTGCGCCGCGCCGTGAACAGTTTGTACCGTTTCTTGCGTGGCCGATTGCGGCGGGAGGGCCACAAGACGCTCAACCAACAAAAAAGCGTCGGAAACCGGCGGCAGGCTAGGCGACTCAAGCGCGAGGGACGGTTCATCATCAAAACGGTTGGTTTGCCATGCGGTTTGGCCATCAACCACCAGCATTTCGCCGATCAACGCCGGGGCCACTGCCTCCAAAATCTCATACCGGTATTGATCCCCGGCCCGCCACGTTTCTACCGTTACCGCCCCCCCCACCGGGGTGGCAGGCCAATCCAGCACCCAGACGGTATGCTGATGGGTGTGCCAGACGCCGGCCACGCGCTGTTGGGCTTGGTCGGCAGGCAGGGAGGGCGCGGCGGCGCAGGCGGTCAGAAAAGAATATAAAAAAAACAAGGCCAAAAATCGCATAGCTTAAATTATATTCAAATTGTCCGGCAGGCCAATAAAACCACTTGTAAGCGTTTGGGGGATATGGTATAATCCATCCATCACCCCCTGTAACGGTGATCAGGAGGTCAGGAATGATCGAAGTCAAAATAGATAGCATTCGTGTCAGTTTGATGTCTCAGCATCGGGTGGTGGTGTTGAAGGAGATTGATTCCGAGCGCTACCTGCCCATCTGGATTGGGCCGTTTGAAGCCGACGCCATCACGGTGCAGTTGCAGGATATTCAAGTGGCGCGCCCCCTGACTCACGATCTGCTCAAAAGTTTTATTGATGAGTTGGGCGCCACAATTTCTCACGTGATGGTCAACGAGCTGAAAAACGATACTTTTTACGCCCGGATTGTAATGGACGTCAACGGCCAGAGTATGGAAATCGACTCCCGGCCCAGCGATGCCATTGCCCTGGCGGTGCGGGTCCACGCCCCGCTGTTTGTGGCCGAAGAGGTAATGGAACTGGCCTCGATTGTGCCCGAACCCAGCCTGGAAGAAGTGGGTGAAGGCGAAGAGGCGATCCCGATGTCGAAAGAAGAAGAGGAACAACTTTCGGCCTTCCGTGATTTCATCGACGAGCTTGACATGGACGACTTGAACAACTGACCGGGATCAGGCCTGAAAATCACCCGGCTGCGATTTGTTGCGTGATAGCCAATCTATGGCTTGGCCTCGGTTGGTTTCTCATCCTCCGCCAAAAATAGACTGCCTGCCCCGGCGCGGCGTGTTTGTTAAAGATACTTCAACAAACCCCGCGCTTTTGTTTTGTCAAAAACTTTGTCTCCCCCATGCTTTGTGCTATAGTTTTTGTGACGATTTACGGAAAATAACACCATGCCCAAGGCCCAAATCTTGATTATTGATGATGAACCGAATATTCTCAACGTGGTCACCGCCTATTTGCAGGCTGAAGGTTACACCGTCCACACGGCGTCCGATGGCCCAACGGGGCTGAAAGCCGCCCAAACCCTCCGGCCCGATCTGATCGTGCTGGACGTCATGCTGCCCGGTCTGGACGGCATCGAACTGCTCACCCGCCTGCGCCGCGAGTCGGATGTATACGTGATCATGCTCACGGCCAAATCTGAAGAAACCGATAAAATTGTGGGCCTGTCGGTGGGCGCGGACGATTACCTGACCAAACCTTTCAGCCCCCGCGAACTGGTGGCCCGGGTAAAGGCCGCCCTGCGTCGTTACGGCACACCGGCAGACACGCCCGACAAGCAGATACTCACCTTCAACCAGCTCCGTATCGATGTTGACGCCCGGCGAGTCTGGAAAAACAACAAGCCGGTTGATCTCACCACCATTGAGTTTGACCTGCTGCACGCCCTGGCCGAGCATCCGGGCCGGGTACTCAGCCGGGAACAACTATTGGAACGGGTCTGGGGCTACGATTTTTACGGCGAGGATCGGGTAGTGGATGTTCACCTGGGCCACATCCGCAAAAAAATTGAATCTGACCCTGCCAACCCCCAACTGATCGTGACCGTACGCGGGGTGGGTTATCGGTTTGAGGATACGGCCCAATGAAATTTGTCCGCGCCCATCTTGGTTGGAAATTGCTCATCTCCTATGCTCTGGTTATTATCATTGGTTTAGTCACGATGGCTCTGGCCGCCGAGTCGGTGGCTCCGGCCTCGTTTGAGCGGCATATGCAGGAAATGCGAGAGGTAATGGGCCGGATGGGGCCGGGTATGGCCGAGTTGGAAGCCGATTTATTTGCCAACTACCGCGCTGCCGTCACCGAAGCGCTGGGGCTTGCGGTCTTTGTCGCCCTGGTAACGGCCATTGGCGTGAGTGTCTTTGTCTCTCGCCGGGTGGTTACCCCTATCCGCCGGATGATGCAGGCCAGCCATCACATTGCTGACGGCCACTACCGGGAGCGGGTTGAAGTGAACAGCCCGGATGAACTGGGCCAGTTGGCCGACAGTTTCAATCAGATGGCGGCCACCCTGGAACAGACCGAAACCATGCGGCGCGACCTCATTGCCAATGTGGCGCACGAATTACGCACCCCACTATCGAGCATTAAAGGCTATATGGAAGGGTTGATCGACGGCGTGTTGCCTGCCCAACCCGACACCTACCAGCAAGTTTACCGTGAGGCCGACCGTTTGCAGCGGCTGGTCAACGATTTACAGGAATTGAGCCGGGTTGAGGCCGGGGCGTTTGACCTTGATTTGCAGCCGGTTGATATGGTTGATTTGACTCACCAAATCGCTGCCCGGCTGCGCCCCCAATTTGACGAGAAATCCGTCACCCTCACCTTGAAACTACCTGACAATCTTCCCCCGGTGCGCGCCGATGAAGATCGTATTCATCAGGTTCTCACCAACCTCATCGGCAATGCCCTGCAATATACGCCTACTGGCGGTACGGTAACCGTTGCAGCAGCGGTTGAGGCCGCCGATCTGCAAATCACCATCGGGGATACCGGCATCGGCATTCCCGTTGAGCATTTACCTCAACTTTTTACTCGCTTCTACCGGGTAGATAAATCTCGCAGCCGGGCGGGCGGGGGCAGCGGCATTGGCCTGACCATCGCCAGGCTTTTGGTCGAAGCCCACGGCGGTCATATCCGGGCTGCCAGCCCCGGCGAGGGCCAGGGCAGCGAATTTAGCTTTACCCTGCCGCTTTCAGCCTGATCTTTCCCCAAATACCTGTGCAATAGCCGCACAGGGAAGGGGGGAACTACCCCCAAACCCCCGCCTCTTCGGGGAATTATTCGACCTGTTGCACAGGTCAAAATCTTTACAGAATCTTCATATAAACTTTAACCTCTCTTCAAACAATCCCGTTATACTGGTATCAATCAGCAAACGCAGTTTGTAGTACGATATTGGAGGTATCATGATGATGGGCTATGGATATATGAGTATGGGAGGGTGGATCTGGATGCTGCTTTTCTGGGGCGGCCTGATTGTGCTGGCCATTTGGCTGGTCAGCCGGCTTTTTCCCACCTTCCATCAGCAAGATAACCGGTCCGACACCTCGCTTTCGGCGCAGGAAATTTTAGATAGGCGCTACGCGCGGGGTGAATTGACCGAACAAGAATATCAACAAATGTCGCATAATTTGCAAGGAGTTAAACGATGAGTCTTAAAAAATGGATGCCGTTTTTAGTCGGCAGTATAGTAATCATGCTTATCTTCACGATGGCTTGGGGCGTCTTTCCGGTGCTGGCCCAGGGAGGCGGTGGTATGATGGGGCGCGGCGGAATGATGGGTGGTTATGGTAATAACAATAATACCGGCTACGGCCCCGGCTGGATGATGGGCAAAAGCCAGGGGTATGCCGGAATGCCCTGTGGTGCCGGCTACGGTATGATGGGTGGCTATGGCCGTGGCGGAATGATGGGACAGGGTATGATGTGGAGCAACAACAGCCCCTTCTTTGCCCTCGAACCCTTGACCGTGGCCCAGGCAACCGACGCTGTTACCGGCTACCTGGCCAACTTCAACGATCCTAACCTGAAATTGGGCGAAGTAATGATTTTTGATAACCACGCCTACGCCCAGGTTATCGAGCAAGACAGCGGCATCGGCGCTATGGAACTACTGGTTGACCCGGAAACTCAGGCCGTTGTTCCTGAAATGGGGCCGAATATGATGTGGAATTTGAAATACGGGATGATGTCGGGCTACGGCGGCCGCGGGATGATGGGCTATGCTCCGCAGATTGAGCCTGCCGTCGATATGCCTGTTGGCCCCGAGGCTGCGGTTGAAGCCGCCCAAGCTTATCTGGACGCCAACCTGAACAATGGCCTGACTGTTGACGACCATGCCGATCCTTTCTATGGCTATTACACCCTGCACGTCAATCGTGATGGTCAAACGGTGGGGATGCTGAGTGTCAACGGCTATACCGGCCAGGTATTTTTGCACACCTGGCACGGTGAGTTGCTGGAGATGAGCGGCGAGTAGATCATCCGGCGTGATAGCCTGTTACAGGCTATCACGCCCATCTGATTTCATAAGGAGAAATTTGTATGGCTAAAAAATTTCGGCGGAAACAACAAAAGCAGGCCCGGCCGGCCCCCTGGGTGTGGGTTGCCCTGGGCGGCGCGCTGCTGATCATTCTCGGCGGCGTGTGGCTGGCCTGGCCCAACAATCAAGTTGATCCCAATTTTGAACCCGAAGTAATCGGCGCGCCCCGCCTGGTGGTTGAACAAACCACTATTGACGCGGGCGATGTGAAGGTCAACACCCAAATCCGCACCGCCTTTCGGCTACAAAATGTAGGCGATGAGCCGCTGCAAATTTTGGGCGAACCGGCGGTTGAACTTGTTGAGGGCTGTTGACCGCCCCGCGCCGTCGTCGGTTCGACGACCTTACAGCCCGGCCAGGAAACAATGCTGATCATGGCCTACACCATGCACGAAGGAATGGAAGGCCCGCACCGCTTCGACGTGTATCTGCGTACCAACGATCCACAGGAACCGGAAAAAGTATTGGTGGCGCTGTCCAATTGGGTGCAGTAATTTTTAGATGTCAAACCCTATCATATTGGTTTAAAGTTGGGCTGTATAATAGAGAGAAACTCCATTCTTGGAGGAGAATCTAATGACCAGAAAGAAGCAAAAAAATCGACCCCAAGCAGCCCGGCAGAAATCTATCCAATCCAAAATCCCATCCTGGGCCTGGCTGGCAGGAGGCGTAATCGGACTGGCGGCGCTGGTGGCCGGCTTGTTCTATCTGGGCGAACAAGAACAAAATCCGGCCCTGGCCGGCGATATTGAAGGCGTCATCATTTCGTCCGATCCGGGGCGCGGCCACGTTGAAGGTGATATTGATTACCACGATGATGTTCCCGCCGGAGGTGAGCATAGCTCGGTGTGGCTCAATTGCGGCATTTACGATGCGCCGGTGGTAGAAGAAAACGCCGTCCATTCGTTGGAACACGGCGCGGTCTGGGTAGCCTACGGGGCGGAGCTACCCCAGGCGCAGGTTGATATTTTGCGCGATCTGGTGCGTGAGGAACGCAGCCGGCGCGGCGAACCTATGATCATCCTTTCTCCCCGTGAAAATTTGGAAACGCCCATTGTAGCTACCGCCTGGCGCGTGCAGCTCAATCTGCAAGATGCCGCCGATGAGCGGCTGGTTCAGTTTGTCCGGCGCTATCAGCGCGGGCCGTTTACCCCGGAACCCGGCGCAACCTGTTGGGATGGAGTGGGCGAGCCGTTAAGCTAATCACAAAGGAATGTCGATGAGAATTGCGCTGAACGTTACTATGTTGGCTATTTTGGGAGTATTGCTCGCCGCCTGCGGCAACAGCGCTCTCCCGCCGCTGCCGGCTGCCGGCAGCCCCACCCTGGTGTTTGTCTATACCGATAACTGAGCGCCGTGAGCGCAAATGCAGCCCATCGTGGATGAGCTTGAGCGGCAGTATAGCCCACAAATAGCCTTTAAACGGCTAAACGCAGAAGTGAATGACGGCCCTAAAATTATGCAAGCGTATCGCATTCCGGGGCATCCGACCCTCATGCTTTTTGATCGTGACGGTCAGGAAGTGCAGCGCATGATTGGCCCCCAGCCAACCGAAACGGTTAAACAAGCCGTGCAGCAACTGCTCAACAATTCCTGATTTTGCCATCTTCAACAATCTAAAATTATTTCGCCGGAACTCGGCTTGCCGCATTATTCACCCTATCCCCGCTTCGCCGGTTTGTCTTTTTTACTCCCTCGAGTAGAATTCAGAAAGACCCATCGTTTTTACAGCGCGAAAAATTGTAATTTACAAACGTCGCTATTCGTGCTATGATTAGGCTAGAACTTTTGTTCCTTTTAAGGTGAGCCGATGTCCGATACATTACCCAGCACTGTGCCCGATAAATTACAGCCCCACAATAATGAGGCGGAAGAAGCCGTTTTAGGCTCCCTGCTGATTGATCCCGATGCGATCATTCGCGTAGCCACGTTTTTGGCCCCCGAAGATTTCTACCTGGAACGGCACACCTGGATTTACGAAGCCATCCGCGATTTGCACGAACGCCGCGAACCGGCCGACATGGTCACGCTCACCGATGATCTGGAGCGGCGCGGCCAGTTGAGCGAAATTGGCGGGGCGGCCTATTTAACCGGCCTGATCAACGCCACCCCCACCTCTATTCACGTTGAATACTACGCCCGTATTATCGAACGGACGGCCGTTTTACGCCGCCTGATCGACGCCGCCGGCAAAATTGCCCGGCTGGCCTACCAGGACACCGAAGATGTGGCCGAAGTGGTGGACCGGGCCGAAGAACTGATCTTTGGCGTGGCCTCCCGCCGCGCCGACCGCGACCTGCGCCATATCCGGCAGGCGCTGGACAAATATTACGACCGGATTGAATACCTGCACCAGCATCGCGGCGAGGTTATCGGCGTGCCCACCGGCCTGACCGATCTGGACAAACTGTTGGGCGGCTTGCAGCGCTCGGATATGGTGGTGATGGCCGGGCGGCCCGGTATGGGTAAAACGTCGCTGGCCTTGAGCATTGCCCTGCAAGCGGCCCGCCGGCTGCAAAAACGGGTGGCCATTTTCAGCCTGGAAATGAGCGATGAGCAGTTGGTGCAGCGCCTCATCTCTGCCGAAACCGGTATCGACAGCCAGCGGCTGCGGCTGGGCGACATCAAAGAAGACGAGTGGCCCACCTTCATCCAGGCCACCAACCTGCTGGCCGGCACCTCGGTGTTTATTGATGATACGCCGGCCATTTCCGCCCTGGAACTACGCACCAAAGCCCGGCGGCTCCACGCCGAACACGGGCTGGATTTGCTGATTGTGGATTATTTGCAGCTCATGCGCGGCGACTCCCGCAGCGAGAACCGCCAGCAGGAGATCAGCTACATCTCCCGCTCAATCAAAGCCCTGGCCCGCGAGCTGAACATCCCTGTTCTGGCCCTGAGCCAGCTCTCGCGCCAGGTAGAATCGCGGCACGATAAACGGCCCATGTTGAGCGATCTTCGTGAGTCGGGTTCGATTGAGCAAGACGCCGACGTAGTGCTGTTCATTTACCGGGATGATATGTATAATCCCGATACCGAGTTTCCCAACATCGCCGAGATCATTGTGGGCAAGCACCGTTCCGGGCCAACGGGCATCTTCTCGGTCTATTTCAAAAAGCATTTGGCCCAATTTGTGGACCTGGAAGTGCATACCCAGGTGTTAGAGTATTAAGTTTTGCATGATGGAAAAATTCAACGGATTTCCGGCAGGCGAATTACGATTTACCTCGGTCCCGGACCTCTTTTTTGCCCGGCTGCTGCCCCACATCGACAGCCTGGTGGAGCTGAAGGTTACGCTCCATTTTATGTGGGTTCATTACCGGCAGGCCCGGCAGGCAATCTCTTACAACGAATTGCTTACCGATGAGACGTTGGTACAAAGCCTGGCCCTGATTGATGAGGATGTGGAGACCGCGTTGTGCCAGGGCTTGACGCGCGCCGTAGAGCGTGGCATACTGCTCCACGCCAGGGTTGAAGATGACAACGGCCCGCAAGACCTGTACCTGCTCAACAGCGAGCGAGGCCGGCAGGCCCTGAACAAAATTGAGGCCGGCGAGGTGGGCGTAGTGGCCACCAGCGGCGCTGAAATCGCTACGCCCGGTAAGCGATCCAACATCTTCGAACTCTACGAGGACAATATCGGCCTGATCTCGCCCATTCTGGCCGATGAGCTAAAAGATGCGGAAGCCACTTATCCGCTGCCGTGGATCGAGGATGCGTTCAAAATCGCCGTTGAAAACAACGTGCGCCGCTGGAGCTATATCCGCGCTATTTTGGAACGCATGGCCACCGCCGGTCGAGAAGAAACCGCTCAAAGTGCCGAGGACAAATCCTGGTACAGTGACGAAGAACGAGATCTAATTCAGCATTGAGGGGATTCAGCGAATCGGCGAATCAGCGAGTCAGCGATTCTATTCACGACAAATACGCTTCTTCGCTGAATCGCAGAATCCCTAACTCGAAGAATCAAAACGATGGAACACATTGACGAAATCATCAAACAGAATAGCCTCCAACCTCCGGCTGATGTTGATGATACTGCGCCGGGCCAACCCGTCGAGGAGCACGAATGGCTGTGTCCCGTTTGCGGCGGCACCGGCTATTTGCGGCAGGATGTGCCGGTGGGCCACCCCAATTTCGGCAAATTGATTGAGTGTGAATGCCGCCGGGAAGACCGCGAGGCCCAACGTCTCAATAATTTGCGTGCCATCAGCAATTTAGATGCCATGGCTCGCTTCACCTTTGATAAATTTGTACCCGATGGCTACGGCCTCACCGAGGACAAACGGCGTAACCTGCGCCTGGCCTTTGATACCGCCGCAGAATTTGCCCGCGCGCCTAAAGGCTGGCTGATCCTTCTGGGCGGTTACGGTTGCGGCAAAACTCACCTGGCCGCTGCCATTGCCAACTATCGGGTTGGCCAGAAACAGACCGCGCTCTTTGTGGTGGTGCCGGACCTGCTCGATCACCTGCGCGCCACTTACAGCCCCCACAGCACCACCACCTACGACCGGCGATTTGAGGAGATTCGCAACGCCTCGCTGCTGATTTTGGATGATCTGGGCGCGCACAGCTCTACGCCGTGGGCGCAGGAGAAATTGTTCCAACTGTTCAATTACCGGTACAACGCCCAACTGCCTACCGTGGTTACGTCTAACCACGAGTTGGAAGAAATTGACGTGCGCATTCGGTCTCGCATCATCGACCCCGATCTGGCCCAAATTGTCAAAATCCTGGCCCCCGATTTTCGGCAGAGTGGGGTGGCCCAGGGCGTATCAGAACTGTCCAGCCTGTCGCTCCACGCCGACCAGACCTTTGACCGGTTTGACCTGCGCGAACAGGAATTGGACAAGGCCAAAGCGGAAAATCTCAAACGGGCCTTTACCTTTGCCCAAAACTTTGCCGCCAAACCCCAGGATTGGATTGTGTTTACCGGAACCTACGGTTGCGGCAAAACGCATCTGGCCGCCGCCATTGCCAACGAGCGCCAACTGCGCGGCGAACCGGCCCTGTTTGTGGTAGTACCCGATCTGCTGGACCACCTGCGGGCCACCTTCAGCCCCCAAAGCCTGACGCCGTACGACAAACGCTTTGATGAAGTTCGCAAAGCCCCCCTGCTGGTGCTGGATGATTTAGGCACAGAAAGCGCCACCCAATGGGCCATGGAAAAATTGTACCAGCTTTTTAACTACCGTTACAACGCCCGCCTGCCGACCGTGATCACGATGGCCAAAGACATCGACCTGACCCCGCGCCTTAAATCGCTGCTGCTGGATGTAGGCCGCTGCACGCCGTTTGAAATTTTGGCCCCCAGCTATCGCGGCCTGCCGGCCCGGAATATGGCCAAACGACGGGGCAATGGGGGCGCGGGCCGTCGGGGGAACGGATACTAAAAACGACAACTGACAAGAGACGACGGACGACCAACAGAATCATTCGGTGGTCCGTCGTTCGTCGCCGGTGGTCAGTTCTTAAAAGAGTCCTCATATGAAAATCACCGATGCGCATCTCAAGCAAATCTACCGCCACGCCAAAGAAACGTACCCTCACGAATGCTGCGGTTTTCTGCTGGGCCAGTTTGATGATGATCTGGTGCGGCAGGTCCGAGCGGCCACCAATCAAAACCAGGACCGCACCGACCGGTTTATCATCGCGCCCGAAGAATTTGCCCAGGCTCAGCAAGAAGCCGACGACGCCGGGCTGGACATCATGGGCGTCTACCACTCGCACCCCGACTGGCCGCCCATTCCCTCCCAAACCGATATGGAAAGCGCCTGGGAAGATGTGTTCTATCTCATCACCTCGGTTCACGAGGGGATGCCTCTGAACAGTAACGTGTGGCGGCTGGTTGACGAAGGTATGCGCCGCTTCCAGGCGGTGTCGTTAGAAATTGTAGATGAAGGAGTTATTGACCATGAAGCTGGGGCTTAAAAATAAGGTGGCGTTAGTGACCGCCTCGTCTAAAGGATTGGGCCGGGCCTGCGCGGAAGTGCTGGCCGAGGAAGGAGCCAAAATTGCCATCTGCGCGCGAGACGGGCACGTGCTGAAAGAAACCGCCGATGAAATTGCCAACGCCACCCGTGCCGAAGTGCTGGCCATTCCGGCGGATATGGCCAATTCCGCCGATATTGAGCAGGTGGTCAAAGAAACGGTGCGCCATTTTGGCAAACTACATATTTTGGTAACCAATGCGGGCGGGCCGCCGGCAGGCTATTTTGACGAATTTGAAGACCGGCAGTGGCAGGAAGCGTTTAATTTGACCATGATGAGCGCCGTACGCCTCATCCGCGCCGCATTGCCGCATATGAAACAGGAAGCGTGGGGACGCATCATCAATATTACCAGTGTATCGGTGAAAGAACCGATTGATAACCTGGTGCTGTCTAATTCTATCCGGGCGTCGGTACACGGCATGGCCAAAACATTGGCCAACCAGGTGGCCCAACACGGTATTACCATCAACAATGTGATGCCCGGCTACATTCACACCGACCGCGTAGAACAACTGGCCCGCCACACCGCGGAAAACAGCGGCCAAACCATCGAGGAGGTGCTGGCCGAGCTGGGCCAACCCACGCCCGTGGGCCGCATTGGTCGGCCCCGGGAATTGGGCGCGCTGGTGGCCTTTTTGGCCTCCGAGCAAGCCGCCTATATCAACGGCGTCTCTATTCCGGTGGATGGGGGACGTTTGAAAAGTACGTTCTAATCAAAGAAATACAAACGGGGGATCGTAATGAATTTTCTAAAGAAACTTTTTGGTGGCGATACTCAAAAAGAAAAAACACCGCCGTCCGCTTCATCGCCCGCGCCGGCGCCGGAACCTATCCAAATTACCGAAATTTCACCGCAGCAGTTAAAAGAGCGCCTGAATAACAACCACGAGGTGATGGTGGTGGATATGCGCCAGGCCTGGGAATACCAGGCGGGGCATATTCCCGGAGCCAGGCATATGTTTATCCAGGAAATTCCGGCCCGCGCTGCCGAACTTCCCAAAGATGCGGATATTGTATTTCAGTGCTGGCACGGCAATACCAGCCTGGATGCCTGTGGCTTTTTGATCGAAAACGGTTGGCCGGCGGAGCGGGTCAGCAGCCTGAGCGGCGGTATGGCCGGCTGGGTGCAGGCCCACGGTCAGGAGTCGTTGGAAACGGCCTCATGAAACCGTGGAAAACCCTGTCTCGCCGCTCGCTGCTGAATCACAGTAAATTCCTGTCGGTTGAAGCCCACACCATCGAACTGCCCACCGGCCAAATCATCGAAGATTGGGCCTGGCTGAAGACGCCCGATTACGTCAATGTGGCGGCGGTGACGCCGGCGGGGGCGTTTCTTTGTTTTCGACAGACCAAGTACGGTGTGGCGGGCACCACGCTGGCCCCGGTTGGTGGCTATCTTGAGCCGGGCGAAGACCCCCTCCCTGCCGCCCAACGAGAATTGCTGGAAGAAACCGGCTTTGAAGCCCCCGATTGGACTCCCCTGGGCAGCTACACCGCAGACGGCAATCGCGGTGCAGGCCGGGCGCACCTCTTTTTGGCCCGCCACGCCGGGCAGACCGCCCCACCCCACGCCGATGATCTGGAAGAGCAGGAACTGCTTCATCTCACTCGCGCCGAGGTGGAGGCTGCGCTGGCCGCCAATGAATTCAAAGTACTGGCCTGGGCCACCGTGATGGCGCTGGCTTTGCTGCATTTGAATTCATCAAGTTGATAGGTTTTTTTCTAGCTGAGAAGTTTATTGGCTAATCCGGCAATCGCTCCGGCTGCCGGAGATTGGGGCGCGTTGAGTACCAGGGGTTTGCCGCTGTTCACCGCCTTGCGCATATTGGCATCAAAGGGGATGGTGGCGGTAACGGGCCGTTTGATGGCTTTTTGAATGGTTTCGGTGGGTAAAGCCCCTTGCGCCATGACCTGGTTCACCACCAGGGAAATTTTATCTTCCGGCAGGTTCAGGCGGGCCAGGCTTTGCAAGGCAATAGCCGTGGATTGCAGCGAGGGCATATCGGGAGAGATAACCACTGCAATTTTATCAAAAAGCTGCAAAACCGGCGCGAATTTCGGCTCTATAAAATGGGGAATATCCAGCACCACAAAAGGGAAACCGGATTTTACAATTTTCACAAACGCCGGCAGCCGGGCATCGGCCAGCGAGAGTTCGTGCCCGTACACGTGAGACGACGCCAGCAGATATACCCCGGCATCATGTTGAATGAGATGCGGCTTAAGCGACTCCAGGGTCAGGTTATCTTGCGCGTTTGCCAGCACCTGGGCCACATTGCCGGTAGGCCGCACCCCCAGCATCAGGGCGGCGTGGCCGCCTAAACGGGCCAGGTCTACCAACAGCGTACGGGTTTGCCGGCCCTGGGCCAGGGTTGCGGCTAAATTTACCGCCAGGCTGGTAACGCCGGCCCCTCCCCGCAGGCTAAATAAACCAACGGTGCCTTTGGTGGCCGCCGGTTTGACCGAGGTTGACAGAAGCTCGTTGATACGGTTGATCAAGGCATCGGGCGAGGTGGTTTTGGGCAGGTAATCGGTGGCGCCGGCGTCCAGGGCGGTTTGTTTGTCAACCGGCTGGAAACGCGCGGAGTAAATTATGATGGGGGTTTCTTTGAGCGCCGGTTTGGTGCGCGCCTGCTTGCAAAAGTCATAGCCGGTCATATTGGGCATCATTACGTCAACCACAATGAGATCGGGCTGCTGCGAATTGGCCTGGGCCAGCCCCTGTGCGCCGTCGGTGCTAATTAAAATAGTGTGCCCGGCGCGTTTGAGAGTGAATTCTAACAGGCGCAGGATATTTTTGTCATCATCGATCACCAGGATGTTGGCCATAGGTTCTGCTCGCTGTGGTTGTGTTTTTCGGATTCAGCTATTTGTCGCCAATGCAAAGCACTTCTATTTGCGATTTATTGACCAGTACCGCCGGCCCCTGGAACATCACATCGGGGAAATGGGCGTTTCGGGCGGTGCCTTCTAAGACCGGCAAAAAACGTTGGGTATCGGTAGCCATGATCTTTTTGACTTCCAAATCGCCCAGCCATTGAAATCTACCGCTCACCTCAAACGAGGGTACGGTAATAAAAATGGGCAGGCTGACCCGGTTCGGCGCGTAGAATTTATCTTTGGAGATGCTTTCGGTTTCGCTGGAAAGTACAATCAGGTTGATTTTGTGTTTTACCAGCGACCCTTTTTGATAGGTGGCCACAATGTGGCCCGGATTATTAATGCGGGAAATGTAGATGTCTACCAGGTCCAGGTAATCGGTTGTGCGGTCGCCCAGGATATCAATCAGGCGGCGTTTATAAACCAGTACGGTGGCCGAAAGTCGGTAACTTCCGGTGAAAAAATCGGCGGTAACTTTACCTGTACTGGTTAGGGGTCGAAGCTGGTTCATTAAGGTACCTCTAAACTTCCGGCCTCAAAGAAGAGTTTTCCAACAGGTTTGGGCTGAGTTCTTCTCTCTTTAGACCGTTTTTATAAATAATCGTATTGGCTCATGTTTAGAACAAGTGCAAGTATGTCTGGCCCTCCCCTAACCCCTCCCAAAGGGAGGGGGATTTTGCTCCCTCTCCCTCTGGGAGAGGGTTGGGGTGAGGGCCTTACCGGGGGTGAAGGTGACAGTCTTTATGTTTGTGATATTCGCACTTGTACTTGATATGAGACATCGTATTTATTCAGCAGTTAAAGTAACTGTTACCTGAGTAGATACGAATAATCTACTGCTGGAGATGCTGTGATCTGGCCGGCGCATAAGACCAAAGCAGGCGTTGCAGGCTTTCGACGGCCTCTGGTTCGTAGGTGCGTTCGCCGCAAATATCGCACACCATGGCCGGCATGCGGTTAACCACCAACAGGCTGTTGTCGTGCCATTGTAAATAGGTCATAACCCGCCGCTGCAAACGGCCAACGTGACAAATGGGGCAGATATTCATGATGTTTGAGCCTCTTGTGCAATTTGTACCCCGGCGCTGGCTCCCAAACGGGTCGCGCCGGCGGCAATCATGTTTTTAGCATCGGCCAGCGTTTTAACCCCCCCGGCTGCTTTAACGCCCATGCCAGGGCCAACCGTGCGGCGCATCAGCGCGATGTCGTCTACGGTGGCGCCTCCCCCATTGAAGCCGGTGGATGTTTTGACAAAATCCGCGCCGGCCTGTTCCGCCAGCCGGCAGGCCCGGACCTTTTCTTCTTTGGATAGCAAAAAGGTTTCAATAATTACTTTGCAAATGGCCTGGTGGCGATGCGCCGCCTCGGCCACGGCAGCGATGTCTTGCAACACCAGATCATCATTGCCTTCTTTTAGCGCGCCGATGTTGAGTACCATATCCACTTCGGTGGCGCCCTCGGCGATGATCTGTTCGGTTTGATACACTTTGATGCGTGTCAGTTCAGCACCCAGCGGAAATCCAACCACCGTGCAAACATCAACCTCTGAGCCGTCTAATAATTGCGCGGCCAGTTTGACGTGAACCGGGTTAATGCAGACCGCCGCGAAGTTGTACTGTTGGGCATCGGCGCACAATTGCCTGATCTGCTCGGTCGTGGCGTCTGGTTTTAACAGGGTGTGATCAATAAATTGAACAATATCGATATCTGGCATAAAAAACCCTCACTCGCTTTCTGCGTTGGCATCAGGGACTACTTTTTCCAAAAAATTTTTCAGGGTGGTCTGGTCGGTGGGGGCATCGTTGGGAATGGTGCCCCACAAATCCGGCGGCCAGTAAGAGAGCCACGCCCGGCCTACAATATTTTCCACCGGCAGCGGCCCCCAGTTATGGGAGTCGTTTGAATTATTACGATTATCCCCCAGCACATAAACGTGTCCTTCGGGCACAACCAGCGGCGAAACGGTGTAGCCGGGCCGTTTGGGCTGGAACGACTCGTCCAGCAACTGGCCGTTAACCCACACCTTGCCGTCTTTCACCTCGACAGTTTCGCCCGGCAGGGCCACGATGCGTTTTACGTAATCTTCATTGGGGCGGGTGGGGGGTTCAAACACAATCACATCGCCATGCTCCGGGCCGCCCCACGCCATGGCCTGGAACCAATCGCTGTAGGTCAATTTATCAATAATTAAATATTGGCCATCTTGGAGGTTATCGTTCATGCTGGTGCCCACCACGCGAAAATTGCGGATGACGGTTTGGATGAGGAAAAAAATGATCAGGGTGAGGATAATGGTTTCACCAATTTCCCGCACCACGGCCCAGGTT
The DNA here is from genome assembly GCA_964612485.1 of uncultured Caldilineaceae bacterium. GTDB lineage: Bacteria > Chloroflexota > Anaerolineae > 4572-78 > J111 > JAFGNV01. The sequence continues at coordinate 58,000 of CAZTFF010000033.1, forward strand.
GTTTGCCAGCCGGACTCCTCGTCTTCGTCATCGGCTTCCGAGGGAATTTCTTCCAGCGAGGGCACGGGATATTGATTCCAATCTTTTTGGGCCGAACTGATCTGGTACATCGGCGGCGCAGGCGGCGGTTGTGGGGGAAGTTCCTGGTTTTTCAAAACCGCCTCCAGGTGCGGCAGCCTGTTAGAAACTGTTTTCACCAGTGAATCATCATCAGGGTCATCAAAAACCGGCAGCGGAACGTTTTTTGAACTATCGGGTGGTGCGTTAGAATCATCGGACAGGTCAGGGCGTTCCGATTCCGACGTTAGGTTATGATTTTTCAGTTCGTCTTGTGACGACATAGTGTATATCATTTCTTGAACAACAGTAATTCTTATGAAATTATAGCCAACATAGGGACGTGTGGCAAGAAAAGAAAATTGGGAATTATGAATGTATCCTCTCAATATTTCGGGGGACCGAGGTCTGAGCCTGTCGAAGACCGTTGGT
>CAZTFF010000034.1:0-52540 GCA_964612485.1 uncultured Caldilineaceae bacterium
TTTAAGGCTATTTTCTGCTTTTGCTATCTCTTTATCCTTTCCATCACGGATTTAGATTTGAAGAAACAACGGCCCCGGTTGCAGAACCGGAGGCGGTGGTCTAAATAGGTAGCAAAGTAGCAGGTAACACGGTGGTGAATCCCCCTGTTACCCTGCTACCCTGCTACCCTGCTACCCTGCTATCCTGTTACCTTGTTCTAACACAAATCTAACACTCTTTTGCTATACTCTGTATTTGTGCATCACCCTCATCATGAGTTAAAATAAGGATTTGTGCCGCGCGTTGTGGTAAGACTGTTCCGCAAATCGCCACACCCGGCTCTTTTTTTGATACCACTGTTCTTAGAAGTTCCTGCCAAAAACTAAATTTGACTTTAGGAGGTCTTAAGTATGTCCCTTAAATTACGTCCGCTTGGAGATCGCGTTTGGGTTGAACCCATTGAGCGCGAAGCGACCACCGCTTCCGGCATCATCTTGCCCGAAACCGCCAAAGAAAGGCCGCAAGAAGGTAAAATCCTGGCCGTTGGCGCGGGTCTGCGCAATGAAGACGGCGAACGGCAGCCCCTGGATGTGAAAGCTGGCGACAAAGTTCTGTTTGCCAAGTATGCCGGCACCGAGGTGAAGCACGAAGGCACCAAGTACCTGATTATGCGCGAAAGCGACATTCTGGCCATTGTTGAATAATCAAAAAAATTACCCTTGGAGAATAACCTATGCCAAAACAACTTGTATTTAGAGATGATGCTCGAAAAGAACTGAAATTGGGCATCGACGCGCTGGCCCGCGCTGTAACCACCACGCTGGGGCCAAAAGGCCGCAACGTAGCCCTGGGCAAAAAGTGGGGCGCGCCCACCATCACCCACGATGGCGTGTCGGTAGCCAGAGATATTGATCTGGAAGAACCCTACCAAAATATGGGCGTCCAGCTTCTCAAGCAGGCCGCCACCAAAACCAACGATATTGCCGGCGACGGCACCACCACCGCCACCGTGCTGGCCCACAGCATGGTCACCGAAGGGTTGAAAAATGTGGCCGCCGGGGCCAACGCCATGCTGCTCAAACGCGGCATGCTCAAAGCCACCGACGTACTGGTTGACGCCATTCGAGAGATGGCGATTCCAATTGAAACCAAAGAAGAAATTGCCAGCGTGGCCTCGATTTCCGCCCAAAACAACGAAATTGGTGAACTCATTGCCGAAGTGATGGAAAAAGTTGGCAAAGACGGCGTGATCACCGTAGAAGAGAGCAAAGGGCTGGCCTTTGAGACCGATTATGTGGAAGGCATGCAGTTTGATCGCGGTTTCATCTCCCCCTACTTCATCACCAACCACGAAACCCGCCAGGTTGAATTGGAAGAACCCTACATCCTGGTCCACGAAAAGAAAATCTCGGCGGCGGCAGAACTGGTGCCGGTGTTGGAAAAACTGGTACAAACCGGCAAGCGCGAGTTGTTGATCATTGCCGAAGATGTTGACGGCGAAGCCCTGGCCATGCTGGTACTCAACAAACTGCGCGGCACGTTTAACGTGGCCGCGGTCAAAGCGCCCGGCTTTGGCGACCGGCGTAAAGAAATGATGCGTGATGTGGCTGTTCTGACCGGCGGCGTGGTCATCAGCGAGGAGACCGGCCGCAAACTGGACTCCGTGCAATTGGAAGACCTGGGCCGCTGCGATAAAGTGACCATGACCAAAGACGATACCACCATTGTCGGCGGGCACGGCTCCGATGATGAGATTGCGGGCCGCATTACGCAGATTCGCTCGCAAATCAAAAATGCCGTTTCCAATTACGATGAGGAAAAATTGCAGGAACGTCTGGCTAAATTGGCCGGCGGTGTGGCCGTGATTGGCGTGGGCGCCGCCACCGAAGTCGAAATGAAAGAGAAAAAGCACCGGGTGGAAGATGCGCTGAGCGCAACCCGCGCCGCCGTGGAAGAAGGCATTGTGCCCGGCGGTGGGGTGGCCCTGGTCAATGTGGTGGCCGCATTGGATGATCTCACCGGCGACAGCCCCGACGAACAAACGGGTATCAACGTGGTGCGCCGCGCCCTGGCGCAACCGATGATGGGCATTGTGCACAACGCCGGCCTGGAGGGACCGGTAGTGGTTGAAGAAGTCCGCCGGCAGCAAAAGGCGCAAAAGAACGACAAGATCGGTTATAACGTGATGACAGACGAATATGTGGACATGGTCAAAGCCGGCATCATCGACCCGGCTAAAGTGACCCGTGGCGCGCTGGCCAATGCGGTTTCCATCGCGGCCATGATCCTCACTACCGAAGCCCTGATCACCGATATTCCCGAAGAAGAACCCCCGGCTCCGATGCCGCAGATGCCGTATTAAAACCATCCCCCATTCATGGTAATGGAACAATGAAACTTATCAAAAGGCGGTTGAGATCTCAACCGCCTTTTTTTATTGACAAAAATTGTTATCGGGCTACCCTTACGTTGTTGTAAATTTTTTCTCAAAGTGAGCGCTGTATGACCTCTAAACGAAACCTGGTGATCCTGTTCATCACCATTGTGGTGATGATGATTGGTTTTGGCATTGTTATCCCTATTTTGCCCTTTTACATTGAATCGTTTGGCGTGAGCGGGCGGGAGTTGGGGCTGTTGATGGCCTCCTTTGCCCTGATGCAGTTGATTTTTTCGCCGGTGTGGGGCGGCCTGTCGGACCGTATTGGCCGCAAGCCGGTGTTGATGTTGGGTGTTTTTGGCAACGCCATCGCCATGCTGTGGATGGGCTTATCCGGCAGTTACGGTATGTTGCTGCTGGCGCGAGTTACGTCGGGTATTTTGTCTTCGGCCACCCTGCCTACGGCCATGGCCTACATCAGCGACAGCACCTCCTCGGAAAATAGAGGCGGGGGAATGGGAACCATTGCCGCCGCGATGGGCGTGGGCATGATTTTGGGGCCGGGCCTGGGCGGCTGGCTGGGCGATGCAAGTTTGTCGGTGCCGTTTTTTGCGGCTTCGGGGTTATCGCTGCTGGTTTTGTTACTGGTTTTGCTGATTTTGCCCGAATCGCTGCCCGTGGAAAAACGGGATACCGCAGGCGGCGTGCGCGGCCCCAACTTCAAACAGATGTGGCGTTCTTTGTTTGGCCCGTTGGGGTATTTGATGGTTCTCTCTTTCCTGATTTCCTTTGGCCTGACCAATTTTGAGTCGATCTTTGGCCTGTACGCGCTGGAGCAATTTGGCTACGGCCCCGCCGAGGTGGGTACCATGCTCACGGTAATGGGCGTGACCTCGGTGATTGTGCAGGGCGGCTTGACCGGCCCGCTCACCAAACGCTGGGGCGAGTGCCGCATTATTCAGGGCGCGTTGCTGGTGAGCGCCATCGGTTTTGTGTTGATGTTGGGCGCGTTTAATTATGTTACCATGGTAGCCACGATTATCTTTTTCATTGTGGGCAATACCCTGCTGCGCCCCACCACGGCGGCCCTCATTTCCAAGCGCAGCGATGAAAGAGGCCAGGGCGCGGCGCTGGGGCTGCACAACTCGTTCATGAGTTTGGGCCGAATTGTAGGGCCGCTGTGGGCCGGCTCTATTTTTGATTACAATATGGCGTTGCCCTACGTTAGCGGGGCGGTGATCATGGCCATTGGTCTGGCAACCACCTTTGTTTGGCTGACGTGCCGGCCCCGGCAAGAGGTTGAGTTGGAAATGTCGCAATCGCAAGCTCAAGTTTGATTGGGATAGCCCGCGCCCACGGGCTGGCGCATGTGCCCGGTTTGCACGCGCCACAGCGCGGCATAGGTTCCTTCTTTTTGCACCAATTCTTCATGTCGGCCCTGCTCGCACAACACCCCTTTATCCAGCACAAAAATCCGGCCGGCGTTGCGCACGGTGGAAAGCCGGTGAGCGATCACAATGGTGGTGCGCCCCACCGAAATGCGCTCCAGCGAGCGCTGGATGGCCGCCTCGGTTTCGTTATCCACCGCCGACGTGGCCTCATCCAAAATCAGCACCGGCGGGTTTTTGAGAATGGCCCGCGCAATAGAGATGCGCTGGCGCTGCCCGCCGGAGAGTTTTTGTCCCCGCTCGCCCACAATCGTATCGTAGCCCTGCGGCAACTCCATAATGAAGTCGTGCGCTTCGGCGGCTTTGGCTGCGGCAATGATGTCGGTGTCAGCCGCCGCAAATGTGCCGTAGGCGATGTTCTCGCGCACGGTGCCGTGGAACAGAAAGACGTCCTGGCTTACAAAACCCACTGCCTGGCGCAAATCGGCCATTTTTAAGTGGCGAATGTCCCGCTCATCCAGGCACACCTGCCCTTGCTGCACATCGTAAAAACGCATCAGTAATTTGACCACCGTGCTTTTGCCTGCCCCGGTGGGGCCAACAATGGCCGCGGTCTGCCCCGCCGGGATGGTGAACGATAGGTTTCGAATGGTGGTGGGCGTATTTTCGGTGCTGCCTTCGTATTCAAAAGTAACCCCATCAAAAATTATTTCTCCCCGCACCGATTGTTGCGGAAGCGATTGGCGGCCGTCTTTGATCTGCGCTTGGGTAGCCAGTAAATCCAGCACGCGGGTGGTGGAGGCCATGGCCCGCTGGTAGAGGTCAACCGTGTTGCCCAGGTTGGTCAGGGGCCACAGGAGCCGTTGGGTCATAAATACCAGCACGCTGTACAGCCCTACGTTGAGCGCGCCGCTGATGGCCATTTGCCCGCCAAAGATCAAAATGGCGGTAAAGCCGGTAACGATGATCATACGGATGAGGGGAATAAAGGCCGAACTGAGGGTAATGGCGTGCCGGTTGCTGACCCGGTAGGCCTGACTCTGGGCGCGAATGCGTTCTACCTCGTAGTTTTCGGCGGCAAAACTTTTGATGGTGGCGATCCCGCTCAGGTTGTTGGCCAATTGGCTGTTGAGCAGCCCCACCTGTTCCCGCACCCGGCTGTAGCGCGGCGCAATTTTGCGCTGAAAATAAAACGCGCCCCACACCACAAACGGCATCGGCAGCAGCGCCATCCAGGCCACGCCCGGCACAACGGTAATAAAAATACCGCCAATGACCAGCACGGTGGTGCTTATCTGGATCAAATCGTTGGCCCCGTGATCCAAAAAACGCTCCAGTTGGTTGATGTCGTCGTTGAGAACCGCCATTAACCCGCCGGTGCTGCGATCTTCAAAAAAGGCCAGGTCCAGATTTTGTACGTGGGCGTAGGCTTCCAACCGGAGTTCGTGCTCGATGGTCTGGGCCAGGTTGCGCCACAACACAGCATAGCCGTATTGAAAAGCTGACTCCAGCCCCCAAACCAAAATGGTAATGCCGGCCAGCACCCACAATTGGGTTAGCACGTTGCTGATGCCTAATCTGGCCAGGTACGAATTTTCTTGCTGAACCACCACGTCTACGGCCATACCAATGAGGGCGGGTGGGGCCAGATCAAACATTTTGTTCAATATTGAAAAGGTGGTGGCCCAGATTACCTGCCGCCGGTAAGCGCGGGTGTGGCGCAGCAGGCGCGGTAACGGGTGGGCGTTGGAATGGGTTGTCATAGAATTCTCCATCAAAAAAATAGTATAGTACCCGTTTTAGCCGATAAGTCCAATTTCTCTAATACTTCTCTAACACTGCGCCAACGTGATTCTAACAACGGTTTTTTACAATACAGGCATACAGTCAATAGTAAATACTCCCTTTTGCGGGGAAAATTTAGCAAACTTAGTATTGAAAACAAGGAGGTAAATTATGTTTAGACGACCATTTGGAACCTATGGATACCGCACTCCGTGGCAGGAGATGGAACGCTTGCATCGGGAAGTTGACCGCCTGTTCTCGGACAGTTTTACGATGTCCGGGGGCCGCACCGCGCCCACCTATCCGGCCATCAACGTATGGACCAACGAGGACGGCGCTGTAGTAACCGCCGAACTGCCCGGCGTTGATGCCGATGATATCGACATCTCGGTTGTGGGCGATACGCTGACCCTGAGCGGCGCGCGCGCGTCCCTGGCGCTTGAAGAGGGTGACAAATATCATCGCCGCGAGCGCGGGTATGGCAAATTCAACCGCTCGTTCCAATTGCCGTTCCTGGTTGAGGCCGATAATGTAGAAGCGCTTTTTGAGAAGGGCATTTTGCACCTGTCGCTGCCGCGCGCAGAAGCAGACAAACCCAGAAAAATTTCCGTGAAATCGGCTTAAGTGATTAGCTAAAACTCAATGGAGGTGACACCATGACAACGAAAGAATTGCAAACAATGGATGCTGAAAAGCAAGAAGTGGAAACCGTAGACGGGGCCGAGCGCACCCGCGCCCGCCGGGCTTACGTGCCTCGTGTGGATATTTACGAAACTGATGACGCGATTGTGCTGCTCACCGATATGCCCGGCGTCGATGAAAACGCCATCGACATCACCCTGGAAAAGAACGTGCTCACTCTCAACGGCCTGGTTGAGGAGAATAATCCTGATAACTACAGCCTGGCTTACGCAGAGTATCAATCCGGCGATTTCCAACGCAGTTTTAATCTCTCCAACGAAATTGACCGCGAAAAGATCGAGGCTACCGTAAAGAACGGCGTCTTGCGCCTGTACCTGCCCAAAGCCGGCCCGGCCAAAACCCGCAAAATTTCGGTAAAAGGCAGCTAACCCAATTTTTCTCTCCATTGTGGCATAGGGGCGAGTCTTAACCGGCTCTGCCCCTGGCCGGTGGAGGAATTACTCCGTAATATTCTAGCGAAAGGAGGCTAACGAATATGACCATTAAAGATTTGGTCCCCTGGAAATGGGGCGAAAAAAATGTACCGGTCAAACGCGCCGAATCAGAAGATGCGTTGACTACCCTGCACAGCAACATTGATCGCTTGTTTGACGACTTTTTCCGCGGTTTCGATCTGGCTCCTTTTGGTGAATTTCCAACAACTTTTTCTCCCAGCATTGATGTGACCGAAACCGATAAAACCTACGAGATTGCAGCAGAATTGCCCGGTATGGACGAAAACGACATCAACGTGACTGTAAACAGAAACACCCTGACCATCAGCGGCGAGAAAAAGCATGAGAAAGAAGAAAAGGGGCAGAACACCTACCGGATGGAACGCAGTTATGGTTCCTTTCGGCGCAGCATCCCGCTCCCGGCCAATATCGAAAGCGATAAGATCGATGCCGGTTTCAATAAAGGCGTGCTCAACATTATCCTGCCCAAATCCACCGAGAGCCAAAAGAACGTTCGGCGCATCCCGGTGAAAACCAGATAAGACCGACCGGCAAAAATCCACTAAAGCGGCGAAATGTAACGTGTTTCGCCGCTTTTTTTTATCCGCATCGTCTGAGGCTAACATCTCTTAACAATATTAAGGACTGTTATCCCATTGATAAAAATTTGATTTTACTGTGCAGCGATGGCGTGGTGGAAGCGATGAATCCGCGCGGCGAGTTTTTTGGCTTTGACCGCCTGGAACAATTTGTAGGCCGGGCCAGGCAGCACGACGACATCACCATGGTGGTGGTGCGGATTGAATAATCAGGCCGCTTCTTTTGAAGCCGCTTGTGGGTGGTGTTGTCCCGCCTGATCTGATTTTTCGTCCCATCTTTTCCACAACCCAATCGCAGAAATGATGGTGGCTGCCAGCATCATTGCGCCTACCAACAGAATGGCGTCTTGCAACCCCTGCACCAGCGCCGGAGCGGGCACGGCATCCAGATTGGCGCTGACCGCCTGGCCGGCATAGCTGGCGGCGCGGGTGGCAAAAATGGTGCCGATGACGGCCACCCCGGTGGTCTGGCCCAGGGTGCGGCTCATCGCCAGAAAGCCGGAGGCAATGCCCAGCCGCTCTTTGCTCACCGACCCCATAATAGCGCTGTTATTGGGCGATTGGAACATGCCCACGCCGATGCCCAGCGGCGCGACCCGCAAAATGTATCCCCAGGTTGAGGTATCGGGTTGTAGGGTGCTGAGCAGGGCATAGGTGATGGCCATAATCAACAGCCCGATGGTGGCCAGCCCCCGCGAGCCAAAGCGGTCCGACAAAATGCCGCTCAACGGCGAGGTGATGGACAGCATGATCGGCAAAATACTCAACAGCAGCCCCACCTGAGCGGCGGCGTAGCCCAGCACGTTTTGCAGATAAAAAGGCAGGATGAAAATTCCACCCAGCGCAATAAAAGTCATAAATCCGGTGAGCAGGCCCACGCTGAAAGGGGGATTGCGGAACATCGCCAGGTTGACCATAGGCTGGGTTACGTTTCTCTCGATCCACAAAAAGATGGCTAAAAAGAGTACAAAATTCCCCAGCAGGCCCCAAATCAGGAGGCGGTCAAAGCCCAACCGCTGGCCCAGCGTCAAGGCCAGCAGCAGGCTGACCAGGCTGACAAACAAGGCCAGCGCGCCGCTGAAATCAAACCGCTGGCGGCCGGTGGGGTGATCATCCGGCACAAAGACCCGCACCATAAACACGCCTACAATGCCCACCGGCACGTTGACAAAAAAAATGGCCCGCCAGCCGATAGTGCCGATCAACACCCCGCCCAGCGCCGGCCCCGTGGCAATGCCCACCGACACCACCGTACCCATAATTCCCAGGGCTTTGCCTCGCTCATGCGGCGGAAAGGCAGCCGTGATAATGCCGGCCCCCAGCGCCGTGACCATCGCCGCGCCTACCGCCTGCACAATCCGAAAAGCCACCAGCCAGCCCGCCGTAGGCGAAAACCCGCAGAGCATCGACCCCAGCGTAAAAATCACAAAGCCGATCAGGTAAATCTTCTTTTTGCCTTGAATATCGGCCAGACGGCCCACGCTCAACAACAAACAAGTGACGGTGAGCAGGTAGCCCAGTATCACCCATTGGATGGTTGGGAAATCGGTGTTGAGGGCCTCCATCAACGTGGGCAGGGAGACGTTGATGATACTGCCGTCGATAGTGCCCAAAAAAACGCCCATCGATACGGCAGCCATGGCCAGCCATTTGCGGGAATAGTCGGGGAACGGTGAGGGTTGATACTCCATAACATTGGCTCCGTTTGAGGTTTGTATGTGTACGATTTATGAGTGAGTGATTATACAACCAACCGTGTTTTTTGTCGCATGGGTTACGCTTGAGACGCCATAAACAGCTTTATTGGGAAAGACTTTGACAGTAAAGCGGAGTCAGTTTATACTAAAAATCTTCCACCTATCCGATTTCCGACCGTGTCTTAACGTCAGTGGCTTAACAACTGATGCAATCATAGGAAATGTAATGAATACGCCGGAAACAGCCGAAACATATGACGTTACTCAATACGACCGTCCGTCGGTGACGGTGGATGTGGTAGTGTTTAGCATTCTTAACGAGCAGCTTAAAGTGCTGCTGATCAAGCGCAAAGCCTGGCCCTACGAAGGGATGTGGGCTATCCCCGGCGGCTTTGTGAAAATGGACGAAAGCCTGGAGGATGCGGCCTACCGGGAACTGGCCGAAGAAACCAACGTTACCGGCGAGGAAGTTTATCTGGAGCAGCTTTTTACGTTTGGCGAACCCGACCGCGATCCCCGCACCCGCGTCATTACCGTGGCCTACGTGGCTCTGGTGGGCGCGGATAAACTCAATCCCCAGGCCGCTGATGATGCCGAAGATGTGGATTGGTTTTCCGTGTACGATCTGCCGGCGTTGGCGTTTGATCACGATAAAATTTTGGATTACGCGCTGACCCGGCTGCGCTACAAACTGGAATACTCTGCGGTGGGTTTCCAGCTTTTACCCGAAAAATTCACCCTGCGCGAGCTGCAAGATGCGTATGAAATTATTTTGGGTACCACGCTGGATAAAGGAAACTTCCGCAGCAAATTACGCAAAACGCAGGTGGTGGAAAAAGTAGACGGCTATCGCGATACCGGCGGGCGTCCGGCGCGGTTGTACCGCTTTCGAGATGATGCCGTGGCCGAAGTCAAAGCGCGACGGTTGTTTCCCTAAAAATCAGGGTAGCAGAGTAGCAGGGTGGCAAGGTAGTATGCTTCGACAAGCTCAGGACGCAGCCTGAGTAGCCGGAGCGTAGCGCAGGCGTATCGAAGGGTGCGGTTGGGCAGGGTAGCAGTGTTGATTTGATATTTTGAGGCCGGAAATTGTTGTTGGATGGAGTGATTTATGGAAGCATTAGCTATTTTAATGGCCGGCGGGGCCGGCACGCGCTTGACGGTTCTATCGGAAAAACGGGCCAAACCGGCGGTTCCCTTTGCCGGGAAATATAGAATTATTGATTTTACGCTGTCTAACTGCGTGAACTCCAATATTTATGATGTGGCCGTATTAACCCAGTACCGGCCTCATTCTTTAAATGCCCACATTGGTATCGGCAAACCGTGGGACCTGGACCGGCAGCGCGGCGGCGTGCATTTACGCCAGCCTTACCAGGGCAGCAGCGCCGATATGGATTGGTATCGCGGCACCGCCGATGCGGTAACGCGCAACCTGGATTTTATTCAGGATAAAGAGCCTGATGTGGTGCTCATTCTCTCCGGCGATCATATCTACAAAATGGATTACCGCCCCATGCTCAATTACCATCTGGAAAAAGGGGCCGATCTGTCCATCGGCGTGATGAATGTTCCGCCGGAAGAAACGCACCGCTTTGGCATCATGACCGTTAATCGCAATATGCGCATTACCGAGTTTCACGAAAAGCCCAAAGACCCGGAAAAAGGCACCCTGGCCTCGATGGGAATTTATATTTTTAATACCGATGTGTTGATCGAGCGGCTTTCGGAAGGCGGCGCGGAGTCGCCTCGCATTGATTTTGGCAAAGACGTGATCCCGGCCATGATCGATCGGGATAAAGTTTACGCCTATCCCTTTGAAGGCTACTGGGTCGATGTCGGAACCGTTCAATCTTACTGGGAAACCAACCTGACCCTGGCCAACCCCACCGGCGACACCCTGGACCTGCACAATCCGGATTGGGTCATCCATACCCGCAGCGAGGAACGCCCGCCGGTTAAGTTGGGGCCGCAGGCGCAGATAACAGACAGTTTGATCTCCAACGGCTGCGTGATCCGGGGGCGGGTTGAACGCTCGGTGCTATCGCCGGGGGTGTATGTTTCGCCGGGGGCGCTGGTGCGGGATTCCGTGATTATCAACGATACCTGGATTGGGCCGGGGGTGGTGGTAGATAAAGTGATTGCCGATGAGAATGTGGTGGTGGGCGCGGGCACGCATCTGGGCTACGGCGATGATATGACTCCCAACCACGAGATGCCGGATAAAGTCAACACCGGAATCACCGTGGTGGGGTCCGGCGCTCAGATACCGGGCGGGTTGCGCATTGGCCGGAACGTGGTGATCAATTGCGACCGGCTGGAAAGCGACTTTCCCGGCACCGAAATAGCCAGTGGGGAGACGGTATAACCATGCAAACCTTAGTGATGATCATGGCCGGCGGCGCCAGCGAAGATTTGAGCGTGTTGACCAAAGTTCGCTCCGAACCGGCCATTCCCTTTGGCGGAAAGTTCCGCATTATCGATTTTCCGATGTCCAACTGCGTGAATTCCCGCCTGTACAATGTGGCGCTGCTCACCCAATACATGCCCCGTTCCTTGAACGATCATGTCGGCGTGGGCAAACCGTGGGACCTGGACCGCTCGCAGGGCGGGGTGCGGCTGTTGCAGCCCTACTTAGGCCCCAGCTACGCCGGCTGGCAGCGCGGCACCGCCGACGCCGTGCGGCGCAATATGGATTTTGTCGAAGAGCAGCGGGTGGATAACGTGCTGGTGCTGGCCGGCGACCACATCTACAAAATGGATTACCAGTTGATGCTGCGCTTCCACGAGCAAATGAAGGCTGATGTCACCGTGGCCATCCGGCGGGTCAGCCCCTTTGAAACCCACCGCTTTGGCATTGTGGGTGTTGATACCAACATGCGGGTCACCAATTTTAAAGAAAAGCCCCGCCGTTCCAAAGAAACGTTGGCCTCGATGGGTATTTATATTTTCAACATTGATACGTTGAGGGAAGTTCTGAAAAACGACACTTTGAATGATTTTGGCCGCGACGTGCTGCCCAACATCATTCATTCCCACAAAGTATCGGGGTATCTGTTTGAGGGCTACTGGGCCGATGTGGGCACCCTGCAAGCTTACTGGGAATCCAATATGGCGCTGCTGGCCGAAACCCCCGCACTGGACCTCTACGACCCCGAATGGGTCATCCACACCCGTAGCGAGGAGCAGCCCCCGGTAAAAATTGGCCCCGAAGCCTGGGTGGGCGGCAATTTGCTATCCAACGGCTGCACCATTGAAGGGTTGGTGGAAAGTTCCGTCTTATCGCCGGGCGTGCGGGTGGCCCCGGGCGCGGTGGTGCGCGATTCGGTGATCATGAATGATACGGTGATCGATGCCAATGCCAGGGTAGAGCGCGCGATTGTGGATAAAGAAGTTTACATCGGCCAGGGCGCTGAAATTGGCTACGGCGTGGATAACGTACCCAATCGCGAACATCCGGGCCGGCTGAACACGGGCCTGACCCTGGTGGGCAAACGGGCGCGGGTTCCGGGCGGAACCCGGATCGGCCATAATGTGATCATCAACCCCTTTGTCACCGAGGATCATTTCTCCGATGATTTTGTTCCCAGCGGCGAAACCATCGCGTAAGAGAACAGGTTTTTTGAATGGTTGGCACAGGCTCTCATTTTTTGGTATACTTGAATTATGTTGAATGAAATGAAATCCTCCGAGATAAAGCCTGTAGACTCACTTAGAGTTGATCGAACTGCTTCTTCTATAACCGCGTTGTCTGAGGACACGGATGAAAAAGCATACTGGCTGTCTAAAACGCCCTCTGAGCAGCTCGAAGCTTTAGAGTGGATGAGACAGGTTATTTATGGCTACAACCCATCTACCACCCGACTTCAAAGACTTCTTACAATTGCTCAATTCCCATGCTGCCCGTCAGGTTGATGTGTTGGATGGGATAGAAGTCAATCTGATCAGTTTGGAACATTTGAAGGTAAACAAGAAAGCCAGCGGACGGTACAAAGATTTGAATGATCTGGAGAATCTTTCTTGATGGTTCGCCACATAAAAGTGGTTCCCCACGATCCTAAGTGGGCAGCCAGGTTTCAAATCGAGGCCCGGCAGCTTGCGAAAGTTTTTGGCCCAGAGGCGGTTGCCGTTGAACACATCGGCAGTTCCGCCATCCCCGGTATCAAGGCCAAACCCATCATCGACATTTTGATCGCCGTTCCGGCTATTGAGCGCGTCGATGGCTTGAACCCGGCGATGATTGAGTTGGGATACGAACCCCGGGGTGAATTTGGTATACCGGGCCGGCGATATTTCCAAAAAGGGCGCTCGCCGGTCGAGCATACCCACCACGTGCATGTGTTTGAAAGTGGCAACCCCGAAATCGCGCGCCACCTCGATTTTCGGGATTATTTGCGCGCCCACCCTACCGACGCCCAGGCCTACAGTCGCCTCAAAGAATCCCTGGCCGAAAAATTCCCGCACGATAGTGAGCGCTACACCAACGGCAAAAGCGACTTTATCCACGAAATAGATCGTAAAGCCGCCGCCTGGTCATTGACCCGGAGAAATAAACAATCGGTAGCGGATTTACAGGCGTTGGTGGGTGCGGTGCGGCAGGCGCGGGGATTTACCATGGACCCGCTCCAAATTTTTGCCCTGCTCAACGAAGAAGTGGGTGAAGTTGCCGCAGAGTTAAAATGCACCTGGTCGCCCAATTACAGCGATTTTTCCAAAGAATCCCTGGCCGAAGAAGTGGCCGACGCGCTGGTTTGCCTGCTGGCTCTGGCCAATCAGTTTGAGATTGATGTGGAGCAGGCGCTGGTTGGCAAGTTGGTGGAGAAAGATGGGGAGCGCGTGTGGCCATCGGCGCGCAAACCTTAAAATTGACCGCCGCTTATTGACAGCGTTCTTTTTTTGGCGTATACTTAGTGTATAATTTACACTAAATGAATGATATTTTATTTTTTACAACCAAATAGTGTGTGATTTACACTATTCATTGGTGGAGACAAACAATGGACGTTGAGCAACTACTTGAAAACAGCAAACCTTTTCTGAAGTATGTGGTCGAATGGAAAAATGGGTTGCAGGCCCGCCCGATGGCCGAAGTGGTCAACCATCACCCGGAAAAGGTGGCGGTGATCTCGGTGGATGTGATCAACGGCTTCTGTTACGAAGGCCCGCTGGCCAGCCCGCGCGTGGCCAATATCGTCGAGCCGATTGCCGCCCTCTTTGAGAAAAGTTATGATGCCGGCGTCCGGCACTTTATTCTTACCCAGGATACTCACCCCGAAGATGCCGTTGAATTTGCCAGCTACCCGCCCCACTGTATCCGGGGCACTCAAGAAAGCGAAACCGTGCCCGCATTCAAAAATCTGCCCTTTTTCGATTTGTTTGAAATTATGCCCAAAAATTCCATCAACTCCGCGCTCAACACTGCTCTGGACGGCTGGCTGGAAGCGCATCCCGAGGTGGATACATTCATCACCGTGGGTGATTGCACCGATCTATGCACCTACCAACTGGCCATGCATTTGAAATTGCGCGCCAACGCCCACAATCGCCAGGTTCGCGTTGTTTTGCCGGTGGATTGTGTCGACACCTATGACTTGCCGGTTGATGTCGCCCGGCAAATCGGCGCCGTGCCGCACGACGGTGATTTGCTTCATTACATTTTTCTTTACCATATGATGCTGAACGGCATCAATGTTGTAGCCAAAATCGATTAGTGGCTAGAGGAGTTCCCGCATGTTTTTTATCTTTGGTGTGATCATAACCTTGATGATATTGGCCGCCATCGGCGCGATGGTGTTTCGGGCCACGAAAATACGCATTGTGCCGGAAGATACGGTTGCGGTTACGGTTGATCGAGATGGATTTATTAAGCGCGTTCTGCCGGCGGGGCGTCACGCCCTGCACCCTTTTGAGGAGATTGATTTTGCCGTGGAGATCAAACCTCGCTTGACGGGCGATCAAATCTCGGGGCTGGCTACCGCCGAGGGGTTGCCCATCACCATCAACTGGTCGGGCGTCTACCGGCTGGCCCCGGACCTCATCACCGAGCAGGTGAGCCAGCGGCTGCGGGGGTTGCCCACTGCCGCCAGGCCGGTAGCCCGCAACGTTGAAATTGGCTTGCGCGGCCTGGTGGGGCATTATTCGGTGCGGGACCTTTTTAAACCTGCGATCCGCGAGCGCATTGAGCGTCAGGTGAACCGCCTGGTTGCCGACAAAGTCAAGGGCCTGGGTATTGTGCTGACCGGTTTCAATTTGCAGGCCATCGAATTGCCCGCTGAAGTTGCGGAAGCATTGAATCAGGCCAACGCCATCACCACGTTGGACGGCGCGATTCGCCAACTGGACCCCGCCACCCGCGAAATTGTGCGGGGGGTGTATCAACTGGATGAAGTGCTGCATTGGGACGCGTACCTACCCCTCCCCTCGCGGCGAACGATGAAGCGGCTGGAGAAAGTGGTGGGATGAGGCAGGCAACATTGTTCCAGAAACTAAAAAACCGGCGTCGTTAGTTACACAACGCCGGTTTTGCTGTATCAGCTCAGGGGTTATATTTGTCTGCGTTTCCGGCGCAAGGTGAGTATGCCGGCGGTTGGCAGGGCGATCAAAACAATTGCGGCCAGGGCAATGGTCGCCAAAGGCTGTTCTAAAGGAAGAACGCCGCCTACGTTGGGCATATAAGTGGTTTGGCCGGTGTCTTCATCAATTTCTATGATGGTATCGGCGGGGATTAATCTGCTGCGCGGATAGTTGGCCGGCAGCACCAATTCATCAACATTTTCTGGAGGCGGCATATCGCCGCGATAGAAGGCCAGGTCTACATCCCAGGTTTCAAAAAAGCTTCGGCTCATTACGGTGATGTTGGGGTTGATCGGATGCGCGCCCGGCGGTAATCTTAGATTGAGCGTTACGGGGCCGGCACCCAGATCATCAAAGAAATATAACCCATCCTTTTCTGATCCCCAGACAATCTCAAAACCGGGGCCGGACGCTGCCACCGGCACATCTCTGGATGGCGCCGCCATCCAGCCGCCGGGCGCGGCGGGATTGGGATGAAACTCAAAAACATAACCCTCAATGCGCGTGGCTTGAACGTATCTCAGCCCGGTTTTGATGTCCCGATCTTCACCGTACTCTTCACACTCTTTTTCTAATTGTTCAACATCCACTTCCAAATCCGGGTTGAAGATGGTTCCACCACCGGCATCAAAGGCGTCGTTTTCCAGTTCGATGCTTTCGCCGGTTGATTCATTGTAACATTCAAGCAGGTTGTTGTTGGGAGGCCCAATCGTATCATCCGGTTCCCCGGCCTGAACCGGCGTTGTCGTTGCCAGTGCCGGCAAGAAGAGAACCGCGAGCAGCAAAAGGAACATCTTAAATTTATTGTTCATTAGGGGCGCTCCTGCGGATACACAACTTTCCATAATATACATCTCTTATTGTAGCATAGGTGGTCAATAGAATCAACAAATTGCCGTCATCAAGCCGGGTCTTAACATCCAAACTTTTTTGACAGTTGGACGCGAAAAAGGATAATTTATGTGAAGTGTTCCGCTGTTCGTAAGGGTCTGGCGGATTTTGAGTTAAGTAGACATAATCCAAATTTGATTTGAAACGTGTCAAACAGACGGTTTTATGTTATAATTCAAACTAGATTGATGTTGGAGGCGATAGAATGCCAGAGGCTATACCACAAACCAGAGAGAAAAAAGAACTGATCTTGCGCAATAAGATATTGGGCGTTAAGATCCGGCACGCGCGCATCCGGGCGGGCCTGAGCTTGAAAGAAGTGGGCGAAGCCCTGGGGGTATCGTCCGGTTTGATTTCCGATATCGAATTTGGCCGTCGAGATGTGTCGCTGCCCCAGTTGGAAGTCATGGCTTTTCTTTTCAATATCCCGGTCATTTACTTCTGGTCCGATGAACCCATGGAAGAACCTCATCGCGAATTTCCAACCTTTGCAGCCATGACGCTGCGCCAACGTATCATCGGTGTTTTGCTGCGCCAGGCCCGTATTGAAGCCGGGCGGTCCCAAGAAGATTTGGCCAAAGCTTTGGGCGTGCCGGCCAGCCGGATTTCCAGCTACGAATTCGGCAAAACCGAGGTCCCGTTTTTTGAGCTGCAAAAGTTGGCCTCGTATCTCAACGTGTCTTTGAGCTATTTTATGGATCAAGGCATGGCGCCGCAAGAAACCGGCGGCGGAGCTGCCACCTTAGATGAAATTGCTCAATTTTCGCAATTGCCAAAAGAAGTACGGGAATTTTTGATCAACCCGGCCAATTTGCTTTATATTAATGTCTCGATGCGGCTGAGCAACGTATCCGCCGATACCCTCCGAGGGCTGGCCGAGGGCCTTCTGGAGGTGACGTATTAAAGGTATCATCAACAATGGCTGAACAGTTATCCCCAACGATGCCGTCTGTTTCCCCCAACCCCTCTCAAAATTCTTTGTTTGCCGATCTGCTGGATCTCACCACTTCCGACAATCTGGACATAGCCCTGCGCAAAGCGGTAGGCATCGTGGTGCGCCATTTTGAGGCCGAGTCCGGCTCAATTTTGTTTCGCTCGCAGCTTTTGCACCGGGTGCGGACCGGGCCTTTTCGTTCCGCGGCCTTGAGTCGGATTGAACAATGGGAAACAGCCATTGGCCAGCGATTATCGCGTACTACCTGGCAAATCCCTTTGGAAACGCCGATTCCGATTTCCACCGCCAGGCTGGCCGATAGCCGGCTTATTTTAATTAACGTGCCTCTGGTACGCGAGCTGCGGGTAGTGGGAACCCTCAGTTTGGTTTTATCGCCGGGCAAGGAGCTTACGGTCGGCCGGCGTGATCTGCTGGCGCGGCTGGCCCGGGTGGTAGGCACAATGGTTTCTTTTATTGCCGAGGTGGAACTGGCGCAGCACAGCCTGAAGCAGATGGAAGTGTTTTACCGGGTTGGGCAAACGCTGGTGACAACCTTTGACATTGACAAATTGTTGTCCGACACTATGCAAATGGCGGTTAACGTGATTGATGCCGGCGCGGCCTCGATCATGTTGATTGATCGGGAGCGGAACGAATTGATTTTTGAAGTGAGCCACGGCGCCCGCGCCCAGGTTCTAAAGCAGCACCGCATCCCGCTGGACGAAGGCATTGCCGGCTGGGTGGCCAACCATGGCCGGCCCGTGATCGCCAACGATGCCCGTTCCGATCCCCGCTTCAGCCACCGCGTTGATGTGCGGACCGGTTTTCTCACCCAATCGATTGCCGCGGTGCCGCTCAAACTCAAAGGGCGCGTGATCGGCGTTTTGGAAGTGCTGAATAAATATTCCGGCGATGGCTTTACCCAGGAAGATATTCGATTAATGGATGCGGTGGCCGCCCAGGCCGCCATCGCGGTAGAAAACGCCCGGCTTTATCAGAAAGTTCGCCAGGAGCGAGACTACATCATCCGGGCGCAGGAAAATGTGCGGCACGAACTGGCCCGGAATTTACACGACGGCCCCATCCAGCTTTTATCGGCCATCAGCATGAGCCTGGATCATCTGGAAAAACTGAACCGGCTCAAACCCGAGGCCGTCCATAACGAGATCATTGCCCTGCGCAACCTGGTGCATCAGGCAACCCGTGATGCTCGAAACCTACTTTTTGAAATGCGCCCGGTAATTTTAGAAACTCAGGGCCTGCTGCCCACCTTTGAACAGTATGTGGCCCAACTTAATGATGCCGAAGAATTTACCCTCCACTTTCAGGGTATCACCAAAGAAATTGATTATGATCACCAGGTGGCGGGCACTATTTTTTCCATTGTTCAAGAAGCCCTTAACAACGTGCGGCGTCATGCCAGGGCGCGGAATGTATGGTTGACCCTGGATATCAAATCCGGCCGTTTTGTGGTGACGGTCCGCGATGATGGCCGTGGGTTTGATATAACCAAGGGGAGCGATAGCCCGGAACTGGCCGGCCACTTTGGCTTGTTGAACATGCGCGAGCGGGCTGAGTTGATTGAAGCCGATTTTAACATCCGGTCTCAGATGGAGCCGCCGGACCGCGGTACAATGGTGTCTTTAAGCGTGCCGTTATCGGCTGAGATGTCATCGAAAAAATAGAAGAAGCGAGGATAACATCGTGACGGCAAAAAAATTACACGAACAGGGCGTGTCCCTTTTTCGGCAAGAAAAGTATCAAGCGGCGTTGGAAAAGTTCAATGAAGCGCTGGCCGCTGCCGGCGATGATACGCAGCGCGCCGCGGAAATTTATAACGATGTGGGAGTAGTCCAAAAACAGCTCGAAGATTTCCCGGCGGCGCATCAGGCGTTAGATGAGGCCTGGCGCCGGTTTGTAGACCTGGATCACAAAAAAGGCCAGGCGCAAACGCTGGGCAACCGGGCCAGCGTGTACGAGGCGGAAGAAAAACAGGAAGAAGCCGTGGAAACCTACAAAGAATCGGCCACAATGTTCGAAGAATTGGGCGAAAGCCAGATGGCCATGTACGTGTGGCAGGCCGTCAGTCGCTTACGGATGAACCAAAAGCAATACATTGCCGCGATTGGCGCGTACGAAGAAGGCATTCAAAACATGCCCGAAGGTTCTTTTAAGAAAAAAGTGATGCAGCAACTCCTGAAACTGCCGGGCAACATGCTGGGAGGCACCTTTGGCACCAGCACCGATAAATCGGATGAAGAGGAAGAGCAATAATCTGGCCTGTTTCCTTTGCTGGTGAATCCGACCCGAGGAGGAATTTATCATGAAACGTTATTTCAAACCCATTATTCGTTTGATCTTGCCGCTGCTTATCCTGTCAATTGCTTGGGGCGTGGTGGCCCAGGCGGGGGGTAGCCCGCGCGTGCGGGTGATGCATGCCTCGCCCGATGCGCCGCCGGCTGATATTTATCTGGACGGGCAAAGAGTTTTTGCCAATTTGGGGTACGAAGCCGTTTCCAGCTACCAGGCGGTAACTGCCGGCACGCGTCGATTAAAAGTATTGGCCGCCGGAACCGACAGCAATGCGCCGGGCGTGGTAGAAGCCGACCTGCCCTTTGCCGAAGGCCAGGATTACACCCTGGTAGCGATGGGCAACCTGCAACAACTTGAAATCCGCCAATTCTCGGATAACAATACCCCGCCGGAGGGAGCGAACAAGGCCCGGCTCAGGTTTATCCACGCCTCCCCGGACCTGCCGGCGGTTGACGTCTGTGTCACCGGGACCAATAATTGCCTGGTATCGAACCTGAGCTTTAAAAATGCTACCGGTTATGCCCTGCCCGATGTAGGCACCTACACCCTGGGCGTGCGCCGCACCGGAAGCAACGAGATGGTGTATACCTCCGTTGTCAACCTGACAAACGGCGAAGTGTACACCATTTTTCTGATCGGCACTAACGATCCGGCCAAACCCTACAAATTTGTAATGAGTACTGATGCCCGCTGGGAACCCACCCAGCCGCCGACCAACGGCGCCTTTTTATCCCCCACCGCTTTGACGATTGTCATTGTTGTCCTTGCTATTTTGATGGTGGGGGGTTGGTTCACCTGGCAGCGCCTCCGGGCTAGCGCCGTGTCATGACGGGATGTTGAAGCAGGTATGGAAAAGACATTCAGTCTGTTGTTGGCCGCCATCGGGCTGTTTGCCTGTGGGTTCATAAAAATAGAGAAACCGATTTATATCGATTCCAATCCACCCGTTAATATTGATACCATCCCTACCCGAATTCAAGCTCCGGCCATCGAGTTGGATGCACCCGTGGTGGCCATGGGCTGGAATGTGACCGAACAGTGGGGCGAGGTGGTGGTGGAATGGGATGTGCCGGAAAAGCAAGCCGGTTGGCATCGTAACTCCGGGGCGCCGGGCAGTGGCAGCAATATTGTCATTTCCGGGCACAACAACAGTATGGGCGGGCGGATTTTTGCCAATCTGGAAGGTTTGGGCGTGGGTGATTCTGTTACGGTGCGGAATCTCCAGGGCGACTCTTTTACCTACCGCGTGTTTGATAAAAAACTGGTCAGAACCTTTGGCGCGTCCGCAGAAGCCCTGGATTTTCTGGAATCTGTTATGAAACCAACCCCCACCGAGCAGCTCACCCTCATTACCTGCTGGCCCAGTTGGTCTAATACCCATCGCCTGGTTATTATGGCCGCGCCCAACGAAAATTAGCCCGGCACGCCCCCTTGTTTTTATTAATGAAAAACAACTTAATTTGACATAACGGTATTTTTGTGACAAAGTATAAAGAGGGAAAAAAGTTTATGAGGGCATTTGGGGGGAAACCTCCTCTTGGGACAGAGGAGGC
The DNA here is from genome assembly GCA_964612485.1 of uncultured Caldilineaceae bacterium. Lineage (GTDB taxonomy): Bacteria > Chloroflexota > Anaerolineae > 4572-78 > J111 > JAFGNV01. The sequence continues at coordinate 21,224 of CAZTFF010000034.1, forward strand.
TATTGTCATTGTGCTACGTGCTGCCTTGGAGTAAAAGTGGGCATTTTTCTCTAAGGGGATTTACAGAAATTGATGCCGTAAAACGTGTCTAAGTACGGTGAGTATGTATTTCCTAGAGAGTATATGCTTTTCTTATGTTAACCTTCATTTTTGTAATATTACTAACCGTATTTTTTGTGGCCTTTGTCGGGCTGGGTACCTTTGACATTGAAATCAGCCAGAACATGACCCTGATGTCAACCTTGAATGATGTGGGGATTTCTATGGCTGATGTACAGGTTGTGTTAGGGATCGGTATCCTTTTCTGCCAGGTAGCCATCATCTTGTTCGCTATGCTCGACCGGATAGGCTTTGCTGTCAGAGCCGTCATTGTGCCTTTATTAAGGTTGGTTCCTCTGATCGCGTTTCTAACCTCTATCTGGAAAACTTACTCACCCATCCTGTTTAGTTTGCTCCCCGACCGGGTCGCCGAAGTATTTGGCGCAGCCAAAGTAGATAATTACATGGCCCAGGCCGTCAGCGACGGTACGTTTATGCGGGGCGTCATCATCACCCTTTTTACAATGTTACTTTTTGTTCTGTTTACCTATGCCCTCAGGCCGGGCGACAGCCCGCAAGTGAAACAGTTAAAGGCGGAAAATGCAAAGCTCAGAAAACAAGTCCGTAGTTTATAAAGGGAGCGCGCTCTTCCTGCTCCTGTTCTTGTTGCTGGGATGCCGGATTGTGATTTCAACCCCCCTGCCCACCGAAATCCCTGCCGCGTCTATTGCCACGCCGGTGGCCATTGCCGGTTCTGTTCAGCAAGCAGCTACCGGTGAGCCGGGGGCCAACGCCTCGGCGGGGGCAGCCCCGGAACCGGGCGCTACCCCCACCCCGGTTTTGAACCCGACCCCAACGCCGGTATTTTTAGAACGATTCTCTACGGAAATAGACCCCAGCGATACTTTCAGGGCCAGCCGCGCCCTGCCCCGCCACGGCATCATTATTGCCGTGGTCATTCCGCTGATTGTGTTTGGCATTCCCTGGTTGATCTTCGAACTCTTCACCATTCGTTACGTGCAGCCTCAAAGTTTTGATCTCAGCACCGTGCGTATCAAAGCCCAGGATGGCCTCTTTATTCAGGCCACGCTCTCGGTGACGGCCCGAAAAACAATGAGCATGGCGTCTACTCGGATGACCTGGCCCCGGGTGATCAACCTGGTGGAGAAAACCGTTGAGCAGGAGTTGATCCACGAAGCCCTCAGTTTTCCCACCCTGGAAGAACTAGAACAAAACATCAAGTTCATCACCGAAAAATTTCTGGAATTACCCGTCCTCAGGGAACTTTACCGCGATTTTGGGGTCGAGGTCATGCGCTTCAACATTGAAAGCTATTATCCCCAGGAAACCATGGATGCCCTCAACCGCAAAGCCGAAGCTTCGGCAGGGGGAGCCGCTTACCTGGCCTACGCAGCGGCGGCGCACCTGAACCCGGATTCCCAAGAAAGCCGGGACCTGTACCGGGTGTACCAGCAGACCACTAGCCGCGTGGATGCGGCGCGTAATTTAGGCGGGGGCATTGCCAGCGCCGCCAGCGTCTTCCGTCGAGAAGAAAAAAAGAACAATGATAAGGAACAGAAATAATGAGCGCCAACACCCGCACTGCTTTCCCGTCTGCCTCAACATTTTTCAAAATGACTGCTGTGTGGATTCCCATCATCGGCGGCGTGATCCACCAGCTTTTGATGTTTTTCCTCAACAGCCCGGCAGAACCCCGGCGAGGGGATGGCATTTACGTGTTCCTCAATCCGCCGGAATACGTTTATCCCTTTGTCAGTTTAGAGTACACCTGGTGGTTTGTTTTGCTGATAGGCTCCGCCGCGATGAGCATCCTCTCCTTCACAGATCGGGTCCAGAGCATCCCCACCCGTTTTTGGATTCCTTTTTATCTGTATATCCTCTTTTTACTGTTTTTTGTGAAACCGGTTTAGGCATTTCCTTCGTATCTTTTCAATAATCTGGGGCAGAGTTGGTTGAGCTTGTCGAAACCAACGGTCTTCGACAAGCTCAGACCTCGTCCCTCGAAATATTGAGAAGATGTTTTCCTTCCTTTAAATAAATTGACATCCCCCCACAATTAGATTAGAATCCAGCTTTCAAGAAACTGAACAGAGGGATACCTGTATGACCATGACCAGCGCCGAAATTCGGCAGGCCTTTTTAGATTATTTTGCCCAACAACAGCATACCATTGTGCCCAGCGCCTCACTGGTGCCCACCGATGACCCCACTTTGTTATTTACCAACGCCGGCATGAACCAGTTCAAAGACGTTTTTTTGGGCCTGGGCGAACGGTCCTACACCCGCGCCGCCGATACCCAAAAATGCATGCGTGTTTCCGGCAAACACAACGATCTGGAAGACGTGGGCTACGATGGAACCCACCACACCTTTTTTGAAATGCTGGGCAATTGGTCCTTTGGTGATTATTACAAAAAAGAGGCCATCGGCTGGGCCTGGCAGTTGCTCACCGAGGTCTTTGGCCTGCCCGGCGACCGCCTGTGGGCCACCGTGTTCAAAGACGATATGGGCGAGTTGGCTGCCGATGAAGAAGCCGCCAACTACTGGCGCTCCGAAACCGGCATCAACCCCGACCACATCCTCTACTTTGGCCGCGCCGACAATTTCTGGGAAATGGCCGATACCGGCCCCTGCGGCCCATGCAGCGAAATCCATTTTGATCGCGGGCCAGCCGCCTGCGATTGCGGCAATCCCGATGAATGCAAAGTCAACGGCGAGTGCAGCCGCTTTGTCGAACTGTGGAATCTGGTCTTCATCCAATACAACAAATTTGCCGATGGCCGCCTGGAGTCTTTACCGGCCAAACACGTGGATACCGGCATGGGCTTTGAGCGGCTGGTGGCCCTGCTGCAAGGCGTCGATTCCAACTACCAGTCGGACTTGTTTCAACCCATCTTCCGGCGCGTGCAGGAAATGTTGGGCCACAGCGACGCGCAAGTAAACGAACACCTCGTTTCCTACCGCGTCATCGCCGACCATGGCCGGGCCATCACTTTTATGATTGGCGACGGCGTGATGCCGGGCAACGAAGGCCGCGCCTCGGTGCTGCGCCTGATCTTGCGCCGCGCCGCCCGGTACGGCCGCCTGGCCGGCTTCGACCGTCCCTTTTTGGCCGAAGTGGCCCAGGTGGTCATCGACACCATGGGCGAGCATTTTATAGAACTCAAAGCGCGCCGCCAATTTATTCTCAACGTCATCACCCAGGAAGAAGAACGGTTTCTCAAAACCTTTAACAACGGCCTGGAACTCATTGCCGATCTGGTACAAAAACTGAAAGCCGAAGGCAAAACCCAAATTCCCGGCGAAGACGTATTCAAACTGCACGCCACCTACGGTTTCCCCAAAGACCTGACCCGCATCATCGCCCATGAAGAGCACGGCTTCACCGTTGACGAAGCTGGCTATGAAAAAGCCTTCAAACGCCATACCGAAGTTTCCGGCGGCAGCAAAATTGGCGAAATTGCCGTGGATATGTTGCAGCTCTACGCCCGCTTGTTCGACCGGCTCAAAAAAGAAGGCAAATTGTCCGAGAGCGGTGTCAATTATGATCCCTACGGGCAGACCGCGCTCGATACCACGGTGCTGGCCATCATCCGCGATGGCGAGGTGGTAGACAGCGCTGTCGAAGGCCAGAAAATCGAACTGGTTCTGGCCGATACCTGTTTTTACGTGGAGTCCGGCGGGCAGGTCAGCGATACAGGCCGGATCACGTTTGACGGCGGCGCAATGGATGTAACCGGCGTGGTCCAACCGGTCAACGGCCTGATCGTTCACCAGGGCGTGCTGGCCCAGGGAACCCTCACCGCGGGCCGCAGCGCGCGCGCCGAAGTTGATAAAACGCGACGTTGGGACATTATGCGCAATCACACCGCCACCCACGTGCTGCATCGGGAATTGCGCCAGGTGTTGGGCAGCCACGTGGCCCAGGCCGGCTCGCTGGTGGCCCCGGACCGCCTGCGTTTCGACTTCAGCCACAGCCAGAGCCTTACCCCGGAAGAGTTGACCGAGATCGAGCAGGGGGTTAACGCCGCGATTTTGGCCGGCCTGCCGGTATCGTCCGGCTATAAAGCTTATGATGATCTCAAAACCGCCATTGGCGCGGGCGAAATCATGGCCCTGTTTGGCGAAAAATACGGCGATACCGTGCGCGTGATCCAAATTGGCGATGAGCAGATTTACAGCCGCGAACTGTGCGGCGGCACGCACGTGGACAATACCCAGCAAATCGGCGCGTTGCGCATCACCAGCGAGGGCAGCGCCGCCGCCGGCGTGCGCCGGATCGAGGCGGTGACAGGCCGCGCGGCCCAGCAGTTAATTCAAGGCCGGCTGACCATTTTGGATCAGGCCGCGGCCCTGCTGGGCGTGCCGCCCGAAGAAACCTATCCCCGCCTGCAAGCCCTGGTCGGCCAGTTGCAAGAGAAAGACAAGCAGATCAAACAGATGCAGCGCAAATTGGCCCGGGCCGAATTTGAAGCCATGCTGTCGCAAGCCCACCCGGTGAACGGCGTGCAGGTGATTTCCTTAAAAGTGGATGTGCCGGATGTGTCCATGCTGCGCGAAATGAGCGACTGGTTCCGCGATAAGCTCGGCTCCGGCGTGGTGGTTTTAGGAACCGTCACCGATGAAAAGCCCCTCATCATTGCCACCGTTACCGAAGATTTAACTAAACAGGGATTGCACGCGGGCAAACTGGTAAAATCTGTGGCCCAAATTGTGGGCGGCGGCGGCGGCGGCAAACCAACGATGGCCCAGGCGGGCGGAAAAGACCCCGCCAAATTGGATGAAGCCCTGGCTAACGTTGACACGCTGGTAAGTGAAGCTATTGGTTAAAGATGCGTAAAATATAAACACAAATGAATTTCCTTCGCCGGTTCCGCCAGAAAAAAGCGCCCCAGCCCGCCTCGTTCAGCCTGGTTGATATTGGACGCGATACGGTGAAGGCGCTGGTGGTGCTGGTGGTTCCCGGCACCCACGAACCCCAAATTGTGGGCTATGGCGTGGCGGAAACCGGCGGGCACGATGTGGCCGGCGGGCGTTTGCAAGCTGCCGCCGTGACCCAATCCGTGAATCAGGCGCTGATCCAGGCCGAAGATCGGAGCGAAGCGGCGTTGGGGCAAAAAATTGTGCCGGATGATGTGATTTTTGCCCTGCCGGGCCGCGCCGCCCGGGGCGAGTTGATCACGGTTCGCCAGACTCGCCCGGAAGCCGCGACGCCTATCAAAGCTAAAGAGATCAACCGGCTTAACGGGCGCGCCGAACGGTTGGCCCGGCAAAAACTGGCCCAACTTCCGGTAGAACACGGCCAATGGCAGGCCCTGGCTGTGACCGATGCCGGACTCCGGTTGGACGATCACATGGTTTTAGACGGCGTGGGCCTGACCGGACAGGTCCTGACCTTTTCCGTTTTTGGCGTGGCGGGGCAGGCCGGAGCTTTACGCGCCCTGGATTTGCTGGCCAACCGGCTCGATTTGTTGATTGCCAATGTGGTTTCATCCTGGCACGCGCTGGCCGCCGGCGTACCCTACGCCGAAGCCGTGGTGCTGGATGTGGGGTTTTCCGGCACAGACATCTGTTTGATCCGGGATGATGCCCTGGTGGCCGCTGAGTGGTTTCCCCTGGGCGGCGATTTTTTTACGCAGGCGTTAGCCCAAGCAGCAGAAATTTCTGCCGGCCGGGCGGAAGAGATCAAACATGCCTGGGCCGATGCGTTGCTGGAACCGCAGGAAGTGGAACAGGTTGAGGCGTGGTTGGAATCTGCGCTGTATCGCTGGTACAAAATGGTGCTGAACGTGCTGGCCCGGTTTTCCGCGGGCCAACCGCTGCCGTGGAAACTCTATCTAAGCGGCGGCGGCAGCCTGCTGCCCGGCGTGGAACGATTTTTGCGGGCCGATCCCAGCCCGTTTCAGCGAGCGCCCGAAGTAGCCCGTTTGCGGGTGCAGCCGCAATTCAAGGTTCGGGATCTTACAGACGGGTTGGATGTTGATCTGTTTGCCCTGGCCTTAAGTTTAACCGTAGGCTTGCCGGAGTAAGTAGTAGAGGATTATGGAAAAGATACTAAAGTTAGACAATAGCGACGATATTACCGCCATCCGCAGCCGGATAGATTTTGCCTTTCCGCCCTTAACGCCGGAGCAGCTTGCCGATAAAGATTTGAAGCGCCGCCTGCTGGTGGAGATCCCCCGCAAAAATAAGGCGTTGCGCAGTTTGGTCAACATGAAACTGCTGGCCCGCGCGGCCCAGGCCAAAGGGATCGAACTGGCCATTGTCAGCGGCCACCCTGCCGTGCGCGATTACGCCAAAACGGCAGGGGTCAAAGCCTTTGGCACCACCCGCGCGGCGCAATGGGCCGGCTGGATGAAATCGCGCCCGGACGTGACCGCGCCCGAAGAAACCGCACCGCCGGTGGCGGTGGCCGATCCGGCGGGCGAGGCTACTGCCGGGACCAAAGCCAAATCATCCCGGTCGAAGCGGAAAAATCGGAAAAAATATAAAGTGGTAGAAGGCAGCGGCCGGGTGGGCTGTTTTCAACAACTGGGCGCGCTCATCGCACTGCTGGTGCTGGCCTTTGTGCTGATTTTAGGCGTGTTCGCCTTTTTGCCGGAGGCGACCGTAACCCTGATGCCGGTAGCCGAAACGGTTGAAGCCGATCTGATTGTTAAAGCCGACCCGGATGTGGAAGACGTAGATTTTCAAACGCTCACCTTTCCGGCCCACAAAGTGCAAGTAGAGTTGAAACTGGACGGCACCATTGAAACCACGGAAACCGAGTTAGGCCCCACCGGTTTTGGCGAAGGCGTGGTTACGTTTATCAACCGCACGCCGGATGAGCAGGTGATCCCCATCAGCACCACGCTGTCTACCTCGGTGGGGGAGCAGATTTTATTTACGATTGTTCAAACCGCCACCATCCCCCCCGGCGAAGGCGCAACCACTTCAACCGTGGCCATTGCCGTGGAACCGGGGCCTAAAGGAAACGCCCGCGCCGGCCAGATCAACCGTTTTGCCGATCCTTCTTATGCCCTGGCGGCCCGGGTGGTCAATGAGCAGCCTTTTACCGGTGGTTCGCTGGAACCCACCAAAATTGTGGTTGAGGATGATAAAGAACGCTTGCAGGCCCACCTGCGTCAGAAAATTCAGGAAGAGGGGCTGCGCCAGCTTGAAGCCCGGTTAGGCGAGCAGGAATTTATCCCCCCTGAAACCTTGCAGGTAATTGTGCTGGACGTGACTTACAACGAGTTTTCCGGCGATTTTTCCGATACCTACAGCGGCGAAATGCAGGCCGTGGTTCGGGGAACGGTGGTGGGAGGCTACAACGCCAACCGGCTGGCCCTGGCCGCCCTGGAGGCGCAGGTGCCGTCCGGCTACACGCTGGATGTGGAAGGGCTGCATTTTGGCGCCGGCGAGGTGCTCGATGTGCGCGATGGTACCGTTTCCTTCAAAGTTTTTTCCAATGGCCGGGCCGTGCCAAAAATTGATCCGCACGACGTGGCCGATGATATTGCCTGGCTGCCGGTGGGCGAGGCCCAGGCCCTCTTGAACCAACGGTACGATCTGGCGGCCGTGCCCGGCGTTGAACTCGCGCCCCCCTGGGCGGTGGAGTATGTAGGCCGGCTGCCGTTCATTCCCCTGCGCATCAACGTTGTCGTCAACGACACCGTTGCTTTTATGGCCGAGGAAAATTAGCCCGATGCGGTATCTGGCGCTGGATGTGGGCGAGCGGCGGGTTGGCATTGCCGTCAGCGAAACGGGCCTGCTGGCCGCGCCGCACAGTGTCTTGCACCGGCGCTCTAAAAAAGAAGATTTTATCCGGCTCCGGCGGTTGATCGAAGAATTGAAGATTGACCAACTCGTTGTCGGGCTGCCCTATTCGCTGGATGCGGCGGAGACAATGGGGCCTCAGGCCCGCCGCATCAAACGGTATGCCGCTGCGCTGGCCCAAGAGATCGATATTCCCCTCCATTTTTTTGATGAAAGCTACTCCACCGCCGACGCCCAAGCCTATCTGGCCGGCCCTAAACCCGGCAAACGCGGCAAAGCTCCCCTCGATGCCGCCGCCGCTGCAGTGATTTTGCAAAAATTTCTCGATTTTCACGTATCTTCTCAATAATCTGGGCCAGAGTTGGTTGAGCTTGTCGAAACCAACAGACTTCGACAGGCTCAGACCTCGTTCCTCCGAAATATTGAGATGATACATTTTCACAGCAAAAATAGGCGCTGATGATCGTTTTACGGTGTTTTTGGGGCTAACCTTTTACGCAATTTCTTCAAATCGGCCCGCCGCCCGATTTTTTTGCACGTTGTCTGGATGGTAAATGCGCCCATTCATCGCAATATAAACCCCCCCCGCCAAACTTTGCAGCGCGCCGATGGCGCAGCCTACATTGAACACGGCATCGCTGGTTTTGAAGCCGGCGGGTTCCATTGCGCCGGTGAGCACGATCACTTTGCGCTCAATCCCCAACAATTTCCGGGCCGTGGCCACCATCGTATCCGTGCCGTGGGTGATGAGGATGTGGCGCAATTTGGCCCGCGCCACGGCATCGTACACCAGTTGCCGGTCTTCATCGGTCATATCCAGGCTGTCTTTGCGAATGAGCGAGACGATTTCGTAATCAAAATTGAGCGGCAGGTTTTTGAAAATATCGCGGATGCTGGGGCCGCCCACCTGGTAGTTGCTCAGTTCATCGAAATAGACTTTGTCAATGGTGCCGCCCACCGAAAAAATTTTTATCTTCATCTTGGCACCTCTGTAGATCACGCTTGCTGACCTACGAATGATCAGCGCTTCACGCAATCAACGTTCCGCGCGCCGGTTCAAATTGCGCGGTGAAGTGGCGCAGCACATCCGGCGCTTCGGTGATTTTTACCCCCCGAATTTTATCTTTGATGTTGTTGACGTGCAGAATGACCTCGGCCAGGTAATCTACGTGGCTTTGGGTGTATACCCGGCGGGGAAAGGCCAGCCGCACCAGTTCCATCTCGGCGAATTTTTCGGTGCCGTCGGGCTGGCGGCCAAACATCACCGAATCAATCGCCACGGAGCGGATGCCGCCTTCCAGGTACAGCACCAGCGACAGCGCCCAGGCCGGGTATTCGGCCTGGGGAATGTGGGGCAGCATGGTCAGGGCGTCAATGTAGAGGGCGTGGCCGCCGGGCGGCTGCACAATGGGCACGCCGGCCTGGGTCAACACATCGCCCAGATAGGCCACCGAGCGGATGCGGTATTGCAGGTAATCTTCGTGCAGCGCTTCTTCCAGCCCCACGGCAATGGCTTCCAGATCGTACCCGGCCAGGCCGCCGTAGGTGGGGAAGCCCTCGCTCAAAATGAGCATATTTTTGCAGCGCTGGGCCAGGTCATCATCATTCATCGCCAAAAAGCCGCCGATGTTGGCCATGCCGTCTTTTTTGGCGCTCATCGTGGCCCCATCGGCGTAGCTGAACATTTCCTGGGCAATTTCCAAGGGGGTTTTATCGGCGTAGCCTTCCTCACGCAGTTTGATGAACCAGGCGTTTTCGGCAAAGCGGCAGGCGTCGATAAAAAAGGGCACGCCGTGTTGGTGGCACAGCTCGGAGGCGGCGCGGATGTTGGCCATGCTGACCGGCTGCCCGCCGCCGGAGTTGTTGGTCACGGTGATCATCGCCAGCGGGATTTTGCCGGCGTTATCTTTGAGCGTTTGTTCCAGCGCATCGAGATCAATATTGCCTTTGAAGGGGTGGAACAGGTGGGGCTGTTTGCCTTCGGGGCAGCGCAAATCCAGAGCGGTGGCCTGGCGGTATTCCACGTTGGCGCGAGTGGTGTCAAAATGGGTGTTGTTGGGCACAATATCGCCGGGGTGCAGGGCGTTGCCAAAGAGAATGCGCTCGGCGGCCCGGCCCTGGTGGGTGGGCAGAATGTGCTTGAAGCCGGTGATTTGCTGCACCACCTCTTGAAAGCGGTAGAAGGAGCGCGCGCCGGCGTAAGATTCGTCGCCGCGCATCATACCGGCCCACTGCTGCGACGACATGGCTCCGGTGCCGGAGTCGGTGAGCAGATCAATCAGCACGTCTTCGGCTTTGAGCAAAAACAGGTTGTAGCCGGCGGCTTGCAGCGCGGCCTCCCGTTCCTGGCGGGTGGTCTGGCGGATGGGTTCAACGGTTTTAATGCGGAAGGGTTCGATGATGGTTTTGAATGGCATAAGGTATCTCCTTTGATTGTAACGGCTCAGGTTACACAGAGATGCGCAGAGAAATCACAGAAAGGCGCAGAGGTCATTTGAAATTTTACTCTGTGAAACTCTGTACCCCCTCCGCGTAGCTCTGTGACCTGAATAAACACCTTTATTTTTTACAATACTTGATTTAAATCCACCCCCCGCGCGGCAGCGCGTTCGGCCTGCCAGTCCGGTTCGGTGAGCGGGGGCGGCTTGATTTCGCTGGCCGGTCGGCGTGCCAACCCCAGGGCGTTGTCCGGGCAAACGGGCACGCACACGCCGCAGCCCACACAGTGGCTTCTGTTGATTTGCACGGTATCATCCAGTGAAAGCGCATCGAACTGGCAGTAGCTCAAACAATCGCCGCAGCCCGCGCACCGTGAGTCGTCAACCGTGTTGATGAAGGCGGAGCGGGCAATGACGTTGGCAACGCCCAAATCGGCCATGCCCCGCAGAATGCCGCAGGAGCAGGCGCAGCAGTTGCAAATATACCACAGCCCCTGCCGGTTGTTGCTCACCGAATGAACTAGCCCGGCCTCGGCAGCGCGCTCTAGCGTAGCTATTGCCTGATCCTGGGTGAGGGCGCGGATGGTGGGGCTGTTATCAAACGCTTTGGGAATCTGGCTCAGTACCATGCACACCTCCAGCGGATGCTCGCACGGCTCGCCAATGAGGGCTTTTTGCTTGCGGCAGATGCAATCCACCACGCCCCAGGCCCGGCTGTTGGCGATGATGGCGGCGGCGCTTTCGTAGGGGTGAATTTCCATATCATTGCGAACGGTCTGGTTGACGGGAATGACGCGGTGTACCGAGGGCGTCAGGGTGAGGGTTTTGCCAAACGCTTGTTGGTAATAATCTTCAAAGAGGCGGGCCAATTCGGCATCCATGCGGTTGATCTGGAACTCGTAAATGCCCACCACAAAGGGCAGCAGGCCGTAGCCCAGCCCGCCGGCGGGATGGCGGTCGGCCTTGATCAGCCCGCGCCGGGCCATGCTTTTGAGCTGGGCGCGAACCGTTTTAGGGGTCTCTTCCAGGCGGGCAGCGATTTCTTGCGGCGTTTCCAGCGTCAGCCGGAGGTGGGCGGCCAGGTCCGCCTCTTCCGGGGTAAAGAGTTTTTGCAGCAGGCGGATTTCCGCGCCGTCGTCGGTGGCGGGAAAGCCGTTGGGCAGCGCGTCGAGCCGTTGGGCCAGGCGTTGGTAGGGGTGATCGTTCATTTTTTTCTCCCTGTTGAGCAGCAGCCGGTTTCAGGCTCATGCTAGACGCATTGTGTTTTTTGGCAAGTTGGCCGTTTAAAAAAAGCACCCGGCCTGCAGCGGGTGCCTGTTGTTTATTTTTGCCAACTTTAGGTATCTTCTCAATATTTCGAGGGAACGAGGTCTGAGCCTGTCGAAGACCGTTGATTTCGACAAGCTCAACCAACTCTGCCCCAGTTTATTGAGAAGGTACAACTTCAGGCCGGTACTTTCAACCTGTCGCCAAATTGTTTTTTGAACTTTTGTATTTTGGGGTCGATCACGGCCATGCAGTAGGGCTGGTAGGGGTTGTCCTGGTAATAGTTTTGATGGTAGCCTTCGGCCTCGTAAAATTGGTTGAGCGGGGCGATTTCGGTTACGATGGACCGGTCCCGCAGGCCGGCGGCGTCGGTTTCGGTTCTGGATTTTTCGGCTATGGCGCGTTGTTCATCATTGTGATAATAGATGGCCGAGCGATATTGGGTTCCCACGTCCGCCCCCTGTCGATTCAGGGTGGTGGGGTCGTGGATGCGCCAAAAGATATAAAGGATGTCTTCGTAAGAAATAATCGCCGGGTCAAACGTGATCTGAACCACCTCGGCGTGGCCCGTGGTGCCGGTACACACCTGCTGATAGGTGGGGTTTTCCAGCTTGCCGCCGGCGTAGCCGGAAACCACCTTTTCCACCCCTTCAATCTGTTGGTAGACGGCTTCGAGGCACCAGAAACATCCTCCGCCCAGTGTTGCCACTTCGAATTTATCTGACATATTCCTCTCCTGTTGCTCAACATCGACACGTGTAATGTTCTACGGTATGATTAATTGTTAAGATCAATTGTTAAGATCAATTGTAGGGGGTAATAATTAAGAGAGGATTAAGGTTTTTCCTCACCAATCGACACCTCTTTAATTTGACCCTGAATCAGTCACCGACCTTGCATCCTGACAACCAGACCACCGGCCACAGACAGCAGACCATCGTGGCAATTGAGCAGTCGGTCGTCAGTCGTCGGGGGCATGCGTAGACAAAATGTGTCAAATCATCACGGTTTTGTGGTAAAATGGGTATACCTTGTTTAAAGGGATGGAAGAGAGAGTTTATGATTGAAAAGCTGACCAAGCTGTGGAACGACCTCGATGTTTCTGTCCTGGCATCCGAAGATGCCCGTCGCCGGAGGTTGCTCAATATTATTCTGTTAGCCATAGCCTTGAGCGCGATTCTTTTGCTGATACCGTTGTTAATAGCCCTTTATTTAGACGCAGCCGGAGAACGGAACGAAGTACAATTCCTCTGTTTAGGACTGGCGATGGCTTTCCTGGGCGCGGGCATCATCTACCTGCTCAACCGTTATGTGTCGGGCACGTTGGCCGGCATGCTTTTAATATTGCTGTTGATTGTCATTGCCGTCTTTTCCGATGAACCCCAACGGGTAGTGGATGGCCGGGGGCTGCTTGTCTTTGCGATCCCTATTTTGGCGGCGAGCGTGATATTAAGGCCCTGGGCCAGTTTTGTGGCAGCCGCCGCTTGCACGTTGGCAATTGCTGTCGTTGGATGGATGGCTGTTCAACAAATGCTGCCTAATCTGCCGGCAGTTCTGATCTTTTTCATCCTGGCGCTGCTGTCGTGGCTGTCGGCCAACAGTTTGGAGCAAGCGATAGAGAAGCTGAATGCCGGCAACAGGCAGTTGCGGGAGAGCGAGGAACGGTATCGCCAACTGGTCGAACTGGAAATAGCCGCGAGGCGTTGTTGACAAAAAAGAATACCGATTTATCGGCGGAAGTAGCAGATACTCAACACTTAACGGAAACAACACCGCCGGTCGTCGATCAAATCATCACGATTCCGATGCGGTTACATCGCAAAAAGGATGGCACTGTTTTTCCGGTGAAAATAACAGGGCGTTTTTTCATGAGTCAAGGGCGGTCTGTTCATATCGTCGCGATCCGCGACATCACAGAACGTGTTGAAGCAGAGGAGTCGTTGCGGTAGAGCGAGGAAAAATATCGCACGCTGTTTGAACACCAGCTTCGCGGCACAATAACACTCGACACCGCGCAAGGGCTAACCTGGCATATCCGGTTTGGCGATCAACTGTATTGCGCCCGGGTTTAGGAAAAGAGATTCCCATGAAAATATTGCTTGTTGAAGACGAATTCCTGATAGCCGCCTTAGAATTTTGAAACTCATCAGCGTTTCAAGCCAGGATTTATCAAGATGAAGTCTATTATGGCTGCACGGCCAGCAAGAGAGTGGCAGCTTTAGTTACTTAACCATTGCCGCGCCCTGAAAAGGTGCTAGACCTGCGTGAAGTTAATGGAACACGATCTTCAGGGAGTTATATTGATGGTTCCTATTTCAACCGCATCGGCGATTGGGGATCCTGCTTCATCCACAACCAGCAGGCGCGGCCCGTCGGGTGGAAGGTACATGCCCACAAAAATTTTGTAGCTGCCGGGTGAAATATCCGCTGGCAGCCGGATGTTGATGGGATCGGCCACAACCTCGCCGGGGAGCCAGGCCGTGGTTGGTTCTTTACCGCGATGGCCGGGCGCGCGGTCGTGTTGGGTAATGATCCGCCCGGCTTCATCGATCACGTGAAGAAAAACAAGATAAGATTCGGCCATTTCTTCAATATCCTGCCAGTACAGATCAAGCTGAATTTGGCAGCTTTCCCCCTCGGTTTGGCAGATCGATCGGCTGAAGAAGGCCAGGTGATCGGTCGATGTGGAATTGCTGCTGCTGGAAACATCAAACCCTAACAGCCTGACTTTGTTTTGCAGATTGACATTGAGGGTGGTTTGTATCGACGGCACATCAAATACGCGGCCTTCTTTTTCCAGCACCCGCATGCCGCCCAGGGTCAGGCTGTGGCCGGCGGGCAAAAACCACTTGCGTACATTGAGGGCCGAGCCGTCGGGCCGCAGCCAACTCAGGCGAATATACAGGGCCTCTTCGCCGGAAGGGGCGCTGGCGGGGACGACCACATCCACCTGATCCAGAATAAATTGGCCGGGCTGCCACATAGCCGTAGACGTCCGCCCTTTGACCGGTTGGTGAGTTTGGGAACGGATAACATTGCCGGCGGTGTCAACCTGATCTACCTGTAGGGTGTAATTATCCGCCGGCTGTTGCTGCGCGCGCCACAACAATTTGACCGCAAACCCTTTGCCCTGTCCCACCCGGCTGACGCTGTAACTGTAATCGGCCAGTTCGATCTCGCCGTTGAAGGTGTGCGGCGGCAGGTAAGACTCGGCGCTGGTGAGGCGGGCGGCGGGCGACGACACAATCTCCACCTGGCCCAGATTTAAAACGGCTGCATCCTGATTATAAAGCCACGGATTGCGGTGCCCGGTGTAAACCACCAGTTGCAATTGGTATTGGCCCGGCAGTGTGCCCAGCGGAATGGGAATGGGCGCGTAGGTGAGGCCGTGCTGGCCCGCCGCCAGCGTATCGCTGGGAAACCAGCCGCTGATGAGGGTGTCGTCCAATTGGGCCACAATGGTATCGCCTTGAACCAGCCGCAGCGATGTAGAAGTTTCCGGCGGTAATTCGGCCAGCGTCTGCCAGGTGAGCGTAACCGGGTAATCGCTGCCGCCGGTTGCTTCCGGCGGAAAGTTTGCCGCGATGAACCGCAGGTGGGGCTGATTAGCCTCAACCGGCTGGAAGGTGGTTTCAATGGCGATGGGCAAATTGGGCAGCAGCGTTTCGGGCGCTGCCTGTGGGGGCGCAATCCGCACCAGCCGGCCCCAGGGGATCAGTTGAAAGCGCTCTTGAATGCCCGGCGCCCAGCCTTGCAGTTCACCCGCGATGTATAAATTTTGGTGCCCGGCGCTGAACCAGTTGACCACGTTGTCTTCGGCGGGGGGATACAGGCCCAACAAATCCGGTCGGCGGCCTTCGGCGTGCTGCAAATACCAGAACGAAGTCAGGTCGCCCCAATGGGCCAGCATGGTGGCGTTCGGCCCCAGGGGATGATTGAGATTGTCGCGCCATTCCTCGTAAATCGACCGGTCCCATTTGTGGGTCAACCAGTTGATGTTGGCCCGAAGTTGGGGCAGCAGGTGGAAGGGGATGAGCGCCAGGAGAAAAAGTGGAGGGATGAGTCGAAGGATATAATTTGTATAGCGTATTTCGTATTTTGAATTTTGAATGGCCGGCCAATCGATCAGGAGGATCAGCCCGCCGATGGCGATGGCCACCATCAAAAACGACGGTATGAGAAAGGCCGATTGTTCGCCCTGGTCGTAGGTCAACACAAAGGGAATCGGCACGGCGTAGATCAAAAAAAGCGGCCAAAAGAGGCGAGGCCGCCGCACGGCCAGAGCCAGCCCACCGATAACAGCCAGGATGATCAGCGGCCAGGTAAAATTATCCACCAGCAGCGGCACATACACCGACAGAAACCGCTCCGGGATGAGGCCCCATTTGGTCACCACGCCGCCGGTAAATTCGGCGGCGGTGAAATAGGTGATCCAGCCCGACAGGCCGGATTGGTAAAAATCGGCCAGCAAGCCGCGGGCAATGGCTTGCTCGCGGCCGTAGTGGGCCAGCAGCCATTCGGCCCGGAGGGGAATGTACAGGTAGAACAGGCCGGGCAGAACCAGCAGCGCGGTGTGAAGCGGCCAGAGCTTTTTGTTGAGCAGGCTGGATTTGAAATTGAGCCAGGCCAGCAACAGCAGGCCGGGAATCAACAGGACAGCGGTATTATGCACGCTGATTTGCAAGCCGAGTAATAGAACGGGTAGGGCGAGAGGAGATACGGAATACGCAATCCGCGATAAAAACGTATTTCGTATTGCGTATTTCGTATTGCGGGGTGCGTTTTTCCTCTCCAATCCTTGGGCCAGCAGATAAAGAATTCCTGCCAGCAGCAGCATATTAAGCGGGTAGGTTTTGGCTACAGTAGACCAGTGCCAGAATGTGGGCAACGTGGCAAAGATCAGCACCACAGTGAACGCGGCCCAGCGGCTGGCCAGCAAGCGCCGGATAGCATTGTACAGCAGCGGCAGAGTCGCCGCCGCGCAGAGCGCTGAAAAGAAGTTCATACGCCAGGCGATTTCTCCAAAAGGGAACAACACCAGCCAAATTTTGCCGATCAGAATGTATAGCGGAAAGCCGGTGGGGTAAGTAACGCCCAATACATGCGGCGTGTATTGGAACAGCGCTTTATCCCCTTCCAGCACGGTGGGGGCCAGGGTGAGCGTGTAAAAATAAATTCCGGCGGCCAAGAGCAGGCATCCCAGGAGGAGGTCGAAATTCAGTTGCGCGGCGTATTTCATCAGGCGTTTGATGATGTTCATGCTTCCGGCGTATCAATAATCTGTTTGATCTGCGCTTCGTGTAGTTCCATATGGGCAAAATAATCTTCTGCCAAGGCTTCCAGGGTGATGGCCGGCCTGTCGCCGATGGCCAGCGTAGATTGTAGATCTTCCGGCGGCAGGTGGTTGACCATATGCAGGAATAATTGATTGTAATTGAACCATAAGGCCACCAGGGTTTGAAAATCAAACGAATCGTAATGGGCGCGGTCTACAAATTGAAGTTGATCGTAGCCCGGAAAGTCCAGATGCCCCCCGGCCCGGTAACGGCTCAGGCGCTGGTGGTTGTTGCCGGCGGAGTCTATCAGGTGGCCCACAATCTGTTTGATCGACCAGCCTTCTTCCGTAGGGTCTTTTTTGTTCGGATCGGGGCAGCTTTGCAACAATTGGTGAAGCTGTTTGATAATGTCTTGATAATTTTTTCCCGGCATGCGTGACTCCTACTATTACATTAATTGATTTTTTCAAAAACAAAATTTTATCGCGAATAGCACGAATAGGCGAATTTATCCCATCCTTCTCTAAATTCTTGGAACTTACGAAAACATATCATTTTGAGCAACCACAGGGAGCAAAAAATCCCTAAAACGGGGTCTTGCCAACAATGTCATCTGAGGCGAAGTCGAAGAATCCCTGCGGTGATTTTCTCAAAAGTTGGGTTGTTTGGCCTGAAATCAAGGTTGTGACTTGTCTTTTTGCCGATGAACTCTGCTTTTTCAAAACTTCGTTGATTTGCATTATTTGTGATAAAAAATGTCCGGCAGCAATTTAGGGATAAGAATTTAATACCTTACCCATTTCGCCAGGAGATTAGCGATTAGAGATTGGAGATTCAGGCTAATAATCTCCAATCTCCCAATCTCCAATCTCTAAATTGGGTAAGTTATTTATACACCATTCCTTAATCTAGATCGATTGGATAGACCAGCCCGCCAAAGCGTCGAAAAGCGGCGATGGGCAGCAAATTGTTTTCCGGCGGCGCGGGCGTCCGAGAATCCACCGTCACCGGCAATCGCGCCGACTCATCCCATGGATCATCCACGCGGCTCAAGCCCAGGGCGTAGGCAAAGCGCGATTTGTCGCCCGTCCACCAGGGCATGGTGTTGACCCGCACCTGCCGCCGGTCGCCCACCTTCCAGCGAGACGTGGGCCACCAGAACAGGGCCGGCTGGGCGTAATCGGTGGCGCCGATGATGTTGCCTTGGGGATCAAGCAGGTAGACAAAGAGAAAATAATCTGCGGCGGGCTTGGTTTGCACGTCAAAATATAGCACCACCTGCGGTTCGGTTTCAGAGGTAGCCAGCTGGCGAATATCGGATTCGACGCCCACCAGTTTGAGGGAATCGCCAAACATAGCCTCAAAGGGGCGAACCCCGGCGGGCAGGTGATCGTAGGTGGTGAAGGTGAAGAGGTCTTCTGAAATCGGCTCGCGTTCTATGCCTTTTTTGAGCAACAGGTAGCCATCTTGAGTGGCGGCAAAGCCAAAATTTTCTTCGATGACCAGGCCGGTGAGCAGTTCGCCGTGGGCGTTGAAGCGGTTGGGCAATTTGTAGTGGCTCAGATCAAACCAGATGTAATCGTACTCAACCGGCAGCGGGCCGTTCCAGATGCCCAATTGCCGGCGGTGGGCCACGTAAGGGACAAGTTGAGCCTGGGCCAGCACGCTGCTTTCGGGCGGAATTATAGCAGCGATGTCCCGGCCCAGATCGTGATGCGCGGTCACTTCAGGCCAGTGGTAGAGCAGGGATAGCGGCGAGTATCCGCGCAGAATGTGGTAGCTGAGCGACGCAATCAAGAGCAGAAGGGTGAGCGTGGGAAGGACGTAGCGTGAAACGCGCGGGGCTTGGCGGGTGATTTTTTTGATGAGCCAGGTCAGGCGCGCCAGCCCGTCGATGGCGGCCAGCATCACAAACGGCAGTATAGGGGCGGCGTAATGCCAGGTTTCCAGTTGGCGGAGGGTAGGGTTGTTGCTCAAGAGAAATTGCGCCCAGCCCGGTGCGGCCATCAATAAAAAAGGCAAGCCAACAATCGGCAGCAATGCCAACGGCAGGGTGAGCATGGCCAGTGGCGGCAGCCGGTCCGGTTGGAAGATCAGGGCCAGCACTTTATCGGGTTGGGTGAGGGGGGAGAGTACAATCTCCATCGGCGTATCGCCCAGCGTTTCAAACCAGGCCAAGTAAATGGATTGGCCGCCGCCCACGCGAAAGGCGGGGATGACCACCTGCGTGGCCATGAAAAACCAGACGCCGCTGATGGCTGCCAGCAGGCCGCCTTGCCACCAGCGCCGGCGTAGGGCCAGCAGGTACAGGCCCGCCATAAAAACGTAGAGCGGAATGTCTTCTTTGGTAGACATCGCCAGGGTGAAGAAGAGAAACGCCAGCGCGTAATGCAGTTTGATGGATCGGTTTGGCGTGTCGGGCGCTTCCTCCGGCCATGCCCACAAACTTTGGCCCTGCCCGGCCAGCGCCCGATCTAAAAAGTAGAAGGCCGACAGCAGGCACAGCGGCGCCAGCGTCACCGCGTGAAAATCAAACAACGTCACCGATTCGGTGGCGGGCAGCAAAAAAAAGGCCACCACTACCACGAGCGCGGCCCACTCGTTGCGCAGTCGCCGCCGGCCCAGGGCGTACAGGGGCAAGGCGGTCAGGCTAATCCAGCCGGTTTGCAGCCAGAGCAGGATGCGGGGATCGGGCCATAATTTGTAGAGAGGGGCGATGAGAAACAGGATTGGCTCCACGTGGGTGGCCCAGCGGATGGGGCCGTTGTCTTCGATGAGCGAGACAGCAAAGCCCCGCCCCTGGATAAAGTTCCACAGGGGCTGCGCGTAGACGCCCAGATCAAACGCGCCGGTTTCAAAGGCCAGGTGGCGCTGGGCGGCGTAGCGGCCAAAAAATATAAAGTAGGCCAGCATGAAAAGGATGAGAAAAAAACTGGGGTAAGAAAATTTCAAGATTTTCATTTCTAGGTTTGCATTATTTTCTACTGCACTGTCAGGCCTGGTAACAAGACTTTATCATCGGTTTGAGCGCACGACTCGTTCAAGCAGACCGGCAATCGTTGGCCGGTTTCGGGGTTGTAGATGCCGATTTCGATGTGATAGTCGCCGGTGGGGGCATCAGCGGGTATAGGAATGCCGTATTCATCAACAATGTACTCGCCGGGCAGCCAACCCGTGGTGGGATAGGCTCCTGCGCCCGGCGATTGGTCTACCTGGCCGTGGAGCGCGCCGTCCGGCCCGATCAAGTGAACAAAGGCGGTGTAATCTGTGGTGAATTCGGTGGTGGGCTGCCAGTACAGGCGGACACCCAACGTTTCGCCGGGCGATACCTGGCGGGCAGCGGCATCCAGCCCCACCAGTGTGGCTCGATCATCGAAGTTGGCATCGATCTCAACCTGCGGTTGGGGCGGGTCGAAATTGCGAGTCCGGCCCTCCACCTCAAAATCGCCAATGGGCAGCACGGTCACTTCGGTATCGGGATTGTCCAGCAAGGACAACCGCAAGTTGAGTTTGTAAGTGCCCGGTTCCCAGGCGGGCGGGATGCGGGCCAGCAGCCCGCCGCGCAGCAGCTCGCCCGGCTGCCATTGGGAGGTGAGGTAGCTGCCGGCTAGGCCCACCGGTTCGGAAATGGCTTGCGCGGTGGGGGTGTTTTCAGGCCGGGCAGTCAATTGCATGGCCAGATTTTCTCCAACCGGCGTTTCGTCCGCCTGCCAGATCAGCGAGGCGCCGACCGTGTTTCCGGCCCGAACGCTTTCGCCGGGCAGGGTTTCAAACCCCACCAGCGTCAAGCCGGGAACCAGCTCGTGCATCGTACGCAGGGCGATGTCCAAATCGTCTATGTTTAGGGGGTCGGTGGGTGGCAGCACGGTGAAATCGGCCAACGTTAATTGGTCGCCGCTACCATCGGCCAGGGGCAGGAGGGTAAGTGAGTCGGTGCCGTAAACAGACAATGTGAGCGTGTATTCGCCCGGCGGGGTGGCCGGCGGAATGGGGATGAGAAAGTAGGTGTCTTCTTCCGCGCCAATCTCCCATTCCCGGCTGCCCACCTGCAAAATGTTGCTTTGCAGCAGTTTGTCGATTTGGGTGATGAGCTGCGCGTTGTCGCCATAAAGTTGGGCCGAAACTTTGAGGTCTTCGGGGTGTTGGCCAATTTTGCGCCAGCCCAGGCGCAGCCAAAGCAGGTTGTTGCTGGCGGCTTGCGGTTCAGTGATGTGCGCGGCATCGCCCGCATCGCCCAGGGCGTAGCCGGTGAGTTCCAGCTGCCCGCCAAAGTTGGCGTTGCGCGGGGTCAGGGTTTCGGCGGATTCAAAATCAGGCGCGGTTATTTCCAGTTCGTATTTGTCGATGTCAAAATAGCCGTGGCTGTAGGTATCATCATAATCGCCGTATTTTTCCAGGTAGTAAGGAATGACGCCTTTGGGGTCGGCGCCGGTGTGCTTGGAGGTTTTCCAGCGCACCACGCGGAGCACGCTGTGCTCGGCGGCAGCGGCGGTCAGGTCATCGGCCAGGGTTTCTTCATTATCTACCACCCAGTAATGCTCGGCCAGCGGCTGTTCTATGGCAGTGAGAAAATCGGTGGTGTAGTTTCTAAAAATGTCGCCGGCGGCGGTGTTGCGGGGGAGTATAAAGGCCACGCGGTCGTCATCTTCCCGGTTGATTTCCTTGGCCATATCCACGGCGTAAACGTGGTAGGCGGCTTTGGCATCGTCGGTGCGGGGGAAGACGTAGAAGTAGAGGTGAAAATGTTGGGCGGTTTGACGCGCCACCGGAATCAGCAGCAAAGCGGCCAGAAGCAGGCCAACGCCGCCGGCCACCCATTTGAAGTTGCGGCCCAACCGGGGCCGGAGGTAGCGCCGGCCCAGAGTCCAGAGTGTCTCAAACAGCCACACCACCGCAACGGCGGCAAACACAAACACAGGCGTGGTGGCGCCAATGGTGCGCAGGTGGTGGGGAATTGTGTCGGGGGAAAGGATGCTGGGCAGCAGCAGCAGCGGATACCAGAGCAGCGCAAACAGATAGGCCGCCTGCCCCCGCAGGCCGCGCCACAGGCTGATGAGAGAACCGGCAAACACCATCAGGCCGGCGGCGGCGGGTACATACAAATTGGCCGGCGCCCGGCCCACCAGCCAGGTCAGCGAGACGCCATAGGCGCTGAAGTTGCCTACAATGCTGCGCCAGAGCAGGCCCCAGGGATCGCCCTGGTTGATCTGCGGGTTCAAGAAAAAAGCCTGGGCGGCCCGGTTGGCCCCGGGATCGAAGCCGGTGAGCAGCACATACCCCATGGGTAGCAGCAAAATGGCGGCGGTCAGCGCGGTGATGAATAGTCCCCAAAAGCGGGTGGTGATGAACGCTTCTCGCGGCTCCAGATTCCAAAATTTGCCAAGCCATTTTGTGGCCGCCATTTTTGTGGCCGCCATTTTTGTGGCCGCCAGGATGATGAGCCATTGGACGATAAAAAAGGCGGCGTAGAAGGGCGGGAAAAACATCCCCGACAGGTAAATATACATCAACCCGCCCAGAAAAATGCCGCTGACCAGAAAAGGCCAGCGAAGTTTACGGCTGGTGGAGGAATTCAGGCCCAGCCACAGAAAATAAACCGAGGGCAGCATTAAGAAAGGAACGCCAATCCCGGCAAAGGCAATGCGGCTGGTGCGAATGTGCCAGAAAGAGATCGCCAGCCCCAACGTAGAGAGGCCCGCAATCCAGCGCGCCGCCTGGATATGGCGGTCATCGGTACCCCGGAAAAGTTCGCGGATGGCCCAGTAGTTGGCAAAAATGCCCACCAATCCGGCCCAGGCTGCCAGGCCGCGAATGGCCGCAATGGAGGGGCCAAACAAATAGAACGATGCGGCGGCAAAGTAAAAACCCAGCGCGCCGCCGCCGCCCTGTCCTTCGTACGAGTATTGCAGCCCTTCGCGCAGGGTGGTGAGCGCGCCCATCGCGCCCACGGCTTCATCGGAGTTAAAGCCGGGCGGCACCTCTTCGATACGCCAGTACCGCAAAAAGCCGGCTAAAATCAAAATGGCGATCAAAACAAGCCATTCTACCCACAGGGTCCATTTGGATTGGGTGTGTTTGGTATTCAAGATACCTCCAGGAGCAACGAGTCCTTATTTGTTTTTTGATGTTGATGACAAAACCCGCCTCTGCCGGCGGGCAAGCCTTTATCATATTCAATTAGGCCGGAGTTGGCAAACATGCCAAAAGCGTCGTTATTTAACCGGTCAAAATCCAACCTTAAAATTTTTGATTTGAGTTTGACAAAACAACCTTATTTCGATTATAATATAGTTTTGGTGATTGATGTGATTTAATGGCTTTTTGTGTCTGGTAAACTTCAGGGTTTGCTGATACAAATACCCCACAGTCGAGGTGGTGTCCTCAAATACAAGTGTCATTTCATTAATGCCCTCTCAAGAAACCGTTAAAAGGTTGTAACTGCTTAACAATGTTGTTAAGTTAAGACGTTGTTTGTCCTCAGTAAGACGTGCCAGTAACAATATGTTTTACAGCGTATCTTAACCCGATTATTTGACAAGATGGTGTATTTTCTAAAAAGTCACGTAAACGTGTAGTTTGGGATGGAACATCAAGGGTGAGTTGAAGCCTGGTGTTTTTTTGTCTCTCTGGGAAAAACTTCCTGAACGCTTAACTTGATGACATTGGGTCGATAGTGTCCAATAAATTAGTTTTGGTAAACAGAATATTTTTTGGTAACAGGCTGAAATTTGGCCGGTATGGTTATTACTATTTATTTTAAATAGGGGTGAATGTATGTCGTTACAAACTGTCCGTAAAAAAAGTTATGCTCGTATCCCCGATGTTCTTGAACTTCCGCAGTTGATCGAAGTCCAGCTTCAATCGTTTGAAGTGTTTAAAGCGGAAGGCTTGCAGGAGCTGTTTGAAGAAATTTCTCCTATTGTGAGCTTTAACAAGAACCTGGAACTTCATTTTGTAGGATACCGCTTTGAAGACCCCAAGTATCCCGAAGATGAGTGCCGGGAGCGTGATATAACTTTTTCCAGCCCGTTATGGGTGAATGTACGTCTGGTTAATAAGGAAACAGGCGAAATCCAAGAGCAGGAAGTTTTTATGGGCGATTTCCCGTTGATGACCCGCAACGGCACGTTTGTGATTAATGGTGCCGAGCGGGTGGTTGTTTCCCAACTCATTCGCTCGCCGGGCGTATACTTTACGGTTGAGGAAGACCGTGCCACCGGACGCGATCTTTCTTCTGCCAAGTTGATCCCCAACCGGGGCGCCTGGCTGGAGTTTGAAACCTCCAAACGAGACCTCATTTCGGTAAAGGTTGACCGCAAGCGCAAATTGCCGGTCACGGTCTTGCTGCGGGCCATTCAGATTGCCGATCTGGATGAAGAAACCCTGAAGAACGTGATGAAAGACCCCAGCCTGTGTCTGGAAATGGGGTTGGGTACCGATGAACAGATGTTGGAACTGTTGGAAGAGATAGACGACGACCCCGAACATACCTTTATCCCGGCCAGTATTGATAAAGATCCAACCAAGCACACGCATGAAGCGCTGCTTGAATTTTACAAAAAGCTTCGCCCTGGCGACCCACCTACCATCGACAATGCGGTTTCCTTTTTGCAATCGCTGCTCTTTTCACCCCGACGTTACGACTTGAGCAAAGTGGGGCGCTATAAATTGAACCGCCGGTTGGACATTGATATTCCCATCGAAACCCGCACCTTGACCAAACTGGACCTGGTCAAAGTGATTGGCCGGATGATAAACATCAACAACGGCAAAATTAAGCCGGATGATATTGACCACCTGGGCAACCGCCGGGTAAAAACCGTGGGCGAATTGATCCAAAACCAGCTCCGCGTAGGCTTGTTGCGGATGGAGCGGGTGGTGCGGGAGCGGATGTCTATTCGTGACCCGGAACAAATTTCACCCATGTCGCTCATCAATATCCGCCCGGTGGTGGCCGCTACCCGCGAGTTCTTTGGCGGCAGCCAGCTTTCTCAATTTATGGACCAAACCAACCCGCTGTCTGAACTTACTCACAAGCGCACCTTGAGCGCGTTGGGGCCGGGCGGGCTGCGCCGCGAGCGCGCCGGTTTTGATGTGCGCGACGTGCATAACAGCCACTACGGGCGCATTTGCCCCATTGAAACGCCCGAAGGTCCCAACATTGGCCTGATTGGCCGGCTGGCGGCTTTTAGCCGGGTGAATGAATTTGGATTTATCGAAACGCCCTACCGCAGAGTCATCAACCGGGTTGATGCCGATGATGTGGAAACCATGGTCGGTAAAACCACCCGCGCCGATGTGGTTGATCCCCAGAGCGGGGAAGTGGTAGTGCCCAAAGGAGCGGAAATAGATGAAGACACGGCCATCAAAATTGCCGAGTTGAAGATGGAATCGCCCGTTCTGATCGTGCCCATGGTCACTAACGACATTATCTATCTCTTTGCGGACGATGAAGATAATTACACCATTGCCCAGGCCAACGCGGCTTTGGATGAAAAATGGCAATTTGCCAATCCGCGCGCCAGCGTGCGGCATAATCAAACCTTTTCATTTGAAATTGTCGAGAAAATTGACTTCATTGACGTGTCGCCCAAGCAGATTGTGGGTATCAGCGCGGCGCTCATCCCCTTTTTAGAGCACGATGACGCGAACCGGGCGTTGATGGGGTCTAACATGCAGCGCCAGGCCGTGCCTCTTATTCGGCCCGAAGCCCCAATGGTGGGTACCGGCATGGAAGTGCAGGCCGCCGCCGACTCCGGGCAGGTCCTCTTAGCGGCTGCCCCCGGCGAGGTGATCAGCGTCACCGGCACGGAAATCAAAATTCGAGAAGAGGACGGCACGGTGCGCGAGTACCCGCTGCGTAAATTCAGCCGCTCTAACCAATCTACCTGTATCGACCAGCGGCCTATTGTTTACAAAGGCGATATTGTAGCAAAAGGCCAGGTGCTGGTTGACTCCAGTTCAACCGATATGGGCGAATTGGCCCTGGGCCAGAATGTGCTCTGCGCGTTTCTGAGTTGGGAAGGCGGCAACTACGAAGACGCCATTTTGATCAGCGAAGACCTGGTGCGTGAGGATAAATTTACCTCTATTCACATTGAAAAGCATGAAATAGAAGCCCGCGATACCAAACTTGGCCCCGAAGAAATTACCCGCGACATTCCCAACGTGGGTGAAGACGCCCTGCGTGATCTGGATGAAAGCGGCGTTATCCGCGTGGGCGCCGAAGTTGGCCCCGGCGACATCCTGGTGGGTAAGATCACCCCCAAAGGGGAAACGGAACTGACTCCCGAAGAAAAATTGCTGCGCGCTATTTTTGGTGAAAAAGCCCGCGAAGTAAAAGATTCCAGCCTGCGCCTGCCGCCGGGCGAAAAAGGCATTGTGGTTGACGTTAAAGAATTCTCCCGCGAAGAACACCGCGACCTGCCCACCGGCGTCGACCGGATGGTACGGGTGATGGTGGCCCAACGCCGCCGCATTACCGAAGGCGACAAAATGGCCGGACGCCACGGCAATAAAGGCGTCATTTCTAAAGTGGTGCCTATCGAAGATATGCCCTATCTGGAAGATGGAAGCCCGGTGAAGATCATTTTGAACCCGCTGGGGGTGCCGGCCCGGATGAATATCGGCCAGATACTGGAAACTCACCTGGGCTGGGCTGCCAATCGTTTAGGCTTTCGGGCCATTAGCGCTGTGTTTGATGGCGCCCACGAAGATGAAATTGCGGCAGAATTGGCCCGTTCCTGGTTAATTGATGAAGCCTGGAAAGAGATCACCGAAAAAGCCTGGGAATGGGTTGCGGAGCAGGGCTATGAAGAGGAAGAGTTGGAAGATGAAGGCGAAGCCCGAACCCTCTACCTGCTGGAGTGGCTCAACGGTAAAGGGTACGACGAAGAACAGATTGCCACCGATGAAATTTATGCTCGCCGGGCCGTCTTGGCCCAGTGGTTGAAAGACCGTGGTTATGACCCTGAGTTCCTGTTGGCGTTTGAAGGCGAGCGCCGCTCGCAAGAAATCGGCGAGGTGGCCCGTGAAGCGGTTCGATTGGTGGGGCTGCGGGAATGGATGCGTTCGATGCAGCATCGTATAGAAACCGTGGCCGATGGCCGTTACGCTGAAGTTTTGGTCAACCTGGATATAGATAAATTGAAGGATGAAGAGGTGGATCAGTATGCTCTGGAAGCCTCTCGCCAGTTGCAAATTCCAATGCCCACCACCGGCAAAATGACCCTGTATGACGGCAAAACCGGCGAACCGTTTGATCGCCCGGTGACCGTTGGTATTATTACCATGCTGAAACTGGCGCACCTGGTCGAAGATAAAGTTCACGCCCGCTCCACCGGCCCCTACAGCCTGGTTACCCAGCAGCCGTTAGGCGGCAAGGCGCAATTTGGCGGCCAACGTTTTGGCGAGATGGAAGTCTGGGCGCTGGAAGCTTACGGCGCGGCCCACATCTTGCAAGAAATGCTCACGGTTAAGAGTGATGATGTGGTAGGACGAGTCAAAACCTATGAATCCATTGTCAAAGGCGAACCGATCCAGGCTCCCGGCTTGCCCGAAAGTTTCCGTGTGCTGGTCAAGGAACTGCAATCGCTGGGTCTCTCGGTAGAAGTAATTTCCGAAACCGAAGAAACAATGGCCTTTGGTAAAGAAGAACAAAAGGAACGGCTGCCCAAACTGGGATTAGGATTGGGCATTCCCGGCGGCGCGCGCTAACCGCAGCAGTTTTAAAATAAAACAGCAAATCCAAATTCAGAGCCAAACCTGACAGGTTTTTTCGCCAAATTTGAAACTGCTGAAAATAAAAAAGGCAATTTGACTCTTGTTTTAGTTCATGTTATAGTTTCTTCTTGCGCGTGGGTACGGAGACCCAACCCGATTGGGTTCACGAGAATTGCACAGAGAAGCAGATCTCGGCCCACAGAATACAGTTAGATATTCCACGAGGCCACCGGCTGACCCTATTTCCGGTGGCCTTGTCTACTGACTAATATTGAGTAGTGATTAGATTTATGGAGGAGTTCCTTGCCTACAATCAATCAATTGGTACGTAAAGGACGCAAAACCAGAAAAGCAAAAAGTAAGGCTCCGGCGCTGCGCTATACTTACAACGCGCTCAAAGGGCGGATGCAGCCTGATATGGGATCGCCTCAGAAACGCGGCGTCTGCACCCAGGTTCGTACCATGACGCCCAAAAAGCCCAACTCCGCCTTGCGGAAAGTGGCCCGCGTACGCTTGAGTAACAATATCGAAGTGACGGCCTACATTCCCGGCGAAGGACATAGTTTGCAGGAGCACTCGGTGGTGCTGGTTCGCGGCGGTCGTGTGAAGGACCTGCCCGGCGTGCGTTACCACATTGTCCGCGGCGCGTTAGATACAACCGGGGTTGATGCCAAACGTCGGGGCCGTTCCAAATACGGTACGCGACGTCCTAAATAATCAATCTATTTTTTGATAGTATCTGGAGAAAATTATGGCGAGAAGAAATCGAGCGCCCAAGCGAATCGTTCAACCCGATGCCAAATATAACAGCCGTTTGGTGGCCAGCTTTATTAACAAGCTGATGCTCGACGGAAAAAAGACGGTGGCCGCCCGGCAGTTTTATAACGCATTGGATCTTGTAGAACAGCGCGTCAAAAAACCCGGCATTGAAATTTTTGAACAGGCGATGAAAAATGCCACGCCCTTGATCGAGGTTCGGCCTCGCCGGGTAGGGGGAGCAACGTACCAGATCCCTCTCGAAGTCCGCCCGGAACGCCGGGAAAGTCTGGCCATTCGCTGGCTGGTCAGCGCCAGCCGCGCCCGTTCCGGAAAATCCATGGCCGAAAAATTGGCGGCTGAATTTATGGATGCGGCCAACAACCAGGGCGCTACCGTTAAAAAACGAGAAGATACGCACAAAATGGCCGAGGCGAACCGCGCCTTTGCCCACTATCGTTGGTAATTTGATAGGGTGGTGGATGTTCTACCGGGTCAAATTACCAGAACATCCATTATCAATCCGGCTTCAATAACGTTGTTGTTACTTGAGTGGAGTCCAAAACTCTGGCGTGTAAACAAAGAAGAGTTTTGGACTTTTGACTGCCTGAAAGACTCGAGGAAGAGCGCGTAGGTTATTTAGACTTATATAAAGATTGAAGTAGGAAACAAAAGAAATAACTATGGCTAAGAAATTTCCATTAGAAAAAACTCGAAATATAGGCATTATTGCGCATATTGACGCCGGTAAAACAACCGTCACCGAGCGAATACTTTTCTATACCCAAAAAATCCACCGCATCGGCGAAGTTCACGACGGCGCGGCTACCATGGACTGGATGGAGCAGGAACAGGAACGCGGTATCACTATTACCGCCGCGGCCACCACCTGCTTCTGGGATAAACACCAGATCAATATTATCGATACCCCCGGCCACATCGACTTTACCGCCGAAGTACAGCGCTCCCTGCGCGTGTTGGATGGCGGGGTGGTGGTGTTTGATGCCGTGGCCGGCGTGGAACCGCAATCGGAAACGGTTTGGCGGCAGGCCAATCGCTTTAATGTGCCGCGCATCTGCTTTGTCAATAAAATGGACCGCATCGGCGCCGATTTCCGCCGTACCGTGCGGATGATTGTGGACCGATTGGGCGCGAACCCGGTACCCATCCAGATGCCCATTGGGGCCGAGGATAAATTCCGGGGGGTCATCGATCTCATTCGGATGGAGGCCATTTATTACCTGGATGATCTGGGAACCAAATCCGAAGCCTCACCCATCCCTGAGGAACTATTGGAAGAAGCGCGGCAATTGCGGGAAGAGATGGTAGAAAAAGTCGCCGAGTCTGATGACAGGTTGACCGACAAATATTTGGAAGGCGAAGAAATTACCGAAGACGAACTGAATCACGCGCTGCGCGTGGCCACCATTTGCGGCGATATTGTGCCCGTATTGGTCGGCTCCGCCCTGAAAAACAAGGGTGTGCAGCGTTTGCTGGATGCGGTGGTTACGTATCTGCCCTCTCCCAAGGATGTTCCCCCGAAAATTGGTGTCAATCCTCATAACGAAAAAGAAGTCACGGTTTTTCCCGATTCCGACGACCCCTTTGTAGCGCTGGTCTTTAAAATTGTAACCGATCCCTTTGTGGGGCGGCTGGCCTACATGCGGGTTTATTCCGGCACCATCAATGCCGGGGATCAGGTTGAAAACTCAACCAAAGGCAAAAAAGAACGGGTTGGCCGCTTGTTGCAGATGCACGCCAACCACCGCGAAGAACTCAAAACCGTGTCTGCCGGTGATATTGCCGCCGTGGTGGGGCTGAAAAATACCTTTACCGGCGAATCATTGTCTGATCGCAGCCATCCCATTTTGATGGAAGCCATCACCTTTCCCGAGCCGGTAATCAGCCTGGCCATCGAGCCAAAAACCAAAGCCGACGAAGACCGTTTGTCGAACGCGCTGCAAAAACTGGCCGAAGAAGACCCCACCTTCCAGGTGCGAATTGACGAAAATACCGGCCAGACCCAGATTTCGGGCATGGGTGAGCTTCACCTGGAGGTGCTGGTTGACCGCATGCGCCGCGAGTTCAAGGTTGAAGCCAATGTGGGACGCCCGCAGGTGGCTTATCGGGAAACCATTACCCGCCCGTCTAAAGCGCAGGGCCGCTTTGTCCGGCAATCGGGTGGCCGCGGCCAATTTGGCGACGTGCATTTGGAGATTGAGCCGCTGGAAAAAGGCAAAGGCTTTGAATTTGAAGATAAAATCTTTGGCGGCGCTATTCCCAAAGAATTCATCAAACCGGTGGAGCAGGGCGTCAAAGAAGCCATGTCAACGGGAACCATTGCCGGTTATCCGGTGGTTGATGTCAAAGTGACCTTGGTTGACGGCTCTTACCACGAGGTCGACTCCTCGGAAATGGCTTTTAAGATTGCGGGGTCTATCGGCTTTAAAGAGGCGGTGCAAAAAGCTGCGCCCGTTTTATTGGAACCGATGATGAATGTTGAAATTATTGCGCCCGATGAATATACCGGCGACGTGATGGGCGATCTTTCCTCCCGCCGCGGAAATATCGGCGGGATGGAACCGCGAGCCGGAAATATAACCGCCATCAATGCGATGGTGCCGTTATCAGAAATGTTTGGCTATGCAACCAACTTGCGCTCAATAACTCAGGGACGAGCAAATTTTACCATGGAATTTGACCATTACGCGCAGGTACCGGAAAGCTTGAAAGAAAAGATCTTGTCGGGAGGGCGCTTCTAACCCATAAATGAGTCTGAAATTTGCCCAAAAAGCAGCTTTAGATATAATTAAGGGGTTTGCCTCTCATAGAGAGAATCGAAGCACCTGACACAAGCTCTTATAGCATCTCGCCCTTGAAATCCATCTAAAAACGCTGAGTTCGGATGGTTCCTGGTTTAACCAGGCTGCCGGTTGGTGTGTTGTCTTTGATGGATGACAGGTGGGTAAGACCGAAGGAGATACAAAATGGCAAAGGAAACATTTGTACGGGATAAGCCGCACGTCAACGTAGGCACGATT
>CAZTFF010000035.1:0-52497 GCA_964612485.1 uncultured Caldilineaceae bacterium
ATACACGATGCCGGTGTAGCACAGCGGTCACCACGTGGCGGCAATCAACCTGCCGCCCACCTCATCATTTACAATTTCGTGCGAACTCATATAAGGCACCGGATAGGCCCGGCTGTCGTCGTTGATGCTCACGCCCAGTACGCGGGTGGCCGGATTGATCCCGATTTGTTCGGCTTCTGCCGCGCTTACCATAATTTCATCGACCTCATCGGGTAAAATGGCCGGAATCGCATCAGGGGGAAGCAGCGTGGCCACCTCACTTAGGTCGATATTGGCGTTAGCCAACTGCGGCTGTAAATTGCGGCCATCCGGTGTGGGCGCCGCCAGGGAAACGGTTGGCGATGCCGCTGGATTCGGTGTCGTTTCTTCTTGAGTCGACAGGCTTTGCTGCAATCGATTGGGTACGCAGGCCCCCAGCAGTAGAATCAGCCCGCTCAATCCTAACAAGATGATTTGTTTTTTCATAAAGACTCCTTCTGATGTAAACTACGCCTGAAAATGCACCAACTATCTTTCGCTTCATCCTATCACAATGGTTAAAAATAAACCGTAATCCTTGCTACATTATTGAGGTCAAAGATAATGAAGTCTTTACCATTTCGTCAAGTTCATCTCGATTTTCACACCTCGTCCCATATCCCCGATGTGGCTGTTGACTTTGACCCCCAGGAATTTGCCCGCACGTTGCAGGCCGGGCACGTTAATTCGGTGACCGTATTTGCCCGGTGCCATCATGGCTACTGCTACTATCCCACCCAGGTGGGCACGCCTCACCCCCATTTGCAGCGGGTCGATCTGTTGGGTGAGATGATTGAAGCCGGGCATCAAGCCGGGCTGCGCGTGCCGGTTTATACCACCGTTGTCTGGGATGAATTGGCTTGGGCCACGCACCCCGAATGGCGGCAACTTTCGCCCGACGGCCATATTTGCGGCGTGGCCGGCTCGCCGTTAGCGCCGGGCTGGAAAAACTTGTGTATGAACACCGGTTATGCCGATTACGTGATCGCTCACATCGAGGAACTTCTTGATTCGTACCATGGCGATGGCCTGTTTGTAGATATTGTTTCCTATTTTCAGCAGGGCTGCGTTTGCTCCACCTGCCTGGCCCAGATGGCGGCGCGCGGCCTTGATCCTGCAAATGCAACCCATTTACAGCAATTCGCGCTGGAGAGCGAGCGGCGGTTCATGCGGCGCGTATCGCAGGCGGTGCGGGCCAAAAAATCGGGCCACGGTCTCTTTTTCAACAGCCGGTTGCGGATGGCCTGGGACCCTCAGGGGGGGAACCGGCCCGAAATGGATGATTTTTCCCATTTGGAGATCGAGTCCCTTCCCGGCGGTTTCTGGGGCTACGATCATTTTCCCATGTACGTGCGCTATTTCCAAACCTTCAATAAACCGCTGCTGGCGATGACCGGTCGTTTTCATACCTTTTGGGGAGACTTTGGCGGGCTGCGGAATCGGGCGGCGCTGGAATTCGAATGTTTTCAGGCCCTGGCCCACGGCGCGGCGTGCAGTATTGGCGACCAGCTACCGCCTCGCGGCCGGTTAGAGCCGGCAGTATACCGGCGCATCGGGGAAGTTTACGCCGAGGTGGAACGCCGCGAGCCGTGGTGCGTTGATACGCAGCCTCTGCCGGAGATTGGCGTGATCACCACGTCCGTATCACTGACGGAATCCCATCCGGTAACAGAGAGCGATCGCGGCGCGTTGCATATTCTGGAACAGTTGAAGTACCAGTTCCAATTTTTGGACGCGGGCAGTGACCTGTCGCCCTATGCGGTTGTCATTTTACCCGATGCGGTTCCGGTGGATGCGCCGTTGGCTGAAAAACTACGTTCTTTTTTGCAGGCGGGCGGCAAGTTGTTGATCAGCGACCGTTCCGGCCTGGATGAGTCGACAGGCGATTTTGTCCTGGCGCCGGAGATGGGGCTGCATTATGCCGGCCAGGCCGAATTTGCCCCGGATTATCTGGTGTTAGAACCCGATTTGTCGGATGGCATTGAGCCGATGGCTCAGGTTTGCGAATTACCGGGCGTACGGATTACCATCGAGCCGGAGGTAGCGGTGCTGGCGCGGTCGGGTGTGCCCTACTTCAACCGCACCTGGGACCATTTTTGCTCCCATCTCTACACGCCGCTGGATCAAGCTACCGTTGCGCCGGTGATTACCCGGCACGGCAGCGTTATTTACATTGCCCGGCCTCTTTTTCGGGAATACGCGGAGTCGGCCCGGTTGATCCACAAACAGGTGGTTGGCAATTGCCTGAAACGGCTCTTGCCGCAGCCTCGCGTTGGCCCGCACAATTTGCCCAGCACAGCCATTGTAACGGTGCGCCGGCAAAACAATGATCTACTGGTGCATCTGCTCCACTACGTCCACCAGCGGCGGGGAAAAACCCTGGACATTATTGAAGATGTCATTCCTCTGCACAACGTGGAATTGAGTATTCGCGCCGGGCAGCGGCCTACGACGGTGCAATTGGTGCCGGAGCAACAGCTTGTTGAGTGGACGTGGGTTGACGGTTATGTCCATTTTTCCGTGCCACGGGTTAACGGTTATCAGATGGTGCAGTTGGTGGGAACTGCTGCCCGGCGATTTAATCACTACCGGCACCCCGGCGGGGGTGGGGCAGATCGCGCGCGGCGATGTGGTTGAAATTGAGATCGAAGAAATTGGCATTTTACGTAACTCTGTTGTAGACGAAAGGTTTTTATAATGACAGTGCCTGATTATTTTGATGTTTCAAACAAAATTGTCCTGATCACCGGTTCCAGCCGGGGATTGGGCTGGACGATGGCCCAGGGTTTTGCCCAGGCCGGGGCCGGTGTGGTCATCAACGGTAGAACGCCAGAAACGGTGCAACAGGCTGTGGAACAGATTCGCCAACAGGGCGGGCAGGCCGCCGGCTATCCTTTCGATGTCTCCGAGCCGGCGCAGGTAGAGGAGGCCGTGTCCCGCATCGAAACAGAGGTTGGGCCGATTGAAATCTTGATCAACAACGCCGGAATTCACCGGCGCGCACCGCTGGAAAAAATGACCCTGGAAGAGTGGCAGGCCGTGATCGACGTTAACCTGACGGCGATATTTGTGGTGACTCAATGCGTGGTCAAAGGCATGATGGCGCGCAAGCGGGGCAAGATCATCAACATTTCCTCGCTCAATGCCGAAGCCTCTCGCCCCACCATCGGCAACTACTGCGCCGCCAAGGGTGGGTTATCGGCGCTGACCCGCTCGATGGCCACCGAGTGGGGCAAATACAATATTCAAGCCAACGCCATTGGCCCGGGCTATTTTACGACCGATTTGAATACGCATCTGGTGGAAAACCCGGAGTTTGATGCCTTTGTAAAACAAAGCGTGCCGTTGGAACGCTGGGGCGATCCGGCGGAACTGATTGGCCCGGCCATTTTCCTGGCTTCCGACGCTGCCAGTTATATCACCGGGCGCATCCTTTACGTGGACGGCGGCTGGCGGGCATCGTTATAATTATGAATTGTGGATTTTTAATGTTTAATTGTGAATGACAAAAACATTCGTTTCAACAGTACTCCAGTCAAACAAGAGGTGATTTTTATGCAAATCAACAAAAACGACACGTTAAACGCGCTTCCCCCGGAATGGCCCGATGACCTTCTCCCTGAAATTCAAACGAAAATCAAAGCGGCAGGCAAAAAAATTGTGGTGTTGGATGACGATCCTACCGGCACGCAGACCGTGCATGGCGTTCCGGTGCTGACCGAATGGTCGTTGGAATCGCTCAAGACCGTGTTCTCCGAGCCGGAGGCGGTGGTTTATATTTTGACCAACTCCCGCAGCGTGCCGCTGGAACAGGCGCAGGCCATGAACCGGGAGATTGCGTCTAATTTGAAAGCCGCAGGCCAGGCCACGGAACGCGATTTTGCGGTGATCAGCCGCAGCGATTCTACCCTGCGCGGCCACTATCCCGGCGAGGTGGAGGCCCTGGTCGATACCCTGGGCCAGCAGGTAGACGGCACGCTCATCATTCCTTTCTTTTTGGAAGGCGGGCGGTACACCATCGATGATATTCATTACGTGGCTGAAGGCGAGGTGCTGACCCCGGCGGCGGAAACCGAGTACGCTCAGGATGCCAGTTTTGGTTACGCTGCTTCCAACCTGCGCGAATGGGTCAGCGAAAAGCACAACGGCCAGATTGCAGCGACTGATGTGGTTTCGGTGTCTATGG
Source organism: uncultured Caldilineaceae bacterium (assembly GCA_964612485.1). Classification (GTDB taxonomy): domain Bacteria; phylum Chloroflexota; class Anaerolineae; order 4572-78; family J111; genus JAFGNV01. The sequence continues at coordinate 4,205 of CAZTFF010000035.1, forward strand.
ATGATTTGCGCCGGGGCGGGACGGAGGCGGTGGCTAAAAAGTTGCAGCAGGTTAAAAACGGTCAGGTGTGCGTGGTCAATTCCGCCGGCTACCGGGATCAGGAAGTGTTTGTGGCCGGGCTGCTGGAAGCCGAAGCCGCCGGAAAGCGATTTGTGTACCGCACTGCGGCCTCGTTTGTACGGGTGCGGGGCGGTATTGCACCGCGTGGTTTGTTCACCAGTGCGGATTTGGCCCGCCGGTCGAATCATGGCGGGTTGATTGTGGCCGGCTCATACATCAAAAAAAGTACCCAGCAAATTCAGGCGGTGCAGGCGCTGCCAAAGGTGGTGAGTTTGGAGGTGTCGGTGGAGCGGCTGCTTGAGGCTGAGTCCCGCGATGATGAAGTTAGGCGGGTTGTCAGCGGCGCGGATGAGGCGATGCGGCAGGGCAGCGACGCGCTTATTTTTACCAGCCGTAAATTGATCACCGGCGGCGATGCGGTGTCGTCGTTGGAAATCGGCCAGGTGGTATCGGCGGCGCTGGTGGAAATTGCGCGCGCGGTTTCGGTAACGCCCGGCTGGGTCATTGCCAAAGGCGGTATCACCTCGTCTGATACGGCCACCCAGGGTTTAGGGGTGAAACGAGCGCAGGTGTTGGGCCAGGCTATCCCCGGCGTACCGGTGTGGCAAACCGGGAATGAGAGCCGTTGGCCGGGCCTGGTTTACGTGGTTTTCCCCGGCAATGTGGGCGGGCCGGAGGCCATTGCCGAAATGGTGCAAATTTTGCGAGGTGATTAATAGCTCAAATTTGCCGGCCACATTTTAAAGCGTCAGTTCGCGCAGGTGTTCAATCGCGCGCTGCGCGCCGGTGTCCGCATCGGGGATGGGCATGAATTCGCCTGAAACAAAGCCGTCGTAGCCGGTTGCAAACAGCGTGGTCAAAATGGCGGTAAAATCAAGATGGCCGGCGCCGGGATACCAGCGGTTCGAGTCGGCCACGTGGAAATGGAAAATGCGGTCGCCGCACTGCCGGATGCTGTCTTCGATGGACGGCTCTTCGATGTTCATGTGGAACGTATCGAGGAGCAGGCCGAAGTTATCGGCCCCCACTTGCTCGATCAAATCCAACCCGTCGGCAACAGTGTGGATCAGGTCGGTTTCATAGCGGTTGAGGGGTTCCAGAGCGTACCGCACCCCGTGCGGAGCCGCCGCTGCCGAACATTCTTGCAGCGCCTCGATCAAAAAATTCATAGATTCCTCGTGAGTTTGGTCCTCTGGCGTAATTCCGCGGATCAGCCCCAGGATGATGACCGCCTCAAAACGCGCGGCCAGGGGGATGTGGCTTTTGACCCGCTCGATGGCCGCCCGGCGTACTTCCGGCTCGCGGCTGGTGAAGGATAACTTCTCCTCGCCCCAGGCCTGCCCCGTGCCGATGGCCGGCATCAGCAGGTTATGGTTGTTGATGACCTGCTGTAACTCGGCAGGGTCCACCAGTTGGGGGTCGCGAATGGCTAATTCGACGCCGTCGTAGCCGTAGCCGGCAATTTTGGCTACATTACCTTCAAAATCACCCTTAAAGGCCACCGCTTCAAATTGGGCGGCGTGGGTGGATAAAACGATCGATAAGTTCATAAGTTGCTTCCAATCCTCGACTTTTTCTTCTGTTGGAATAACTGCTCAGATCACAGAGTGTTTCAGAGGAGACGCAGAGATTCACAGAGAAAAACCAGGTGTTGTTGAAAACACCCTGTTGCTTGACAAAACACAAATTCTCTGTGTTACTCTGCGCCTTCTCCGTGAATCTCTGGATAACTGAGCAGTTGTGTGACGGATTAAAAAATATTACTCTGCCCAATCCGAGGCAAGGCATAAACCGGCTTCCACCCTTCGCTTTGCGGCTCGCGCAGGTATGGCTCCATCTCTGCTTCGGTTCGCAGGGTCACTTCTTCAATCGGCGGTAATTTGCCGGCGGGGAAGGCTTCCAGAATATCATCGTGCAAAATGGTGAGGTAGCGCAGGATGGCGGCCAGCGGCTTTTTGGCTTTTTTGGCGTCGCCTTCGGCGGCCAGGCCCACCACGCCTTCGGGCGTGCCGGAAATTTCAATGGCAAAGTGTCCTTCGCCCTCGGACCAACGGCTGGGGCGGCGATAGGGATCAACCGATTTATCAAAGTGGCCGTCGGGCATGTAGCTCTTGCCGGAGGTGTTGACGGCGTATTCCATATCCACCATTTCCGGGAATAGATAGAGCGCCAGCGAGGTTTCCGCTTCCGCGGCGTGGACAAAGGTTGATTTGTACATGCCGCCATATTTTTCCTCGCGGAACATTTCGCGTACCGTTCGGTGCCAGTCGAGTACACGGAAGATGCCGGGGAGCTGGTATCGTTTTTGGAATTGCTGGATCGCGGCTTCCAGCATCCACAGGTGGCCGTGGTTGTTGATCATCACAATTTTGCGGAAGCCGTCGTTCCACAGCCCCAACATCGCGTCGATAAGCATTTCGCGGGCGATATCCTCGCGCACAATGGCGGTGCCGGGCATGCCCACGTGGTGGTAGGGGTGCGCGCCAAAATTCAACGGCGGCAGGGAGAGGGCGGGCGGCCCGCCGTCACGCTTGTCGATGAACCGGCGCAGCCCTTCCAAGATTTGGCTGACAAAGAGGGTGTCGGTGGCCGAGGGCAGGTGCATGCCGTGGTTTTCGGTGCAGCCGATGGGGATAAAAACGATGTCGTTTTTGCGGCGCTGCTCGATCAATTTGTGGCGCGGCATCATCTGCAAGTAAACGCCGGGTTTGCCCCACTCCACCGGCGACGGCATGCCGTAGTCGGCCAAAATTTTGTCAACATCCGCTTCTTCGGCCTCCCAGATCTCTTTTTTCATGCGGCCAATGGCATCATCTTCAAAGAACAGATCGGGCTGGTTGGTTGCCAGCCAGCCTTCGGGTGCTTTGTTCGTCATTTTTTGCTCCTTTAATAAAAATTTGAGGCCGGATGAAGGAGCTTCGTCCTTCACCCGGCTTTTGGGTTGATCTAATTATCAGGCCCCATTATTGGGTAAGACCATGATCTTGCCGTCGCGGCGTTCGGTTGATTGGGCAATGGCCGTAACCGCTTCTTCCAGGCCGTAGCGGGCGGTAATGATCGGGCTGAGATCGAGCCGGCCCGACGCCACCAGCCGAATGACATTGGGGAAGGTTTCGTGGCCGGAGTGGCCCTGCGCGCCAAAGAATTGGGCGCGGCGTACCTGGAAGGTTTCCAGGTAGAGCGGCACATCCTGCGCGGCGCGGCCAATCTGCACAATTTTACCGTTGATGGCCAGGCTTTTGACCATTTCAGGCACCACCAGGTGAGGAACGCCGGCGGCTTCCACGTGGAAGTTGAAGCCTTCGCCTTTGCTCAGTTCCATCAGCACTTCAGACGCCGATACTTCACGGGGATCGTAAACGTACTCGGCGCCAACCTGCTTGGCTAACTCGCGGCGCTGCGGCGATACTTCAAAGCCCACAATCATCCCGGCGCCGGCAGCCTTGGCCAGACCGATGGCGGCCAAACCAATCGGGCCGGTGCCGAAGACGCTGACATAGTGACCGGGCCGGAACCCGCCGGCGCGCTCAAACATGGCGTTGTAAGAGACGCAGGTCGGTTCGGTCATCGCCGCCACTTCGTAGGCTTTCTTTTCGTCGCCAAAGCGTTCGGCAATGGCGTCGATTTTCCAGGCAAACTTGGCTCCGATGGCCAGATAGTTGGCAAACGCGCCGTCGATGGTGAAGCCGATTTCTTCCAGGTTGGTGCAGTGGTTAGGGTAGCCGTTGCGGCAGGGGATACAGTGGCCGCACCAGATCATCTCTTCCACCGTTACCATATCGCCTACTTTGAGATCGGTCACTTCTTGGCCTACTTCCACCACTTTGCCGGAAAGTTCGTGGCCCAGAATGCTGGGGAATTTGGTCAGGCCAGGGTAGAGAATGTAATTCTGGTCATCGGTTTCGTAGAAGTGCATATCCGAGCCGCAAACGCCGCAGGCCTGCACTTCCAGCAAAATCTGGTCGGGCTTGATCTCAGGGTCCGATTTTTCCCGCACTTCCAACTTTGGATTCCGCCAGATGCTGTTGCCGGTAATCGCTTTGCCGGTCTCTTTTTCCCACTCAGACACCTGATAGTCTGCTTTGGGTTCCCATACAGCGTCTAAAATTAAACCTTTCATTTTTGAACCTCCATCGTTCGAAATTTTTGATTAACTTTTTTTTTCGATGTTGTGTCTTATCGATCAAATATTTTACATAACGCACACGTGTGCGCGATATGACAAAAAAAAATTGAAAGTCTCAAGGCTACGCACACGTGTGCGTTATCGTTCGAATATTACCATGGCTCCACAGCTTTGTCAATTGTTTTTAACCGCATAACTGCTTCTGCTTCTATCAACGATATTCCCGCATGGTTTCGTAAAGCGCCAACAGATTTTCAACCGGCACCTGCGGCTGCACATTGTGAACGGTGCTGAAAACGTACCCGCCGCCTTTACCAAAAATCCGCAAATGTTTTTTGACTTCCGCCCGCACGTCATCGGCGGTGCCAAATGGCAGGGTTCCCTGGGTATCCACCCCGCCGCCCCAAAAAACAAACCGGTCTCCGAATTCATTTTTGAGTTTTTGCGGCTCCATATTTTTAGCCGTCCACTGGATGGGATTCAAAATGTCGATGCCTGCTTCGGCGATACTCGGCAGGAGGGGCACGATCGAGCCATCGGAATGCATAAAAGTTTTCCAGGTTGTGGTTTCATGCACCCAATCGCAGACCTTTTTTAGGAACGGAAAGAACAGTTCTCGAAAGGCGTCTACCGACAAAAACGGCGCGTTTTGCGTGCCAAAATCGGTGCCGGTCACATACAGAACCGAGATGCGGTTTCCCACTACCGCGTACAGCTTCTCCAAGTTGGCCAGTGCAATGTCGCATTGCTGCTCAAAAACCTGGTAGATATACTCTTTTCGCGTTATCGTGCTGATGTACCATTCTTCAACATCCCGAATCCCCTTTGGCTGTTTGAGCCAGGGAGCCGGCACCAGCGAAATATCGCCAAACGCCGTGCCGCCGAAGTTGACCACAATGGCTTTATCCGTTTGCTCGTACAACTGGGTGATGGTTTTTTCAAAATAGGCCAGGGTTTCGTTGGAAACAGGTTGAAATTCTTCCGTGTTATCTTCTGGGTCAAGGTTCGTATCATCAAGCGGCGGCTGCCGGATAATGGAGTCGAAATAAAACCCGTTTTTGGGCATCCGGCTACTGGGCGGAACGGAACGATCCCCTTCAGGATATTGCAAAATAGCGCCATCCGGTTCCGGCCGGGTGTTAAACAACGCCGGCACTAAAACCGGCGTGCCATCCGGCAATTGCCAGGGTTTCCAGCCTTCATTCTTGAAACCGAAAAAGTTTTTAGGCGGTCTCACGCCCACCACATCAACCTCCAGGGCTTGTACCAGATCCGGCTTGATTTCGCCCGAAAGTTGGTAGGGATCAACTATTTTGACCGGCGTGCCCGGCGGGTCCAGTTTGAGCGCCTGGCGTAATTTATATACCGAACTGGCATGCATACCGGTTACCGGCGTTCCGCCTAAATCCAGCGGAACGCGGTCCGGTTGTTGGTGGTTCAAAACTGCATTGATCCGTTCTCTTGAGGTGGGCATAGCGTCTCCATTCCAGTTTTAGGCCACGTCCTGAACGATCAAGGTGGAAATCTTGCTGATATTGGTCAGCTTTCGCGCCACACCGCCCAATATTTCGTGCTCATCGTCGCTGATGCCGTGATGGCCCAAAATGATCAAGTCAACGTTATTTTGCTCGGCATATTTGACGATCTGCGAGGCTGGGCTTCCTCTGAGATATTCACCCTGCACATCGGAAAGGCCGGCTTCGGCCAACGTTCTTTGGGCGTTTTCGATCATCATCTCCGCCGAATCCTGCAAAAGTTCCTCTCGTGAGGCCGTTACTTCACCACGGGTCATCATCTCCAGGATTTCACGCGGCAGCGACAGATCGCGGATAACGTGTAACACCATCACCGACGAATCAAAACATTGGGCTAAAGCAGCCGCCTTTTTAAGAGCATTCGTGGAATATCTTGACCCGTCAACAGGGACCAGAATCTTTTTGAACATTATTCACACCTCCTACAGTGGGTAGTTGCCATAAACTTGGGCCGGGTTTGATTTATTCTCCGGCGGCCCATACTTTGATCACCTGAACCGCTTCCCGACTAACGTGGATCTCGGTTGGAATCTGCCGGCGGCCCAGTACCAGCTCAATGGTTGCTTCGGCGTACTGCTCCGAGGGTATTTCGGGCCAGGCGCTCATCGGTGTATCGGCCGGCGTGTTGTCTGCCCGCCACGGTGTTTGAGGATCAAGCTGTTGGGCGGCCAGAAATGCCGGGCGCAACTGCCGGTGCGCGTCACATTGAAACTCAACATGGTGCGCCCACTCGTGAACCAGCGCGCCTTGCAGCATCGCGCGAGTGGCCGGAATCCGGACCGTGACGGTGGCCGTCTCGGGATCATACACGGCGCGGTTATCGAGCGCGCGCGCGGCCCGCAGCCGGACATCGCCAAAACAGGCGCGCCTGGCCCAAAATACATTCAGAAATTCGGCCCAGGTTTCTACCGCCACCGCCCGGAAATCAGCCGCTACCGAACCTTCAATGATGAGTTTGGGCGCATCATTTTTGGGAGAACTCTGGATCGGTTCTTGGATGGGTGCAAGCATGCCCAAGATGAAGATGCCTATGCCCAGTACCGCGCCGATGCTGAACCAACGTTTACGTGTTTTGTTATTAAGAAATCTCCAAGTTGTAAATCGGCTCATAGTTTGTGGGTGCAATTCACAACCGTTATTCCTCTTCTTTCAATACGTCTTCCACATCCTCTTTCACTTCAACTATCTCGCCGGCCGCCGTATCTCGACGGGCCACTTCATCCAACTCGTGGCTCAAGGCTTCCAACTCGTCAGCGCCCGACATGCTGCGGATCATTTCTTCGCGGCTGAGTTCATCTTTGGTCCAGATGCCCAGGGTACGGCCTCGTTTGAGGATGATGAATTTATCACCCACCGGGTAGGCGTGATGAGGATTGTGGGTAATGAAGATAACGCCCAGGTTCCGCGCTTTGGCCTGCGCAATGTAGCGCAGCACCACGCCGGCCTGCTTCACTCCCAGGGCCGCGGTTGGCTCGTCTAAAATCAGCACTTTCGCGCCAAAGTAAACCGCGCGGGCAATGGCCACCGATTGCCGCTCGCCGCCGGACATGGTGCCGACCGGCTGGTCGGGGTCGCGGATGTCGATGCCCATTTTGCCCAGTTCTTCACGCACGGTATGTTTGGCAAGGTCTACATCGTACCGGCGAAACGGCCCCCATCCTTTTTCCGGCTCCGATCCCAAAAAGAAGTTGCGCCAGATGGGCATCAGCGGGATCAGAGATAAATCCTGGTACACGGTGGCAATTCCCCGGCTTAAGGCTTCTCGAGGTGAGTTGAACCTCACCTTTTGGCCTTCATAAAGCATGTCGCCGTCGGTTTGCTGGTGAACGCCGGCCAGAATTTTGATGAGGGTTGATTTGCCCGCGCCGTTATCACCCAGCAGGCAGGTGACCTCGCCGGGCGTTACGGTGGCCGAGACGTTGCTCAGGGCGATCACGCTGCCAAACATTTTGGTCACATTGCGAACTTCGAGAATTGGTTGGGTCATGATGTTTCCTCCTTCCCGTCATCATCTTCGGTTCGAGTTTTCGCCACGACAACGCTGACGGCCTCGGCCCGTTTGCGGGTATAGTTGTTGACGATGACGGCCACCAGCAGCATCACGCCCAGGAAAGAGAAGAACCAGTCGGTATCCCACCCGGCAAATACAATGCCAACGCGCGCCATCCCAAATATCATGGCGCCAATGGCCGCGCCAATGGCGGAGCCATAGCCGCCGGTCAGCAAGCAGCCGCCAATCACCGCCGCAATGATATAAACAAACTCCTGCCCAATCCCCTGGCTGGCTACCGCCGAGCGCAGCCGCAAATCGTTCATGTTCCCTACCAGCCAGGCCGCGCTGGCCGTTGTCATGAACAGGGCAATTTTTACCCTGTCTGAGGGCACACCAACATTGCGGGCCGCCGGAGCATCGCCGCCCACGGCAAATATCCAGCTGCCGTATTTGGTGCGCAGCAGCACCCAGGTGGCCAACACCGTCAGCGCAATCCACCAGATGATGGAGGTTCTGAACTCGGTGCCAAACATAGAAATTTCCGTATTAAAGATGGTGCGGGCCGCCAGAAACCCCGACGCTTCATCGATGCCGCTCACCCGTACTTGATTCACTACCAGCCGGGTTACGCCCACGTTGGCCCCGCGCAAAATAAAGAATGTGGCCAGGGTAATAATAAAGCTGGGCAGGCCGGTTCTGATGACCATCCAGCCATTGAAATAACCGATCGCTAACGCAAATATCAAAGAAATGAGCATGGCTAACCAGATATTCATGCCCAATTCGGTGGCCAGCAAACCAGTGATCAACCCGGTTGTGCCTGTCATAACTCCGGTAGAAAGATCAAATTCGCCGCCAATCATCAGGAGCGCTACCGCAATGGCCATAATGCCTAAGGTCGCGGAGGGGTCTAGAATACGGGCCAGCCCGCTGATGGAGATCCAATTTTCGGGGGCAAATGCGGCAAAAAATATCCATACTACAGCGGCTCCAATCACTGCGCCCACTTCGGGACGGCGAAATAATTTTCTGACCAATCCAATATCGGCCATTCGTTCGTCAGATTTTGGGGCCGCACCCACTGTACCTGTTGTCATCAATAACCTCCTGAAAAAACTATTGGAAGATGCGGGGTGAGTGCCCCACCCAGGGTAAGACCTCACCCCGCATAAGATACTGAGAAAAGCTTGTCGAATTAGCGCGTACCTTGCGCGGCCAGGGCTTTCACCGCTGCAGCGTTGTCGGCGGTAACAATTCCCGGGCCGGTCAGAACCGGCAATCCGCCGCCAACCGTGTTCAGGTTAGTGTTGTAGAGGGTCAGGAAAACAACCGGCAGATAGCCTTGCAGGTATTGCTGTTGATCGACAGCAAACAGCATTTCGCCGGCTTCCAGCGCTTCCAGAACATCGGGGCTGAGATCGAAGGTGGCCAGTAATTGCCCGCCACCCTCGGCTCTGATCGCGTCCAGCGCAGCGCCCGCAATGTCGGGGTTAAGGGTCATAACCGCGTCGATATCGGAGTCGGAGATGAGTTTGTCTTGAATGCTGGCCAGGGTGCCGGCAATATCGCGCGTGCCGGTGGTGGCCACGTTAAAGCGTTCCGCTTCACCGCTGAAAGTGTCGGCCAGGCCGTCGCAGCGTTCTTCAAGGCCAATGTTACCTTCTTCGTGAATGACACACAGCACCTTGGTGGCGCCGGCGGCATCAAACTGCTCGCCCGCGCCCTGGCCGGCCACAAACTCGGTTTGGCCCACGTGGGTTATTGCGCCGAGTTCTTTGTAAATATCTACGCCGGAGTTGATGGTGATCACCGGAATGCCCGCGTCAACCGCTTTTTTAACCGAGTCTTGCATGGCGTCGGGGTTGGCCAGGGAGACGATGATCCCGTTGACATTGTCGCTGATGAGGTTTTCTACCAGTTGGGCCTGTTCCGCCGGGTCATTGCTGCCGCCGGATTTCAGCTCTACACCCATGGCCGCGGCTGCATCTTGAGCGCCGGTTTCTACCACGCCCCAGAAGCTGTCTTCAGCCGGGTTGGAGTGAACGGCCAAACCGATCACCAGATCCATTTGGGCCACCTGGGGTTCTTCCATCATTTCTTCTTCAGCCGGCACTTCAACTTCAACGGTGACAATTTTTTCAACTTCTTTTTCCACCACCACCGTTTCGACAACGGTTTCGCCTTCTTTTTCGACGACAACGGTTTCGACCACTTTTTCGATAATTGTTTCAGGCGTTGGGGTTGCGCCACAGGCGGCCAGCAGCCCTAACATCATTACAATAACCAATAACCATCCGATTCTCTTGAACATATTTTCCTCCTTAATTCAGCTACAATTGGATTCTTCTGTTTACTCAGGCACCGGATACAAGTATTGAACCAACCCGGTTCCTCCAACATGGTGTATGGTTAATAAGTGAGTTGTTTATAGTTAGCTGGGCTTCACCCCCTTTCAATACAACTTACTTCTAAGAGATTTCGTTTAACTTGACCGGCCTGTTTTCCCGGTACGATTTCCAGGCGGCCAGGCCCATCACCACCGGAATCCGGCCATCGATGCCGGTAACCGATGGTGTTTTATCCTGCTGAATGGCTTCGATGAACGCCTTCATCTCAAACAAGTAGGAATCCATGTACCGTTCCAGGAAGAAATGAAGCGGCAGGGCAGCATGAACGCCGCCGGTATTGCTGAGAACCGCCCGGTGGGGCGTATCATTGCCCACCATCACCGAACCGGCGGAGCCGAATATTTCCATGCGCTGGTCGTAGCCGTACACCGCCTGGCGGCTGTTATCGATAGTGCCGATGACGCCGTTGGCGTATCGCAGCGTGATGACGGCGGTATCAATATCGCCGGCTTCGCCAATGGCCGGGTCAACCATCACCCCGCCGGCGGCATAGATTTCTTCTACCTCGCTGTCTATCAGGAAACGGGCCATATCAAAATCGTGAATGGTTTGATCCAGAAAAATACCCCCGGAAATTTTGATGTAATCAAGCGGCGGGGGAGAGGGGTCGCGGCTGATAATGTGGACAATGTGCGGGGTGCCGATTTCGCCGGCAGCTATCAGATCGCGCGCCTGTTTGAAGTTGGGATCAAAGCGGCGGTTGAAGCCGATTTGTAATTTTACGTTGTTTCGGCTCACGGCCTCGAGCGCCTGATCAATTTTTTGTAGATCGTGGGCGATGGGTTTTTCGCAAAAGATGTGTTTGCCGGCTTCGGCGGCTTCGGAGATGAATGGGGCGTGGGTATCGGTGCTGGAGCAAATGACCACGGCGGTAATTGTTTCATCTTCCAGGATGCGCCGGTGATCATTGTATGCGGAGGGGATTTGAAAATCGGCGGCGCACTGTTTCGCGGCATCCAAAAAAATGTCGGAAACGGCCACCAGGTTGGCTTGCGGCAGGCGATAGGCCAGAATTTCCGCATGAACGCGCCCTATCCGGCCTGCGCCAATCAGTCCTACATTGACTTCGTTGGTCATAATTGCGAACTCCCCATAGAGTTGGTTATTGGTCAATGGTAAATTTTAGGTTTCAGACGTCGTGTTTTAGCGTGGTCGTGGAGTCTCGGATGATCAATTCACAGGGCAGTAATTGGTCCTGAACTTTCTGCCCCTCAAGCAAATCGAGCACCATGTTCATGGCTCGCTGCCCCAGTTCAAATCGAGGTTGGCGAACGGTAGTGAGTGGCGGTGTAACGTACAGGGCCGGTTCAATATCATCAAATCCCACAATACTGAGTTGTTGCGGAACGGTAATTTTCTGATCCCGGCCCGCCAGCAGCAAACCAATAGCGATGTTATCGTTGTAACAAAATACAGCTGTAGCCCGAACCGAAAGCAGAAGTTTTAAGGTTAATTGGCCCCGTTCAATATCGGTATTGGCAATGGGAGAAAACACAAGGTCAGGATCAGGCAGTATACCGGCTTGTTCCAGGGCGGTGTGATAGCCTTCCAGTCGTCGCCGGTTAGATTTGGGTCGATTGGTGGCGCCAATATAGCCAATCCGGCGGTGGCCTAAAGAGATCAGGTGTTCAACGGCTTCTTGCGCGCCACGGATATCGTTTGACGCGACCGAACGCAGGTAATCTCCCTCTTCGTTGTTATTGATCAAAACAATGGGCACTTGAATCTGATCGAGCCGGGAACTGTAAACGCTCCCCAACCGTGAGGAGGTGACAATAATGGCATCGACCCGTCGCCGTTGGAAGGTTTCTACCACGGCCATTTCTTGTTCAGGATTGTTGTGGGAGGAGCTGAGAAAAACGCTGTAACCGGCTGTTTGGGCTACCTGCTCTACACCGCCCACAATTTGGGCTATAAAAGGATCGGCTGTAGTGGTGATGACCATCCCGATGGTTTCTGTTCGTTGGGAGAGCAGGCTTTGCGCCACGGCGCTGGGGGTGTAGCCCATGTCCTGGGCAATTTTTCGGATCCGTCCGGTTGTTTCTGCGCTGATCGATGGATGCCCCTTCAATGCTCTCGAAACGGTGGTATGGGATACGCCGGCAACTTTGGCAATATCTTTGATGGTAACCGGCATCAAACACTCCTCCCTTGACATGTTTCCCTAATTTTTAAGAAATGGGTTGGCCCCAAATGCGTTACGCACACGTGTGCATAAATAGTAACACACTTTTTTTGATTTGTCAACTCGTTTTTTTCGAAAAAATTCCATTTTTCACAGTTTTAACCAACAGTTCTAGAAGCAGTGAACCTGGATCGCACTCGACCACAAATCGACAAATTTGTATGATATGGAGGAGCGTAGTATGATGTATTTCCTGCATGATTTACACAAAATCAAATTACCTCACGTTTCTATTTGTGATGGGGGGAAAGTACATGCCCATTTCCATTGGTATAATGGGTTAACCCTCGCTGATTCTTGTTCTCAATTGCGACGATAAGAATGGGTAAACAAAGTGATGACGTTCTCTGGTTGGGGAGATGTTACGAAACTCCCGTGCATTGAGATTCCCCGTTCATCACTTGTGTATTCACCATATGTAAAAATAATAGATGTAGCAGAAAGGTAGAAATCAAATGGATACACCGAAGCATGCGCTAATTACCGGCTTTTTGAGCAAAACTTATGATCGTTTTCACGCCTACAACGAAGAAAAAACCCTGGAAGAAAAATTCCAGATGGTGGCCGGTTTTGAAGGCTTTGATGGCGTCGAAGTCGTCTTTCCCTACGAAGTAAATGATGTGGAACAACTGAAAGGGTTGTTGAGCAAATATAATCTCAATATTGCCGCCATCAACGTCAATGTCAAAGCGGAGCCTGAATTTCGCGATGGCGGGTTGACCTCGGTCGATCCCCGGGTACGGGCCAAGGCCGTGCAATTTATCAAGGATTCTAAAGATTTTGCCAGGGCCATGAGCGCTAACAAGGTCACCTGCTGCCCTCTGGGTGACGGTTACGAATTCAATTTTCAAGGCAGCTATGCTCAGGCCTGGGGCTATCTTATTGAGGGCTTTGGCGAGGCCGGCAGTTACCTGCCCGAAATCCCCCTCTTTATTGAGTATAAGCCCGCCGAAACCCGGGGCCGCTGTTACGTGGACACCGCTTACAAAACATTGTGCCTGCTAAACGACATCGGCCTGGATGAGATGGGCATCACCATGGATTTTGGCCACTCCGTTATGTTTGCCAACGAATGCCCCGCCGAAGCCGTCTCGCTGCTGGCCGAAAGCAAATACCCCTACTACGTTCACATCAACGACAACAACGGCCAGTGGGATTGGGATTATATGACCTGCACCCGTCACTTTTTAGATTACGTAGAATTTCTCTATTATCTGCAAGAATACGGCTACGATGATTATTTCACGTCCGATACCTCGCCGACCCGTTGGGATATTCAGGGCGTTTTTGAACAAAACTCCCGTATGACCAACAAACTGTGGAAATTGCTGGGCGAACTCGACCACCAGCAATTCAACAAAATGATTGCCGACCGCGATTATATCAAAACCTGGAAATTCATCGAGAGCAATATTTTCTCGTTGTAAAATCAAAACTACCCCCCATCTTTGCGATCACATACAGGCCCCACCTCCGTACAGAGGCGGGGCCTGTTGTTGACATTTCATGCGGAAAAACTATAGTATCAGATAATTTATTGAGATGGTTGATGGGCCGGATGAAACCTCAATTTACCCCGGAAGAGTTTGAACAGTTGGTCGTTCAGGCTTTGGATGAATTGCCTGAGTTTTTCCAGGAAAAGTTGCAAAATGTAGAAGTGGTTGTGGCCGACCGCCCTACTCCGGCTGAATTGCGTTCGGTGGGGTTGGGGCCGGGCCGTTTGCTGCTGGGCCTCTACCACGGCATCCCTTTGACCAAACGTTCCAGCCGTTACGGACTGGTGCTGCCCGATAAAATAACCATTTTCCGCTTGCCCATCGAACAGGTATGCCGCACCCGGGAACAGATCATTCAGCAGGTCAAGCATACCGTTAAACACGAGTTGGCTCACCATTTTGGTATTGATGATGATCGCCTGCGCCAGTTGGGCGCTTACTGACATCGCAGCCGGAAAACCACGATAACCGTTTTCAAATTCACCAAAAAAACTTCTTACCTCAGACTCAGCCTATGGATAATCCTTCCACCAAAACCGGACATACTACTCCACAAGCGCCCGCGCCCCGACGGCCGTGGGGTGTTTTCTTGTACGTGAGCGCCGCTTTTTTATATTGGGCTTCGCTCTATCTTTACGTGCCTACGCTGCCCACCTACGTTCAGACCAAAGTAGACAGCCTGGCCGTGGTGGGCGTTGTGCTGTCGATGTATGGCTTGTGGCAGGCGTTTATCCGGCTTCCCCTGGGTATTGCCGCCGACTGGCTGGGGCGGCGCAAGCCTTTTATTATCGGATGTTTGATTCTGGGAGGGCTGGGGTCCTGGCTGCTGGCGGTAGCGGATGGCCAAACCGGCCTGCTTGTGGGGCGAGCCATCACCGGTTTGGCCGCAGGCACCTGGGTTCCATTACTGGTTGTATTTAGCAGCATGTATGCTCCGAACCAGGCTGTGCGGGCCACGGCTATGTTGACCCTGGTCAGTTCCCTGGCCCGGGTCTCAGCCACCGGCGTTACCGGTTTGCTGAACGTCTGGGGCGGTTATTCGCTGGCCTTTTTCCTGGCGGCGGGGGCGGCCTTATTAGCCGCCGTGCTGATTGTACCGGCCCCGGAGCAGGTTCGAGTGCCGCAGCGCCCCTCGGTGCGGGGCCTTGGCCGTTTGATGATCCGGCGCGATGTGCTGCTGCCGTCCATTCTTTCGGCGCTGATTATGTATGCGGATTTTGCCGCCAGCTTTGGCTTTGTCCCAATTTTGTCCAGGCAATTGGGCGGCGCCGACATGACCCAAAGTTTTCTGTTGAGCATGCATATGGCCGTGATCATCTTGGGCAACCTGGTCGCCTCAACCGTCGCCCAACGCATAGGCGCCCGGCGGCTGGTTTATAGCGCCATCGGGCTGCTGGGCCTGGGCCTTGGTTTGGCGGCATTCGCGCCCTCTTTGTGGATTCTATTTGTGGCCCAATTTTTTCTGGGGCTTTCCTGGGGCGTCAATTATCCGGTGTTGATGGGCTTGAGTATCCAATATGTGGATGAGGGTGAACGCACCACCGCCATGGGACTTCACCAATCGGTGTATGCCATCGGCATGTTTGCCGGCCCGTGGTTAAGCGGGCTGCTGGCCGACGCCATCGGCATTCAGCCGATGTTTGGCGTAACAGCCCTGGCCTGTTTGGTGGGAGGCGGATTGTTGACATCTCGATTATAGGAGTAGTTTTATGACTGAAACCATCGGCTCGATCATCAGAATTGATAAACCGAAAGATAACCCCAAGGGAACGCACGGTTGGCAAGTGCGCCTGCCCATTGGCCAACCCAGAAAATATCACTCCAAATTGTTCAGTGATGGTGTTTTCGGCGGCAAAGAAGCCGCTCTGGCTGCCGCCCAAGCATATCGGCAGGAACAGTTGCAGCAGCACCCCGAAAAATATAAAGCCCTTCATAATCGGCCCTTTGCTCAAAAGCCGCCCTCTAACAACACCAGTGGGCGGGTAGGCGTGTACCGCTCTCATTCTTATCACGGAAAAACCGGCAAAAAACAGGAATTTTGGGCCGCTTATTGCCCGCGCGGCCCTTACGGCAGGCCCTGGACCAAACAATTTTACATTGTGACCCACGGCGAAGAGGGAGCGCGTGAGTTGGCTGTCGAACTGCGTGACATGTGGGAAGAAGCCGCCATGCAGGGGACGGAAGCAATTGACGAATTTTTTGAAGCGTATCAGGAAGGATGGTTATAGGTATGGCCAAATCAAAGGACAAGGTGGTATTTTCTACCACAACCGGCGACCAGCGTAAAAAATCGCCGCCCTCCTCCGGGCCGCGAACATCGCAGCCGCCGGCCCAACAAACCATCAAACTGATGCGGGATAAAAAAGGCCGCCGGGGCAAAATGGTCACGGTTGCCGGCGGCTTTGTGCTGACCGAGTCTGATCTGAAATCCCTGGCCAAAACGCTCAAAACCCTGTGCGGTTCCGGCGGCACGGTCAAAGAAGGCGGCATCATCGAGGTGCAGGGCGATCACCGGGAGAAGATCGGTGAGAAGCTCACCGAATTGGGTTACAAGGTCAAATTTGCCGGAGGATAGGCCCTAAGTACGATTCCAATTCGGCCCGCAATCGGTTAGACTGGTTCCTGATGAAACCTCTAATACGATCTCTGTTTTTGGTCTGGCTATCCGTTCTCGGTTTATTTCTGGTTCTGGCCGCGCTGCCGTTTCCCTTTGCCCGCGCCGGCAGGGTGATGGCGCAGCCTCAACCGCCTCAAGCGCCGCCCGTCTTTGCCGGCGACATCACCGGGCAGGGTATCATCCCCGGCGCATTGCTGACGCCAACTCCCGGCGTCATTGTCACCGATCCCCAGGTTACCTTTGATTGGGCCAATGCCACCACCGACGATTCGGGCGGCATCATCAGTTACACCCTCCTGATCACGGGCGCAAATACCACCCGTGAAATAACCACCGTTACTTCGATTCATACGACCACCCTGACCGCCAACGGCCCCTATACCTGGACGGTTCAAGCCTATGATGCCAATGGCGGCGGCGACTATGCGCCTCCCGCCACATTTACCCCGGATGCCGTGTACCGGGTTTTTCTGCCCATCATCAACAAGCCGGAATGCCCCTCCACCTCGTCGGCTTCGTTCGACCTGATTTCCATCGATGGCTCACCCGCCGAGGATCATCCCGATTACCTGCACGGCGATCTGAATCTGGCCCTGCGCGGTTACAACGTGGTAGATGAAGCCAAAAATCTGGTCGATTACAGCGGCGGCACCGATCCGAACGCCCCGAGGTTGGCCGGGCTGTTTGAACCCCATGATTTCCCCGGCATCAGCGCGGTTTACCAGGTGAATGATTGGAACTGGAACTGCGGCGAGCACGGCTGCCGCGGCCCGGCCCTCACCAACCCCCCGGTCACGCTGGCCGGTTTGCTGACATCCAAAGGCCAGGCCCTTTACATCCCCGAACGCAGCCCCGACATTTACGGCGGCGGCTACAAAGCCATGGTGCTGTATGCGGAGGAGAAACGGATCACGCTGAACTACACCCGTGAGGATACTGTGGCCAATGGCTACACCGTTCATATTGAAAATGTCTGCGTCGATCCCAACCTGCTGGCCCTGTACCGCGCCCAAACCAACAATGAAGGGTATCATACCGGCGCTTTGCCCGCGCTGCGTAACAACCAGGCCCTGGGCACGGCTCTCGGTACCGAAATCCAGGTGGCTATCCGCGACCGGGGCAGGTTTATGGACCCGCGCTCCCGCAAGGATTGGTGGCCCGGCTACTGATTTTTTTGACCTGAGCGGCTGACGATTATAATGAATAGGAAGCAGAGTTTTAACTCTGCTTCCTATTTCTTTTTTAGGCAGTCAGACAGGCTCTATAAGGGCGATAAGAAAAATAAAAATCAGGGGTTGAGGAAAGACTACCCCCTAACTCCCAATCCCCAATGCCGATTCCCAAAGGAGATTTATGCCCAGGGTATTATCCCCACACTTGCTCATCAATGCCTATAGCCAGGGTATTTTCCCCATGGCCGATGACGACGGCTCGATTTACTGGTACGATCCCGATCCGCGCGCCATTTTGCCCCTGGACAGATTTCACGTTCCCCGCTCGCTGGCCCGCCGCATTCGCCGGGGCGGCTTCGAGGTCCGGTTCGATACCGCCTTCACCCGCGTGATGCAAGCCTGCGCCGAGCCGATTCCGGGCCGGCCGGAGCGGGAAAAAACGTGGATCAGCCCGGAGTTTATCGACGTCTATTCGGAACTGCATCACCTGGGCTTCGCGCACAGCGTAGAAACCTGGATCGAGGGCCAACTGGCCGGCGGGCTTTACGGCGTGAGCTTGCGGGGCCTCTTTGCCGGCGAAAGCATGTTCAGCCGGGCTACAGACAGCAGCAAAATCGCCCTGGTTTACCTGATCGAGCGCCTGCGACAGGGCGGGTTTTGCCTGCTGGATATTCAATTTATGACCCCCCACCTCAAACAGTTTGGCGCGGTTGAAATTCTTCGGGCCGATTACCGGGCGCGCCTGGCCCGCGCCCTCACGGTTGAGGCGAGTTTTGACAGCGTGTTTTTAGTCTAAGGAATGAGAATTTAATGACTTACTCAATTTAGAAATTGGAGATTGGGAGTTTGGAGATTATTAGCCTGAATCTCCAATCACTAATCGCTGATCTCCTGGCGAAATGGGTAAGTTATTACAGTTACTAAGTTGTGACGGCCATTTACGATTGTCCATAAAATTCATTATATATTGAAAACAAAACATGGTTGCCATACCGTCAGGTGGAGGAACTTATGGGGCAAAATAGCAATCTGATTTATGTGATCGGGCACATCAACCCGGATACCGATTCCATCGCTTCGGCCATGGGCTACGCCTGGCTGCTGCAAGCTACAGTTGCTGGACGTTTTGCCCTATCCCCACCGCGACGATGGCATCCGCTCGGCCAGAGGTGTGGTTTCCCGCAAGAAGCAGCTTTTGCCGCTGGTATTGAGCGCCTTAGAAGGATAACATTTCGATGTGTTGGCAAAAAGGTCTCGATGTGTTGGCAAAAAGGTCTCGATGTGTTGGGCAAAAGGTCTCGATGTGTTGGCAAAAAGGTCTCGATGTGTTGAGTAAAAGGTCTCGACGTGTTGGGCAAAAGGTCTCGACGTGTTGAGTAAAAGGTCTCGACGTGTTGGGCAAAAGGTCTCGACGTGTTGAGTAAAAGGTCTCGATGTGTTGGGCAAAAGGTCTCGACGTCAGCGATTCCCGGTTTGGCAGAAAGCCCCCCCTCAATCCCCCCAAAGGGGGGGGAGGTTGATTGGTTCTCCCTCCTTTGGGGGGAGTTAGAGGGGGGCATCCAACTCATACCGGGAATTGCTGTCTCGATGTGTTGAGTAAAACATCTGAATATATTTAAAGCCATCCCCCCACCTGCCGAAAAAAACGTGCCGCCAATTAACTGACGGCACGTTTTTAATTAACCGTGATCGGTTATTTGTTTAATTACGGATGATGATCGGCAGGAACACGCCGCCGGAGGTCGATTCTGGATCTTCCTGGGGTTGAGTTTCGCAAATACCACCCGTAGGCGTCTTGTTGTTGGGGCAGACCTCAACCGATTGCGTGGCGGCGTTGTCCGCGCTCACCGTGGCCGTATTGATGACATTCTGATTGGCGCTGCCGGTGTTCAGCGTTACCGTGATCACCATCGTGGCCGCGCCGCCGTTGGGCGCTACATCGCCCACTTCCCACACAATCTCTTGATCACCGCCGGTCGATCCCTGACTGGTGCTGATGCTGCCTACAACAATATTTGCCGGCAGCGTATCGGTGATGACCACGTTGTTGGCCGTGACATTGTGGGTATTGGTCACTTGCACGGTGTAACGGATCGTATCGCCGGTTAGCAGCGTATCGCCGTTGACATCCAGCGCGGTTTTGCTGAATCCCAGGCTGAACACCGCCGGATCCAGGTAGTTGGGGATACCGTCCTCGTCATCGTCGTCATCGGTGAAGTCACCGTTGCCGTTTGTGTCCTCGTCGGCGGTGGGGATGCCGTCATTGTCATCATCGGGGTCCAGATAGTCCGCCACGCCGTCCCCATCGTTATCATCATTATTGGCATCGCCGTCCTTGTTGGTATCCTCATCAACCGTGGGTACGCCGTCGTCGTCGTGGTCCACATCATCATCCAGGTAGTTGGGGATGCCGTCGCCGTCGGTGTCGTCGTTGGTGGGGTCGCCGTCGCCGTCCACATCCTCGTCGGTAGTATCGATTCCGTCGTCATCATCATCCGGGTCCAGGTAGTTGGGAATACTGTCGCCGTCGGTATCGTCGTTGGTAGCGTTGCCATCATCGTTGAGGTCTTCATCAACCGAGGGCACACCGTCGCCGTCGTGATCCACATCAGGGTCTAAGTAATCTGGCGTGCCGTCCTGGTCTGTGTCGTCGTTGGTGGGGTCGCCGTCGCCATTCACATCTTCATCCACGGTGTTGATCCCGTCACCATCGTCGTCAACATCCTGATAGTCCGCCACGCCATCCTCATCCGTATCGTCGTTGGTGGCATCGCCGTCACCGTTGCGATCTTCGTCAACCGTAGATACCCCGTCGCCGTCGTGATCCACATCGGAGTCTAAGTAATCGGGCGTGCCGTCCTGGTCAGTGTCGTCGTTGGTGGGGTCGCCGTCGTTGTTCACATCTTCATCGATGGTGTTGATCCCGTCCCCGTCGTCATCGATGTCCTGGTAATCCGCAATGCCGTCCCCATCCGTATCGTCGTTGGTGGGGTCGCCGTCATTGTCTCTATCCTCATCGCCCGTAATCACGCCGTCGCCGTCGTGATCCAGCGAAAGGTCGATAAAGGTGACGGTCACGGTCTCGCTGACCACATTGCCGTTGGGGTCGCGGCTTTCAATGGTGATGAAGTTGCTGCCGTCCACCAGATCGACATTGCCCAGGCTGAACGTGCCGTCGGTTGGGCTGGCCGGGCCGGTTTCGCTGTCGCCGGTGCTGACGGTGACGGTCAGCGCGCTGCCCGGATCGGTTTGGCCGGTGATGGTGAGGGGAGCAGTGGTCAGCGTCTGGCCGGGGGTGGGGCTGGTGATGGTCAGCGTGTTGGTGATGTCGCCCAGGCCAAAGGTGGCTGTGACGGTTTTATGGCCGCTCATCGTCAGGCTGTCGGGGTTATCGCTGCCGGATAGATCGCCGCTCCAGCCGATGAATTCCCAGCCGGGATCGGCATTGGCCGTCAGGGTCACGACTTCGCCGTAAGTGTAGGTCGATTGGAGAGGGTTGCTGACTACCGCGCCGTTGCCCGCCGTATTGACGGTTAGTACATAGGTATCCTGGGTAAACGTAGCGGTGACATTTTGATCGCCGGTTACGATCAGTGTTTCCGAGGTATTGCTTCCGCTCAGGTCGCCGCTCCAACCGGTAAACGTCCAGCCAAAGTCGGCGAAAGCGGTCAGTGTGACGACATCGCCGTATTCGTAAGTTGATTGGATGGGATGGGTCAGAATCGAGCCGCTGCCAATGATGGTGGCGGTAATGGTGTATTGCGCCCGGCTGAAGTTGGCCGTCACCGCCGTATCGCCGGTGATGGTCAGGGTTAGAGGAGTGGTGCTGCCGGCGGCGTCGCCGCTCCAGCTGGTGAAGTCCCAGCCGGTGTCAGGGGTGGCGGTCAAGGTGATGATCTCGCCGTAAGCGTACGTTGTTTGGTTGGGGGTTACGTCGATGGAGCCGTTGCCGTTGGGTGTGCGGGTCAGGGTGAAGTCGTCGTTAGCCAGGGTCAGGGTAAAGGTGTCGCTGCTGCCGGCGGCGGCATGGGTGGGCGCGCCCAGGTTGACGATGATCGTTTCGTCGTTTTCGTGATCGCTATCGTCATTCAAGGTAATCGTGATCACCGCGCTGGTCTGGCCCGCCGGGATGGTGACTGGGCTGCTGCTGACGGTAAAGTCGTCGCCGGCCCCCTCAGTAGCCGTGCCGGAAATTGTGAAGGGAACCGTAACCTCCAGGCTGGAGGCGGTGTCCAATTCCACCGTGATGGTGTAGACGCCCGCGCCCTCATTCACGCTCTGGCTGTCGCTGCTGAAGTTGACCGTGGGCGCGTTGTCGTTATCGATAAGGGTCAGGGTGGCCGTGGTGGTTGACCCCAACGTGGCGCTGACCGGGCTGCTCAAGCTTACGCTAAAGGATTCGCTGTTTTCGTCCAGGCCGTCGGCGGTGATGGGGATGGAGATGGTTTGTACGGTGGTCTGGGGCGCAAACGTCAGCGTGCCGCCGTTGCCGGTGTAGTCGCTGCCGGCGGTGGCCGTACCCTCATCGAGGGCATAGTCAACCGTGGTGGTCACGTTAGAGGCCGCGCTCAAGGTCACAGTCAGGATAGCGGTCTGGCCTTCGTCCACGTTGAAGCTGCTGCCGCTGAAGTTGATAAAGGGGTGGCGCAGCACTTCACGGCTGGCGGTGCCAACATTGTTGTAGGGATCGGTGGCGGTTACCTCGATAGTGTTGCTGCCTGCGGTGGGCAGGTTGACCGTGAGGGTGAACGCGCCGCCGGCGTCCACGGTGGTGGTGAACGGCCCGCCGCCGGCAACCATCACGCTGATGGCTGCGCCGGGGTCGCCCGTGCCGGTGACGGTGGCGGTTGGGGCCGTAGTCACGTACCCGGCAGGCGGCGCGGTGATCGTTACTGTGGTGCCGTCCGGCGTACTGTCACGGGTCAGTTCCACATCACGCGTGGCCGTGTCTTCATTGCCAAAGGGATCGGTGGCGGTAACTTCGATGGTGTTGAGGCCGATGTCCGGCAGGGTCACGGTCAGGCTAAAGTTGCCGCTTGCGTCTGCCGTGGTAGTAAACGGCCCGGCGCTGCCTACCGTGGCGGTGATGGCGCTGCCGGGGTCGGCGGTGCCGGTCACGCTGATCGAGGTGGTGGCGGTGATAGTACCGGCCAAGGGACGCAGAATGGTGACGGTGTTGGTCGTGTCGGTGGGGTCGGCCACGCGCCAAACTGTGCGGGTGTCGGCGGCGGTATCGCCATCTAAATTGGTGCTGCGGGCCGTCAGGCTGTTGCTGCCCAGGGTGGTGGTGATGGTGGCCGCAAAGTTGCCAAAGCCATCGGCGGTCAGCGGGTACACCACGCCGGTGGTGGTGTTGGTGATAACCACGGCAGCGTTGGCGTTGGTGGTGCCGGTGTAACTGAGGTGGGTGGTATTGGTTATCAAATTGGCTGCCGGCGCGGTGATGTCGAGGAAATTTTCGATTCGCACCGTGGTCACATCCAGCACCTGGCTGCGGTAGGTGGGTGATCCGCTGGCGGTGGCGGCTTCAAGGGTCAAGGTGTCGGAGTCGCCATCGTCCACGCCCGTGGTGGGGATGGTGAAGCAGGCCAGCAGGTTGAGCTGGGTATTGGGGGCCAGCTCGCCGGTGTCGATGCGGCTGTTGCTGTTGGTATCGGTCAGGGCGGTATCCAGGCCGGTATCATACGCGCCGTCGGCATCGTAATCACGATAGAAGCTGACGGCGGCGGTCCAGGCGCTGTGCGTGGACGACAATTCCATGGTGTTGGTCAGATTGCCGGTATTGCCGATGGTGTGAGCGTAACAAAGTTGCTGCCCCTGGTCGTGGGAGTCGTTGGTGCGGTTGGGGCTGAGGGTCACGCCGTCTTGGGCCACCGTAACCTGTACCGGCTGGGTGGCGGCGCTGTCGTCATCATTAAAAATTGAAGCTGTGTTGTAAATGGCCGTGCCGGGTGCAGTGCTTTGGGCCACAGTGACCACAAAACCGGCTTTAAGGCCGCCGCTGTTGGCCGGGATACTGCCCAAATCCCAGATCAGGTGGCCGGGGTCGCTGTCGTCCGCGCCGGGGCCGGAAATGGAGCCGGGCAGGTAGGCGGTATGGGCCGGGATGGTATCGCTGAGGGTGGCGTTGCCGGCGGCCACGCTGCCCCGGTTGCCGTAGGTGAGGGTATAGGTGATAGGATCACCCGCCCGGACAAAGGCGCTGCCGGCCACTTTAGAAAGCGTCAGGTCGATGGTGCCAATCGAGACCAGATCGGAGTAGAGCCAGCCGGAGGCGGCGGTTTGGGTGCTGGTGATGCGGGCCTGGTTTTGGATGGTGGTATTGGCCGGCAGGGGATCGTCCACACTCACCTGGAAGCCTACACTGCCGCTCTGCGAGGCGGGGAGTTCGGCCCAGGACCAGCGGATGTCGGTGACTGAGGCGGGGTTAGCGTAGCTGCTCTGCCAGCTGGTGCCATGGTCGGTGGAAAATTCAACCGCGTCCATATTGCCGGTGGCGATGGTGCCGGAAATCAATTGGGTATCGGCCGGAATGCTATCGATCAGAACCACATTGGTGAGCGTGATGCTGCCATTGTTGGCGTAGGTTCCGGTAAAGACCAGGGTTTGGCCGGGTGTGGCCGTGGCGGGGCTGCCGGTTTTGGTCAGGGAGAGCGGGCTGATGTCGGTGGAGAAGAGGTTGGAGGTTTCCGGCGGGGTGCGGTCGTTGGCCATACGGGCGGTATTGTCGATAGTGGTGCCTTCCGGCACGGCGGAGTCTATTTGCACCGCGTAACGGACCTGGCCGGTTTCGGCGGCGGCCAATGTGCCGGAAATTTGGCCGGGCCGGAACCCCAGGGTAGAACCAAGATAATGGCCGGCATCGCTATCGGCGGCATCGCTCAGCGAGAGCCAGCCGCTGCCGGTGTTAATGGCCAGGCTGCCGGCCACGTAGGTGGTGGAAACGGGCAGGGTATCGGAAATAACCACGCCGGTGGCGCTGCCGTCGCCGTTGTTGGCGTAGGTGAGGGTGTAGGTGATGGTATCGCCGGGTGCGGCCACGGTGGGGCCGGTTTTGGTCAGGCTGAGATCGGGTGCTTGCACGGTGGTTTGAACCCGGTTGCTGTTGGCCAGCGAGGTTTCGTTGCTGTTGATGCGGGCAAAGTTCTCAACCTGGCTGCCGTTGGCGGTTTCGTTGTTGATGGTAACGCTAAAGGTGATGGAGCCGCCGGCCGAGGGAGCCACATCATTGAGTTCCCACCGCACCGTATTGGTGGCGCTGTTGTAGGTTCCACCCGACGAGGCGGCGGCAAAAGTAGTTCCCACCGGCACCAGATCGCTGACAAAGGTATCGGTGGTGGTGATGGCGCCGCTGTTTTGGTAGGTCAGGGTATAGACCAGCATATCGCCAATAGCTGCCGTGGCCTGATCAACGATTTTATTGAGGTTCAGGGCGCTCACATACACATTGGCCTGGTCGGTGGCGTTGAATTTGTGGCCATTGTACTCGCCAATGGCCAGGGCGTGGTTTTCGTGGATGGTGGCGTTGTCGTAGATTTCCACATCGTCGATGTGCAGGTAATCGGCGCCTCCTACGCCACTAACTCCCCGGAAACGGAGATAGACGGTATCGGTAATGTAGGCGGATAGATCGATCTCTTCTTGTTCCCAGGTATCTTCGGCGGGGCTGTTCCAGGTCAATAGCGAGGTGTAGCCGGTTCCATTGGTGGAAATTCCAACGTCAAACACCTCGTTGTTCTCGAGGGAGCGGAAATAGCGTTGAAAACGGAGGGTGGGCCGGGTAAAATCACTCAAATCAAGCTGCCGGTTGATGGTCTGGTCATCGTCGGCAATTTGCAGCTGGTAGTCTTCGCTGTAGGGGGGTACATCGCCATCATCCACAAGGCGGATATCACCGCTGTTGGGGCCGTCTCCTTCGCTTTCGGTCCAATCGCCCAGCCAGGTGCCGCTGCCGCCGGCATAGCCGCCCGACTCAAAATCGTCCGACCGGGGTTTGGTTATTTGCAGTTGGGCCTGAAATTCCACATTCAATGTTTGATTGGATTCCATGCTTTGGCCCAGGTTCCAGGACAGGGCCTGGCCGTTTTGCGTGGGTTCAGGTGTGGCGGTGCTGCTATCGGGATAGGTGACCAGGGTGGAATTGGGCACGTAGGTCCAGCCGCCGGGCAAGGTATCGGTGATGTTGATGTTGGTGACCGGGCCGGGGCTGTGAGTATGGACGGTCAGGTTGAAGGTGCTCGTGCCGCCTCCCGGGGGCAGCACTTCGGGGTTGGCGGTTTTGTCCAGGGTTAGAACCGGGTCCAGCCAGCCCTGGTTGAGAGGCAAAATGGTGTAGCCCAGGTCTAAATAACCATCGCCGCTCTGGCCCGACGCCGGGTTTGGCCCCCAAATGGGCACAAATTTGTTGGTGGCCCAGATGTGCATGCCGGTGTTATCATAATCGGGGTCGGCAATTTGATGCGTTTCCAGGGCGTTCGCCGTGAATGTTTCGTCAATGATGCCGTCGTTGGGGCCGTAATCCACGTAAAAGGTGGTGTCATCGTCAACCGGCGAAACCCAAACAGGCGAGGCGGTAGTGCCGGCGGCAACGCCCAGTACATTATCGGGCGCCCAGGAAACATAGTAGTTATCCATAAGAAAGTTGTTGGGTATCAGAGAAAATCCCCAATCGTAAGAGGTGCTTTCCGTGTCAGCCGTAACCACGCCCCAGAAAACATCATCGGAATGTAATCGAGCGCCTGAATTGATGGGAATATACTCATCATAATTAGTGGCGTAAGGGATCGCATCGTTGGCCGGAATGGTCAGCGTTCTATTCTGGCTGCTGTCGTAGGCATCCACGGTGATGGCCTCGTTGTTGGGGTTGAAGAGGTAAATTTGAGCTTCATTGTAGTCTGTGGTGCGGGGAACGGCCACCGTGTAGTCGGTGCCCCACAGCATGTCGGGGATCATTACAAAAAAGCGGGTTTGAAACGTACCCGTGCTGCCGGTTACCAAACCAACCTGAATTTGTTTATCTGAGGAAAGGGTGGTGCCTTTGTTGATGGCGATGCCGGCGGCGTCCAGGGAGTCGATTTTGCCTTGGCTGGAGTAGGTTTGGCCCTGATCTAATTGGATGGTAATCGAGTCGGTGCCGTTATCGATGGTGATGTTGGTGTTATCGTACAGCGCGCCCACTTGCAGCCAGCCAAAGGTGAAATCGCCGCCCATATCAACGCCCACCGGTATGCGGTAGGAGTAACTGTTCTTCCAGGCTTGCTTGGAATATACTTCCCACGCGCCGCCAATCCAGGTACCGTCTTCGGGCCACATGGCGTGGGCCAGGTCGATGGGGCCGCCCGTGGAAACAATGTAATCGCTGCCGTCGTACCGGATGTCGGCGGCGTTGCGGGTGTTTACGGGCACAACTTCGTTAATATCGGGAATTAAATCATCGGGATATTCGTCGCTTTTTAGGGAGACAATATCGCCAAGCTGCAAAATATCGGAGCCGCTGCCCCCGTTGGCCGTATTGCCGTCGCCGTAGATTTCGGTGGTGGCCTGGGCGGGATTAAAAATGTCGATTTCGTAGCCGTCTTCCCAATGATCGTAATAAAACACCTGGTTATCGGCGGTAGCCACCACCGTCACCACAGATCTCATTAGCGAAGAGGTAATCAAACCCATGCTGTCAATTTCATCGAACATCTTATAAATCTGTTCTTCATTGCCCAGCACGTAATATTCCTGGAACCCCGCCGGCAGTGCCCGGGCCGGCGCTGCCTGGATCAACGGCAGTAGAAAGAGCAGCACGGCCAGAATCGCGCCGATGGCGTGAGTGATGTGGCGATAATTTTTAGAAAAAAAGGCTGATAAGTTCTGTTTCTGCATAAGTTGTCTCCTGAAAAAGGATACACGTAGCTCCAATATTGATGAATTCTTTCATTCATCGTAACACAATTGGCGGGAGACAAACGAAACAGTTTGTTACGGTTTGTTACGCAATATTAAGGGGGAAATATAGGACAAAAGTAGGGGGGATGTTGCAAAATATTACAGAAGATTACGAAATATTACGGAGTGACGAGTGTTCTTTCACTCATTACTCGTCACTCATTACTTGTCACCCCGTGGTAGGTTCAAATGAGAGAGGGGGCACAGTGTTTGGACGTGATTTTTTCTCTGCGTCCAGCGATAGATGCCAGCCCCGGCATTCCGGGCAGTGCCACCAAATGGCTTCGCCATCAAGAATGGAATGGCGTTGGCGCGGTGTGACGGTTACCGGTTTATCGTTGATGGGACAACAGCGCGTGTATTGGCCTGACTCCAGGCCGGAATTTTTCCCTGACATCATAATGCCCTCACATTTTGATGCTCCTATGGTAGCATATTTGCGCTCTTTTCAACCAAACGGTTTATTACAGTTTGTTACGGAATGTTAAGAACGTTAATCAACCGGGGGAATATTGGCCAGGGCATATCCGCCGCCGCGAACGGTTAGAATATATTTTGCTTCCAGTTTGCGCCGCAGGCGGCTGATATGCACCCGCAGCGTTTCCTGGGCCTGGGGATCGGTAGAATCGTAGCCCAGTCCCTCTTCAATAAGTTTTTTCAACGAAACAGGCTGGCCCGGCGTTTCGGCCAGGAGTTCCAGCAGGCCGTATTCGGTGGGCGTAAGTGGAACAGGCTCTTTATCTAACAAAACCGTGTGAGAACCAGGATCAACCAGCAGCGTACCCGAACGGACGATGTTGGCCGCTGCTGTGGCGCTCGAAGCAGGAGAGTCGCTGTCTGAATTGGCCCGAGCCTGGCGAAGCTGCGATTCTTTTTTAGCCACCGCGCGATTAACGCAGCTTATAATATCGTCTACAGAGCAGGGTTTACGCAGGTAATCAAACGCGCCCTGGCGCACCGCCTCAATGGCGGAATCAAGCGAGGCGTAGGCCGTCATAATAATGATCATAGTTTCGGGCCAGCGTTCCTTGGTCTGGCGCATGACCGTCAGGCCGTCGATGCCCGGCATCCGCAAATCCAGCAGTATCACCTCGTAAGCCTGTTTGGTCAGAGCTGTCAGGGCTGCTTCGCCGGAGTCGGCTTCTTCCACGTCCCAGCCCACGCGCGATAAGGCATCGGCAATAAAAAATCGTACGGCTTCTTCATCATCAACAATTAAAATTTTGCCGCTCATGTTTATTCTCCCTGCGAGAGTGTGATGGTAAATTGAGTGCCCGCGCCAACCTCGCTCCGCACCTCAATCGTCCCCTGATGGTATTCGATGATCTGTTTTACAATGGATAACCCCAGCCCGGTGCCGCGTGATTTGGTGGTGAAAAAGGGTTCAAAAATGCGGGCCATATGTTCCGGCGAAATGCCGGGGCCGTTATCGGCCAGGGTGATGATTTGTTGATTGTTTTCTCCGCGCAGGCTCAGGTTTAACGTCCCGTTCGCTCCCATCGCGTCGATGCTGTTGCCGATCAGGTTAGAGAGTGCCCGGCCCATTTGGTCACTGTCCAGTAATATGTCCGGCAGATCATCTTCCAGATGGCGATGACAGGTGATATTGTTTTCCGCCAGCGACAACTCCCAGCGCTCCAACTCATTTTCGATGACCATTTGCAGCGACTCCGGGGTGAGTTTCGGTTCCGGCGCGCGGGCAATAAAAAGAATATCTTCGATGATCCGGTCAATGCGGGCCATATTGGATTGCATCAGGGCCGCACCGCGCCGGCGGGGATCGCTCTCATCCACATCGTTGAGCATATATTCAACCCCCAGCCGGATCGACATCAGCGGGTTGCGTAACTCGTGGGCTACTGTGGCCGCCATTTGGCCCAGGGCTGCCAGCCGTTCGCGCTGAATGAGTTGGGATTGCGTTTCTTTTAACTCGGTAAATAAGCGGGCATTGTGAATGGTCTGGGCCACCTGATGCGCAAAAGCCTGCACCAAATCCGCATCGGCGGTACTGTACCCGCCCGGCGAGTGCCGGTCTAACGAAAGGTAGCCGATAACCTCCTGCGCTACCAGCAAAGGCGCGCCTACCCAGGCTCTAACCTGTTCGGTGCCGGCCCAATGCTGGTAGCGGGTGTCCTGGTGGGTGTCTTTGATCAGCAGGTAGCTTTTACGGGCGAGCATTTCCTGGAACAGGGCGTCGTTTTCCAGCGGATGTTTTTGGTCAACTGTTGCGATGTCGAATCCCCGCGCCGCTTCAATGACCAGGTTGTCTTTTTCAATCAAAAATATCGCGGCGGAGTCGTAAGCAACCAGTTGCTGAAGTTTGATCAAAATGTGTTCCAATAATTCATCGGTAGAAAACGACAAACTGACCGAGGCCACCACTTCGGCCAGGATGGTGGCAATTTCTCGCTGGCGCTGTTCCTCTTTGATTTTTTCGGCCAATTCATCGGCATATTGTTGTACCTGCTGGTAGGCGCTGCGTTTTTCTTCTTCAATCCGTTTGCGTTCGGTAATATCGCGGATAATCCCCTGGGTGGCCAATCCGTTGCGGTAGGTGGGATAAGAAACGGTGAGTTCCACCTCAATCTCGTTGCCGTCTTTGTCCAGGGCGGTAAACTCGTACAGGGGTGAGGTTTGTTCTTTTTTTCGTCCGGCTTCGGCCAGTTCTTTGATAACGCCCCGGCTTTTGGGCGCGACAATATTGGTAAAAACAAAATCGGGCGCGTTGGCATCGGCCTGGGTCACGCCAAAAAGTTCCTCAAATTTGCGGTTGATCACTTCAAAGCGCCCGCCGTAGAGCAGGTAAATGGCATCGCTGGATTGTTCGATCAGGGTGCGGTATTTTTCTTCGCTTTCGCGCATGTTGCGTTCGGCCTGCTTGCGCTCGATGAATACGCCCAGCATGCCGGCGGCGGTTTGCAAAAGCTGGATGTCGTCGCTGTGCCATTCTCTGGAGTTGGATATGTCGTCGAACCCGATAAAGCCGTACCATTCTCCTTCAACCCACAGCGATAGAATCAGCGTGGAAAGGGCCGGTCGAATTTCAAAAAATCGTTTTTCTTCTTCTGGAAGCGAGTCGACCAGGCCGGTAATAGCTTTGCCGTGCAGCAGGGTATTTTGCCACCGTTCAAATCCCTGGGTGTAGGCAAGGTGGCGCAGCGCGGGGTTGTCTATTTCTGATTTAACTCCCAGGGCGCAAACCTCGTGTGTTTGCCGCATGCACAGCCGGTTATCGCCATCCACAAAGTTTTCAAAAATGTAAACCCGGCTGGCCCCCGTAACAATCAATAACTCGTACAGGGTTTCGGTGAGGGCTTCTTCAACCTCTATGTTGGCCAGCAGCACCTGCGAGCAGGCCGACAGGGCGTGTTCGTAATGCAGGCGGGTTGCCAGCGCTTTTTCAGCTTTTTCTCGTTCGGTAATATCGCGTAAAATGCCCCGGCAGCCGGCAAATTGATTATTTTCAAAGTGGGGGGTAAGGTTGCCCTCAACCACCAATTCCTGGCCGCTTTTGGTGATCAGAACCAGCCGCTCGCTCAGGGAGGGCGCGCCATCTTTTAATGATTGAAGAATATTTTGCCAGTGGGAAATTTGCTCCGGCTCTAAAACATCTTCAAAATGTAACCTGGCGATTTCCCGGCTGCTGTAGCCCATTGTTTCCTGCCAACTGCGATTGACGTAGGTGAGATCGCCGCGAATATCTACGCTTTGGATGAGATCGTTGGCGCTGTCAAATAAATTCCGATACCGCTCTTCCGATTCCTGGAGGGCGGCGGTCCGTTCTTCAATCCGCCGCTCTAACTCATCGTGGGCCTGCTGGAGCGCCTGTTCGGCTTGCCGGCGTTCTTCCAGCTCGTGCTGAACCGACTCATGCAGCCGGGCGTTGGTAACCGCAACCGCAATTTGATCGGTGAGGGTTTCCAGAGCCATGATAAGTTCATCGCTAAAGGCGTTGACTTCTGTACTTTGAATGTCGAGAACGCCCACAACCTCTCCGCCGCTTTTGATCGGCAGCGACAGTTCAGCTTTGGTGGCGGAACGTTCCGCCAGCAAGGAAACGTAGCGATCCTCCACAGTGATATCATTGGCAACCACGCGCCGTCCGTGGGTTGCCACCCAGCCGTTAATTCCATCAGTTAATGCCTGGGTATGATGGGGCGGAAAATCAGTAGTGGCGGCGCCGGCCAGCGCGTTAAGTTTGAGGTGGGGGCCGTCAATCAGATACAGCGCCACGTGGTGGTAATCAAACGTGTGCTGGATCAGGTGGACTGTTTTATTGAGTACGCTGGAAAGATCAAGTTCGCTGGCAATCTCTCGTCCAATGCCGTTGATGAGCGATAATTGGGCCACGCGCAACTCCAGTTCGGCTTCCGCGCGCCGCCGGTCGGTGATCTCCTGCCGTAATTCTTGCGCATAGATCGTAGCCTGTTTGTAGGCCATTTTATACTCTTCAACGCGATCCGACGCCGTGAGATGCGGCGTATGTTTATCCAAACTTATCTCACTCCTTTATCTGATCCATATGGGTGTGTTTCATTTCAGTTGCAGAGGGATGAATGTTGGGGGGAGCTACCCCCCAAGCCCCCCGGCCTGCGGCGCTTTCAACTCATTTGAAACACACCCAATTGATTATACCATAGCATTTTCCGGTAAGAGCGTAAATAGACCACTGGTACAGCGCCATTTTTAGGCCGCCAAGATGATGAATCGTTGAATTTTTTACAGGGTATCTGGCGAGGCGGGCAGGATGAACCAGAAATTAGCCCCTTTCCCCGGTTTTGAATCAACGCCGATACGGCCGCCGTGTTCTTCTACCACCCGGCGGGTGATGGCCAGCCCCAGTCCAACACTTTTTTCACCACCTGTTGGTTGGGCCGACAGGCGTGAGAAATTTTTAAACAGGTTTTGTTTGTCTTTTTCGGTTAGTCCCGGCCCCTCATCTTGAACGTACACCTTCCAGAACGCGTCCTCTTTTTTTAAGCCTACCGTAACTTTGCTGGCAGGCGGAGAGTATTTGATGGCATTGGAAATAAAATTATCGATAACTTGCAGCAGGCGGGCAGAATCGGCAATGACAATGGCTGAAGAGGAGGATTCCAGCAAAACAGTGGTGCCTTTAGGCGCCGCCATTTTGGCCTGACGTTTGACCGCGCCTCGCAGCAACTCATCCAGCAGCACCGGTTCGAGTTTCAGTTTCAGCTTTCCGGCCTCGATCTGGCTCACATCAAGCAGATCGTTGAGCAATTCCAGCATATAGCCGGTCTGCTGGTTGATATCGGCCACCAGCGATTGGTACTCCTCTTCCGAGAGATCGGCGAATGGATCGGCCAGGAGATGGCCGATCATTTGAATGAAGCCGATGGGGCCGCGCAAATCGTGGGCCGCAATGCCGAGAAACGTATTTTTTAGCTCATTGAGATGGTACAGTTCTTCGTTTTGCTTTTCTATGGCCGTTTTTTGGTCGGCCAGGCGAGAAACCAGCCGCCCTTTTTCTACGATCACCGAGAGTTGACCGGCAATGCGTTTAAAGATGTCAATATGCACGTCGGCGTAGATGTTGGGCTGAACGCTGGAGAAGAAAATGAAGCCAACAGGAATGCCGTTGGCAATCAACGGGCAAGTGAGCGAGGAGCGCATCCCTTCTTCGACAATTAAGCGCGTTGATTTAGACGTTGGTTTTTGTTCCAGATAATCAATCAGATCGTTGATAATTCGCGGCTCACCGGTTTCCATAATAGTTTCCAGGCTGCTGCCCGCCAGCGGCGCTGAATAGCCCTTGACCAGTTTGACTTTAGGCTGGTCGCTTCTGGCCCAACAGGCTTCTATTCGCGTTGCGTTATTTTCATCTTGAATGAGTGCAAAGCCGATGCGGTTATAGGGGATAATCGCGCGGAAATTGTGGTAAACCTTGTCCAGAACATCGTCTAGCAGCAGGCCGGCGTTGATGTGCGAGGTGATCTGATCTAATTTTTGCAATTCCCGATAATGGGTTTCCAGCGAGTGGCCTAAATCTTTTAGGGATTGGCCCAGCCGGCCAATATCGTCGGTGGGGCGAATGGAGAGTTCAAAATCGTAATCGCCTTTTTTTAGACGTTCCGTAATTTCGATGTATTGGGTAATTCGGGGATCGGTGGAATTCTGATTCGATTGGGTCATGTACGGTCTCCAAACCAACAACTTCTGCTACGGATGTTTATCCGCGTGTCTGATACTATGTCAAATGATACTTGAAATTGTTTGACGGAGCAAGTCGGAGGAATTGGAGGCAATTATTACAATTTTTGATTATTTTGTACTTTCTCAATAATCTGGGGCAGCGTTGGTTGAGCTTGTCGAAACCAACGGTCTTCGACAGGTTCAGACCTCGTTTCCCCGAAATATTGAGAAGATACATTTAATAGCGTTAATGGCCCTGATTGCCGGCCACCCACAGGTGCACCAGCCCGCGCCAGCGTTCATGCCGGGTCAGAGTGAGTCCGGCGTTGGCGATGTGCTTGCGCCAGGTTTGGGCGGAGAAAAAGCTGAAGGCTCCCGGCCCAAACGAGAGAAAATTGGGCATATCCAGGCTGTGTTCGGCAATTAACAGGCGGCCATTGGGTTTGAGCACGCGGGCAAATTCCGCAAACAGCGCCTCCCGGTCGGCGGCTTCTCTAATTTCGTGCAGGCAAAAATCGCAATAAATCACATCGGCCCATTGGTGCGGCACCGGCAGGCGGTCGACTTTTCCGGGGCGCTGATAAATGCGCCGGTCCGGCTGGAGCGGCGGCTCCATCTCCCTGGCCCGTCTTAACGACGATTCCGTCATTTTTTCGGGGTCGTAAATGTCAATCAAAAAGTAATGGCCGTTTCGTTTAAAAAGAGGCAGAAATCCGCGCGTCCCCCGGAGTTTGCCGCACGTAATATCCAGCACAACATTGGCTTCGTCCAAATCGCCCAATTCGGCCAGGCGATCATATTCGTGCCTGGTGCCGGCGTCGTACACCAGGTAGGTGGTCACCAACGCGCTCAGAATGATCCCCATCGATCCCGCTCCGCCGGTCAGGGCTATCCACTGCCAGGGTGCGGGCAAAAAAGCGCTGACAACCAGCATCACCAGGCCAAAAAACAATATGCTGGCAAAAATAGGCCAGTTGTAGAGTACGGTTGACATTGTGCCCGAATATTGCTGGTTGTTCAATAAAGCAGGAAAAAGCCCAGTTTGTGATTTTACGGTCATACTGCACCGTCCTTGTCTTTTACTGCTAAATTCATATCTTTCAAAAGAAATTGAAACTAAAGAATAAAAATAAAAAGCTACGACATCAATTTTTTCAGGCCCAACGCTTTGCCCAATAATTTTACAATACTGCGCGGGTTTTGTTGCTCCAGTTCCTGGTAAACCGTAACGCCGGTTTCAAAGAAGTCGAGCAGGTTTTGCAATTGTTCCCGTTCGTAGGCGGAATCATCGCTTGAAATCTCGTTCAGGTCGGCCACGCTTTCTCGCAGCACGTTGATGGTGGGGTCTACTTCGCGCCGTTTGCGTTCCCGGGCGATGATGCGGAACATGGTCCACACATCCTTTTCGGTGGTATAAAACTCGCGCCGTTCGCCTTTAATGTGTACCCGGTTGACAATGCCCCAGGCAATTAACTCGCGCAGGGCCATGCTCACATTGCCCCGGCTGATCTGCAATTCATCCATAATATCGTTGGCCGATAGGGGGTCCGGGGTAATGAAAAGCAGGGCGTGAATTTGGGCCATGGTGCGGTTGATGCCCCACAATGATCCCATTTCTCCCCAGTGAAGTATAAATTTTTCTTTGACGCGATCCAGGTCACTCATCGTATTTTGAAAATTCAGAAGTTATTGAAAGAATTGTAGCATAAACATATCTCAGCGTCAACCGCTTACACGGTTTTGTTGACTGCCTGGGCCATCGCGTTTACCTGTTCCATCAGCCGGGCAAATTGGGGCAGGGTAAGCGATTGCGCCCCGTCGGAAGCGGCATGGTCTGGGTCAGGATGAGTTTCGATGATCAGGCCGTCTGCGCCTACGGCTACGCCCGCAAGCGTTACCGGGGACACGTGCCGGCGTACGCCAATCGCGTGGCTGGGGTCGGCGATGATGGGCAGGTGGGTAATCTCTTTCAGCGTGGCAATGGCGTTGACATCAAACGTATTGCGGGCGTACTTGTTATCAAAGGTGCGGATGCCGCGCTCGCACAGCATCACGCGGCTATTGCCGTGAGCCAAAACATATTCGGCGGCCATCAGTAAGTCTTCAATCGTGGCCGACATGCCGCGCTTGAGCAGCACCGGCTTATGGGCGCGTCCCACCGCGTTGAGTAGATCAAAATTTTGCATATTGCGCGCGCCAATTTGCAGCACATCGGCATAAACGGCCACCAGGGCCACCTTGGTGGGTGACATCACTTCGGTAACAATGGGCAGCCCGGTCAGCTCGCGGGCTTCGGCCAGCAGTTCCAGCCCGGCTTCGCCCATGCCCTGAAAGCTGTAAGGCGAGCTGCGTGGTTTGTAAGCCCCGCCCCGCAGAAACGTAGCGCCGGCTTCTTTAACGGCGTGGGCGGTTTCCATTAATTGTTCCCGGCTTTCCACGCTGCACGGGCCGGCCATAATAGCCAATTGATTGCCGCCAATGGCTACTTCGCCCACTTCAAAAACGGTATCTTCCGGTTGAAAGGCGCGGCTGGCCAGTTTGAATTTTTCAGAGATGGCCATAATCTCCAGCACGCCCGGCATCTGGCCTATCTGAAACTCGTCCAGGGGCTGGCCCGCTCCCTGCAAGCCGATGGTGGTCTGGCCGGAGCCACGGGAGATGTGGGTTTGCCAGCCCTTGGACTCCACCTCGGCAACAACATTATCTATTTCAAACAGCCTGGCCTCGGGGTCCATTATAATGATCATTGGTTTCCACCCTCTGCGCTATCCTGAACCGTTTCCACTTCTTTGGTTTGGGTATGAGGCGTGGTGGCCATCGGGTAGGAGCCGAGCATTTTGACAAATCCGGCCCGGCGCAGCAGGCCCAGCAACGCGGCTTCGGCGGCTGCGTCTTGCCAGTGGCCTTCAAAATCCAGGTAGAACAGGTATTGCCAGGGGCGGTTCCGGCGCGGGCGCGATTCGATCTTGGTGAGGTTGATGTTGCGTTCGGCAAACTCGCCCAGGCAGTGGTAGAGCGAGCCGGGCAGGTGGCGGGCGCTGAAAATGAGCGAAGTTTTGCTGCGTTGGGCGCGGGGCGGGTCTTCGTTTCCCAACACAAAAAATCGGGTGTAATTAAAGGGCGCGTCTTCGATAGATTCTTCCAGGATTTCCAGGTTGTAAATATCGGCAGCCAGTTTGCTGGCGATCACGCCTAAATCGAGGTGGGGATGATCGGCCAGATCGCGGGCGCTGCCGGCGGTATCAAAAGAGGTGATCGGGTCCAGGTTGTACCGGTTGATGAATTTTTCGCACTGGTTGAGCGATTGTTGGGTAGAGCGCACCCGTTTGAGATCGGCCAATTTAATGCCCGGCGCGGCCATCAAGGTGTGCTGGATGTGCAAAATGACCTCGGCCCGGATACGGAGATCGCGTTCCATCAGCAGTTCGTAAGCCATCGGGATCGAGCCGGTGAGGGCGTTTTCTACCGGCAGCATGCCCAGGTCGGATTGACCGCTTTCTACGGCGGCAAAAATTTCGGCCAGGGATTTGCACGAGACGGTTTGGGTATCCGGCCCAAAAAATTTGTAAACAGCGCTTTCGGAGTAAGCGCCCTGGATTCCTTGAAAGGCGACGGTTGGCATAAGTTTCCTCATTGTTTATTAGCATTATGGGTGAGGTCATTATAGTCAGTTTTGTGGGCAGGGCAATCTGTTGATTGCACTGCAAACACAGACCGGAGGCATCTTCTGGAAAAGCCTCAACCCCAAATTTTTGGGCTTGAAAATTTGGGATGGTTATCCTATACTGTTTTTGGCGCAGGTGTGTTATCATAGTATTGTTCTCAAAGCAGGTTGTTGCGTGTGTTGTTATGCCGGTGTCTGCGCGCCTGACTGATCTCGAATTTGATAAATTCATTAGCAATATCGTAATGATCGTTGTATAATTGAATGTCTGGAGAACCTGATAAATCAGTATGAGTACGCAACCCACCGTTTTAAATGTTGAAGATGTTCCTGAAAATAGAAATCTGATCCGTCGTATTCTGGAAAGTGCCGGTTATAAAGTTGTAGATGCCGAAAATGCGCTGGAAGGTATCGAAAAAGCCAATAAAATTGGCCCGGATTTGATTTTGATGGACATCAACCTCCCCGACCTGGATGGATTTACGGCTGTTACCCGCATCCGTAGTTTTTCCCATTTAGATCAGGTCCCCATTATCGCTCTTACCGCCCGCAGCGTGGGTGATGACCGCGAACGGGCCAAAGCCATCGGCTGCGACGGTTATTTGAATAAACCGGTTGATTTTGACGAGTTGATCACCGAGGTTGATCGTCATATAAAGACCGGGCACAAAGAAGAAGAAGTTACGCCGCGCGAGTTTTATCTCAAAGAACAAAGCGTGGCGCTCATTGAAGAGCTTGAACGGAAATTTACAGAATTGCAAGAAGCCTATGAGCGCCTCAAGCATTTGGAAGAAGCGAAAAGCAATTTTATTTCTGTGGTTTCGCACGAGCTGCGCACCCCGTTGACCGTTATTCATAGTTACAGCCAGATGCTTGAAATTCTTCCCCAACTTTCCGATGATGAAAACGCTAAAGAATTATTGGCCGGGATCACCAGAGGGACCAATCGTTTGCAAGAAATCATTAACGATATGGTGAGCGTGGTCCGGGTTGAGCTGTCGAGAGCCAGTTTTGATATGACCCCGGTTTCTATTCGAAGTGTCATCAAAACAATTGAGGAAGAAAAGGCACTGGTAGTTAATGAACGCGGGTTGACCTTTAAGACAGAAATCGCCGGTGATCTACCCATGATTGCCGGTGATTTCAAACAGATTCATTCGGCGCTGGCGCGGATTGTGGGCAACGCCATCAAGTACACGCCGGACGGTGGGCAAATTACGATAAGCGCCGATGTATTGGATAAACCTAATGGCAGTACCGGTGCCCAGGCCTTTGTGGAGATTGTTGTAGCAGATACCGGCGTTGGCATTGCGCTGGATAAACAGAAAATGATCTTCGATAAATTCAGTACGGCTGAAGATGTTTCCCAACATAGTACCAGCCAGACCAATTTTATGGGCGGCGGCGCGGGATTGGGGCTGACCATTGCCAAGGGAGTCATCGAGTCTCATAATGGCCGTATCTGGGTTGAAAGTGATGGGTACAATACGGAAACGTTGCCTGGCAGCAAGTTTTTTGTGCTGTTACCCGCAATGTAAAAAAGCTACGTGGAAAATGAAAAAATTCCCGGCCAGGTTCGGGAATTTTTTATTTGGATATTTCCAGAGATACACGTTTGATATTATAATGAGAGCCAAACCTGATCATTACGAGAGTAAAACGGGGATCTGATTGCGATATTCTACGGTAGCGCCAAACAAATTATTACACTGGTTTTTTTGCGGATTGAGCGTGCTGTTGATAACCGGATGCGGCCAACCCGACTCATCAGGCGGGCCGGAGATGGTGTCTGGAGAAACAACCGTATTATTGCCAACCGCCGTTCCCCCCGCCGAAGCTACGCCCGTTAACACCCGGGTAATTCCTGTGGAAAGCTTGACCCCCGCCCCAACCGCTACCGAGACTCCTATTCCAGATGAAAGCCGGGCCGTTGTGACCGGTATTGTTGATGGACAGACAATATTGGTGGTGATGGAAGGCGATAAAACCGACCAGATGGTAGTGGTTCGATACCTGGGTATTGAGACTCCGCCGCCGGACGATCCCTGGGGCGCTGTAGCCCGCGAAACCAATCGCGCTTTAACCGGCTTTAAAGCCGTGCGGCTGGTCCGTGATACCAGTAATTTTGATGAAGCGGGCAACCTGCTGCGCTATGTTTATGTTGATGAACAACTGTTGAGCCTTCTGCTGGTTGAGCAGGGGTTAGCGCGAGCGGCGGTTCAATCGCCGGATACGCAGTTTGAAGATAGAATTTTAGAAGCTGAAGCGCGGGCCAGAGCAGCCGAACGAGGCATCTGGAGCGGCGCGCCGCCAACCGCTACCCCAACGCGGGTGATCTCAGACGAATCATCGCCCGAATCCGAAGCAGCCAACCCCCTGGCAACAGCCACCGTCAATACCGGATCTGCGACACCGGTTCTGACCCTGACCTTGACTCCCACGCTAACAACAACGGCTATCCCTGAGGAGGAAGCGACGATCTCCCCCACCGTAACCGTCTCCCCTACAACAACTTCCGAATAGAAACGGATTTTTGAAAGCTGGAGATTAGAGATTGGGAGATTTTTAGCCCGAAATCCCTAATCGCCACTCTCTAACCTTCTTCTTTCTCCTGCTCTCGTTCTCTGGGAGTCATTACATCCAATCGCTCAATTTGATGCGTGATATCCTGGGCCATCAAACGGATGGTCTGAGAAATATTGTGCAGTTGCTCGGCCAATCGTTCCGTTTCCTGCTGGTATTTGGTGAGTTGGGCTTTTTGGGTAATCATTACTTCTTCCAGCGCGTGGGTGCGTCCCTCGGTTTCCGCCAGCGTTTCTTTGGTTTGAGCCAGCAGATCGTTAAGCCGGGCATTATCCTCTTCCCAGGTGGCGGCGCGTTGGGCAATTTCGGCTACCTCATTTTTCCCCACCGAATTAGAAAGTTGTTTCCCTATCGACTGTAGTTTTTCCTCCCGGTCCGCCAGCGCAGCCTGAACGCGAGCCAATTCTTGTTCTAATTCCGTCACCTTATCCGGGTCGGCTTCCGATGTTTTACTCTTTAAAGCTCGGCCCAACGCCTGGTGCATTTCTTCTATGGTAAAGGGTTTTATCAAGTAATCCTTGGCCCCCAACCGAAGCGCCTGTTTGGCCGTTTCTTCCGTACCGTGAAAGGTCATAACAATGGTGGGGATGAAGATGTTTTGCTCTTGAAGTTTTTCTATAACTTCCAACCCACCCATTTGAGGCAACTTTAAATCGGTGATGATCAGGTCCGGTTGTTCCGCCTGCGCTTTTTCCAACCCGCTTTTGCCGTCGCGGGCAGTGATCACCTCAAAACCTTCCGGTTTGAGAATATTGTTGGCAATAAAAACAATATTCTCACGCCTGTCTTCAATGATCAGAATTTTTTTCGACATAGCTGCCCCTTCCCTGGAAGAAAGTATACCCCCATTATATCATAAAATCGTCAAGTGACGAGCCGCAGAAGTGAATGCGATCAACATCTTACCTAAAAAAATTTGTAGATTTCGTAAAATACCCGATTTTGGGTAACATATCTATGCGCCTTTGTTTTTTGATCAATATTTCTAGCGGCTCAGGTTACACAGAGATACGCAGAGAAATCACAGAGAAACGCGGAGAACCTATAAAATTTTATCTCTGTGTCTCCTTCGTGTAACTCTGTGACCTGAATAAATACCAATAACTTAAATTTTAGGAGGTACTCATAATGAGTGACGTCGTAACCGTTGCTTTAACCGGGGCGGCGGGTCAAATTGGTTATACATTGTTGTTTTCTTTAGGTCGAGGCAGGGCTTTTGGCCCTCAAACCAAAGTGGCTTTACGATTGTTAGAAATTCCGCCGGCAATGAAAGCGCTGGAAGGTGTGGTGATGGAGTTGGAAGATTGCGCCTTTCCTTTGTTGGACAGCGTTGAAATTACCGATGATCCCTATGTCGCGTTTGATGGGGCGAATTGGGCTTTGTTGATCGGCGCCAAACCGCGCGGTAAGGGGATGGAACGACAGGATTTGGTGTGTATGAACGCGCCTATTTTTCAAACCCAGGGGGAGGCCCTGGGAGCCAGAGCCGCCGACGATTTGCGCGTTTTAGTGGTAGGGAATCCGGCCAACACCAACGCCTTGATTGCCGCCCGGCATGCCCACGGCGTGCCCAAAGAACGTTTTGCCGCGATGACGGCCCTGGATCATAATCGCGCAAGGTCCCAATTAGCCAAAAAGGCGGGCGTTTCGATTGATGAGGTAACAAATGTAACCATCTGGGGCAATCATAGCAACACCCAATACCCGGACGCGGAAAATGCCAAAATTGGCGGGCAACCGGCTTATGAGGTGATTCAGGATCACGATTGGCTGCGCAACGATTTTATTACTACCGTTCAAAAACGAGGGGCCGCCGTCATTGCCGCGCGGGGGCACTCTTCGGCGGGTTCGGCGGGCAATGCGGTGTTGGATCACGTGGCCAATATGGTCAATAAATCGCCCGAAGGAAACTGGTTCTCCGCCGCCGTCCCCTCCGACGGCAGCTACGGCGTGGAAGAAGGGCTGATGTGTTCCTTCCCCGTTGTGAGCGATGGCGCGGGCCAATACAGCATTGTTCAAAATATCCCGATGAGTGACTGGGCCAGGCAAAAATTTGAAGTCAGCGTGGCCGAATTGCGCGCCGAACGAGATTTTGTGGCCGATCTGGAAG
This sequence comes from uncultured Caldilineaceae bacterium, assembly GCA_964612485.1. Lineage (GTDB taxonomy): Bacteria > Chloroflexota > Anaerolineae > 4572-78 > J111 > JAFGNV01. Next base: position 46,243 of record CAZTFF010000035.1, read on the forward strand.
AATCGTGCGCCGATGACGACTAAAACTAAGCGGTGATTTATGTCGGGCTGGGCAGATTATCTAACCACGCTTTCTCGTTTGGTGTTAGCGTGATTTTTGTTGCCGGGAGCGTGGCGGCCAATTGGGATACAGTGTTCGCCCCAATGATTGCGGCCGTAACGGTGGGGTTAGCCAGCAGCCAGGCAAGTGCGACGGGGGCCATCTCGGTGTTATGAGCCTGGGCTATTTCATCGAGCGCTTCAAGAATGTCATACCCCTGCTGATTCATGTAGCCGCGCATCCGGTCATTGCCATAGCCCCGGCTGTGGCGCGGTGGATGTTGGTTGGCCCGGTATTTGCCGGTTAAAAAACCTCCGGCCAGCGAGCTGTAGGGAATCACCCCCAGATTTTCGGCCCGGCACAACGCCATCAATTCATCTTCAAATTCGTGCCGATGAACCAGATTGTAGTGCGGCTGTAACGATTCATACCGGGGGAGATTGTGTTGGGCGCTGGTGTTGAGGGCGGCCCGGAGTTGCTCCGCATTATGATTTGAACAGCCCACGTACCGCACCTTTCCCTGCTGGATCATTGTTTCAAAGGCCCGGAAAGTTTCTTCGAGCGGCGTTTCTTCATCGGGCCAGTGGGATTGGTAGAGATCGATGGTGTCTGTTTGCAGCCGGCGCAAACTGTCTTCTATCGCCCGCATCAGATGTTGGCGGCTTAAGCCTTCGCCGTCCACCCCCTCCCACATCCGTCCCCTCGCTTTGGTGGCAATGATAACTTTATCACGCGCCCGGCGAGAGGTAAGCCATTCGCCAATCCAGCTTTCCGACACCCCCCCATCATTTCCTTCAGCCCAAAATGAATAGACGTCGGCTGTATCAAAGAAATTGATTCCCTGTTCCAGAGCCTGATCCATCACCGCAAACGAGTCCGCTTTGTTCGATGTCCACCCCATCGTCATTGTGCCCAGACAAATACGAGACACATTTAGCCTGGTTCTGCCAAGTTGTTGGTAAATCATAAGTCTCCTCTTTTTGCTCAATCAAGGTTGCAATTTAACAATAGTGAGCATACAATATTTTGAGATTGGTGTAAAATCTTTCAAAAAAATTGGGCTAAAATTATTGGTGACTTGATGGAAAAAATAGGTACTTACACAACCACTTCAGGAGAACACATTGCCATCCGGCTTTTGGAAGAAGCGGATGCCGCGCTTCTGGTCGATATGTTCCGCCAATTATCTTCTGAAAGCACGCGATTACGGTTTCATCTGTATACCACCAGAATCCCGGAAGAGCGCGTGTGGCAAGAGGCCAAAGCATTGACCCAGTGCGATGATTGCAAAATGGCCGTGGTGGCCACTGTTAGAGATGATGATGACCGGGAGCAGGCCGTTGGTGTGGCCCATTTTGCCCGATCTACTCCCACCGATACCGACGCGGAAGTAGCCATTGTGGTTCGAGACGATTACCAGCGTAAGGGGCTGGGCAAATATCTATTAAAAATGCTGGCGGCTCGCGCCCGCAAAGAGGGCGTTACCCATTTTACTGCCTGGATCATGGCCGAAAATATCCGATTGATGAAGTTGGTGAAGGGCATGGAGCTTAAAAACGTTGAGTCGGAAACGCGCCATGGGGAGCAAAAGATACGGGTTCCGCTCGATGAGCAATTATGGGAAGCTCAGGGCTGTTTGGGGCGGCTCTTCAAGCTGTGGGGCCGGTTGAGCCGGTTGGGCCGGAGATGAAAAACTATTTTAGCGGCAAAATCAATTCGATGCGCCGGAACGATACCATGTAGCCTAACTCTTTGAAGGCGGGCCAGTGCGGATCGTTGGCCGGCAGGTTTTCGGTTTTGGTATCCTGCACCGGGTGTTGGCAGTGCAGGTGGTGCAGGAGCGCCCGGCCAACATTTACCTGGCTGCCGGCATCGGTCTGAATGACCAACCGCCCCAATTGGAAGACGGTATTCTGGTACACCAGCCATCCTTCGCTGCCGTCGTTGAGCGTGGCATGAAACGCGCTTAAATTACCGGCGTTGATCATCGAATCATATTCGTCAATCCACGATGGTTTTGAAGCGCGTTGTTTAAGCAAATCTACCGCGTCGGTATAAGACAGGGTTTCTATTGTGGCGGCAGGCGGGTCAAAATTTTTTATATCACTGGGCGGGCGGCGCAACACCAGGAGTTCTCTAATTGGTTTGAAGCCCCTTTTCAGGAAGAGATTGTAGGCCGGGTAATTATCATCGATAACTTCCAAAATAATATAGCCGGCATTTTTTTGGTAAGCCTGTTCTATCAAATGATTCACCAGCGTCCAGCCCACCCGCTGCCGCCGGTTACTGCGGATAACGCCCAACCGCGTGATCCATGCCCGCCCCTCACGGACCCCTAACATGGCCAGCGCCAATTTTTCTCCCTTATCATCCAGCACAACGGCGGATGCATCCATATCCACATCATAAACTTCTACATATTCCCGGAGTTTGGCCGCGTTCATGGGCATCGGCACAATGTAGTCAACGCGAGTCTGATTATAAGCCTCGGTTAACTCCTCGTAAGAATAAGCGCTGGCCGGAACCAGGGTTACGCCGGTATTTATCGTTGGAGAATGATGTAATTTGCGCACAGCATCAGCCGCAATCATCTGAATTGAGTTGCCATTGAACGGTATATCTAATTTTTATTGAGAAATACTGAAATTTGATCGGGAAAAGAGCGCGTATTAATAGGCTTGGATATGAATCCATCACAACCGTAGGCCAGGGCCATCTCTTTGGCGGTTTCTTCGGGCCATGCGGTGACAGCGACCACGGGGATATGTTTGATCTCTGGAGCGCGTTTCATGAGCGTGACCAAGGTTTGTCCATCGATATCCGGCAAGCCTAAATCAACCAAAACCAGTTCGGGAATCTCTTCCATGGCTTTTGCCAGCCCCGACCCGCCATCAACGGCATGGATCACTTCATGGTCACGAGCTTCCAGAAGGCGTTTAATAAGAAGCGCGTTTTGGGGGTTATCTTCAATGAGAAGTATCTTGCTGATGATTTTACCCTGACTTTCAAGTTGAACTCAGTATAACACGCACGCTCAGATTAAACAAGAAAATTTTGTGTACGCTCCAGGCCAAGGCTGGGCGCTGCCTGTGATGCCGACACGCTGACGGCTGCCCCGCCAATGGTTGGCGGGGCAGCCGTTTTTTAGAATGTTAATAGGTGGTGTTTCTAGTTCAAACTGGCGTTGATGACGTCATCCGGGAAAATCCAGAAATCAATCACCGCGTCTGAACCGTTAATGACCCGCATATAATACTCGTTGTTGCTGCGTACCTGGCCGCGCCAGATCATTTCGCCGGTATGGGGATTCCCATCTCTATTGATCACGCTGCCCCGGCCAAAACCGGTGATGGCCGGATTATCGGGCGCCCAATCTCGCAATTGGTTCCCTTCAAAGAACTCCAGCCCCACCTGATACTTGCGGTTTCCATCGTCGGGTGTGAAAACCAGCGTAAAGGTGGTATCCATATTTTGGCCCGGCGCGCTGGCATCAAACCGGCTGAAAGCGTACCACTGCTCTTCGCCCGGCATCAATTGCCCTTTGTTGACGCCAACCTCCAGCGGTTCCGCCGTAAAGGGCGCTTTGCCGGGGTCTGCGGTACGAACCGTGGGTTGGGTGGGTTCGCCTAATTCGGGGCGGTAAACATCGCCGGTGTAGAGCCAGTAATCCATATGAGCGTCGGTGCCGTTGCGGATCTGAACGTAGTACAGATCATTATCCACAACCCAGCCATTCCAGAACTTTTCGCCGGTATGCGGGTTGTCATCGCGGAAAACAACGCTGCCGGCCCCAATGTTATTGATCTGCGAGTTGTCACCCGGCGACCAATACTGTACCCCATTCTTGGTGAAGATGTTCATATCCATCTTGTAAATGCGATTGCCATCGTCGGGGGTGGTGATCATGGTCAAAGCCATGGGTTCAAAGCTTTCGTTATCAAAATCGGTTACCTTGAAGCTGTACCAGACTTCTTCACCCGGCTCCAAGCCGCCTTTATTCAGGCTGAACTTTAACGGCATGGCGGTTTCCGGGGCGGCGCCTTCGGCAAAGACAGGTTTAGGCTTGGGCGCGGGTTTTTCGCCCAGTTCCGGGTTGAACACATCGCTGTCGTACAGCCAGTAATCAATCGTGGTGTCCGAGCCGTTCTCCACGGCCAGCAAATAGGTGACACCGTTGACCACCTGGCCGCGCCAGATCCGTGAAGCGGTATGGAAATCATTATCCCGATCTTCCAGCGAGCCGGCGCCAAAATTGGTCATTTTGCCGGTATCGCCCCGCCGCCAGACATCGGCTTCACTCATCGGGAAGAGTTCGAAAGTGACGTTGTGCCGGCGGTTTCCGTCGTCGGGGGTAAAGTACATGCTATAGGCTCGATCATGGTATTTTGTCTTACCCGAAAAATCAACGTAGGTTAAGGCATACCAGTCGGTGGTGTTGGGTTCCAGCGTACCTTTGGTTAAACCGGGCATCAGGGGAGCGGGATTGTCGGGGCTTGACCCAACGTCGGCCACTGTTTCTTGGGCGGGGGCTTCTTGTTCGCCCAGGCTGTAGTTGATGATGTCTTCGGTGAAAAGCCAGTAATCAATGGCTACGTCGGTGCCGTTTTCCAGCATCACGTAGTATGTTTTAGCGCCGGAGAGCCAGCCGTGCCAGAACAACTCGCCGGTTTCCGGGTTGCCGTCCCGGTCAACCACGTTGGCGGCGCCAAAGTTGTTCATATTGCTGGTGTCCCCCTGGAAGTACTTGCCCAGCTCGCCTTCTTCAAATAATTCAAGGGCAACATTATATTTTCGATTTCCGTCGTCCGGCGTAAAAATGAGGGTGAGCGATTTTTCCAGATCAACGGGGTTGCCGTTGGGGTCCGGGTTGTATTTGAACCAGCGCTGCTCGCCCGGAGCCAGCACACCGGTATTTACGCCTTCGGCCAGGGTTACAGCCGAAAAGGGCGTACCGCCGGTTACGGTTGCGGCCGAGCTGGCCAAAATTACCAGCAAAGCGACGGTGATGGCAAAAATACCTCCGATCAGAAACAAAAAACTTTTGAGCGAAATGAATGTGGCTTTGTGATGTGTCATCTTTGAACCTCCTATGCACAATGATGCTTGTTTGCTGCGGGCCAAACCACATGGCCCACAATTGGGGATGAGATTGGAACGGATATATATAGGGGGGCAATCGCTCGCTGCTTTTTGCTCTGATTTTTTTAAAGAACAGGTCGATTTTGGGGACTTGTCAATCTGATTTGTTAGGGCAGTTAACGAAAGTACCCCCGACGTTACATCGAGTATACAACGTTAACACCCTTAACGTCAATGGGACGGTAGCCCTATCTTTAATTACAATTCGGTTACGGTTTGAGGGAAGGGGAGAAGTTAGTCCGGCACAAAACGGAAGAAATACCACTCCCGATTTTCGGCGTCCATATTCAAGGGAATAGTCTCCGATACCTGTTTGCCGTCGGGGGTTTCCAGATGAAACAGCCAGGTGCCGGTTACATAGTTGCTGAGGGGTTCAAATTTGGTGTTGCCGCTTTTGATCACATCGCCGGGCGGGGTATAGCCGGTTTGTTGATCGGCGGAGGGTTCCGATTTGGTCAACACGCCGTTGGGGTCCAGCCCCACCAGCCGCAGCCCCGGGCTCCAACCGCCGTCGTGGTTTTGCACGGCTACCATAATCGATAGAATGGTGGCTTCGGTAGGCTGGCTGTAGAGTTCGGCCAACTGGTATCCCCATTTGGGTTCGGGGGTGTTGGTGGGCAGGGGGGTGTTGGTAGGGGGCGGTGGAGGGGTGGGCGTACCGGTATCGGTGGGTGTGGGGGTTTGGGTGGGGCGAGGCGTGGGGGTGATGGTGGATGTGGGGGTGGCCGTAGGAAACGGCGTGTTGGTGGGCGTGTTGGTCTGGGTGGGCGTAGCCGTGAACTCCGGCGTGGGCGTAAAGGTGGGGTGCAGGGTGGGCACGGTTGTAGGCGTTGATTCAACCGCCTGGGCCACCAACTGGTCAAACGGCGAGGCCAGGGTGCAGCTTGAAATCAGGATCATGATCAACGTAAGTATGAGAATATAAATTGCGCCGCGCTGATTTGAAACCATGGTCATCCTTCGCCTGTTTTTTTGATGCCGGTGTAGGCCAAGAATAGTAACCTAAATTGCTGTCTGCGTCAAATAGATCATTGAAACCACTTAAAAATCTTCAATTTATCAGGCGGGAACTTGTTA
>CAZTFF010000036.1:0-6713 GCA_964612485.1 uncultured Caldilineaceae bacterium
ATTATAGGACATTTTTTCCGTTTTTTCGTGTCCAAATTTTGGGGTCCATTATACTTGTTTGTTTTTCAAACCAGTCGTAGCACATTTTTTGCAAACGAGCCGGATGTCCGTTAGACTGATCATATAAATGCTGAAAGTCCTCACCTGTTAATCGAATTGGTGATCCTTTTAATCTATCTTCAATAAAACGTTTAACCATATCTTCGTTAAATGGTTCTAAGTGTATCGAATTAAAAATGTTATGAAAGGGTGAAGTTTGCTTCTCGTGAGGTAACTCACTCAATGGTGTGCTACTTGCAACGAGTAGAGTTAAAAGACGTTCATCACCCAGTGACCGGAGAAATCCTCTGATACCCAAATGATGACCATCCCAAACACGTAGAATCTGGCACTCATCCAGGCATAAGGTAACTTTCTTGCCCTCAAGATGTTCAGAGATTATTCTTTTAAAGTCGTTCAAACTCCTCTTGGTGGGTGCCCCTATTTGAAAAGCTAAATCCTTGTAAAATTCGTACTCTCGAACATACGGTCTGTTTTGTTTTGAACGAGCCAATCTCTGTAAACTTATGTAGATAAATTCTCTATCAAATAGACATTGCTCCCCCCTTATCTTTATGTGCCATATAAAAGAGGATTTTCCTATTGCGTTAGGCCCCACCACTTGAATGTGTTGACCATCCTCAATGCGAGAGAGGGCTTGCTTGAGCTCGTTTTCTCTATTGAAAAACCTCTTTGTGTCCTTTATCATTCCTCTGTCTGTGAAAGGGTTTAACGGCATATTGGGGATCTCCTCACTATCCTTGGATAAAGCTTAAAAAAATAACCATAAAAACTAATATAAATAGAGCAATACCTGCTCCAATTACCATTGATTTTAGATCCAGGGCTGATTTTTTTGCAGGTTCAATCTGAGTTTGAGTTACGCTAGAAGATTTTTCTTTCAGCTCTGAAAGAGGAGATTGATCGATACTCTCCATCTCATTCACGGGTGGTGGTGTATCCGGTATCCATTTGTTTCCTACGTTACGGGTCCATTGACCAGCCACGCCTAACTGCCATGCCTCACCCTCAAAGGTGAGGCGTAAATTTTTAACCTGTTGGTTAAATGCTTCTTCGGAAATTTCAGAAGACTCTAATTGTTTTTTAACGTATCAAGTTTCTTTTCTATTTCTTCGAATGGTGACTGTGGCATAGATTCCTCCCAAAAATGCTTGCAATAAAAAGTGCCAACAGATAATAACCTTCTGTCGGCATTTTTGAATCGTGCAGCCTGGGCAATTACAAAAATTATTAAATGAGGTTGGTAAACAGTTGAGGGATTTCATATCGGTAGACGCCCAAATGCAGAATTGTACTTCGTGCCAATTTTAACATATTCTCCCCTATTCTGCAATACATTTTTGCTCAAAGCCCACGTTTCATCCTCCAAAATTAGCTAACCACTGCCCAAAACCCGTAAAATAACCCCCGTTTCAACAAAACACCCCCAAAAAGACTACGAAAATTCGTAACATGTTTACGAAAATTCACAGCCAAAGTGTGGTATTATCTTGGTAACGGGCCCGTTATCTCAGTGAGTTGATCACATTATCTCACTGAGTTAACAACAATAACTCACTGAGTAAAAAAATTATCTCAGTGAGAAAAAAACACGCTTACAAAATGAAAGGATATTTACCATGAGCGACATTAACATTCTTGGCGTTATCAGTAAACTGCGGCCCAGGGTCGAGCGGAGCCGCAAGGTCACATTGGATGATCTGGCCGATGAAATTGCCGATCAATCGGGCTTTGACCGGGGCGATGCCCGCGATTTTGCCTACAAGTTTTCCCAATCGATGGTCAAACACCTGAAGTTTGGCGATTACGTGCAGTTGGGCGATATGGGCGGCTTTTCGGTTTCGTGTAATAAGCATAAGGAACTCAAGGTCAACTACCGGGCTTCCAAGGCCATCAGTGGGGAGTTGAGCCGGGATTTCCGGGGCAGTTTTAATAACGGGGCCAATGCCGGCCTGGACGACGAAGGCTTTGCCGATCTCTGGCTGGCAGAACACCCGGAGGATACCGTGATTATGCGGGATGGCTCTCCCCGGACGGTGACGCCCTAAATAGAAGGTTTTTCAGAAGCTTGCTGTAAAATACCGCATTTTGTAGGGGCGAATGGCTATTCGCCCCTACATATGAGACTAAATAAAAAACACCCAGTTTTCTGGGTGTTTTGTGGGCCCTGCAGGATTCGAACCTGCGACCAACCGGTTATGAGCCGGTAGCTCTAACCACTGAGCTAAGGGCCCAGGTGCAACTCAAAATCAGTTGCCAGAGCGGGCAGCGGGAATCGAACCCGCATGACTAGCTTGGAAGGCTAGGGCTTTACCATTAAGCTATGCCCGCGCGATTGAATTCTTAAATTTCAACAGGCTTTTTATTCTGGGCGCTGCCTAAAGCGCTTTTGATATCCGCGTCGATCTTAAATATATCCGGCGGCTTGGCGTAAAATCTATCCGCGCCGGCGGCCTTACAGGCACGGCGTGTTTTGGCATCGGTATAGGCCGATAGGACAAAGATCGGTATATCGGTTGTGTCCGGTTTGGCGCGCAGCATGCGGATCACCTCATCGCCGTTCATAAACGGCATCCGCACATCGGTGAGGATCACATCCGGTTTCCACGTTTCCGCTTTTTCCACGCCATCCTGGCCATGATCGGCGCAGGCCACATCATATCCCAGGAATTCCAGCATTTGAGAGATGGACAATTGCAGGTTTTTATCGTCTTCGATGTACAGTACCCGGATGGAGCTGTTTTCAGCCATTGGAAACCTCGCGCGCCGGACTATTGTCGGGGTGGGCGGATTCGAACCGCCGACCTCTTGCTCCCAAAGCAAGCACTCTAACCGGGCTGAGCTACACCCCGAAACGTTAAGGTACAAGGCTCTTCCAAGGATATGTTTTGTCTATTGGAAAAGCGAATGAGGATTGATATGGCGCCAATCCTCTGAAAAGGAGTATAAACTAATTTGGTTGAAAAATCAAACCGAAACAGCTCCGGAAGGATTAAAATCCTGGCCGCCTACCGGAAACTGCTACCGACCCCACCAAATTTGGGCCAGCAGCCAGTCGGGCCGGTTGCCGTCCCACTCGGTCACTTTAAAGGCGTCACCCCCGGTGGTCGGGATGGTGTAAATGGCCCAACTGCCGTCCGCATCGGAGACATAAGCTAAGTGCGAGCCGTCGGGCGACCAGACTGGCAGCCCATCCTGACCCGGCGCGGTGGTGATCTGGCGCGGCGCGCTGCCGGCGGTGCTGATGGTGTAAATATCCCAATTTCCGCTGCGGGTAGACATATAGGCCACGTGGGCGCTGTCCGGCGAAAATACCGGCGTGCGGTCGCTTTGATGGGTGGTCAGGCGGGTGGCTTCGCCGCCGCCAAAGGGAACCAGGTAAATGCCGGGGTCATTGCCCTGGGGATCGGTGCCCTGGTAGGCGATGGTCTCATTATCAGACGATAGATCCGCCGTCCGGCCATCCCGCAGGATCGTCGGATCGCTCCGGCCATCGGCAAAGCCTTGCCATACCTGCCAGCGACCGGTGCCGGGTTCCTGGGCCACAAACAAAAATTGTTGGCTGTCGCCGCCCCAGCGGGGCAGGATGTGCCGCTTATACAGGGTGATCCGCCGGTCTTCGCCAGTAGTGAGGTCGAAAATATGAAACCCTTCCGCCTCGATCAACTCTGAGTGATATACCAGCAGCTTGCCGTTGGGGCTTAAGGCCGGCATCGTGGCATTTGTCACAACCGCTTCCGGCGCGCCGCCGCCCGCCGGAACGGCCATAATTTCCCAGCGGGACTCAAAGGGATTGAACATCGAAAAGTAAATAGTGCCTCCGGCTGTGCCCACCGTGGCCGTGGGGATGGCGGTGGCGGCTACGGTGGGTCCGCTGGGATTGCCGGTTGCGCCACTCTGGTCAGCAGAAGCGGAAGTTGTACTCCGGGCGGTGGGCCGGGCGGCTTGCGTCCCGGCTGTATCGGTGGCATCTTCGGCAGCAGCGGCTGCCTGGCAGCGCTCGTAACTTTGATCGGATTTGGTTTGGAGATCATCATCAGGCCGGATCAACAGGGCCTGAATGTATTGGGTTTCGGCCTGGCACCATTCTTTTTGATCGGCGTAGGCGTCGCCCAGGGTGACATAAGTGTTCGCCAGTTGCTGCGGCACATCCAGGTAATCGTTGTCTTCTTCGTATAGCTGACTCAGCAGCTCAATGGCAGTGGGGAAATTCTCTTGATCCAGCGCCGTTGTGCCGTCAATATAAAGCGAGGCTTTGGCTTTTTGGGCAGCCGCCTGCGGATCATCCGGGCGTTCGGCCAGGGCGGTTTCAAAGGACTTGAGGGCCTCGTTGATCTGATCCGGCGCGATCAATTGCAGGCCGCGCTGGTAGTTGGCCTGGTAGATCAGGCCCGAGACGTGATCGGGCTGAAAATCGGGGTCAAGGTCCCGGAGTTGGGTCAATTTTTCGGCGGCGTCGCCCCAATTTTCCTGGGTAATAAAAGTTTCCGCGTCTTGCAGTAACGAAGCCGCCGCTGCCAGCCGGGTTTCGGAAGTGGGGGTGGGTTTGCTTTGCACAATGCGTTCGGCTTCACGCAAGGCTTCGCGGGCGGCGTGCAGGTTGGGGTTCATGCTGAGCGCCATTTCAAATTCGGCCACGGCCAATTCTACCTGATCGTTGGCCAGATACTCCTGCCCGCGCTGAAAATGCGCGTCGGCCTCGGTGTGGATTTCCGTGGCCCGTTCCTGCAAACCCTGGTAGGCCGCATACACGCCAATGCCGCCGTAAAATACGGCCACACACAGCAGCGTGCCCATACAACCCAGCAATATCCGGGGCCAGATGCGGTGCGGTCTTTCTTCGATGATTTCTTCATCTAAATAGTCGTCGTCATCATAGAATTCATCTTCAGCGTAAAGTTCATCGGCGTAGGCTTCGTCATCATAAAAGTCGTCTTCGTCATCTATCCCGGTGTCATCTTCTCCGGCCACGGCAAAGATGTCGTCGTCCGGCTCGTCCGGCTCGTCGTACGCTTCCTCAGGCGGATAGTCTTCGTCTTGATACGGCTCGCCTGCGGGAATCTCGTCTTCAGGCCAAATGGTCTCGTCATCGTAGGCTTCGACGGGCAACTCTTCCTCCGGCGGCAATTCATCGTCATACGGCTCGCCGGCCGGCGGCTGCGGTTGGCCGCAGTAGGGGCACACCTCGTGGATGGCGGGGAAAAGCGTGCCGCAATTTTCACATTGAACGGTCAAGGGTTGGTTCATAATGGGTGGCTCATTCAAAATGAGTAGGTCAACAAAATAGTGTTGTTTGTATTGGTGATGTCAATAGTAACCGGCTGCTCGGTGGTGAAATTCCAGCTTAACGGGGTTGATGGGTCCGCCTGGAAGGGTTCGGAAAGCAGCGGCTCATCGCCGGCCCGCACGGTGAGCGTACCGGCCAAGGGCCGCGCCGCCAGCAGCGAAAGCGTGGTTTCAGCTTCATCTTCATTTTGATGCAGGGCGATGGCGGCGTGTTCGTTGGCCCAGGAGATGCCGCCCAGGCCGGCCAGCGGCCACCAACTTTCCTGCCATTGCAGCGATTCCCCGGCGGGTACGGTCACATCGTCTTCCGGCCAGAAGCCGGCGTTGGCTCCGCCCCACATCTCAAAATATTGAGAGCCGTCGTCGGTGTAGCTGCGGTCCAGAAAACCGGTGCTAAAGGCAAAGAGCTTGTTGCCGGGCACGCTGCCGGGGTCTACCAGCCGCACCACGCCCAGATCGGTTTCGGGGTTGTACGCGCCCATAAACGGCGCATCCAGATAGGGCGCAAAAAAGCCCAGGTAATCGGCCCATTGCGCGTAGTCGCTCAGATCGGTCAGGCCGATCTCCGGCCAGGGCGCGGGTTCTGCTGCGTTGGGGAGCTGCCAGCCTTCTTGACCCCGGCTGTGGATGATGATCTCATCTGTAGGTACCACAAACTGCGTGCGGGGCGACATCGTATCGGGGGCCAGGGCCAGCGCGGCATTGAGCCAGAACTGCACCGGCACGGCGCGGTCGGTTTCATTGCTCAGTTTGGGGCTGATGGTGAAGACGGCGCTGTCGGCGGGCAGCGAAACCTGCACTTCAACCCCCACGCGGCCCGGCGCGGTGTCGCTCAGGGTGATGGCCGCGCTGCCGGCGCTTTGGGTTACGCTGTAATCCCACGGTACGCCCCAGCGATAACCGTGTTCCTGGGTGGGATAGGCCCAATCGATGCCGCCGGCGGCCAGCCACCAGTTGGCCTCGTAAGGCTGCAAAATGCCGTAGCGCGAGGGCTTGACCACCTTGTTGTGGTAAAAAATCTCCTGCCCGGTCGATTTGACCACCGCGCTGTACAGCCGCCCGCCCAGTTCCGGCAGAAAGGTCAGGCGCAGGTGAGCGTTTTCCAGGACCACACCGGTGTAATCGGTGGGGGCGGGGGTGGGTTGGGCGGTTTCAAACGCCTGCCGGTTGAAATAGTACACGGGAATGTTGTACACCGGGTCGATTTTTTCGGTAAGATAGTCGCGGATAGGGTAAGTGGGCAGGGTGAGCGTGGTTTCATACACCTGCACGCCCTCAACCGCTGCGACCTGCATATCGGATGAACTTGCCGGCGTGGGAGACGGGGGCGGGGAGGTGGGAGTCGCTTCGCTTACGGCTTCGCTTAC
>CAZTFF010000036.1:6813-52301 GCA_964612485.1 uncultured Caldilineaceae bacterium
GCTTCGCTTACGGCTTCGCTTACCGGGGTGGTTGTTGGGGTAGCGGTTGCGGTGGGAAGGGGCGTGTTGGTGGGCGGTGGTGGCGTGGGTGAGATGGTGGAAGTAGCGGTGTGGATCGCCGTGGGAGTCTGGGTAGAAACCGAAACAGCCGTTTCCGGTGAAACGGTCACAACCTCTTTGACAAGTTCCGGCGTGGCTGCGACGGTACAGGCGGTCAAAAAAATTGCCGTCAAAAGCATCACTGTTTGAACGGCAAGCATAGGTTTGCGGTGCTGCCAATAGTGTTCCATAAGGGGAGGCATGATAGCACGAAAGAGAAGGATGTCCAAAAAACAACATTATTCAGTTGCACGGAGATTCTCAGAGAAGACACGGAGAAGTACAGAGGTTTCATAAAAAATTTCTCAGTGTATCTCCGCGCTCCCTCAGCGTAACTCTGTGTCATAGTTCATGTTAACTTTTGCTGCCAACGCCGGAACCAGCCGATCTTTTGCCGGTAAACCACCTGGCCGGATTTATTGACCACCAGCACAACTTGATCCCGCAAGAACGACAGCCCGCTTGTAGGGCGGCCCAGGTAAACGGTGTGAACCTGGTTCTGGCCGGTGCGCCACCGGAAGCGATCTAAATCAATGTCATCAACCGCCAGCCAGGCCAGCAGCGAACCGGGGCCGGGGGCGGGATCATCCAGCGCGGCGCGGCAGGTGGTGCAGGTTGTTTGTGCCTGACATTGCCGGCAATACGTCTGGCCGCACAGTTGGCAGTGATAGGCGTGTTCGGGGCAAAAATTAGCGCCGCAGCCGGCGCAGGTTTTTATGTGGGCCGCGCACAGCCACCGGTCGCAATAGTCGCATGCGGCCACGCAATCCACGCACACCGCCTGGCGGCAAAGGGCGCAGGTATCGATGCCGCAGGCGTGGCAGATGTCTCGCTCGCAGCGGCGGCAGCGTTCCAGGCAGTGGGGATGGACGGCGGGTGAGCTGTCGTTCGGGTGTGATCTATCGCACAGGGAAATTTGCGCCAGCGGTTCCCGGCAATGACGGCAGGTCAGCGTTTCAATTTCGCCGGTGTGCAGGTTTTGGAAAAAGGTGAGGGTTTGTTCGGTATGAGCCGTCGCCAGGGTGACGGTATAATCGGTGAGCGGCAGGTGGGCCAGGGCGTAGCTGATTGGCTTGAGCGTAACCCGCAGGCGGTGACGTTCCAGTTCGTCGGCCATTTGCTGTTTGAGTTCGGCTTGCAGCTCGGCGCGGACGGTCTCGTCTTTTTCTTCATCGCCGGTGTTCACCTCATCGGTCAGGCGGCGGTAGTAGGTGGTCAGCCGGAGCAGCGTTTTTTCCAGACGAGGGGCAATGCCTGTTTCGATGTCGGCAGCGCGGGCCTCAACGTGCTCGCGGGCCGCCGCGTTGGCTTCAGCCATTAATTCTTTAAGATGATCCAGGTCGATGGCCGGCGGCGGGTCGGGCCGGGTCATCGTCACCGATTCGGAAAAAATATCGGCCAGATCAGGCCGGGGCTTGCCGTGAGAATCCAGCACGATGGTGAGCAGTTCTTCCTGTTTTTCGGTGGAGCGGTAAACGGCGCGAAAATTGAAAAAGGTGAAAGGCGCTTGCGTGGTTGTTCCCCGGCAGGCCAGCAGTTGGCAATTGCCCAACGACAAGGCGGGCGGAAGCTGATCCTCGTGGGGCGGAAAACGGCGGGGCAGTTGGATTTGGGCCGTTTCGCCGCGCCCGGCCAGCAGGCCCAGCATGGTATCAAAGGTGCGGCTGCCGTACACCAGCAGGTCTTCGTGGGGCGATAATTCGCGCATTGTGCTTGCTTCGCCGGGGAAGACCAGGTAGAGGCGCGGTTTGCCAAACGCCTCGGCCAGATCGGGCGGGAGATCAACCACCCACTCGTTTTCTTGCGGCGCGATGCGGGCGTTAAAGTGGGTGAAGAAATTGTGGGCAAAGGCTTTCATTGACATGGGTTATCTACCATACACCTCATCCATCGCCTCCAATAGATCAGAAAGCTCGTCGGAGGCTTCGCGGACTTCGTCGTAGGTGTGCTGCGCCTTGTTCAAGATTTTTTCCAGCTCCAGCAGCATCTGTTGCAGCTCTTCTTCGGTGTAGCTGCCGGCCCAGGCGTCTTCAAGATAGCCTTCAAAGCCTCGGCGGTGGTCCAGTTCGCCCAAGATCAAATCCAACTCGCCGATAACCAGCTCGAACATGCGGATTTTGTGGGCCAGCAGGTCCAGAATGTAGGCTTCGATGGTATCATTGACGGCCAGGTTAAAAATGGAGACGGTTTCTTGTTGCCCCAGCCGGTGCAGGCGGCCCACCCGCTGCTCGATGCGCATCGGGTTCCAGGGCAGGTCGTAATTGATCATCTGGTGGCAAAATTGCAGGTTGTGGCCCTCGCCGCCGGAGCGGGTGCTGATCATCACCTGGGCCGAATTTCGGAATTGGCGC
Source organism: uncultured Caldilineaceae bacterium (assembly GCA_964612485.1). Classification (GTDB taxonomy): domain Bacteria; phylum Chloroflexota; class Anaerolineae; order 4572-78; family J111; genus JAFGNV01. The sequence goes on from CAZTFF010000036.1 coordinate 9,264, forward strand.
ACGGTCTCTACCCGCTTCAGGGCCGGCATCCCGCCATGGAAGACAACGGTTTCGTAACCGGCTTCGGCCAGCGCCGCGTGCAGCGTTTCCAGCGAGGGCAGGTAGTCGGTAAAGATCAGGGTTTTGGCCGGGTACTGTTCCAGCAGCGACAGCGTGGCCTCCACCTTACGCGCCTGCCGGATGCCCCAGGCCAGCACCAGCGCTTCGGCCAGTTCCGGCGATGATTGTTTATCGACCAATTTTTTGAGCGTGCGGGCCACGGCCTGGGGGCTGGAACAGAGTTCTTTTTGCAGCGTCATCAGGGTCATTTTCTGGGTGGCGGCCAGTTTGCTGTTTTCCTGGCCGGCCCGGCGCAACTGCCGGCGAATGTAGGTGGTGACACTTTCATACAATTCGCGTTCCGGCGGGCTGAAATCCAGGTTGTAAATGGCGGCCTGGCGCGGCGGAAAGCGCACGCCCACGCGGCTGCGCCGGTTGCGGATCATCACTTCTTGCAGCAGGCGGCGCAGGGCGTAGGGGTTGCGGGGGCTGGTGCGGTGTTCGGGTTTGGAGCGGGGTTGGCGCTCTCGCGGCTTGAGTTTGAGGCGGCAGACAAATTCGTACGATCCCCCCCACACCCTGATGGCCTCAAAATCAAACATCTCGTACCCCTGAGCCAAAAGCTGCTCCACCTCCTGCATAGCGCGCTGCCCGCTGTGTTTGAGTTTGGCCTGTTTTAATTCATCATAAGATTCAATACGGCGGCGCAGCCAGCGGGGTAATTCTTTCTGTTCGGCCAAAAAATCGGCGCGGGCCGCTTTACTCTTTTTGAGGTAGGCAGTTGGATAAGCCGAACTGTAGATGGTGCGGCGGCCGGGCAGGCGTTTGGGCCGGGTTTGATCTTCTGTTGGCCCAACCTCACTCTGGCTCAATTCAAGGCGAACCCCGCAAAGTTTGCCGGCATTTTTGATGTAGGGAGCGGCCCACTTTTTGCTGGAGCCCCACCAGCGGCTGCCCAGGCTGTGTTTGTATTCTTTTTCGCGTTTCAAGACAGCCAGCCAGGCATTGGTAACGCGATAGCCTTGCTGCAACAGTTTGATCAATTCGCTGTGAACAGCATCGTATTCGGCCAGCGATGCGGCGGCTTCTTCCTTAAAATCGGTAGGATCAGGCAGTTCGGCCAGGGCATCCAGGGTGAAGGATTGGCCAGGGATGGGGGTGATTTTGTAGGGATTCCACCACTGCCCAAAGTTCGCGTCGCGGATGTTGTGGGCGCTGCCAATTTGCGCGGACAGGTAATTAATGCCTTTCATGGCCCACGTCAGCACGCGGGTTTTGGGCCGGGCCGCAGGGGTCGAAATGAAGTTATCTTTGAAAACCCGCCGCGTGCCCAGGTGGCCGGGCCGTAAAATAGAAATCAGGTTGTAAAGCTCCATGAGATCATTGTGGACGGGCGTGGCGGTCAGCATCAACACGTACCGTTTGCTGATCCGGCTGACAAATTTATACGCCTGGGTGCGGTGATTTTTGAGTTTGTGGGCTTCGTCCACAATCAGCAAATCGTATTCACGTGAGAGCAAGCGTTCCGACCAGCGGCCGGTTTTGGCCCGATCCAGCGAAACGATCCAGCGGCAGCGATCATCACTGTTCATCGTTTCCGGCAGTTGTTTGCGGCGTTCCAGCACGGTGAAATCTTCAAAAAATTTGGCGGCCATTTCTTCGTGCCACTGCCAGGTGAGCGAGGCCGGGGTGAGGATGAGCACGCTGTTGACCAGTCCCCGTTCAATGAGTTCTTTCATTACTATGCCGGCTTCGATGGTTTTGCCCAGCCCCACTTCATCGGCCAGCAGGGCCTGCCCGTTCATATCCCGCAGGGCGCGGAGCGCGGCTTCCAGTTGGTGCTGGTAATGGTCCACGCTGATGTCGTCGAGGCAGATGAGGCGGTTGAAACCGGTGGTGGTTTGCAGTTGCTCGGCTTGCAAGCGCAGGTGGTACAAGCCCGGCGGGTCGGCGGCGGGCGCATCGAACCAGGGGGCGGGCGCGGGGAGGATTTCAACCATGGGCGGCAGCAGTTTGATATCCAACTCGCCCAGCAGATCATCGGCGGGGCCGCCGGCGATGGCGTGGCCGCAGTGGGGGCAGGTTTTTAAATGACCGGCCACCGGCCAGCCGCAGGTGGGGCAGGCTGCCGCGGAGGGATCGGTAGATTTTTTCTCGGTTGCGGGCGATGGCCGGGAAAGTGCCAGCCACTCCAGACGTTCAGTGGTCATAATTTATTAAATTCCGCGAAGGGCGCTAAGAAACGCGAAGAGAAAAATTTTAGCGTACCTTCGCGCATCTTCGCGGACTCTCTGTTTTGTGGGCCATCCAAAACACCGGTGGGTGAGGCTACGGGTTGGCGCTGGCCTCGCCGGCGCTGTTCAGGCCGATGGTGAAATAGGTGGGCACCACCTCTATCCAGGTGCGGCCCGGTTTCAGGTTGTACGGCGTGCCGTCTTCGTAGGCAAAATAGGGGGTGCGGCTGCCGTCGGTTTGCCAGTAGCCCTTGTTCAACACGCCATCGCGGAAGAACCAGGCCGGCCCGCGCCCGTTCATAATGATGCGAATAGTGGGAATACCGTTCACGTCCAAAATGTCGGTGTCCTGGTGTTCAGCAAAATAGATAATCACATTGTCGGCGGAGACCTGCTCGTTATCGCTGGCGTCGATCAGGGGTTCATCGCTGATCCAGCGCAAATATTGGCCGCTGTCGGAAAAGTAGCGCCATTGGGTAAAACTGGTCGTGCGCGGATACGGAATGTAAATATTTTCGGCGGGTTCGCCCTGGTTGATCGTTTCATCAAACAAAAAGCCTTGCAACTTTACCGGCGCTTCCAGATCGTTGTCTTCCATATACTCCCGCGCGTCTTGCACATTGAGCGCCAGGCGCGATTGCCAGCCCTGGTTGGCGCGGTAGAAATACGGTTTCGGCGAAAAGAATTCGTCCAGGTTGGTGATGGGCGCTTGCGAAATTTCCCAGCGCACGGGGTCGGAGCCGCCGGAGTGGGCCAGCGCGCCCTTATACTGCGGCACCAGTTGGATGTTGCTGAGCCGGGCCGAACGAATGGGGGCCACCATCTCCGGGTCCTGGCTCAAATAAACGGCCGTAAAGCGGGTGATCCACCATTCGGTGATTTCTTCGTACACCACATCGGCGCTGTTGAGGCCCACCTGCGGGCGCGCGCCCACATCGTTGCCCACCCGCACAAAGAGCGGGCGGCGTTTGAGCACGCCGGGATCATCAACCTTCAGGCCGGTGAGCGGGTTGACGTTGGCGGCGTGAGTGATGGTGGGGGGCGGCGGCCCGCTGGGCGTGGGAGAAGGAGGCGGGGCCTGGGCTGATGCGGTATCTGATTCTGTTTGGGGGGTGGCGCTTGTCCCCTCCTCTTCTTGTTCCAATAAACGGGCAATTTCTTCCTCATCGGTGGGGATGATGAGTTTTTGGCCGATTTGCAGAAAATCGTTTTCGTTGAGGCCGTTGGCGGCCAGGATGGCGTCGGTGGTGGTCTCAAACTCAATGGCGATGTCCAGCAGGGTGTCATATTCTTCGATAATATAAACAATCGGTGTGGGGCTGGGTTCCGGCGTGGCTGTGCTGGAAGTGGCGGTGGCGATGGCGGTGGGTGGTGGGGTGGATGTTGCTTTGTCGGTCGGCGTGGCGCTGGGGGCTGTGGTAGGAGTGTCGGTGGGAGTCGCCGGTGTTTTGGTGGGCGTTTCTGTGGTGGGTGATTCTTTGGTGGCGGCGATCTCTTCGGTCGGTTCCGAGCCGCAGGCCGTCAGGCTCAAAAAGGCAATGATGAGCAGCAATAAAATGGGTAAATACTTCTTCATTATTGATTCCCTTTCTTCAAAAAGCGTACCTTCTTAATGAACTGGGGCAGAGTTGGTTGAGCTTGCCGAAACAGCGGTCTTCGACAGGCTCATACCGCGTTCCCCCGAAACATTGAGAAGATACCAAAAAGCGGGCATATTGTAGGCGCATTATCGCATCCATGCAAAGTTGTGGCCAAGGACGTTTAATTCTTTCTTGACGAATTATTTTTTCTATGTTATACTCGGAAACATCAAACGTCATACGTTTGATGGTATACATTATACCCTCTCTGTGGAGAAAAATGATGGCGGCTGATCTATCTTCAACCTTTCAAACGCTTACCCGGCCCAATGCTGTGGATGATATTGTTGATGTTTTTAAGCAGGCCATCATTCGCGGCGATCTGCATCCGGGCCAGCGGCTTCCCTCCGAAGCCGAACTGCGGGAGCAGCTTGGCGTGGGGCGCGGCACCGTGCGCGAGGCCATGAAAATGCTGGAAGCCCTGGGCGTGGTAGACATCAAACGGGGCGACGGCACCTACATTGTGGATAAACCCTCGTCTGCCTTGCTCAGCCCGCTGGTGTTTGCCATTATGCTCGAAGCCGGCATGGGGTCGGAACTGCTGGAATTGCGTTCCATCATCGAAGTGGGCTACTGCCAGTTGGCGGCGGAAAAAGCCACCCCCGAAGATTGGCAGCGCATCGAAACCGCCCAACTCGCCTTTGAAGATTACGCCCGCTCGCCGGATTGGCAGGTGGATGAACTGGCCCGGCGCGATCTGGATTTTCACTATGCCATTCTGGACGCCACCCACAACCCCCTCTTGATAAAAATCGGCCGCACCGTCGAAGAACTCTTTTTTGCCTCGATGCGCGGCACGTTGCTTAAAATATTTGATACCGCCCATAATGTCGAACATAGCATCAATATCCATTGCCATTTAATGGACACCCTGCGGCAGGGCGATTTGCAGGCTATTTCAGATTCGGTAAACGAAAGCTTGAGCGTGGTGGAACTTCATTTGCCGGTGGAACAGGCAGAAAAAGAGATCGTTGCCGAAAAATAGTTTTCATAACAGGGGAGTTGTGTATGAGTACAAACACTGTTTTAGAAAAACCCTCCGGGACTTCATGGACGCAATTGAAAAAAATCTTTGGGGCCGGCCTGGAGAATCAAACATCGCTGGGCTATCTATTTTTGCTGCCGATCATCATTATTGTTTTTGGCCTGATCGGCTACCCCTTTGTGCTATCCATCTGGTTCAGCGTAACGGATAGAGCTTTGGGCCAGGCCGGCTATGCTTTTGTGGGCCTGCAAAATTACGTTGATTTGTTGGACAACAGAATATTTTTACGGACCATCTGGAATACCTTTAACTACACCGTTACCGCCGTGATTTTTAAGGTGATCCTGGGCCTGCTGATGGCGCTGACCCTGAATGAAGTCCGGCGGATGCGCCGCTTTTTCCGGGCGGCGTTTCTGCTGCCCTGGGTGGCGCCCGCCTCGTTGAGCATTCTGGCCTGGGTATGGATGTTCGACTCGCAGTTCAGCATCATCACCTATTTTCTGCGAGAAGGCGGTGTCCTCGAATTGGCCCGAAATATTCTGTACTATCTGGCGGAATCCGGCCCGCCGTTTGTCCAATCCTATCTGGCCGAAGAATTACCCTTCATTGTTCGCCGCTTTGGGCTGGAAACCGGAAAAATTGTCTGGATCGGCCATCCGTCGCTGGCCATGGCCGCGGTGCAAACGGTAAATATCTGGCGGGGCGCGCCCTTCTTTGGCATGATCATCCTGGCCGCGCTGGTCACTGTACCGCAAGATTTGTACGAAGCAGCCACGGTGGATGGGGCCAATGCCTGGCAGCGTTTCTGGTCGGTCACGTGGCCCCATATTTTGCCCATTCTGATCGTCTCCACGCTTTTCTCTTTTGTGCGCACCCTGGGCGATTTTGAGATTGTGTGGATTTTAACCAAGGGCGGCCCCATCAACAGTACCCACCTCATATCAACGCTGGCTTTTCGCACCGCGATTCAGGGAGCGGATCTATCCAAAGGCGCGGCCATTGCGGCCTTTCTGTTCCCCTTCCTGGTGCTGATTATCGCTCTGCAACTACGAGATTTACGGAAGGATTGAATTATGGTCAATGCACAACGTCAAAAACGTAGAACAGATTTCAGAACGCTGGCCTATCGTTGGAAATTATCCAGGAATATTCCCATCTTGATTTCGCTGGCAATATTTACCTTCTTGATGCTGTTCCCCTTCATCTGGATGGTCATCACCTCCTTTAAACCCAACGCCGATCTGCTGGTGGTGGGCCAAAATCCTTTTGCCATGAGCGGTATCACGGTTGAACACTATTACTATTTGTTCACCGAAACCCGGTTCGCGCAATGGATGCTCAACAGCTTGTTTGTGGCGGTGGTCGCTTCAACCATTGCTTTGGTTTCCGGGGTTTTAGCGGCCTATGCCATTGGGCGGCTGCGGTTTAAGGGCGCGGCGCTGATTGCACTGGCAATTTTTTCTACCTATCTGGTGCCGCCGGCACTGCTCTTTATCCCGCTCAACGTGGTGGTCAATTTTTTAAATCTTTCCAACACCTTGTGGTCGATGGTATTCACTTATCTGACCTTTATGGTTCCCTTCATCGCCTGGATGTTGGCCAGCTACTTCAAAGGCATCCCGTATGAGCTATCCGAGGCCGCCCGCATTGACGGCGCCAGCCGAATTCAGGCGATGATAGCCATTGACCTGCCCCTGATCTTACCCGGCGTGGTTTCTGTTTTCTTCTTTTCCTTTACCCTTTCCTGGACCGAATATTTGTACGCTACCACGTTTATCCGTTCCGGCTCCAAGCTGCCGGTGGCGGTTGGCGTGGTCAATGCCATGCAAATTGGCGATGTTTACTACTGGGGCGAGTTAATGGCCGGCGCGCTGCTGGGATCGCTGCCGGCGCGCTGCTGGGATCGCTGCCGGTGGTGATCGTTTATTCTTTCTTGATGGATTATTACCTGGCCGGTTTGACCGCCGGGGCAGTGAAGGGCTAGAAACAACTTCCGTATTTAGCAAATTGGAGATTAGAGATGAGCCACCACAAACCCAACATTGTTTTCATTGTCACCGATCAGGAAGCCTACTACCGCCACGGCTGGGACGGCGGCCTGAAACCGGCCCGACCCAATTTTGAACGGGTTGCCGCCGAGGGTGTGCAATTTGAACGGGCCTACACCAGTTGCCCCCTCTGCACCCCGGCCCGCCGCTCAATGCTGACCGGGCTGCTGCCCCACAACCACGGCTTCATCACCCTGGACGAAAAACAAAATACCACCGAACGGGATCACGGGATTCTTTACAACCTGTTGGCAGAGCAAGGCTACCGGCTCTACAGTTACGGCAAATGGCACGCCGGCCCGGGCACGGCCAAAGATTTTGGCTGCGAGGGGTTCTCATACCCCAAATTTGGCAATCCCTACATTACGCCCGAATACAAAGCCTATTGTGACGAACGCGGCCTGGAACCGGCCCGTTTCACCGTGGAACACGTTTTTATGGAACCGGTTTCTCCTGACGAGCCGGAACCGGGGCCGGGCTATCAATGTTTGGCCTCCGGCTTGCACCCGCACATCACCGGCGTGATGGAAACGCCCACCGACAGCCACGAAGCCCAATTTTTAGCCAACCTGGCCTGCGACAAACTGCGCGAGCTGGCCGATGATACCACTAATGATCCGTTCTTCTTACGGGTTGATATTTGGGGGCCGCATGCCCCCTACCTGGCCGCCCAGGAATTTTTAGATATGTATCCACCGGAGCAAATTCAAGAGTACGGCAACTTTAATGATGACCTGTCCGGCAAACCCCCGGTCTACCTGAAAGAATGGAACGAGCCGGTGGGCCGCAACAACCGCCTGATCGTGCCGTCCGCCATGCACTGGTCCGAGTGGCAGCGCATCATGCGCTACGTTTACGCCCAGGTGACGCAGGTTGACGCCGCCTGCGGCAAAATCATCGACACGTTGGACGAATTGGGCCTCTCGGAAAATACGCTGGTGATCTGGACCGCCGATCACGGCGATGCTGTCGGATCGTTTGGCGGCCATTTCAGCAAAGAAGCCATGCTCAGCGAAGAACTGCTGCGCGTGCCCATGGTGATGCGCTGGCCCCAACGCCTGTCGCCGGGGCAAAAGAGCCAACAGTTGGTCTCTAATATGGATTGCCCGGCCACATTTTTGGAGGCGGCGGGCACGTCGTTTAACGGGCCGGTCGATGCCCAAAGTCTGTTGGCCCTGTTTGATGGCCAGGGCGCGGTGCAGCCCCAAACCGGGCGCCAAGACCTGCTGTGCGAAACGCACGGCCATCACTGGGAACCGGTGGTGGGGCGCGCCATTGTGAGCGAGCGATATCGCTACGCCGCCTACCAATACCACGGCCGGCCCGATTATCTGGACGAAGTGGATACCTCGGCAGCCATGGAAGAATTGTATGATTTAGAGCAAGACCCCTACCAACTCCATAACCTGGCCCACGACCCGGCAGCCCAGCCGATCCTGGCCAGCCACCGCCGCCGGTTGGAGGCGTGGCAGGCGCGTACCAACGATCCGGTGAAATTTGAAATTTGACCTCGAATCGGTCATCGAGCTTGCTTTTTGACAACCAGACCACCGACCACGGATGACCGACTACCGTGGTGATTTAGCGCCGGTGGTCAGTTGTCGGTGGTCATGCCTGGAAAAACGAATCATGTGGATACACAGGAGGTTTCATAAACTTATGCAAGACAAATTACTCGTGGTCGTAGCGCCCAGCATTCCCCCTTATATGGCCAAAGATATTCCCGGCCTCGATCTTTCGCCCGAAGGCATTGCCAATGAGGTAGTGCGGGCCTACAACGCCGGGGCCAACCTGGTGCATTTGCACGTTTGGGATGAGCGCGGCCAGCCCACCACCGACCTGACCGTGTTTAGACGCACCATCGCCCTCATCAGAGAACAATGCGACATTATTATTGAAGGCTCTACCGGCGGCGTGAACGATCTTTCCCCGGCGGAGCGCGCGGTTTCGCTGCAAGCGGAGATTGAACTGGCCTCGCTGAACCCCGGCTCGGTCAATTATGATAAAGGCGTGTACATCAACTCGCCCGCTGATATTGACTACTGGATCAAAGAGATGCACCGCCGCGGCATCAAGCCCGACATCGCCATTTTTGAAGCCGGCATGATCGCCAACAGCCTGGCTTACGCCGAACAAGGCTTGATCGAGCCGCCCTATTTATTTGGCTTTGTCCTGGGGCAGCAAGGCGCGCTGCCGGCCACGCCCAAAAACCTGCTCTTTCTAAGCGAGTCCATTCCTCCCAACTCATTCTGGAGCGTAGTGGGCCACGGCGGGCACGATTTGCAGATGTCGGTGCTGGCCATGAATATGGGCGGCCACGCCCGCGCCGGGTTTGAGGATAACCCCTACTATCGGCCCGGCGAGTTAGCCACCAGCAACGCCCAACTGGTCGAGCGGCTAGTGCGCATTGCCCGCGACCTGGGCCGTGAGATTGCCACCCCCACTGAAGCCAGACAATTACTTGGATTGAACAAGTGAGGTTCCGCCTATGATTACCCGTGCAGAACGCGAATCAGCCATCCAACGCGCCACCGAAATTTTAGCCAGGGCCGGCGTGGTGGTGCGTCAGGATGAAATTGATAAAATGGAAGTGGCCGATTTTGGCCTGGGCGAGTTAGAGCAGAGTGGGGCGCAAATTGTCACCCTGGTGGATACCGATAAGATCGCGGCCAAGCTGTTGATCATGCTGCCCTGGCAGACCGAACCGGAGCACAGCCACCCCAAAATTGATGATTACGCCGGCAAAGAAGAAACCGTGCGCTGCGAATGGGGCGAACTGTACCTCTACGGCCCCGGCGCCCCCACGCCCAATCCCCAAGGCCGCCCCCCGGAACATCGCCGGCACACCTACACCGTCTGGCACGAGTATATTTTGCGGCCCGGCGAACAGATCACCTTTCCCCCCAACACCCCTCACTGGTTCCAGGGAGGGCCGGACGGCGCCGTTTTTTGGAGTTTTTCGACCAAAGTTATCGATAGAGAAGACCGCTTTACCGATCCTGAGATTCAGCGTGAAACCATGGTGGTTGATTGAATAGTGTCGAAGTTGCTTCTTGAACAATCAGACCACCGACGACGGACGACTGACCACTAAATCATCACGGTCGTCTGTTGTCAGTGATCTTGCATAGAAAAATCATCCTGAGTGAGCGCCGGCTCGTATCGAAGGGGGATGTTACCGGTAAAAAATCTCACAAAGATTAATTTTTCCTTAAAATTTCACCAAAGGATTTGACAGTAAAAACAAACTGTCGTATACTGTATACAGTATACCAAATGCTGTATTCGATATACAGTATATTGAAAAATCCGAGAGCGCAGGTAATTGATGGAAGCTTTTGCCCCCATCCATCAAAACACACTGGCCGATCGCGTGACAGAGCGCATTCGAGAAGCCATCATCCGAGGTAATCTTGAGCCTGATGAGCGTTTGGCCGAACCTGCCCTGGCCGCTGAATTAGGCGTGAGCCGCAGCCCCGTCCGTGAAGCCCTGATGCGTCTTAAAAGCGATGGCCTGGTGCGTCGAGAAGCAAACAGAGGCTTTTATGTGTGGCACCCTTCCCAAACAGATGTGGACGAAATTCTGGGGCTGCGGGTAATGATGGAAACGCTGGCCGCCGAGTTGGTGGTTGACAAATTGCAGGATCAGGATTTTAGCCATATTGAAGAAATTATTGAACGGCAGAAGCAGGCCATTGAAGTCAAAGGGCTGCTGCGTTTAACCAGAGCCGACCGCCGCTTCCACGCCTTTTTTCTGGAGAAGGCCGGCAACTCTCGTTTGATGGATATGTGGAACCAGATCATGGGGCAGTGGGAAGTGCTGATCTTTTATCGCGCCGAATATTATCCCACCGTTCCGGAAACGGTTTTGACCGACCATCGCAATATTCTGGAATCTTTTCAACAGAAAGACCTGAGCCAGGTTATTACGCTGCACCGGCAGATCAACGATAAGGTGGGGCGCGAGATAAAAGAAGCCTTGCTGCGAGCCTCGGCCCTGGAGGCAGAATAGGGCCGGTATTAATGAGAGAAGGAGATACCGAAACTATTGGGTAGAGTGGCATCTCCTTCGGGCAAAAAAGCGGACATAATGCAACAGCACGCCTTTGTACTTGGTTGCCAATCGCTTGCCTGCATTTATTATAGCATAGGTTCATTTTAACTCTAAAAATTGGATGGCTGAATTCTCTGAGAGCAGCTTGTGCAAGAACCGGTAAACATTTAAGAAAGGAAATGCAGTAACTATGACCCAAAATTCAAAAATGTCGATTGAAGACCTCGAAAAAACCGCCGTCGAAGTACGGACCAATATTATCAATATGATCCACGAGGCCCAGGCCGGCCATCCCGGCGGCTCCCTTTCTGCCGCCGACTATATGACCGCGCTGTACTTCCGCGTGATGAACGTTGATCCCAAGAACCCCGACTGGCCCGATCGAGATCGCTTTATTTTGTCCAAAGGTCACGCCTGCCCGGTGTGGTATGCGGTGCTGGCTGAAAAAGGCTTTTTTGATAAATCTCATCTAAAAACCCTGCGTAAGTTGAATAGCATTTTGCAAGGCCACGCCGATATGAAAAAGACCCCCGGCGTAGATTTTACCGTCGGGTCGCTGGGGCAGGGAATTTGCGGCGGCGTTGGTATGGCGCTGGCCGGAAAATTGCGCAACAAAGATTATCACGTTTGGGTGGCCGTGGGCGATGGCGAAAGCCAGGAAGGCTCTGTTTGGGAAGCCGCCATGTCCGCCGCCAACTGGAAATTGGACAATATGACCGTGATTTTTGATCACAACGGCATCCAAAACGATACCTTTACCGAAGATATCCAGCCCCTGGGCGCGGTAGTAGAAAAATGGCGCGCCTTTGGCTGGAACACCATTGAAATTGACGGCCACAATATGGGCGAGGTTGTAGCGGCAATGGAAGAAGCCGTCACCATTAAAGGCCAGCCCACCGTAATTATCGCCAAAACTGTCAAGGGAAAAGGCGTTTCGTTTATGGAAAATGTTCCGGCCTGGCACGGCAAAGCGCCCAACGATGAACAATTTGAACAAGCGATGACCGAAATTAGGAGTGTAGCATAATGACTGTTGATACATCCCTCTACCATTACGTACTGCCGGAAGTTGTCTCCGAACTGGCCTCGGATGATCCCTGGGCCAAAACCACCAAGCAGGCCACCCGCGCCGCGTTTGCCGAAGCAATTATAGAATTGGGCAAACAAAATCCCGATGTGGTGGTGCTGGATGCCGACGTATCCAAATCCATCGGCACCAACAAATTTGCCGCCGAATTCCCCGACCGCGAATTCAACTTTGGCATCGCCGAACAAAATATGATGGCCGCCGCCGCCGGCATGGCGTCCACCGGCCTGATCCCCTTTGCCTGCACTTACGCTGTTTTCGCCAGCATGCGGGCGCTCGACCAGGTGCGTAACAGCATCCACTACCCCAAACTCAACGTGAAAATTGCGGCCAGCCACAGCGGCATTACCCCCGGCCCCGACGGCGTCACTCACCAGGCCCAGGAAGACCTTTCGATTATGCGCTCTTTAGCCAACTCCTGCGTGATCGCCGCTGCCGACTCGCCCACCAACAAGCAGGCTACCTTTGCCGCCGCCGAATGGGACGGCCCGGTCTATCTCAGCTTCACCCGCGATCCCGTACCGGTTCTTTTTGATGAGAATTTCCCCTTTGAAATCGGCAAAGCCGTCACCATCCGCGATGGCTCAGACCTGACCATCATCGCCATGCGCGACATTGTCTGCCAGGCCCTGGTAGCCGCCGAGCGAATGGCTCAGGAAGAAGGCATCAGCGCCAAAGTGGTTTACGCTCACACCATCAAACCGTTGGATGTAGAGATGGTGCTGCAATCCGCCGCCGAAACCGGCGCGATTGTAGTGGCCGAGAACAATGTGAAATTTGGCGGGCTGGGCAGCGCCGTAGCCGAAGTGCTGGTGGCTAACAACCCCATCCCTATGCGCCAGATCGGGGTTAACGATACTTTTGCCGAATCCGGCCCCTACCTGGAAGTGATTGAAAAATACGGCCTTACCTCGCCGCACATTATCAGAGCCAGCAGAGAAGTGTTGGCCCACAAAGAACGACTTCTCAGCCGAAACGGAAAATAGACTGAATTTACAGGGAGAAAAAATGTCACAACAGGCGTCTGCCAGAACCATCCTGAACTATGCCTTAGAACGCGTCTTGCCCGAACCGGCCTTGCGGCGCTTTGTGAGCCTGGACGAATCCACCAACGTCTTAACCGTTGATGGCAAACCTTACCATCTGAATAATTTCGACCGGATCATTGTGGTGGGCGGCGGCAAAGCGGGCCGGCGCACCGGCATCGAACTGGCTAATATTTTAGGCGATAGGATCACCACCGGCGTAATGAATGTTTATCTGGATCAGGCCGACGAACCAATTGCCGACAACATCGAACTCTACGCTGCCAACCACCCCACCCCCAACGAGGCCGGGGTGGCGGGCGCGCGCAAAATGATCGACCTGCTCAAAAACGCCGATGAAAAAACGCTGGTCATCGCCCTGATCTCCGGCGGCGGCTCATCGTTGATGGCTGTGCCCATTGAGGGCGTCACGCTGAAAGATTACATTGATATCAGCAGCCTGCTGCTCACCGTGCCGGCCACCATCGACGAGATCAATTCGGTCCGCAAGCACATCGACCCGCTCAAGGGCGGCGGCATGCGCAAGCTGGCCGAAAAGGCCGGCGGTTTTATCTCGCTGGTGCTGTCGGATGTGCCGGTGACGAAGACCGGCGTGGTGGATGACACCTCGGTGATCTCTTCCGGCCCCACGGTGGGCGATGACTCGACCTTTGCCTCGGCCAAGGACGTGCTGGTGAGCCACGGTATCTGGGAAAAAGTCCCGGCCTCGATCAAGCAATATTTTGAAGCGAATCTGGGCCAAGAGGAAAACGAAACCCTGCCGGTGGACTCGCCGCTGCTGGCCGAGGACAAAAGCCAGTACGTTATCATTGCCAACAATGATGGAGCGATGGAAGCGGCTGCCAAAAAAGCCGAAGAACTGGGCTATACCGTTCATTTGATCGGCTGGAATACCGGCTCGGTGGATGACAAGATCAAAGCCGAAGTGACGGAAGAGATCGAAAATATCTGGCAGGCGCTGGAGTCTTATCTGCAAGCGGGCGATCAAATCACTTTTGCCAGCTTCTCCACCGACGGCGTGGACGGCCATTCCGACCTGGCCGGCGCCATCGCCGATCAGGAAACGTTGAAAGTGGCCGGGAGCCAGGGCCTGGATCATAAAAAATATCTGGCCAACTACGACTCGGCCTCGTTTTTCAAAGAATTAGGTCTGGGTATTGAAACCGGCCCGTCGGGCACCAATGTAGCCGATGTGACCCTGGTTTTGATCACCAACCCGGCTGACGCCGGGCGGAAGATCGCCGTGATCTTTGGCGGCGAAGCCACGGTCAACGTGAAAATGCCCGCAGGCCAGAAACCGGGCTACGGCGGCAGAAATACGCATCTTACCCTGCTGGCCGCCGAGAAATTAAACCAACGAAATTAGTCAAGAGAAGTCTAAGGGGGACTTTGTTGTAATGAATACGCAGTTAACCGCCGAACAAACAACGCAAAAAAGCAATGGAAAAAACGGCCATTCCTCTGCCGAAAGCGAAGCTATTCGTAAAGGCTTGATCGCGGCGGGCGTTCCCGAAGCGCGGGTTGAAATCAGCGAAGTGGCCCGTCTGGGCTACGCCACCGACGTTGGCCCCATCAGCCTGATGCCGCTGGCGGTGGTGGGGGTGCAAAGCCACGCCGATGTAGAAAAAGCCGTAAAATACGCCTACGAGCACAACATTCCCATCACCGCGCGCGGCGCGGGCAGCGGCTTGCCCGGCCAATCGGTGGGCGCCGGCATTATGCTCGATATGCGCTCGATGACGGACATGAAGGTGCTGGAAGATCACCCCGAAGGCGGCAAAGTTGTCTTTTCTCAGGCCGGCGTCATCTGCACCCGCTTGAATAATTATCTTAAAAAATATGGCGTTTTTCTGGCCTCCTATCCCGCCTCCACCGATATGGCTACCATCGGCGGGATGATTGCCAACAACTCTTCCGGGGCCAACTCCTGCAAGCTGGGCACCACCCAGCATCAGGTGCTGGATTTGCACGTGGTCCTGGCCGACGGCACCGGCGTGTGGACGTCGGAAATCTCTTCGGACCGCGAGCCGTGGAGCAAGATCGTTGAACTGGTGAAGGCCAACCAAGAAGCTATCGAGCGCGACTTTCCGCGCGTGGCCAAGAATTCGTCCGGCTACAACGTGCTGGACCTGCTCAAAGAGCTTGAGGCCGGCGCGTCCATCGACTGGAGCATTCTCTTTACCCATTCCGAAGGCACGCTGGGCGTCATCACCGAAGCCAAGCTCCGCGCCCTGCCGCTGCCGGCCCAGAAAACCACCTGCATTGTCTACTTCACCAACCTGCAAGAAGCCTGCGGCGCGATCCCCAAAATTTATGATCTTGGCCCCTCCTGTTTTGATACCGCCGTGACCACCAACCTGGACCTGATCCGCAAAACCTTCCCTAACCTGAATATTCCCGAAGACGCCAAGGTGATGTACCTGATCGAGTTTGACGATATGGTGGTGGAGGCCGATCCCAACGACCCCGCCCGCCGCATTGGCCGCATCAGCCTGATGGAACAGCAGGCCGCCGCCGAGTTGATCGCCAAACAGGTGAAAGATTTGGAAGCGCTGTTGAAGCAGTACCCCACCGCGATGGGGTTTGATGTAGCCACCGATCCGGCCAAGCAAGACGCGCTCTGGCAGGGCCGCCGCGCCGCGCTGCAAGTGCTCTACGCTTACGATCCCGCCAAACGCCCGCTGACCATGATCGAGTGCGTGGTGCTGCCGCGCGACGAGCAGAAAATCCTCGAATTCATCAAATTTATGGAAGAAACCTTTGAGGAAAACGGGGTGGTGGCCGGCACGCACGGCCACGCCGGCGACGTTAACTTCCACATCTACCTGCTGCTCAACCTGAGCGACGAACTGGACCGCAAGCGGCTCATCACTGTGATGACCAAAATCACCGAAAAGACCGCCGAACTGGGCGGCAGCATGAGCGGCGAGCACGCCGACGGCCGCACCCGGGGCCTGATTTTGCCCTACGTCTTTGGCCTCAACCTGTTTGACCTGTTTGTCGAGATGAAAAATGTGATGGACGCAAAAACCGTCCTGCATCCGGGCGTGAAGATCATTCCCGAAGCCCGCGACAAAGATCTGGAACAAAATATTGTAGAGATGGTGGGCATCAAAGAGCAGGACAGCCGGCTCAACCTGACCCGCTTCAAAGACCTGTCGCACCTGTTCACCGGCGTCTGCGCCTTCTGCTCCAAGTGCGCCGATAGCTGCCCCATCTTCAAATACATTCCCGATGAATTTGCCGCCCGCTCCGAGGCCGCGCCCACCTTCAAACGCGCCCTGGCCATTGCCCTGGACGCCGACGGCGATCTGGAAAAAATGAAAGATGACCCGCTGTTTGAGCAGATTTACGATCTGTGCCTGCTGTGCGGCTCCTGCACCTACATCTGCCCCACCGACGCCAGCATGCGCGACCTGGTCATCGAAATGCGCGAAGAAAATCCCAGCAAGGTCATTGCCCCCATGCTCTACACGATGATGACCAACGACGGGGTTTATAACTCGCTGATTACCCTGCTGGGCAAAACCCAGGGCATCTGGCAGAACAAAGCCAGCCGCGCCATTATGTCGATGCTGCCGGAGGTGTTCCTGCCCTCGCCGATGCCCAAAGAGCGGGTGCTGCCCCAGATGGCCGATAAAACCATGGCCAAACGCTTCCCGGAACTGGTGGATATTCCCGCCGCCGAAGCCGATGTGGCCTACTTCTACGGGTGCAGCTCCGATGCCTTTGCCAACCCGGTGGCCGACAGCTTTATCAACATTGCCCGGCACAACAACATCACCGTTTCCTTGCCCGGCCAGCAGTGCTGCGGCGAACCCTTTGCCTGCGTGGGCAATACCGAAGAGTATCACAAATTTGCCAAATACAACATCGACCAGTTCTACGGTTACAAATACATCGTGGCTCACTGCCCCTCCTGCATCCTGGCCTTCAAGGAATACGCTCACGATCTGGAAAAGATCGGCGAAATCGAATATGCGAAAAAAGCCCGCGCCATCGCCGGTAAATTTTACGATCCTGCCCGCTTTGTGCTGGAAGTGATCGGCCCGGCCAACCTGACCATGCCGGCCCAGCCCGTCAACCAGAAAATCACCATTCACACCTCGTGCCACGAAAAACTGGGCCACAAGATGAGTTCCACCACCAACCGCACCCGCGAACTGCTGTCGCTCATCCCCGGCCTGGAAGTTGTTGAAATGAAGGGCAGCGATGAATGCTGCGGCGCGGGCGGCATGTGGGGCTTGATGGGCCATTACGAGCTGTCGCGTCAGATTCGCCGGGAAAAGATGCAAAATATCATGGATACCCGGGCCGACAAAGTGATCAGTTGGTGTTCCGTCTGCGTGATCCAGATGCGGGACGGCCTGGCCCAGGCGGATAGCGAGATTGAGGCCCTCAACCCGCTGGAACTGCTCAGCCAGGCGTACGGTCAATACGACCCCAGCCGGGCCAAACAAGCAGCCGTTTCAGCCTGACGTTGTTAACCGGGTGGCAGTCACTGTTTGCAGGGCTTCATTTAGAACAGTTGACCTGACCAATCCAATTGCGGGGATTTTCAGTGGCTGTCACCTGATACTTACTAAAACAAGATCAAGATAGTACAAAAACGGGGGATAAGTTAAAGCAATTATGAGTAGAGACCCATTATTTTCGCTGGAAACCTTACAACAAGATTACGGTCATTTTGACAAACTGCGGTTGTTTTTTGACCAGTACATCGACATCATGCTGAACCACCGGCAGAGCGGCCATCCCGGCGGGCCGCGTTCCAAGGCCCATATGATGGCCACGTTGATGACCAGCGGCGCGATGCGCTACGATGTCCGCGACCCCGGCCTGGCCCTGGCCGACCGCTTTGTGCTGGTGGCCGGCCACGCGGTGCCGTTGGTTTATGCCGCGTTAGCCGCCGTCAACCAGGCCATGATGCTGCGTTACGAATGGACCGGCGATGAGAAGTTCAATATTAAAGGCGGCCCGGATTGCATTTTGATGCCGGAAGATTTGCTGACCCTGCGTTACCAGGGCGGGCTGCCCGGACACCCGGAATTTTCCGGCA
Source organism: uncultured Caldilineaceae bacterium (assembly GCA_964612485.1). Classification (GTDB taxonomy): domain Bacteria; phylum Chloroflexota; class Anaerolineae; order 4572-78; family J111; genus JAFGNV01. The sequence goes on from CAZTFF010000036.1 coordinate 27,456, forward strand.
AAACGATGTTTGTCAAATTCAATACCGGCCCTTCGGGGCACGGCGCGCCGGCGGCGGCAGGGATGGCTCTATCGCTGAAACACGCCGGCTGCGATTGTGAAGATATTTATGTCTTTGCCATGGAGGGAGAGGGCGGGCACAGCGCCGGCGCGCACCACGAAACCAAAAACTCCGCCTACGGATTGGGATTATCAAACCTCATTTACCTGCTTGACTGGAACGACTTTGGGATCGATCCCACGCCCCACTCTGCCATTGTGCACGGTACGCCTCCCGATTGGTTTTCGTCTTACGGTTTTAAGGTGGATGGCACCGAACAAGGCAATGATTTCGCCGGTGTCGTGCCCACGCTGTACGAATCCGTTTATGGCGATAATCCCAATAACGCGCCGCGCTGTGTCTGGTTCCAAACCGTCAAAGGCCGGGGGTATGGAGTGGAAGGCCACAAATCGCACGGCTCGCCTCACAAACGCAACCACGAGCTGTTCTGGCAGGCGCGCCGGGAATTCATCGACACCTACGGCGTTGAATTTGAAGGCTACGGCGAAGGCGACCCCGGCCCGGACGCCGCCACCGAACAATCGCGCAGCCATCTCAACACCGTGGCCCGGGCCATGGCCGGCGACCGCGACTTTGTGGAATGGCTCACCGACCGGCTGGTGGCCATTGGCGACAGCGTGCCGCGCAAACGGCCCGGCATGCTGTTTGAAATGAAAGACCTGCTGCGCGAGGACAAAACCTACACCGACATCGAAAATTATCCTCAAGGTTTATTTGTTGAGCCGGGCAGCAAAGCGCCCAACCGGGCCGGTGTGCGCAAGTTTGGGGCCTGGATCAATGCCTACACCCTCAAAACGTACGGCCACCCGCTGTTCATTGCCCTGGCCGCCGATCTGGCCGAATCAACCAACGTGATCGGTTTTATGGAAGATTTTGAAGGGGATGAAGGCACCGGCTGGTACAACCGCGACTATAACCCCATCGGCGCGTTTTTGCCGATGGCGATTACCGAATTTACCAACTCCGGGATGTGCGCCGGGATGGCGTCGGTGAACTTTGCCGACAATCCTGAAGAAAAGTTTGTGGGCTTTCACGCGCTGCATTCAACCTACGGCGCTTTCTCGTACCTGGGGTATGGCCCCATGCGCCTCTACTCGCAGATGGCGCAGGATGGCGATTTGAAGATGGGCAAGATCATCTGGGTAGCGGGGCACTCCGGCCCGGAAACCGCCGAAGATTCCCGCACTCACTTTGGCATCTTCTCGCCGGGCGCGACCCAACTCTTCCCGGAGGGATCGATCATCAACCTGCATCCCTGGGAACATAACGAGGTTGCCCCGGCGCTGGGCGCGGCCTTAGCCACCGACAAACCGGTCATCGCCCTGCACCTGACCCGCCCGCCCATTGAAATTCCCGACCGGGAAGCGTTGGGCATGCCGTCGCACCTGGCCGCGGCCAAAGGCGCGTATGTAATGCGAGATTTTGATGATCGACCCCAGGCTGGCACGCTGCTGGTGCAGGGCACGAGCGTGGTCAACAATACGGTCAAAATTCTGCCCTGGTTCAACAGCGAAGGCCCTAATATGAAGGTGGTTTGCTGCGTATCGCGCGAGTTGTTCCAAATGCAGCCGGAGGCGTACAAAAACAGCGTGCTGCCGGTGGAAGAGTGGCAAAATTCAATGGTGGCCACCACCTCGGCCCGGCGCAATATGAGCGACTGGATTTGGAGCCGGGAAACCGAGCCGTACACCCTGAGCGCCGATTATGATGATCGCTGGCGCACGGGCGGCACGGTGGATCAGGTGTTGGCCGAAGCGCATCTGGATGTGGACAGTCTTAAACAAGGCATCCTGCGCTTTGCCAACCGGTAGAAAAGTGGGGGCGAATGGCTATTGTGCCTCTACGGAAACAGAATTTTTTCAAAGAACGAAAAAGGCTTAATAACTCAATAACGCATCACCCGCAGGTTGAATTGCTGAAGGGCCTGCCGGGCGTGATGCCACGGACAAGTTTGTGTCCTGCGAACCGGTCAAAATAACAATCAAGAAGTGAGCCGGTAAAAGTGAATACAAGGGTTGAAATTGGCGCCAAAAAGTGGTAAGTTTTTTACTCTGCGCTTATCGCTCCACTGTATTCCCTTCTTTTACCCCCATTGCAACCTGGTGATAGCTGGCTCACATGGCTGCCGATTAATACCTGACCGGTCTGTAGGTGAAAAAAATAGTTGTAAATCCCGAAAGTGCGGCGATTGGCGCAGTACTGGTAGGGATAATTGAGAAAGGGGGTGAAGCCCAGCGAAAACGTAGTTTGATCTTTTGTGTAGTCATGCAGGAACTCAAAGAACAGAGTAAAATCCAATTATTATTTCAAGTAGAAGAAAGGACAAAGGAGAACAATGACACAGCAAAAGAAGAATAAGGGGATTTCCCGTCGAGATGCGTTACGTCTGATGGCGATGGGCGGCGCTGGTGTCGTCGCTACCGCGTGTGGCGCGCAGCCGACCCCCGAAACCATTGTAGAAACTGTCGTTGTTGAAAAAGAAGTGGAGAAGGAAGTTGAGAAAGTTGTCACCGTTGAAGTAGAGAAAGAAGTGGTGGTAACTGAAGAAGTAGAAGTGGTCAAAGAAGTTGAAGTGGCTGCCGAAGAAGATATGACCCAATACGGCGGCAGCGTTGACATGATCATGCGCAGCAGCTTCATCCCGGCCATGAACGCCTTGCAGCAGAACCAGATTGCTCAGTGGGGTGAAGCCCACGATGTGGATGTGGAAGGCAACTGGGCGCGGGAATGGCGCGAGATCACCGCAGCGGCGGTTGAAGCCGGTTCCGGCGGCGACATTGCCGAACTCTTCCAGCAGGGCGCGCACATCTACGGTGAAAACCTGGCCGATCTGACCGAAATTGCCGAAGCGCTTGGCGAGAAGTACGGCGGCTGGTATGATGTGGGTGTTGAGTCTTCGGTGGTTGATGGCGTGTGGCGGGCGCTCCCGCGCGCTTACACGGCCCACGCGTACAACTATCGCCAGGATGTCTTTGGTGAAGTGGGCTATGAAAACGGCTGCGAAACCTACGATGACTTCCTGGATGCGTCCACCAAAATCTTTGAAGCCGGCTTGCCCCCGGTAGGCATGACCATCAGCCAGGCCGGCCCCAACGACTCGGCCAGCTTTGTCTACTCGATGCTGTGGTCCTACGGCGCGGCGGAAGTTGAAGAAGACGGCACGACCGTAGCCATCAACACCCAGGAAACCCGTGACGCCCTGGCCTATACCGTAGAATTGGCCAAAGTGATGGCGCCCGATATTACCGGTTACGATGAAGGCTCCAACAACCGTAACTTCCTGGCCGGCGAAATCTCCTGTACCCAGAACGCCACCAGCATCTATTGGGTTGCCAACCAGCAAGCGCCGGACATTGCCGAAACCATGAACCACATGAAGTACCCGAACGGCCCGGCCGGCCACCAGCAGTTGGTGGAAATGAACCTGCTGTCGGTGTTTGACTTTAGCGCGAACAAGGAAGCGGCCATTGCCCTGGTCAACTGGATGATGCAGCGCGATCAGTTAGCGCCGTTGGCTCAAGTCGGCCTCACCTTCTACACCCCGCTCTTGTTCGACTTTGACAACCTGCCCTCGATGCCCTGGAACACCGATCCGAAGTTGGCTCCGCTGAAGAACCTGGGCCACACCGGCCACGTGCCCGGCTGGCCTGGACCGCCTTCCCGCGCCGCGGCTGAAGCCTATGCCAACCAGACCCTGGTGAACATGTACGCTTCGGTAGTGACCGGGTTGATGGACATTGAAGAAGCTGTCTCAACGGCAGAAGAAGAACTGAAGGCTGTATACGGCTAAGACTGTCCCCCTTTTTCAGGCGCGCGGAAGCAATTCCGCGCGCTTGATCTCTCAACACCGGTGATGGTCATCAATCAGAAACAGTGATGGGGATGGGCTGTTACAAATATCAAAAAGTTATTGATCATTACCTTAAACTGTAGAATTTGGAAGGAATTGTTAGTTAGATGAGTACAATAGATAACGCTGTAGAGCCAAAAACAAGTTCCTCAGGCCGGCTGCAAAGCTTGTGGAATGATGTTCTGGAGAATGAGACAACGCTGGGCTATATGATGCTGATCCCCATCATGATTATTGTATTTGGGTTGATCGGCTACCCCTTTGTGCTGGCTATTTGGTTCAGTGTTACCGATAAAGTGCTGGCCAGGGCCGACTACGCCTTTGTTGGCCTGGCGAATTACATTGATTTGCTGAATGATAGGATTTTTATCCGCACCATCTGGAATACCTTTAATTATACCGTTACTGCGGTTATTTTTAAGTTGATCTTGGGGCTACTGATGGCCTTAACACTCAACGAAGTGGTGCGGATGCGGCGATTTTTCCGGGCGGCTTTTTTATTACCCTGGGTTGCGCCGGCTTCACTGAGTATTCTGGCCTGGGTGTGGATGTTCGATTCCCAGTTCAGTATTATTACCTGGTTCCTGAATGAAACGGGCTTGTACGAGGGCAAGATTGCCTGGATCGGAAGACCAAACCTGGCTATGGCCGCCGTTCAAACCGTTAATATCTGGCGTGGGTCCCCCTTCTTCGGCATGATTATCCTGGCTGCATTGGTTACGGTGCCTCAGGATTTATACGAGGCCGCTACCGTAGACGGCGCCAATGCGTGGCATCGTTTCTGGTCGGTTACCTGGCCCCATATCTTGCCCATAATGATTGTCTCTACCCTGTTCTCGTTTGTGCGGACGCTGGGCGATTTTGAGATTGTGTGGATTTTAACCAAAGGCGGTCCCATCAATACCACCCACCTGATCTCAACCCTGGCCTTCCGAACAGCTATCCAGGGGTCCAACCTATCTAAAGGCGCGGCCATTGCCGCCTTCTTGTTCCCCTTCCTGATAGTGATCATCGCCCTGCAATTACGAGATTTACGGAGGAATCAATAATGGTAAACGCGAAACGACAAAGACCCACAAATTTCAAAACCTTAGCCTATCGCTGGAAACTATCAAAGAATATCCCTATCCTCTTTTCGCTGCTTGTCTTCACCTTTTTGATGTTATTTCCTTTCATCTGGATGATCATTACCTCCTTCAAACCGGGAACAGATTTGTTTAAGGTCGGCGAAAACCCGTTTGCCATGAGCGGTATCACGTTGACCCACTATTTTGAGTTGCTTACCGAAACCCGTTTTATCCAATGGATGCTGAATAGCCTTTTTGTCGCTGTTGTTGCTTCACTGATTTCCCTCCTGTCGGGTATTTTGGCCGCTTATGCCATCGGACGGTTGCGGTTCAAAGGGGCGGCGTTGGTGGCGCTGGCTATCTTTTCTACCTATCTGATCCCGCCGGCCCTGTTGTTTATCCCCTTAAACAGTGTGGTCAACTTCTTGGGACTTTCAAATACCTTGTGGGCCATGGTATTTACCTATCTCACGTTTATGGTTCCGTTTATCGCCTGGATGCTGGCCAGTTACTTCAAGGGTATTCCTTATGAATTGGCTGAGGCCGCTCGTATCGACGGGGCCAGCCGCATCAAGGCCATGCTGGTAATTGACTTGCCGCTCATTTTGCCGGGGGTTGTTTCTGTATTTTTCTTTGCTTTTACGCTTTCCTGGACTGAATACCTGTACGCGACCACGTTCATCCGCTCTTCGTCTAAATTGCCGGTAGCCGTGGGCGTGGTGAACGCCTTGCAGGTGGGCGACGTCTACTTTTGGGGCGAGTTGATGGCCGGAGCCATCCTCGGCTCGCTGCCGGTGGTCATTGTCTACTCCTTCTTGATGGACTACTACCTGGCCGGATTAACTGCCGGCGCGGTTAAAGGTTAAAATTTGAAAACAATGTACAACCTGGCCGGAGCCGGCCAAAATCCATTACGATCTCACTCCATCCAATCGTTTTCTTATCCAAAATATAAGAGGCTATCTGGTTAGGACTCAGTACAAATTAGACACGGATGGCTCGAATCACAATGATAAAAAATTCGAGCCAATCCGTGTTTTATTTTTAGAAAGGTATAAATAATTATGCGCGCAGCTTTATTAAAAACTCAAGGTCAATTGGTGATGGTAGATGCGGATGCGCCCACTATCCAGAACCCCAATGAAATTATGATCCAGACAAAATCCGTGGGTGTATGCGGCTCAGAAGTGCATGCCTTTCACGGAACCCATCCCTACCGCAAGGCCCCCACGATCCTGGGGCACGAAATGGCCGGCGACATTGTGGCCGTGGGCGGCGATGTGACCGGTTTTGAAGTGGGGCAAAGAGTCATTGTGGACCCCCAGTGGACCTGCGGTGAATGTGAATATTGCCAGGCCGGCGACATCAACCTGTGTCTCTCCAAACGCGTGCTGGGCACACCCGCCTGGCCCGGCGCGTTTGGCGAGTTTGTTGTTGTGCCCGAAGAAGCCGTGTTTCATCTCCCTGATGCGCTTTCTTACGTGCAGGGCGCGTTGGTTGAACCGTTAACGGTTGGCGTTCACGTTGCTCACCAGGCCCACTTAAAAGCCGGCGAAACCGTGGCTATTTTAGGCGCGGGGTCTATTGGCGGCCTGTTATCGGGCGTGTGCGATGCCATGGGAGCCGGCACCATCATTACCGCCGACATCCACCAGCACTGCCTGGACGCCACCCGCGAGCGCCTGGGGGCCACCCACGATATTCTTTTGCCGGACGACAACCTGGTGGAAAAAGTAAAAGACATCACCAACGGCAAAGGCGTTGATGTGGTTTTCATCTGCGCGGATGATGAAACCCTGGTCAACCGGGCCATAGAAATGACCGCCAAACGGGGCAGAATTATTCTGGTGGCCTTATTGACCCACGCGCCGATGCAACTGCCGGCTTACCAAATACTTAGCAAAGAGCTATCAATGATTGGCAGCTCTATGAGCAACAATAACGATGTTCGAGAAGCCATCGAATTGACTGCCTCCGGCAAAGTGGATGTGGAAGGCGTATATACCCATCACCTGCCCATCGAGTCGGCCCAACGCGCTCTGGAACTGGCCGATAGCAAAGACGATAACGCCATCAAAGTGGTTCTCTCGTTTGAATAAAATGGCTAGACCTGACAGGTTTTGATAGCCTGAAACCTGTCAGGTCTGAAAAAACTGATCTACTGAGTCTGTATATCCGGTTGGTGAAAAAGGTTCTCATTTTTGGTGAGAACCTTTTTAGTTTGGAGCGTCATCTTGTCAAACCGGCTTGTTCCGTGTATGCTTTTTGAATATACGAGGAGGTATTTCTATGGCTGTAAGTATTTTTGATCTTTTTAAAATTGGAATTGGCCCCTCCAGCTCGCACACGGTTGGCCCTATGCGGGCGGCGCGGCAATTTGTGGTAACGGCGCGCGAGCAAGGGGCGTTGGGCCAGGCTCAAGCGCTCAAAGCGGAGTTGTTTGGCTCGTTGGGAGCCACCGGCCGGGGGCACGGCAGCGATAAAGCCGTTTTGTTGGGCTTGCAGGGTGAAGCGCCGGAATTGATTGACCCCGCCGGCATCGAATCACAATTGGCCCGCATTCGTCAACAAAAACAGCTTTCTTTATTGGGCCGGCAGGTTATTTCGTTTCAAGAAAAAAAGCAGTTGCTCTTTCACCGCAAATATTTGCCGTACCATCCCAATGGCATGCGTTTTACAATTTATGGGGCATCCGAAGAAATATTGTTGAGCAAAGAATATTACTCCGTCGGCGGTGGTTTTGTGGTTGATGAAGATACCGCCCGCCAGGATAACCTGAAACCAGACAACACGGTTCTCCCCTACCCCTTTAAAACAGCCGACGAACTTCTGGCGCTGTGTGAAAAACAAAAACTACCCATCAGCCAACTGATGCTGGAAAACGAGAAGGTATGGCGTTCCGAGGCCGACATCCGGGAAAAATTGCTGCAAATTTGGGATGTGATGCAATCGTGCGTGCAGCAGGGCTGCCAAAACCGGGGGATGCTGCCCGGCGGCCTGAAAGTGGAACGCCGCGCGCCGGCGTTGTACCAAAAACTCACCCACCGCCCCGAAGAGGCCCTGCGCGATCCGTTGAACATTGTAGATTGGGTTGATCTGTACGCTATGGCCGTGAACGAAGAAAACGCTGCCGGGGGTCGGGTGGTGACGGCTCCCACCAACGGCGCCGCCGGCATCATTCCGGCGGTGCTCCAATACTGGCGGCGCTTTTGTCACGGCTCCAGCCGGGCCGACGTGCCTCGCTTTTTGCTCACGGCGGGGGCGATTGGCATTCTGTACAAAGAAAATGCCTCGATTTCCGGCGCGGAGGTGGGCTGCCAGGGTGAAGTGGGCGTGGCCTGCTCCATGGCCGCCGGCGCGCTGGCCGAGGTGTTAGGCGGAATCCCGGCTCAGGTGGAAAACGCCGCCGAAATCGGCATGGAGCATAACCTGGGCCTCACCTGCGATCCGATTGGCGGGTTGGTGCAGATACCCTGCATCGAACGTAACGCCATGGGCGCCATCAAAGCCATCAACGCGGCTCGCATTGCCCTGCACGGCGATGGCCGCCACTTTGTTTCGCTGGATAAAGTGATCAAAACCATGCGCGATACCGGCGCGGATATGAAAACCAAGTACAAGGAAACCGCCCGCGGGGGGTTGGCGGTCAATGTGATTAATTGTTAGGCAGGCAAGGTGGCAGGGTAACAAGGTAGCAAGTATCGGGGATTTGCTCCTCTGCTACCTTGTTTCCCGGCGTTCCTGTCTATACTAAAATCAGAATGAAACCGATTCTTTTTTGATGCAGGGTCGTTGCCTTCGACAAGCTCAGCCAACGTCGCCTGAGCTTGTCGAAGGCGATACGTGCTGATAGGGGGTAATTGTAAATGTTCTGTTCTCATTCTGTTCTCATCCTGTTCTCGGTATAGTTCTGACTATACTGGGTTAGGTGGCCGATTCAAACTTTTCCTGCTTGGTGAATCCTGCTATAATTCATCTCACTATGGCTAAAACAAAAACCCGTTATGTATGCCAGGAGTGCGGCAGCGCCCAACCCAAATGGATGGGCCGCTGCCCGGATTGCGGCGAATGGAATACCCTGGTTGAAACTGTGGTTGAAACCGGCAAATCGGCCCGCGCCTCGGCGGCTACGCGCCAGGCCCTGGTGAACCGCGCTACGCCCCAGCCGCTTACCCAGATTACCGCAGATAGCTACCAGCGCACCCAATTGCCTATGGAAGAATTTAACCGCGTCTTGGGCGGCGGGCTGGTTCCCGGCGCGCTCACCCTGATTGGCGGCGACCCCGGCATCGGCAAAAGCACGCTGCTGCTGCAAATATCGGCCGGCCTGGGCCAGCAGGGGCAGGTGCTTTACATTTCCGGCGAGGAAAGCGCCCAGCAAATCAAATTGCGGGCCAGCCGCCTCAACATTGCCGGGGACAACCTCTTTATTTTGACCGAAACCAATGTGGACGCCATCCTTGAACACGTGCAGCAAATGTCGCCCCGCTTTCTGATTGTAGACTCCATCCAGACCGTCTATCTTGATGAACTCCAGTCCGCGCCCGGCTCGGTGAGCCAGGTGCGTGAGGCGGCGGCGCGTTTTCAGGAGGTGGCCAAAAGCCGCAATGTTCCCATATTTCTCATTGGCCACGTCACCAAAGCCGGGGCCATCGCCGGGCCGCGGGTGCTGGAACATATTGTGGATACCGTGCTCTACCTGGAAGGCGAGCGCTACCACGCCTACCGCATGCTGCGCAGCGTAAAAAACCGTTTTGGAGCCACCAATGAAGTCGGCATTTTTGAAATGAGCGACGAAGGCTTGAGTGAGGTACCCAACCCCAGCGAAGCCTTTCTGGCCGAACGGCTGCCCAACGCCTCGGGATCGGCCATTGCGGTGACGATGGAAGGAACCCGCCCCCTGCTGGTAGAAGTCCAGGCCCTGGCCAGCACCACCAGCTTTGGCAACCCCCGGCGCACGGCCAACGGGGTGGATTTTAATCGCCTGCTGCTGCTCACGGCGGTGTTGACCAAGCGGGTGGGCGTGCGGTTGTCGGACCAGGATGTGTTTGTCAATGTGATCGGCGGGCTGCAAATTGATGAACCGGCCTCGGATTTGGCGGTGGCCGTAGCCATTGCTTCCAGTTTTCGCAACCGGCCCGTTGCCGCCGATATCGTTTTGATCGGCGAAATTGGCCTGTCGGGCGAGCTGCGCGCGGTGGGGCATTTGGAAACGCGGCTCAAAGAAGCGGCTAAATTGGGCTTCAAACGGTGTTTGGTGCCAACATCGAGCCAGTTGAAACACATCAAAGAGCCACCGCTGGAGCTTGTTCAGGCCCGCGCTTTGGGCGAGGCGCTGGAAACCGCGTTGATTTAGCAAATCTTTGACAATTTAGGGGCTTCGTGCTAACATAACGTGGAATTATACTTTATTAATATTTTTCATTGTTGCATCGCCCTTCATTGCATTTATTGTTGACTTATTTTGGGGTATCCACGGGGCAAACATCATATAATTGAGGTTCAATTGTTATCAGACACGCCATAGAACTTCCATGGTTTGAAAAATAACGTCTATACCGGCTCCAAAAGAGATTTCGGGCCTGTTTGTAAGCTAGGCCAGTTACCTCTAGATACATAAATAAGCCATAAGCACAGCAGTAAGGGCGAGTGTACATTTGTACAATCGCCCTTGTTTGTTGACTCGCCGGAGGCCATTCTTAGCGGAATGAAGCGAAAATCCTGGCAACGCGCAGTAATCTTCTAGGGCAGGAGAGAGCATCAGCATGAGTATTGAATTTGTTTTTCGTTTGGTGGGGATGGTTATTTTTGCCATCGTGGGGGTTCAATCGGCAGCATTATTTCGTCCCACCAACGCGGAGGATTCAATACGGCTTATCACAGTGCTGACGCTGGCCGGTGCGGCCTTGGGTTTGCTGGTGGCCCCTTACCTCACCACCCGCCCTTACCATTTTATCAAGAAAAAATTGGAGCGAATGCCGGCATCGCAATTATTGGCCGGGGTGATTGGCCTGGTGATTGGCCTGGCGGTGGCTGCTTTATTTTATCCGTCACTGTCGGCTTTGCCGGAACCCTACGGCAATATCCTACCTATTCTCATCAGCGTGATTTTTGGCTACATCGGCGCGGCGGTTATGGTGATGCGCCAGAGCGATATTTTCAGCGTGATCGGCCCCCGCTTGACGTTGGGAGGCGGAAGCCCGCTGCTTGATTTTGGCCGCAAGCCTGCCGACGACGTGGTGTTGCTGGATACCAGCGTCATCATCGACGGGCGCATTGCCGATATTAGCCGCACCGGCTTTATTCGCAGCACCATGCTGGTGCCGGGCTTCATTCTCAACGAATTGCAGCACATCGCCGATTCTCCAGACCCGCTGCGCCGTAACCGGGGCCGCCGCGGCCTGGATTTGCTTAACCGCCTGCAGGAAGAGTCGGTGTCGCCGGTAAAGATCACCGATCTGGATGTGGAGAATATGCAGGACGCCGATGACAAATTGGTTGTTCTGGCCAAACAGTTGGATTGCCCTATCATCACCAATGATTTTAATCTGAATAGCGTGGCCCGGCTGCAAGGGGTTACTGTTTTGAATGTCAATGAACTGGCCAATGCCATCAAAACGGTTATTTTGCCCGGCGAAACCATCGATGTTAAAATCATCCAGGAAGGAAAAGAACGAGACCAGGGTGTGGCCTACCTCAGCGACGGCACTATGATTGTGGTGGAAAACGGCCGCCACCTGATTGATAAAAATGTTGAAGTGAGCGTGACCAAAGTGCTGCAAACCAGCGCCGGGCGTATGATTTTTGCCAAAGTAGAGAGATAATGTTTTTATGACCTTGAAAATCTATAACCACCTCAACCGACAAATTGAAGAATTTATCCCCTTACAGGCAGGATTTGTAGGCATGTACGTTTGTGGGCCCACCGTTTACGGCGACGCTCATGTGGGCCACGCCAAAGCGTACATCACCTTTGATGTTGTGCATCGTTACCTGGAATATTTGGGCTACAAAGTGCGTTACGTGCAAAATCTCACCGATGTCGGCCACTTGCTGGATTCGGGCGAGGATCGTATTGCCAAAGGCGCGAAACGGGACCGGCTGGAACCGATGGAACTGGTGGAGCGTTACACCCGCCACTATTTCCGCGATATGGACGCCTTGAACATCATCCGGCCCGACATCTCGCCCCGGGCCAGCGGCCACGTGCCGGAACAAATTGAACTGGCCCAAACCCTGGTGGAAAAAGGCTACGCCTACGAGAGCAACGGCAATGTTTATTTTTCGGTGGGCGATTGGCCGGCCTACGGTAAACTCTCTCGCCGCAAGGTGGATGAATTGGAAGAGGGCGCGCGTCTGGAAGTTTCTTCCGATAAACGCGATCCCCGCGATTTTGCCGTGTGGCGCGCCGCCACGCCGGAACACCTGATGCAGTGGAACAGCCCGTGGGGCCAGGGCTTCCCCGGCTGGCACGCCGAATGTACGGTGATGGCCCGCAAATACCTGGGCCTGCCCTTCGACATCCACGGCGGCGGCCTGGAAAACATCTTCCCCCACAACGAAAGCGAAATTGCCCAATGTGAGGCTGCCTACGACCAGGAGTTTGCCCGTTTCTGGGTACTCAACAATATGGTTACGGTAGACGGCAGCAAAATGGGCAAAAGCCTGGGCAACGCCATCACCATCCAGCAGGTCATTTCCGGCGAGCACGACCGGCTCTCGCAGGGCTACGCGCCGCTGGCCGTCCGCTTTTTTGTACTGAGCAGCCACTACCGCCAAAACACCGATTTCACCGACGACGCCCTGCAAAGCGCCGCCAAAGGGTATGAGCGCCTCCTGAGCGCAGTAGGATTGGTGCGCCAGCAGTTGGATAAAGCCGGTGATGATGGTACGGTTGATGCCGAGTTTGCCGCCACCATCGACCAGCACAAAACCCAATTCACCGAGGCCATGGACAACGACTTCAACACGCCCCAGGCCCTGGCCGCGCTGTTTGATCTTACCAAAGCGGTCAACACCCTGCTTAACAGTGGGGAAGAGGTTTCGGCGGGCACGCTGCAAGCCATCGATGATGTCTATCGCCGGCTGGGCGGCGAGGTGTTGGGCCTGATCCCGGATGATCTGGCCGGAACCGGCGGCCCATCGCCCGGCCTGGAAGAGGATCTGATCCGCATCCTGATCGATTTACGCGCCGCAGCCCGTAAAAACAAAGATTGGGCCACCAGCGATGCCATTCGAGACCGGTTGGCCGATATCGGCGTGGTTCTGGAAGATCGACCCGATGGCACCGTGTGGAAGATGAATTGAGGCCCTATGCGAGACATTTTATATGGCCGTAACGCCGCGCGCGAGAGTCTTCGGGCGCGGCGTCGTCATATTCACAAACTGATGTTGGCCGACAAGGTGGACGAAGCGCCCATAATTCGGGAGCTGGTTGCGCTGGCGCAAAGAATCAATATCCCGATGCAACGGCTGCCGCGCAAAAAATTAGACGCGCTGGCTCGGAATCATCAGGGCGTGGCGCTGGAAGTGGCTGGCTATCCCACGGTTGAGGTTGAGGACATTCTGGACCGGGCCGAAAAGCTTAACGCGCCGCCGTTTCTTTTGGCGCTGGATCACATCGAAGACCCGCACAACCTGGGCGCCATCCTGCGCACCGCCGAAGTGGTGGGCGTTCACGGCGTGCTGCTGCCCAAACAACGGGCGGCGGATGTGACGCCGGCGGTCGTCAGCGCCTCGGCGGGCGCGGCGGAGCATATGTGGGTGGCGAAAATTCCCAATCTGGCCCAGGCCCTCAAAAAACTCAAACAGGCCAATGTGTGGGTGGTGGGGGTGGAACAGACCCCGGACTCGCAGCCCTATCACCGGGCCAATCTGGCCGGTTCTATCGCGCTGGTGGTTGGCAGCGAGGGCCGGGGCATGAGCCGGCTGGTGAAAGAAACCTGCGATTTTTTGATCCAATTGCCGATGCGCGGCCAGATCGAGTCGCTCAACGCCTCGGTGGCCTGCGGCCTAATTTTGTACGAGGTGTGGCGGGCGCGAGGCTTTGAGGCGTAGCGGGATGAATGTTTTTACCTACGGTTCGCTGATGTATGAGAGCGTCTGGTGCCGGGTGGTGACTCGCCGGTACGTTCAAAAAATCGGCACGGTGCAGGGCTTCCGCCGGTTGAAGGTCAACAATGAAGTGTATCCGGGCCTGATCAAAGGCGAGGGTGAAGTGCAGGGAGTTGTTTATTTTGACGTTACGGCTGAGGATTTGACCCGGCTGGATCAATTTGAAGGCGCTTTGTACCATCGAAAAGAGATTGATGTGAGGTGCGCCGATGGTACGCGCGCGCGGGCCTGGGGCTATATTGTTCGAGACAAATACAAAGGGCTGTTAGGTGATGTGTGGTCGCCGGAGGAGTTTGAGCGGGTGGGGTTGGCCCGGTTTGAAACCGGGTATGCGGGGTTTGGCCGGGTGTGAATGTTTGTCAGTGGATCTCTGTGTGCCTGCTGATTCCGGTTAGCAGGATATTACCAAATTTCAAACGTAACCCAAAAAGTTACACCGTAACCGAAGATAAAATCGGTTACGCATTAGCCAAAAAGGGAGGCTTAAACTATGCAGCAGTTATTGAACGCAGTGGTATGGGGGTCTGTTGGTCAGGCCCAGCAAGACTCGTTGGGAGGGATCCCCTACTGGGTGATCCTGGTGGTAGCGTTGTTGGTAATTTTGGTGGGCATTATCTGGTTTTTGGTCAATGAAGAGAAAGAGAAAAAGGCTGAAGCAGGAGAATCATCTCCGGGTACTGCTTCCCCGGTTGCGCCAACTGCCGCCGCGACACCAACTGCCCCACCCCCCGCCCAAGTTGTCGGCACCGAGGGTGAAGATATTGTTCCTGAAGATGTTCAACCGGATGATTTGAAATTGATTGAAGGCATTGGCCCTAAACTATCTTCGGTGTTGCAGCAGGCCGGAATCACCACCTGGGCCAAACTGGCCCAAACCGAAGTGAGCGAATTGCAGCGCATTCTGGATGAGGCCGGTATTTCAAAAATTTCTGATCCGGCTACCTGGCCCGAACAGGCCGCGCTGGCCGCCGCCGGTGATTGGGATGGGTTGGAAAAATTGCAGGATGAACTCAAGGGCGGACGCCGGGCCGGTTAGGGCCTAACCAGTGAAATTCTTGTACAAGGAGCAAGAATTTTCAGTAGCACATATCTTTTTGGTTGCGGCTTTGTTCGCGTTAGGGCGTAGGAACCCACCCCTGCGAAATAGCATACGCCGCAGACAGCGCCACGGTGTTGGTCAGCATATGCATCAGGATGGCGGGCCAGATAGAGCCGGATGTCTGGTACAAAAAGGCAAATATCCAGCCCAACACAAAAATGGGCAAAAATGAGGTAGGAACCAGGTGAGCCACGGCAAACAGCGCGGCGCTGATGAGGGCCGCCCGCTTCCAATCCCATTTTTGCAGCAAGCCGGTAAAAACAAAGCCGCGAAAGAAGATTTCTTCTACAACCGGCGCGATCACCGCGCCGCCAAACAGCAGGGCCAGCGGATAGCGCGTGTTTTCGAAGATCAGCTCGATATCGGGCTGAATCTGTAAATCAAACAGCGCCAGCAAACTGGCGTAGATCAAATTAAAAAATATAGATAGCAGCATAAGCCCGCAGCCGATCCCCACGGCTGCGGGATGAAAATTTTTTAGCCCCAGCGCGTCCCAGCCAACGCCATATTTGCGCATCGTCAGATACCAGACCGGCACCAGCAAAATGGCCTCGCCAAAAATGGCGGCCAATCCCAAATCAACGGGCAAGGTCAGCGTTTCTCCAATGAGAGCGGCCAGCAGCAGGAAAAAGAGCCAGAGAACAAAAACTACTAATCCCCAGCCTACGTCTTTGGCTGTCCAGGGAACGGAAGGAATGGCAGGTTCTTTTTGTTGGGCAGGGGGTATGTTGCGCATAGAACTCTTTGCATCGTGAGATGCAGTATCATACCACTATTTGGCAAAAAGAAAAAGACCGGCTGGCCCGGTCTTTTGATTCTACTCTGTGTCTCCTCAGCGTAACTCTGTGTTCTGATTATACCCAGACCCTCTCGTTGATCTCGGCCCACAAATCCTGATAGGCTTTGGCCGCCGCCGACTTGGGCGAAAAAGCCGCCACCGGTTCCCGTTCGATCCCCATACGCTCCACCACCGAGGCGTAAGGAATGGCGCTTTGCAAAACATTTTTTTGCGCTGCGCGCACCGCTGCCATGGTTTCCTTGTGCATTTTTTTGCGCCGGTCAACCAGAGAGAAAAAGGTGTAAATCTTTTTGGCGTTATACTTTTTCTTGTTGCAGAAATTCAATAGTTGTTCATGCGTCCGCACCGACAGGGTGGTGGGGATCAGGGGCACAAAAACATGGTCGGCGGTGTTGATGATGTTTTCGGCCAGCAGGTTGATGGTTGAGGGCGAATCCAGGATAACCAGATCGTATTCATCTTCAAATGGATCGATGACTCGTTCCAGCCGGTGCTTGGAGCGCTTGAGTTCGTTGAAAATGATGTCCAGGTGGCGATGGCTGAGGTCGGCGGGCAGTAAATCCAGGTTTTCGTAATCGGTGCCTTTGATACTGTTTTCTAATCCTTTGTTGCTTTTGGTCAGCCCGCGCGCCTTGCGTTTAAGTTTGGGCTTCACCCGGAAATAGTAGGTGGCCGAGCTTTGCGGATCGAGATCGCAGATGAGGGTTCTTGCGCCGGCTTGCGCGGCCAGGTAGGCCAGGTTGACGGCGGCGGCGGTTTTTCCTACCCCGCCCTTGTTGCTGTAAATTGCCAGGGTTTTCATGAAGCCACCTCTTTCCGGGCCGGTTTGAACAGGTCTTTGAACATAGTTCTGTTTTTGGCCGAGGCAAAATGGGTGAAGGTTTGGGCAAACTCGCCTTTTACTCTGATCTGCTGCTGGTGCAACGTGTCTACCAGGCTGCCGATAGCCAGCAGCGTTTTGCGCGCTTGTTGGGGATCGGAAAGCGGTATCTCATCAGCAATCTGGAGCAGGTATTCTTCCTGCACGGCGTAATCGTTGAAATCGCCCAAATTGTCTTGCAGTTTCTTCAACTGTTTGATGAGCCGGTTGATTTTTTTGTCCGGGAAGAGACTACTGAAAAACTCCATCAGGTAGCGCAATTTTTTGCATTGAATGCGCAGCGCGTGCAGTTTTTCATCTTCGGTGTTGGCCAGGATGTCTTTCCCCGCTTTGACAATTTGGCGGTAGCGTTTGTAGATGCGTGCCCGGGCCAGATCGATAACCGGCCGGGCGGCATTGTGCGCCCTCGGCGAGCCGACGGGCGGTTCATCCAGAAACGTTTCCCAATCTTTCAAGATGGCGGCATATTCTTTTGAGTTCAAACCCTCCACCACTTTTTTTAAGGCGCTGCGTCGTTTTTGCCGCAGATAATCAAACAACGGATCAATATCGTTTTTGAGCACATCGGGCAGCATGGCCCGGTAAGCGTCTTCGGCCAGCAGGTACACGTCCAGATCGCGCAAATCGTTAGACATTTTACCGATAAAAGCAAAATCTTGCTTGTACCGGACGGTGATTTCCGGGGGTAACACCTCTTTGATCTGGCTCAAGGCCGAGCGGGTGCGGCGCACCGCCACCCGAAAATCGTGCAGAAATTCGGTGTCCACGTCTGTTTTGACGTAAGCCTCGTTGCGTTTCATCACGTCGAGCATAACCCGCAACAGAATTTTGGCGGCTTCATCGGCCCGCATCTTTGGATCAAGCTGAACATCCAGCCTGGATGAATAATCGCCCGGCTGGCGGCCCACCGACTCCAGGGCCAGCCGGTAGGTGTCTTTATCCGTGGGGGTACAGCCCATGGCTTGCAATTGCTGGGCCACGGTTTCAAATTGATTGTAGCCGCGCACCGGTTTCACGGCTACTTGCAGGGGAACAGCCCCGGCATCTTGATTGCGGAGCGGGGTTACTTTCTCAAAGACAAGCCAGGCCACGGTCTTCTCATCGTTATTCAATACGCGATACGGCGTGTATTCTGAACGAACTTCGGCCAGTTTCAACAGGGCGCGCATCTCAATAAGAGGGGCCAGGATATTTTTTATCTGACTTTCTGGAAAATCGTGGATAAAAACAGGAGGGGCAGGGATTGTGAGCCGCTGCATCTCTCCCGTGTCGGTGTGGTGCAGAAGTAACTCTTTTTGAGCCTCATACAACACCAGAGAATTGTTGAACAAACGCCAATCAAAGGTGTCGAAATAGGTCAACTGTTCGGTGACAAGGCTCTCTTTTTTTAGCGGAAACTGTTCGGTTACGGCCCTAACCAGTTGTGCCTCATCAATGTTGCCGGCTGGATTAAAAGTCAGGTTGCGCAAAATATTACCCTACACTGGTGGATTATATTCACCCAGCCGGTATTATACCATGCTTGCCTGGGATGTCTATAAAATTTTGGTTACCATTTTACCCCGGGACCGGCTGGGGGCGCAGCCGGGCGGCCAGGTCTCGTATTTGTGAAAAAGTGATGGGTTTGACCAAAACCAGGTTCGCTTCTTCGCGCAGCATTTCAGCCGTTACCGCGTCGGCGGTGGCGACCATCACTTTGGTTTTGGCCAGGTGGCGGGCCAATCGGATATATTTTAGAATGTCTCTGCCGGAAATGTGGGGCAGGTGGAGGTCTAACACAATCACATCAGGCCGGATTTCGGCCAGGCGATCTAAGGCTTTTTGTCCATCTTCAATGACTTCGGTGTCAAAATCTGCGCTTTCCAGGGCTTTGGAAAAAATCTCAGATAAAAATTCGTCATCTTCAATCACTAAAGCAGACGGTTTTGTCATTCAATGATCTCCTGGGGTTTGTTGAGCGGCAGAATTACGGTAAAAGTGCTGCCGTGTCCAACCTCGCTGGATAAAACGATCTTGCCGTTCATTAATTCAGTCAGTTGTTTGACAATCGACAGCCCCAACCCCGTGCCGCCGTGCAGCCGGGTGTTTGAGCCGTCAACCTGCCTGAACGGTTCAAAAATATGGGTTTGCGCCTCTTTCGGAATGCCGCAGCCGGTATCAGACACCTGGAAGGCCCACTGGTGTTTATGGGGCAGGTACACGCGCGCTCTTACGGTTCCTTCGTCGGTAAATTTAATAGCGTTGCTGATCAGATTCATCAAAATCTGCTGGATACGGATATTGTCGCCTGCCATCTGGTTAGGAACATCCGCCGCCACTTTGGCCGTTAGCGCCAGGTGTTTGTTTTCGGCCAGAACCTGCATTTTGGCCATGGTAGCGTCGATAATTTCGCGGGGATCAAAGGTGTTGTTGTCCAGGCTGAATTTCCCGGCCTCCAGTTTGGCCTGATTCAGCAAATCTTTGACCATAGCCTCTAAATAGTGGGCGCTTTTGCCTATTTTAGCGGTCACGGTTTTTTGTTCTTCAGAAACATTGCCGTACACGCCCAACTCTAACATTTCAGCAAAACCCAAAATAGCGCCAATGGGGGTGCGCAGTTCGTGGCTCACTTTAGCCAGTAATTCGCTTTTGAGCCGGTTGGCTTCCAGCGCCCGGTCGCGGGCCAGGGCCAGGGCTTCCTGCGCTTGCCGGCGCCGTTCGATCTCGGCTTCTAAATTGCTGTTGGTTTGAGCTAATTGGGCGGTTCGTTTTTGAACCCGGGCTTCCAACTCGTTGTTCATGAGCTGGAGTTCTTGCTGCAAACTGGCAAACAATTTGGTTTGCGCAATCAGCAAAACACGCGCATCGAGCAGGCGATAGGTGTGGTCTTCAAATTCTACCAAAATTGGTTCGTAAACCCAATGTTCGGAACGGTTAAAAACCTGGTAGGTCGCCTCGTAGATTTTGGTGGTGCTGGGAAGTTGCAGCCATTCGGTGCCAATGGATCTCAGCATTACGCTGATGGGGCGCTTCAAATAAACGGCGGTCCCGTACAACATGCCCAGGTATTCGAAAAATTTCCGGCGTGAAATAATGCCTGCCAATTCCCCCTGACGGGTGATGATAACGCCCGGAATTTCCCGGCGATGGCGGAAGATGGTATCAATATTTTCGGCAGGCGTGCTCACATTCACGTGGAAATCATGCACCGGTAAAGCGGCCAGGCTGGTCTCGATGCTTAGGGGGGTGAGATCAAGCAGGGAAGTGGCGGCGGTGGTTCTGAGCGAAAGCGACGACTCGGCATCGTTGTTGCCTTCTATTTTGGGCGCGTATTGTTCCAGAAATTGGTACATTTTTGTCCGCGGCGGGGTCGTTTTAGTGTCAAGTGTTGTAGAATTCATAAGTTGATGGATCGGGTTCGAGTGTTAAATTACGGTCCAAATTGTCCGGGATAGCATAACGCACCTCATTTATGGGGCTATTAATGTTTTTTTAATAATTTGTAAAGCCTGTGTGAAATTTTGTTAATGAATCGACCTATGTCCTCGACCTTGATTTTTAGTCAAAGTTTCAGCTTTTAATAGAACCACCATAGGGCCTAACCCATGAAAATCTTGTTTTATGTGCCAGAATTTTCGTGCCAAGTCCTTTTTGGCTCCGGCTTGGAAGCGCAGCGGCTTTGTTCGGGTTAGGGATTCTGAGACCGAAGGTGTCAGAATGCCCAGTGTTCTTATTTGAAAGGCATGGGTATGAGGTGGAGGTACAATCAATCTTCAAATTTGGGAAACGTCAGGGTAAACACGCTTCCTTGCCCCACTTTACTCTCAACCGCAATTGTACCGTTTTGCGCCTCGGCCAATTCTTGGGCAATGGCTAACCCCAGGCCCGTGCCGCCTTCGGTGCGGGCCTCATCCCCCCGGTAGAAACGATCAAAAATATGGGGCAGGCGCTCCGGCGCGATGCCGGGACCGGTATCTTGAACATTGATTGTTACAAAACCGTTTTCAACTTCGCAGGAAAGGTGGATTTTGGCGGTGTCAGGGGTATGTTTGATGGCGTTGTCCAGCAAAACCAAAACCACCTGTTTGAGCGCATCCTCGTCACCGAAAACCGTGGCTGTGGGGCAGGAGTTGCAGGTAAGGGCGCGATGTGGGGCCAGCGATTTGACCTGATCGATGATTCTTTTCAGCAGCGGTTTGACCGCAACCGGCTCATGCTTTAAGGGACGTTGGGCATCGGCGCGGGCCAGCACCAGCAAATCGTTGGTGAGACGCATCAACCGTTCGGTTTCGTCAACCATATCGTCCAGCACATCGTCACGATCCTCAACGCTGATCGGTGGTTCCCGGCGGAGCAGGCTGATGTTGCCCCGCAAGGTAGTGAGCGGCGTGCGCAGTTCGTGCGAGGCGTCGGCCACAAAGCGCTGCTGGGTTTGCAGCGATTGCTCCACCTGCACATAGGCGTCTTGCAATTCGTTCAGCATGCCGTTGAAGGTAGTTGCCAGTTCGCCAATTTCATCGTGGGGGCCGGGATGTATCACCCGCCGGCTGAAATCCCGTTTAGCGCCAATTTCTTGCGCCGTTTGGGTGATTTTGTGGATGGGTCGCAGGGCCAGCCCGGCCAGGAACCAGCTAATACCAAATACCACGCCCAGAATAATGACGCTGCCGGTGATCAAAAGATTTCGGAGCGTAGCCAGAAATTCATTGCGCCGCGTCACCGCGATAGCCGTCTGGACAATGCTGGGCGCGCCTCTTCTACCGGACACAACTTCGCTATGAACCAAAAATTGCTCATCATCCACAACAACGGTTTCCACCCATCGTTCGCCCCGGCGCACCGCCTGCAACCCTTGTTCGCTCAGGGGCAAAGTAAATTCGGGCAAATTAGGATCAGGTCGGAGCAGATCGCCCTTCAAGTCTCGTTGCTGAACAAACACACCCTTGAACCGGTCTCGACCATCCCTCATCTGGCCCGGCGGGCCGTGAAAGTTTTCCGGTGGAAGCTCAAACATTCGCTGCGCTTCACTGCGGATGATATTTTGATCCATCCGCGACATCACGCGGCTTTGCGAAAAATACAAAGCCGTGCTGATGGCAAAGAGCAGCAGCGCCAGAATGGCGGTATAAACGAGGGTCAACCGTAATCGAATAGACATTTCACGCTTCCCGCAGCACGTAGCCCACGCCGCGCACCGTCTGGATCAGGCGCGGTTCGCCGCCGGCTTCGGTTTTTTTGCGTAAATAGCCAATGTAAACTTCCAGCACGTTGTCTTCGCCGCCAAAATCATAGCCCCACACTTCTTCTAAAATCATATCCCTGACCAATACCTGGCGGGGATGGCGCAGGAGATATTGCAGTAGTTCAAATTCTTTGGGTGTTAATTCAAACAAACGATTCCCGCGCCGCGTTTCACGGGTGATGGGGTCTAACGATAAATCAGCATAGGTCAGTGTTTCTTGCTGGCTGGTAATCTTGTAACGCCGCAGCAACGCGTTTAAGCGGGCCAACAGTTCGGAAGGTGCAAACGGTTTGACCAGGTAATCGTCAGCGCCCCGATTCAGCCCCTCCACGCGGTCTTCCACGGCATCGCGCGCCGTCAGCATCAACACCGGGATCTCATCGCCGGCCTCGCGCAGCCGGGTCAGCACCGCCAATCCATCCAATTCCGGCATCAGCCAGTCGAGAATGAGCAGGTCGGGTGTTTTGCTTTCCACCTGGTTCATCGCCTCGCGCCCATTGGTGGCGGTCAACACGTCAAATCCCTCATAGATCAGGGTGCGGCGCACCATTTTTAGCAATTTGGGGTCGTCGTCTGCAACCAGAATTGTGGTCATTATTGATCCTTGAAAATGATTTCAGCTTTCACACAGAGTTTTACAGCGGCTTATGTTTGATTTTTCCGGGCACAAAGATTATAGCGCAGCGCCCGGTTGTTGTCTATGATTAGAATAGGTTCTTCATCTAAGAAGAGACTGAGCAAAAGCTGAGAAAACGCTGAGAGTTTCTGATTCTTAGCGATTTCTCAGTCTTTTCTTGGAGAATTTTCAGGTTAGTAGTCTATGATGGCTGTAACGTGGTTCAAATCAATTATCATTGAAGGAGCAAAAAAATGAAAAAATGGTTAAAAATTGGTAGTATTGCCGGGGCAATAGCCCTGGGCTTGGTGGTTTTAGGAATTGCGGCTTTTGTGATGTTGCGGCCTGCCGCAGTCGAGGCCCAAAATCTGCCCGGTACCATGTTTGATGGGATGGCAATGAATCGCTTCAACGGGCCGGGCCAATTTGGCCCTATGAACCAACAAGGCAATTTTGGCCGGGGCGGGCGCTTTGGCGGGCAAATCGATTACGACAGCCTGCTGGCTGAGGCGCTGGGAATTTCCGTAGAAGAATTGCAAGCGGCCCGCGAGCAAGCCGACGCCGTCGCCCTGCAGCAGGCCGTTGAGCAGGGATTGATCAGCCAAGAGCAGGCCGACCTAATGGCGGCTCGCCGGCAGTTGGTAAACTATCTTGATCAAGATGCGCTGCTGGCCCAGGCGTTAGGCATTTCCACCGAAGAATTGCAAGCGGCTCTTGATGAAGGCAAACCGCCGGTGGTGCTGGCCTGGGAACAGGGACTTGACCCCGCCGCCCTCCGCGCCAACCTGCAAACCGCCCACGCCGAGGCCATGCAGCAGGCTGTGGCCGATGGTGTGATCACCCAGGAACAGGCCGATCAACTGCAAAATCGTCAAAAAGTTGGCCCCCGCGGCGGTCCACGGGGCGGCTTTGGTTTCCCCGGCGGCCGGATGCACGGCGGCGGTTTTGGCCGGCAGTAAACCGGAATACGATCAATGAATTATCAAGAGGACACGCTTGGTGAAGCGTGTCCTCTTTTTATGGCCTTGCGCAAACAAAAACTCTCAGTGTTCTCTCAGGTTTTTCTTGGATAATTCTCAGACAGGCAGATTACCATATCAAAAGATAATGGCTCATGTATAGAATCTGTGCATGTCATTGCGAACGAAGCCGTAAGCGAGGCGACACAATCCCCTTGGTTGGAGGCGGAGACCGCTTTGCCTTCGGCTCGTGGTGACATGCCTGCACTCGTTTTATACATGAGCCAGGATAATAGAGTTGATCCTCAATAAATGGGAACAACTCTAATCATTAATGAGGTCAATTGTATGGCACTTGACACCCAAAGCAAAAACGGATCGCTGATCCGGATCACCGAAATGACCAAAGTGTACCGGATGGGCGACATTGACGTTCATGCCCTGCGCGGCGTCTCGTTGAGCATCCAAGCCGGCGAATACCTGGCCGTGATGGGGTCCAGCGGATCGGGCAAAAGCACGCTGATGAACATGATCGGCTTTCTCGACCGGCCCACCGATGGCAGTTACCGCATCAACGGCAATGAATCCAGTAAATTGAGCAAAAGCCGGCTGGCCGACCTGCGCAACCGGGAAATTGGCTTTGTTTTTCAGCAGTTCAATTTACTGCCCCGGGTCAGCGCCCGCCGCCAGGTGGAACTGCCGCTCTTTTACGCCGGCATTTCCGGCAAACAAAGCCGCCAGACGGCGCTGGCCGCCCTGGAACGCGTGGACCTGGCCGACCGGGCCAACCACCGCCCCGACGAACTATCGGGCGGGCAGCAACAGCGGGTGGCTATTGCTCGCGCTCTGGTCAACCGCCCCAGCCTGCTGCTGGCCGATGAACCGACCGGCGCGCTCGACAGCAAAACCAGCACCGAAGTGATGAACCTGTTTGACGAACTGCACGGCCAGGGCCTGACCGTTATTATGGTCACGCACGATCCGATTGTAGCCCAACGCGCCAAACGGGTGGTTACGCTCAACGACGGCAAGATAATTTCCGATAAACAGAACGGCCATACCATCGTGGCTCCGGTTATGGGGCCTAACCCGTGAAATTCTTGTACAACAAGCAAGAACTTCCAGCAGCACATTTCTTTTTGGTTGCGGCTTTGTCCGCGTTAGGAATCGAAAATGAAAAT
>CAZTFF010000037.1:0-52278 GCA_964612485.1 uncultured Caldilineaceae bacterium
GTTTTTCTGATCTAATTTTAACACGACTCGCCAAAAAGTCGGTAATTACCATTACAGAGTTATTCAGATGTTCGGCCCGCAAGAGAACTTGATAATTCGCTTAGCTGGCGCAGCAACTCAACTGCGCTACATCTTTTTCAAAGGTTTGGGCGGCCAGTTTCAGGCCCTCGACCTGGGTCAGATAGGGAAAGAGCATCTCTCGCAGATTGGCCACCGTAAAACCATATTGCAGACCAAACTTCATCGTCAGCACCGCCGTCTGGATGATCTCGCCGCCCTCGGCCGCCAGTACGTGCGCGCCCAACAGCAGGTCACTGTTGCGGTCGGCTACTAGCTTAATCAGGCCACGGGTGTCGCGGGCAGCCAGGGCGCGCGGCACATATTCCAGGGGCAGGGTTGAGGTTTTGACCTCGTACCCGCCGGCCTTAGCTTCGGCTTCAGTCAAGCCGGCACGGGCCACCTGCGGGTCGGTGAAGATGACTTCCGGCAGAATATTCAGGTTCAGAGATTGCCCTTCACCGGCCAGGGCGTTGGCGGCGGCCATCCCTCCGGCCGCCGCAGCCACGTAAACCAGGTTAGGGCCGCCGGTCACATCGCCTACAGCGTAAATATTGGGGTGGGTCGTTTCCAACCGGCCATTCACCTTGATAAATCCTTGCTCGTCCAGTTCAACCCCAATTTCCTCTAGCCCCATATCCTGCGTATTGGGGACGCGGCCCACGGCCATTAGAACTTGCTCAGCTCGAAATTCACCGGTTTCACCATTGACGATGGCCGTGACCACTTTCTGCCCGGCCTCCGCCCGAATCGCCAGCAGCTCGACGCCGGTCTGGATGGTCAGACCTTCCTGGCGCAGCGTCTCGGCCAGGGCTGTGGAGATTTCCGGCTCGTGTTCAGGGATGAGGCGACTGCTACGTTGAAGCAGCGTCACTTTCGTGCCCAAGCGGGCAAAGGCCTGGCCTAACTCCAGGGCTACGGCCCGGCCCCCAATGACCAGCAGCGACTCCGGCTGTTGTGTCAGGGCCATCGCGGTGGTGCTGGTCAAAACCTCCACCTGTTCAAGGCCCGGCAGGGATAACATTTGTGGTTTAGCCCCGGTGGCCAGCACAATTTTACCGGCGGTAAACACGCGCCCATCGTCCAGGGCCACCTCGTGGTCAGACTTCAGCCTGGCCCAGCCCCGGATCAGAGTGATACTATCGCCGTAGGAAGCCAGCACGTCAACGTACTTGGCCTGCCGCAGTTCGGTGACCAATTCATCTTTGTGTTGCATTAAGGCCGCCCAATCTACCCCCTCGGCGCGGGTTCGGATGCCTTTGAAGGGATGCTGCCCGGCCTGGTGATAAGCCGCCGCCGCTCGAATGAGGGTTTTGGAAGGCACGCAACCAATATTCACGCAAGTCCCGCCCATCGGGCCGCCCTCGATAATGGCAGCGCGGTAGCCCAACTCGGCGGCTTTGATAACCGCGGCCATCCCTCCGCCGCCGCTGCCAATGACGATGAGGTTGTAATCTTGTTTGGGGCCGTTGCCGGCCGGTTGCTGCGGCGCGGCGGCCTGGCGGTGGGTTGTCACCGCCGCCCGATACCCGGCTTTTCCCACTGCTTCAACCAGGGCCGCCTCGTTCACCGCCGACTCGACGGCCAGCGTGGCCCGGCCGGATTGCCAGCCGGGAACAACGGCCTCTTTCACGCCGGTCACCCCTTTAAGGGCATTGGTGACGTGCAGGGCGCATGCGTCGCACGTCATCCCCTGAATCTCCAACTCAATCTGGGAGGGTGTGTGTTTTGTTGACATTAAGTTTTACTCCATTTCGCTTTTAGGGTAGTTTTTAAGTGCCTTACGAAAACAGTGTATACCTTCCAGTCGCTGGAATGTCAAGGGGTTTGCCAGAATCAACGATTATAGATCAGATGGCAAACGCACTCTTTCATTTCAACATCATCCGCGGGTAGATAAGCAGCCTGCTGCACTAAACCCTGCAACTCTTGTTGCAATTCTCGTAACTGGCGAATCCGCTCTTCTATTTCCGTTGATTTTTTTTGTAATAACTGAATGACGTAACGACAGGGAGCTTCACCCTGGTCGCGTAGCGCCAGAATCTCTTTTAAGTCGTCCAGGGTAAAATCCAGAGTGCGGGCCTGGCGAATAAAACGCAGCCGCTCCACGTCCTCGTCTCCATATAAGCGGTAGCCGTTTTCGGCCCGTTGGGCCGGGGGCAGTAGTTCTGCCTCTTCGTAGAACCGAATCGTTTTGGCTGAAGTCCCGGCCGCCTGGGCCAGTTGGCCAATTTGTAGATTTTTACCGTCCGGCCGGTCTGCTGGGTTTAGCCTGTTCATAAAATTAATCCTTTCCGGCTTATCTCATCTGATTTGCTGATGTTATGAGCATATACCTTCCATCTGCTGGAATGTCAAGTCTTAAACAATGAAAATCGGTCAGGCTGGAGAGCGGGTGATCCAATTTGGCCGATTTTTTATGAGAAGGATGGAGGATTAACCAAACAAGCCATAGACAAGCGCCACAACCACACCAAAAATAATGTGTCCCATCAGCCCCCCATAAAACCCATCATGCCGCCATTTTTGAGCATGAACACTCCGGGGGCCGAAACAGTGCCGGCTTTGATGCCGGCGTGCATCATAGGCATCCCGCCCATCATCAACCCAACGGCCAACCAGTGAACAATGCCAAAAACAAGGCCGTTAACCACTGACACTGAGCCGAGGCTGGCCGCCCACAGCGCCGTATAGATGATGCCCAAAATAATGCCCATCATTAGGTGCATCATCCAGCCCAAAGCCACGTTACCATCCGGGCTAAACATGGTCCCCAACATTTCCCAAATGGCCATTTTGGGCATCCCCATTTTGGGGGCCATCATCATGACCATGCTGATAATGATGGTGCCCCCTAAACCTGCTACAATTGCGCCGATGATATTCATAATATTTAGATCTCTCTTTTCTAATATAAATTTGAATTTTAATCCTCGCCCTTTGGTTTGCGGTTATTTGTCCTTATTTTATCCTGAGTTCGCCCCAAAAACCGTAATGGAGATTACGATACTACTATTTCCAAATTTTGACATAGCCCGAATCTTCTGCTAAACTATTCCCTACAAAGAACAGGCAACGGCAGATAACCTATCATGGTTGTCCATCGTTGCCTGTTTTTTTGTTCTCCCCAAATTTGGGGCACGGGCGGTGAGAGATAGTCCAAAACGACTGTCTTTCGCCGCCCGTTTTTTGTTAGTAGATTTGAGAGCATTTTAGTTGGTAGTTAGAGGGGGCTGGATAAAAGTCTTGGCATGCGCTACTAATTCATCGAAGGTCACTCAGACTGCTGGACAGAATGGTATTACGCCTGAGTCCAGCCGGACCGGCTACGTGCTGGGGGCAGGCCGGCGCAAACAAATTTATATTCGCACGGATATGCCCTTCAGTGAAGCTGCACCTTTAACCATCTTGGCCCGGGGTAAACAAATACCCGGATATGGGGTCGATATTGCCGGTCCATCCATGGTGGTTTCAATCGCGGGGAAAGACGGGCGGCCGGTTGTGTGGATAGAGACCCGTTCGCCGTTGGAGGTGTTGCCCAAAACGGAATTTGACCAGGGACATAAACCAGCGGGGAGTAATCGTCAGGGGGCAGTGACCGCAGCCCCCACCGAGAAGATAGCCAGGCTAAAAAAAGAGGAGCAGGAGCCGTCGCCGGTTAGTCGGGCTGCGATATCCGAAAATGCGAGGCAGTTCTGGCAAGCGATCAAACAGCAACGGAAAGTTCAAGTGCAGTATCGCTCGCCCAAGGGGCGGCAGCGTTACATGCTTGTCCCGCTCGATATCAAGCCCGGTCGTACTGCGAACACCAAAAAGAGGCGGTATATGTGGGGATACTCGGAAAGTAGCCAGGGTGTCTTGTGTCTGCGACTCGATAAAGTGACCAAAGTGAAATCGTTAGATGAAACATTTGACCCGGACATAGTAGCCCGGGCTTGGGATGGAAAACAAGTGAAATGGAATTTACCCCGAAAATGGTAAATTGGAGAAAAAGATGGATATTGGTTCTGCTTTGATGTTTATGTTCAATGACCGCAGATGGCCGACAAAGTTATTCATCGGCGGTACGATCCTGGCCGGGGCATTGTTGTTGTCGCCGGCGCTGGCAGGATTGGGGTTGATTGCCTTGCCGGCAGGCTACATGCTGAACACGTTGATGAATGTGCGCGATAGATACTACCCTCCTTTGCCAAGCTGGCAGGGAAACCTGGGAGGACTGTTTGCCCGGGGGTTGCCGATCATGGCGATTTGGACCGTGTACAACGGGCCGGCATTGATCGTGTCGGGCGCATCGCTGGGGATTAACGTGGTCTCACCCATCCTGGCCTCGGAAGCAGCAGCAGCATTGGGGGCAGTTGGAATATGTTTAGGGTGTGTGCAGTTTGTTTTGAGCCTACTGGGGAACGCCTTGTTTCCGGCTGCCTTGATCCATTATGCCCGTTGGGGCGCCTTTGGAGCTGCATTCCAGTTTGGCGAAATTAGCGACTTCATCCGGCGCAATCTTGGTGATTACCTGGTTACCATTCTGGTAGTCTGGTTGCTTCAGATTGTGGCTCTCGTTGGAGTCATAGGTTTTGGGTTAGGGGTGTGTTACACCTTTACCTGGGTGGCCATGGTCGCTGCGCACCTGTACGGGCAACTGTCCCGCCGGATGGCCACTACGGTTATTCATCCGGGGGAGATCGTGATCAGCGAGCCGGTTATACAACGGCTCCCGGCGGCGGTGGGTCAGCCAGGACAACCGCGATACAACCTGCTGCCCCCACCCGGCAGCAGGCCGATGTAGAGAGCAAGGGTGGTACAGGGTGGGGCTTCCGACCTGTGTTTAAAGTCATGGTATCAAATTTCTTTTTTAACACTTTATACACTTTTTTGAAATCATTTCGAATTAATAAATCCTATGGTCCACCCTGTACCCCTGTACCAGATCATGAGATCTATTAATACCATGCGTAATTCTTTAGAAAATAACGAGAACTTTGGAAAAAAATGACGCAAAATCCATTAAGCCATCCTGTACCAGTTCTGTACCAGAACGCAAAAGTCACTAAATTCACCTTTTTGCTTGGCGGAAAAGAAGCGTTATGGACGCTTTGAAATTAGCAGCAGAAGTGGAGCAAGTTCTGATCACATGAGTTGCGCCAGTGTTAGTGAAAAAATAGCAAAATCCAGCGCAGCAATTAGTGGCGCGATATCGAAAATGTCCAGCCGGCAAGCGTTCCTGGCCGGGACTGCTGCCGGCTCGTCTGTAACCGGCCTTGTGGCGGTGCTGGTGGCCAATCGGCGCAAAATCACCGATAGGATAGGCCGCCGAGGCCCCGTGCCACTACAACCTGCGCCCCGGTCAACTCTAAAACCAATCCCGATACCAGGTGCGCCAGTTTCGTCGCCGGGTGCGCCCCGGCCAGTTCCAAAACCAATCCCGATACCGGGTGTGCCAGGCTCGTCAGCGGCAACGCCAGGGTCAGTCTCAAAACCGATCCCAATACCGGGTGCGCCAGCCTCATCACCGGCAGCGTCCAGGCCAATGGCAAAACCAGCGCCCCTGCCGCTGCTCAACACTCCCGTCGAAAAAACTCATTTGCAAGCGGCGGCGTCAATTGCGGTCAGTAATGACGACGGTAATGATACCACGACCAGTGGCTACCGGGTGCTACGAGACGATGGCCGCGACACCGGATTATCGCTCACCCCCCACCTGGATGAAACTGGTACGCCCCAGGATGGGTGGGTGGTGACGCACAGCCGGACAGGCAAGCTGGTAGACGGCCCGTTTGAGACCAGGCCCGACGCCCATAACCTGGCCACGCAACTCGCGGCCATCGAGAGCTGGGACCAAGAACGGATGCCCGTTAGTGATCTGAAGCGAGCCGCAACGATCGTCGACCAGAATCGCCGCGCCCGCAAGACACAGGGGGCAAGCTGATGAGCTGCACGACTGATGTTAACTTCATTGCCCGGGTCGCCTGCCGCACTACTGCGGCCATATCACACCTATCCAGCAAACGTGGTTTTTATGCGGGAGCAGCGTTGGGGGGGAGCGGAATGATGGTCGGGGTGGGTCTTCTGGCGGCAAAATATCTGCACCGCCGCCGGCTCAACCGGGACAGTGGTGTTCGACGCGGGGGAAACACCGTCTTGACGCCTCCCCCAATGAAACAACTGCCTCGTCTATCAGCTCGTACCCAGCTCAAACCCACCAGGGACATCCGTTCAACGGATCGCTGCGTATCTTGCCGGGCAACCGGGCAAGGTAAATCCGGCGGCGGCTGGTACGTCATTAACGGCCGTACTTACTGCCAGGACTGCGCGCCCGGAGCAGCGCGTGAGGCAAATATCGACCTGATCGCACCGCCACAACCTGTCCCCACGCCTCCGACAACTGTAGCTGCCACTACTGCCGCCACCGATCCCGAAATTTTACCCTTAAAGAATCGGATTAGAACCAAGATGGCTCCGGGTCAGGTGAAAATACAGATGGGCCTGGACCCGGATCAGAAACCGGTATATTACCCCGCAAACGGGTTTCTGCTGTCCCGCACGTCCGGCAAACCGACCGGACTGGCCATTACGCCTGTCTTGCGTACCGAGGAACAGCCCAATGGTGACGTGACGGTATATGAGGATAAGACGCGGTGGTATCTAACCCACCTGGCAAGCGGGACCACACTTGGCCCGCAGCCGTACGCGAGCCTGGAGGACGCCCAAGGTATCGCCGAAATTCTGGCGCAGATTGACTGGACCCTCCCGAAAGACAAAGTCTCCACCCAGGATCAACAACGCGCCCTGTCCACCATTTTACTGTACAACGGCTTGCTTTCTTCCGGGACGGCGCCGGAACAAGCGGCCACGCCCGAGCAGGTCGCTCCGGTGCCGCCGCCCATCACGGATGCTGCGCCCCCTACCCCTGCCAGTACTCCGCCTGCTCCTTCTGCAGTTGTAGACGCACCCCTGCCCGGTCAGTCTTCTTTCCCGGCCAAGAATCTATCCCGAGACCTGACCGGCAAGTTGGTCGCCGATCCAATGGGTGGCGTGAGCCGGGTTCTGGCCGATGAAGGGGAGGTGCTGTTTGTGGTTGACGGTTTTGGGAAGCGGTATGAGGTTTATCGAGACCAGGTTTGGGCGCCGCGTTACGAAGATTTTAACACGATCGGCGTGGCCCAACCTCTTAACGTCTCCCGAACCACACCAAAATACTGTAGCCGGTGTAAATCTGCTTCCTCTACCACCCCCGTTGGCCAGGCCTGGTACCGGATGGACTTTAAGACATTCTGTCCCTCCTGCGCGCCGGGATATGCCCAGAAGGAGGGCTGGGAGTTGGACCTTGGCACGATTGACAGCGAGGTGAAATGAATTGAGTTGTACCAGCAACGAGCAGGCCGTGGAAAAGGCGGCTGTAGCCGCCGCAATATCCGGTATCGCCAGCAAAAATGGATACATTGCCGGCGTCACCCCGGCCGCTGTTATACCGCTATCCCCGGCCCCGGCCGTTCGTCCCGAGGGGAAAAGAAAGCAGCCGCATAGCCTCCCCAAAAAGCGGAGGCGGGTCAAGAAGGCTAAATCGTCAGGGAGAATAATGGATAGGAAGGAATCTCCGGCAACAGCAAAGGTCAAAAGGCAAGGCAAAGCGGCAGTTAAGAAAAAATCGCCGGCAGGAGATATGTCGAAAAAAAAGGACGGGCGCGCACCAAAGAAGACCCAACAGAGGTCATTTTTTGCGACGGCTGATAAGGTTAAAACAGGCCCGCGCCGGATTGCCATGAGCGATAAGTTTACGCCGGACGAGTTACAAGCATTATCCGTACAACTCAGTTACGGCGGAGCGGCAGTATCTCGCGCCTTCAGGGAAACCCGGGACGGCGTTGACCTGGGCGTAAGTCACAGCGATCCGCGGCCTATGGATTGGGCCAGTCAGGATCAAAAACATTTTCAATTTATCCTCGGGCAATTGGCCCGGGTGCGTTATCGAGGTCAGAAGTATATTGACTTGTCAGCGTTGAAGGACGATGAACTGGTGGACCTATATGAGTTCTCCCAGTTTGAGGCGGAAAGACATCACCGGAATATCGACCATCTAACCGCCAAGCTGAGTCATCTAAAAGGAGCAACCGCTGAATACATGGTCAGCCGGCACACCTTGCAAGCCAGGTTTCACTCGTTTATGGCTGACCAGATTGAACCATTCATTACCCTTAACATGCTCGACGACACGAAGGCAATCTCGATTGATTAGCTATGGAGTTAGAAAATGAGTTATAACGCGCAACATATCAAACGACTGGCCGGTTTGGAGGCGGTGCGCCGCCTGCCGGGCATGTACATTGGCAACAACAGCGTCTACGGACTGCACCATATTTTGATGGAATTGATCGACAATGCCGTGGACGAAATCCTGAACGGGCATGGCAGCAGCGTTCGGGTCACTTTACACGGCGATGGTTCGGCCAGCGTGGGAGATAACGCCAGGGGGATCCCGGTCGAGTACAAACCCGGGGAAAAGATGTCGGCCTTGACCGAAGTCTTGACCATGCTGCACGCCGGCGGCAAGTTCCGGGAGCAAGGTGAACAGGATGCCTACCTCAGTGGTTCCGGTGGCCTGCATGGCATTGGGATCAAGGCCACCAACGCTTTCTCCGAATGGCTGGTGGTGGAGGTACGGCGCAACGGCGTTATCTACCGGCAGCGTTTTGAGAACGGCGGGCAGCCGGTTACGGGCGTAGACATCATCGAGCCGGGCAGCGGCCAGGTTGTTGGTGAAATCAATGCCGGTACCAGCCAGGTTATCAAAAAGGGCTTATTGACCGGGTTGAAGGTGAACGGCAAGACTACCCGGGTGCAGGCCGAGGCCGGGCTGGGCACCGGCACACTGGTTCACTTTCGCCCTCACCAGCCCTGGTTCGACCCGGAGATGGATTGGCCCCGGCCCGACCGGTATGTTCCCTGGGACTTTGATCGCCTGGAAACCCGGCTGGAACAAGTGGCCCACCTGCACCCCGGCGTTCGTATCGAACTATACGACCAGCGCGGGACAAAAAAACATCACAAAAAACGGCTCTTTCATTCCGGGAGAGGTTTGCTCGATTACATCGCTGCCTTGAATCGGGACCAGGCAACGACGCTGCACAAGCCCATTCATTTCAAGGGCAGCAACGGCAGCAGTGGAATTACGGTTGAGGTGGTGATGCAATACGCCGGTGAGGAAACGAGCATCTACAGCTTTGTCAACTCTATTCCCACGCCGCTGGGCGGCACCGCGATTTCCGGCTTTCAGGCCGGGTTGACCAAAGCGGTCAACCAGTTTGGCGGGGAGAAGAAATTGCTCAAGGACGGCAATCTCAGGGGTGACGATCTACTGCTGGGTTTGACGGCCATTGTCAATGTGACCATGGCCAAAACGCCCCAATTTTCCAGCCAGACCAAAGAATCCCTGACCACCACCGAGGCCCAGGGGGCGGCTACGTCGGTGACCTACGAAAACTTACTGGCGTATCTGTTGAAAAATCTCCCGGTCGGCAAGGCCATTGTGAGCCAGGCCAAAGCCGCCGCCCGGGGCCGTGAGGCGGCGAAGGCCGTTCGGAAACTGGTGATGCGCAAGTCGGCCCTGGAGGTGGACGAACTACCCGGCAAACTGGCCGACGTCGCTCGGGGCGTGCCGGTGGAGCAGACCATGCTCTACATCGTCGAGGGCGACAGCGCGGGCGGCTCGTGCAAGCAAGGCCGGGACCGGCGCTACCACGCCATCCTGCCGATGCGGGGCAAAATCCTCAACACCGAACGGGCCAATATCACCAAAATGCTGGGCAGCGCCAACGGGAAAAACAAGGGCAATGTCGAGATCAAAGCCATTGTCTCGGCCATTGGTGGAGGCATCGGGGCCGATTTCAAGGTGGAGTCGATGCGCTACGGCGGGGTGGCCATCCTGGTCGACGCCGATGTTGATGGGGCGCATATCCGTACGCTGTTACACACGCTATTCTGGCGGCATATGAAGCCGTTGGTGCTGGCCGGAAAACTCTATATTGCCGTGGCGCCACTGTACCAACTTAGCAAAAAAGGAAAGGGGGCCGTTTATGCCTATGCTGACGCCGAACGAGACAGAATTCTGGCCCAATGGGGCCAGGAAGGGGTGACAACCCAGCGCTACAAAGGCCTGGGTGAGATGAACCCGGCGCAACTCAGGGAAACTGTTTTTGCCGTGGACAGGAACGGCGTTTTGAACGAACATATACTGCGAGTGATCGTAGAAGACCCAAAACACACCGGCCAGGTTATGACGACCTTGATGGGCGCGACGGTTGCCCCGCGCAAGACGTGGCTGATGAATACCTGGGCCGGTGAGGAAGCAAAGGATGAAGGGTGAATGACATGACGGTACCAACCCAAGTGAAAACAATCAAGCTCATTGCGGATCTGGAACAGGCCTATTTTGATTACGCGGTGGAAACCATTACCGACCGCGCTCTGCCCCGGGTGGAGGACGGCCTGAAGCCGGTGCAGCGACGTATTTTGTACGCGATGCACAACCTGGGGCTGCACCATACCAAACCCCACAAAAAGTCGGCCCGCGTGGTGGGTGAGGTGTTGGGAAAATATCATCCGCACGGCGACTCGTCCGTGTACGGCGCTATGGTGCGTATGGCGCAAGATTTCTCGCTGGGCCATCCGCTGGTAGACGGGCAGGGCAACTTTGGCTCCATCGATGGCGATGCCCCTGCCGCGATGCGTTACACCGAAGCCCGGCTGGCGCCCGTCACCGAGGCGATGATGCAAGATATCGGGCAGAATGCTGTCGATTGGATCGAGAATTTTGACGGTTCGCTCAAAGAGCCGGTTATTTTGCCGGCGATACTGCCCAACCTGCTGGTCAACGGCTCTTCAGGCGTGGCCGTAGGCATGGCGACCAATATTCCGCCGCACAACCTGGGCGAGATATGCGACGCCCTGGTCTACCTGGTCAAACGCTGGGCTAAACGGGATCGGGTCAAGGTGGATGAATTATTGCGCTTCGTGCCCGGCCCGGATTTTCCCACCGGGGGCGTGGCCTACCGTTACCGGATCGAACCGGGGTGCAATGGCGAGGGCGACAGCATTGAAGATACCATCCGGGCCGCTTACAGCACCGGGCGGGGGCGTATCGTCACTCAAGCTCGTCTCTCGGTCGAAGCCACGCGAGGGGGCAAGGCCGATATTATCGTCACTGAACTGCCCTACACCGTCCAGAAAAGTACGGTCCTGGAACGGATTGCCACCGAGGTCCGGGCGGGGCGGATCGAGGGCATAACCGATTTGCGGGACGAGTCGGACTTTACCGGGATGCGCCTGGTCATCGAGGTCTCGCGACTGGCCGATCCCGGACAAGTGCTAGAGTCGCTGCTGACTTACACCCAACTGCGGCAGACCTTTGGCGTCACCAATCTGGCCCTGGTCGAGGAAGAGGGGGAAGTGGTTCCCAAATTGCTCTCGTTGCGGGAGATGCTGGTTCACTTCATTGCGCACCGGCTCACGGTCATCGAGCGGCGCAGCCGGTATGAGTTGGCCGAACGTGAGGCCAGACTGCATATCGTGGCCGGATTGCTCAAAGCGCTGGACGTGATTGACGAGGTCATAACGACCATCAAAAAATCAAAAAGCACCGGCGCGGCTTTGACGAATCTCATCAAACAATTCAAGTTCAGCGAGGCCCAGGCGCGGGCCATTCTGGAGATGCAGCTCAGACGGTTGGCGGCCCTGGAACGCCAGAAACTGCAAGCGGAAGGCAAAGAACTGCGGCAGCGCATCAAATACCTGCAAGGGCTGCTGGCTGCTGAGGCCAAACGTCTCGCGGTTATCATCGAGGAGACAATGGCGGTCAAAAAAACGTTTGCCACGCCGCGCCGCACGATCATTGTGGATGAAGAGCAACAAGCGGCAGGGATCGGCGTGACTACTGAAGCCGAGTTGGTGAAACCGGAGGGGCCGCAAGTGGTGGCCATAACCACCCACGGCATCTTGCGCAGTCCGGCCGATCACTACGCTTACAAAGTCAACCCCGGCGTATCGTCCCGGGCCGTGGAGGCGCACCTGTTTCAGCTCAGAACCGGAGCGGAGGACACGGTCTGCCTGGTCTCCAATCGCGGGCGGGTCTGGAAAGCGGCGGTGGGTCTGGTACCTGATAAAGCCGGCTTTGTCGAGCTGGGGTTGGCTAAGGGCGAGACCCTGGTTGGCGGCGGCGTGGTGGCGCCGGGGCATTACCTGCTCATCGGTACGCGAACGGGCAATATCAAGCGCACCAGGGTTGAAGACCTGCCATCGGGCGAAGCAACCTGGGCCGGGATGATCGGTTTGAACGAGCCGGATGAAGTTCTATTTGCCGCTATCGGCAGTGACCAGGCCGAGGTCCTCTTTTTTACAGCCGGAGGCAAGGCCATTCGTTTTACCGGGGGCAACGTCAACCCGCAGGCTACGCCGGCGGCGCGAGGCGTGACCGGCATTAAATTACGTCAGGGAGACAACCTGGTGGCCGGAACGGTTGTTGAGCCGGACGACAAGGCTCAAGTGATCATCGTCAGCCAGGCGGGGTTTGTCAAACGGGTAAAACTGGTTGATTTTCCCCGCCAGGGCCGGGGTGGACAGGGCGTCCAGAGCCTTGAAATCAGCAAGTTCACTGGCAAGGTGGCTGCGGCAGCCGTCGCTGCTGAACGGGCCACGCACTGTGACGTTTTATCCGCCAGGGGTTACCGTCATCGCCTGAAACTGGACAACCTGCCTTTGGTTGACCGGCGTAAACGAGGTGGGAAGCTGGTGGATTTTGATGATATTACGCAAGTGGTCGTTGGGTAAAGATGTGATCAAATCGCTTGTCAAGTTGTTAAAAATCGGGTGAAGGAGAATTATCCCATTGTCCTGTAATAACAATTCTGCAAAGATCTCACGCACTGCCGGTGTCAAAGCCGGTATCAGTATGGTCAGCAGTCAGGCTACGGCTGCTATTGCCCAGACAGCCGTAAGGATGCGTGATAAGACCGGACGGACACTCGATGGCGTAAATAGACGCGTTGGCCGGGCTTCCGTTGCTGCCGTCAAGGTAATCGACAGTTTTGAGACTCCCAAAACAATCGATAGTTTTACGCCTGTGGCAGCGGTTGCGGCCCTGGTGACCAATAATAACCGGACGCGGCTCAAGATACTGAACTCAATAACCGCCCTCCAGCTCGCCCGAACGCTATCGACCGGGGCCGGGACAGGGGTAGCGCGGTTAACGCGGCCGCGAGACGAAGCCATTCGGACAGAAACGTTCTTCGATCACAGAACACCCCCCGTGCGTATCTGGCGGTCCGGGGTGACCCCCGCCTTGAATACCCGGGACATCATGCGCTGGCCGCGGTCGTCAGTCGAGTTCAGCAGCGGGCAGATGATGGAAGTCAAGGGTAAAACATGGCATCTGGGTACGGTGGTGGCTGCGGTGGGTCAATCGCCGGAAACCCGTACTCTCACCCATTTACAAAGCATGAACTTTCCGGCCAGGCATTACTACTTCGACAAGCCTCTGTCAGAGCACGAAGCGGCCGGGATTATCCTGGATCGCCCGGAGTACGAGCCCAGACACATCGAGGGGTTTGCCGGCCAGGTCAGTGAGATCGAGTCGTTACACCCCAGTGTGTCTCACCTGAAGCACGCCATGATCCAATCCGGTATTCTTTGGGGTGACACCTCGCCCGTTTTAGGGCCTGGCGCCGGCGGCAAAGCCAAACTCGAGACGGCTCACCAGAGACAGCGCCAGGTGTCAGGGAAAGGATATTCGCCCCGGCACTACGATCTGGAAATGGCCGGCTCGTTATCCGCTCAATTTGCCGGCAGGCAGTGCAGCGAAACCGAGTTAAGGCGCATCATTGGCTCGCTGCCGGGCACCAGGGAATCCAGCGAGGCCCAGCATGCCGGCCAGGGAAGAGGGGGAGACGCGGCCTACATTCTGGCCGGCCAACTGGGCGACATTCACTATACCAGGCCCGCTGGGGCATCTTCGACGATCACGATCGAGGCCGTGGTGCCTCGTCAGGGCCAGGCGCGTAAATTGCGCGGCGCTTTACATGGAATTCAGTGTGAGTTCCAACGTAACTCCGGACTGGAATGAAAACCCGGAGAACGAGTAAATCCACATTTAAGCCCAATATATGGGGGGTACTTGCCAAAGCACCCCAAGATATAGTAGGTAAAAGAAAAATATGGCTAAAACGGACCTAATGTTTTTTGAGGCAAAAATCGGAATATTCTAGCGTAACTCCGGAAAAAAGACCCGATTCCAGCGTAACTCTGGAAAAAGTCCAAATCGCCTAAAATCGAGTTGATTCAGTCCCTTCAAGATTGGAGATTCCAATGTATCTCCGGAAAAAATCCAACTGTAGCGGATCTTATAGCCATAATATTCCGGTCAAGCTCTGGGAAAGGCTCCGTATTCAGTGCTTGACTTACCAAATGTGAACTTTTTCCGAAGTTATAATGAAATATTCCGTGGTTACGTTAGAAATTTTAAAAGTACAGAATGTGAACTTTTTCCGAACTTACATTGGAAACCGGCTTTTTTCTAGACTTATCGGCGACAAAATATCATTTTTGTTAGCACTTTTTGACATAAAACGTGAACTTTTTCCGAACTTACAATGGAAAAACCGAAGATTCCGACGTTACGTTGGAACTCACATTCAGAAACGGGGGTAAAACCGGAAGGAGTCAATACGAATGAGTTGTGAACGAAATTTACTGGCCTGCAAAGCAGCCTCGGCTGCGGCGGGGATATCGGCCTTGAGCAGCCGGGCCGGTAACACGGCCGGGGTAACAATGACCAGGATGCGCCAGGCCTCCCGGTTGGTTGACGCCGGAATCGCTAAGAGAGATCTGGCTGCGGATAAAATAGGAGAAAAACTCGCCCCGGCGCTCAACACGGTTATGAATATCACCAGTGACGAGAAGAGCAAGCGGGCCGTTGGGGCGGCGGTTGGCGCATCTGTGGCGGCAGCCGGTGTGGTAGCCAGGTTGTCTCCGCAAACAAGACAAAAGGCGGCGCAAGCGTCGGCTCGAGCGGCGCAAAAAGTTGATCCCCAGGCCGTCCTGGCTTGCGCCGGGGCCGCTGTTGGCGCCGCCCTGGGGGCACCGAGCAGTAGCGGGAAGAAGGCGTTTCTAAAAACAGCCACCGCCGCGATTGCCGGTAAAGCTATCCCGCCTCTTGGCGTAGCGCAATTGACGGTAAAAACGCTGGATAAAACCACCGCTGCCCTGGGTTCCGCAGCCGGCGCTGTAACCAAAACGGGGAGCGCAGGAGAAGTAACGCAGGAACGGAAGAAGTTCTTTGTGTTCAAAGCGCAGCAGAAAACGCCGCTTTGGAACTCCAGCTTAACGCCGCTTGTGAACAGGCAAGACACGATGTTGACCGCGAG
Source organism: uncultured Caldilineaceae bacterium (assembly GCA_964612485.1). Taxonomy (GTDB): domain Bacteria; phylum Chloroflexota; class Anaerolineae; order 4572-78; family J111; genus JAFGNV01. The sequence goes on from CAZTFF010000037.1 coordinate 15,468, forward strand.
GAATATTACCAGTAGTAAGGGCGTGATGTTCCAGGCGAATGGTAAAACCTGGCACTCAGGCACGATCACCGTGCGGATGCCCGGCAGTGGTCGAAAACGGACGATTACCCATCTCCAGAGTATGTCCATGCCGGCCAGTCATTATTATTTCGACCGGCCGGTATCGGGCGAACATGCGGTGGGTCTGGCGACAGGCCAAGTGAAGGCAGAGGACGTGCCGGGTTTTCGGGGTGGGGTGAGTTCGGTTGAATCGCTGGTGCGCCCATGGGCGGAACCTAAACATCAGCTCATCAAGATTGGTTTGCATTGGCCGGCGGGATCGAAAGGAAAAAAGAATGGGTGATGCGACAATGAACAGGTGGAGGAACTTTGAGTTGCCAGGCGAACTCCGCTGCTGTGGCCGGATTGGCCGGCAGCAGTGGCATATCCGCACAATCTAATCGGGCGGCCGGATTGGCCGGTCAAAATAAGCAGATCATTATCAGTGATCCGCGGACTGCCGGCAGTAGATACATTGCGCTGCGGGAGAACGGCGAAACCCGTAGCCAGACGGTACCGCTGGTAGGACAAACAATCGAGATTACCGGCCCATCCCGGATTGTCTCTACTCCCGACGGAGCCTGGTGGATTATGACGGGGGCTGACATCAAGGGGATTTCGAGACAGCCGGGGGGTGGCACCGAACAGCAGGCCAACCGGAGAAGCGGTAGAGGTGCCCGGTTGAGTACCGGCCAGAAGACGCGGCTGGTATCCGAGGCCATCAGGCAGAAACGCCAAATTCAGGTTGACTATCGCACCGCCAAAGGCAAAAAAAGATACACCCTGGCGCCGCTGGATGTTAAACGGGGACAGAAAAAATACAAGAAAAATCATTTCTTGCTGGGTTACTCTGAACAGGAACAAAAGGTTCGACGCCTGCGTATGGATAGAATTGTATCAATTCAAGTGGATAAAGATACGTTTGACCCGGAGAAGGTTGTAGCCAGGGCCTGGCCGAAAAAAAAGGTGCAGTGGCGCCTGCCCCGGATGTGGGGAGGGCCGGCCAGATCAACAGCCGGGGCGAAAGAGATTCTGGATCAGGCGACCCCTCAATTTGAAGACCTGGATTGGCAGATTGATGGTGACCGGGTGCAAATTCTCGATCTTACCCCAAGCGAACTGCGCCCCGGCGCGTCCAGAGCCTTATTGAGGCAGTTAAAAGAAGCCGGATACGAAATCACGCCGGACCATCCCGGCGAAGAATCTCTGCCTTTTTGGCGCACCATGTACCAGGAGGGTTTTATTGACGACGACCCGGATACGCTCACGACCCGGGAGGAAGCGATGGCAGAGTTGGCACGGAAGGCGTAAAAATGCAGAAAAAATGTGTGAATCAGCGAAGGGAATACAGGTATGGCTTGTCTCAAAAATGGTCAGCGTTGTTCTGACGCGGCTGCGCGTAACGGGATTTGGGGATTGGGCAGCCGGGTTCTGAATATCATTGGTAGTTGGGACACGTACAAAGACTTGAGCAGTGTAGACCAGATACCGGCCAGAATAATTGAAGAGGTTGGCCGTAATTTTGGCATAACCGGCCTGGGGAAAGGCACTCGCCCCACCCTGACATTTTTGGGCATGATCGCGGCCGTGCATCTTAGCGAGCGGGCCACCGGCGCCCTGGCCACCTTTGGGATGCGGATGGCCGTACGGGGCCAACCGGTAGCCAAGTGGCGCAATATCATCGTGCGGGAAAGCCCGCTTGTTCAGCCCAAGGCTCGCGCGCTCAGCCGGATGACCGGTAATAGATTATTGAACGCCACCGGATACTATTTCCATGATCGCGGCACCACCTGGCATGCCCAGAGCTTCACGTTTGACGTTAAGGGAGTGCCCAGAACGGTTACCCAAATTCGGTCATACTCCATGCCCTATCGTGAACACTTTTTTGACCGGCCGCTCACTACGGTCAACTCCCAGACCAACGCCATTGGCGAGGACGCTGAGGCGCGGGACCTGCCCATTCAACGGGTCATCGATGTGGTGACCGGTTACGATAAAGCTGAAAATATCTCCGGGTACATCGGCGGTTCCAACGAACTAGAAAACACAATTGGGTTGGGCGCGGCGAAACGGTTATTTTTTGCGGCAAACTGGTATCTGCTGGACGAAAGCGAACGGGATGTGCCGTCAGGCGGCCCTGATTTTGTGGACTATGACGCTCTGGCGGCAGGTAAGACACCGGGAGCGGGTCGGAAGACACCCACCGTGGTTACGGCATCATCAGGGACGGCTATTCCTATCCCCGGCATCCCCGGCATGACCGCAACGACCTACCCCTCGTCAACCCAGCGGCCCCAAGATGCCACAGCCCAGGCATATGCCAACCACCTTTTTGGGATGGCCCAAAAGGCCGTAGCGAACAATTCGCCCTTTGGGGGAAAATACAGAGTGGTTACGTATCGTGGTCGGGACCCTCTGCGAGAGATTCCGCAGCAATCGGGACAATACAAAGACCCGGCCACCGGCAAACAATTTCCCGCTGTTGTCACGGCGATGAGCAATGCCTCCGATGGCACGCCATTAGCTGACGTCTTGTACTTTGATCCGGATGCAGCCGGTGGCGGTATGTGGCAACAGATTGACAATGAGCAGGTCCGGCGCGAGTGGGGTAGTTATGTGGAAGCGGGACAGATCCCAATTACCAAGTTTGCGCCAACATAGCCACCGTAAAATGTGAACTGTGACCGGCTTTTTTTCACACTGCACGTTTCATAGAAATTAAAGTGTCTAAATCATACAAATTTGAAAGGAATTAAACCAAATGGCTACACAACAACAATTCTTTACCGAAGAAGAAATGGCAGCTGCAACCTCAGCTTTGACTGAGACCTCAGCCGAGGCTGAAGCTCTGCCCCTCGAAGATATCCTGCCGGAGGATGATCCCGCTCTGGATGAGTTTGAATTTGAGTTTCTGGATTACGAGGATCCACCGATGTTACTGGTGGACGCCGACCCGGAACGCACCCTGGCTCGCCAGAAGGAACTCATGGATACGGTCTTTGGCGGTATTGGTGAGGAGAAAAAGATCGAGAAGCGGATGGGTTTGGCAATGCAGCAACTCGATATCGAACTGCGCCATGCGCTGCGTCTGCTTTTGATTTACCAGGACTCCGGAGAACTTACAGCCCATCTTCAGCGCTGTCTCGATGACCCGGAGTATGGTTACGGCCGGCATGGTGACAATGGACGAACCATTGCCCAGGCTATGGCTGCCCTGACCGACGAAGAGACAAGTCTGGGCGACATCGTGGCGGCGTGGTTAGAAGTACATCGGGAATTTCAGCAGTCGGTCCTGACCGGCACGCCGATGAACTTTTTGAGTATGTTTGAGTACACGGATGTCGACCTGTTCACACCCCTATTGCAACGAATTGGGGACACGACCTGGCGGCTGGGACTCGAGGGCGAAGGTCAACATCGGGATTTTCAGGGGTCTCTCCGGGAGGTTTGGCATAATATTGCTGACACCTATGTAGAGTGGTTGCAACAGGACAATGACACCTGGCTGGCAGACATAAAAAAGAAAGCGGCCCGGCTGCCCGATCACTTTGCCCGGGCCGCGTTTGCCGACCGCGCTCTGCGTAAATATGACGATGTTATAAAAGTCGATGACCGCGCGAACACAGTCACCCTGACTTCAACGCCGGATGGCGAAGATTGGCCGCGAACGTTGGTAATGTACGACCAGGAGGATCAGCCGCAACTTGGCTTAAGCAGACTGTCCGGGCACGCGTTTTACGAGTTGACTTGGGATGGCGGGTTGCATATCCGGCGTTTCGATATGTCTTCCACCAGCCGCAATCGCCTTGAATTTGAGCATATCGAACTGGCGACGAGATTAGCGGAGGTGATCGCCGGGGATATGGACTTGCATTTTGAACCGGTATCGCCGGAGCAAATCGAGGCCGCTTATTTACGTCGAATGAAAGCCCCTACCGCGTCTCTAATGGCCGCCACAACGCAGCCCCCCCAAGCGATCAAGGGGACTCCGGCGGCTATGTACGTGGTGAACGGCATCACGGCCACACTGCTGACGGGGCAGGACGATCTGGTGTATGCAACCCCGGAAAATGATGACGCCGAGGCGGTGTTGTTGACGCGCAACGATAAGCGCGGCGTGGTTATGGCCGTTCCGGTCCGGCGAGACCGGCCCAAGCGGAGCAGCCCGCTCATGACAACGCCCTTGGCGGGCCTGGACCTGTCTAACCCGTCATATCTGCGGGCCTTGTGCGCCTGGGCTGCCTGGCTGGCCTGGTCATTATTGCCGAAAGAGGCTCAAAAGAAGCGCGCCACAGCCTAGAAATTGCGCAGGTGAGGTGGCGCAGGTCGACTCACCCTCACCCGGTTGATTGATACCATTTGATTTTACAGGACAAACTGTCAGGATGGAAGTCAAGAAAATGAGCCACACTTTTTTAGCCGACGCCGTGATGAATTTTACCGATTGGATAACGGCCCTCGCCGGGGCCGGCGGCTTCAGGATACAGCCTCTGGGAGAAAACCTGGTGGCCACCCGGTGCAACCTACCCGGCGAACGTAAGCAAGTAGTCTGGATCCGCCTGCTGGGAACCGACACTTACCGCAACAGCGTTGTTGTCATCTCATCGCCGGCGCTGAAATTAGGCTCCGGGCACTTGCTGGAGCGAAAGCTGGCCAATGCGCTGCTGCGTCAGAATGCCGGCGTATTTCATGGCGGCTGGGCTATTGAAACCGTTGAAGGGGACGACTATCTGATCATGCACGACACCCAAATTACCGAAACCGTGGATGCCGAAGAATTGGCTGCTTCTATTTTGTCGGTGGCTGCAATGGCTGATACGATGGAAAAGCAATTTGTGGCAGAAGACAGGTTTTAGAAAGGGTACCAATTTCTGATGGAAATAGCTATCTGTGTCTTGCACAAATAACGTTCAGCGGTGTACGATAGCTGCGGTTGAGTGTGGGATTTCTCGTAACGCTAACAAGGCCGCCTTTTTCGCCGGAACTTGTCTTGGCGCGGTCGCGCTGCTGGCTGCCAGACCCTTCCGGCTTTGGCGCCAACGTAGACGAGCAAAAACAGATAAAATCGAACCGCTGTCGCCCCGGTCATCGCCCAGACCTCTACCGGTGTTGCGTGGGATAGAGCAGGTCAAGCCAATGCCGGCCAACAAATTAACCGGACAATGCGCGCAATGTGGGAACTCGGTTCAAGAGAGTCCGGACGGGGCCTGGTATCAACTCAATCAAGGTCAATATTGTCCCAATTGCGCGCCCGATAGGGCCAAAGTGGAAAATGTCGCTTTGCTGCCGATGACACCGGAAGCGATCCTTAGCGATAGGCCCATCCGGTACACGCCCAGGATGACCACCCTGCAAGCTAAATCAGTTTCTGTGGGAGCGGTCGAAAATATCCAGGGGTACTCCGTGCGCTGCCTGGGGCGGGACACGGGTCTGGCTCTCGTGCCGGAAGTGACTGTGCGGGAGGGACAAGCCAGGGTAAATTCATCCAGGTGGTTCATCATCTACGAGCGGGCCGGAGAGCCGATCGGAGGGCCGTTCTCCAACGTTAAACAAGCGCAGTCTATGGCTTCACTCCTGGCAAATTTCGATTGGGCCCGTACTCCTGAGCAATTTACACCCGCCGAAGTTCAACAAGCCGGCGCTATGGCCCGCCAGCAGCGCGGCGACCTGGGATATTACCGGGACAGAGCTGATGAAAAACAACTGGACGGGCTGTGGCGTCGAGCCACAAACTTGCCTTGAAGATATTACAGAAGCGTTGATTTACTTGCTAATTCCTGATTTTTCATTATAACGATACGGTACTATGGCTAATTTGATTTCTATTGTGGGATACATCACCAGGATACGTCCGGCTGCCCGGCACGTCCGGGTCACTATCAAAAATCTGGATAGTACCACCGAAGTAGAGATACCGCATGAGGTGTCGCAGGGTGAACAATTGACCCTTGATACCTATATCCAAGTTGTCGGTACCCTGGCTACCTACCGGCATCACCGCTGTCGTAATCATCACATGGTCGTCAAGGCCACCTCTGTTCGTTGCCCCCCTCCGGTCCCGTTCGACCCGACCCTGCACTTTGCAGAGCTTTTGGCTACGCTGTTGTACGACAGGTGGGAATCCTGAACTCATTCTCTTGGCATGTTTTATTTTCGGCTGAGACTGTAGTATAATAATGGGGTGAAGTAAGAAAGGAGCAAGTCGAAATGACCGTAACCGATTTGATTACGTCGGCCCAGTTTGTCGTTGATGACCAGGGTCGTAAAAGAGCCGTTTTGCTTGATCTTATAGCCTGGGAAGAGGTAGTGGCCAGATTGTCTGAGCTAGAGGATAAACAGCAGAGTGATGATCTTTTGGCGTTTGCCGGGACGTGGGCTGGAGATGATCTGGAACAATGTTTAGAGGAGGTCTACGCCAGTCGAACTGAGGCGGTATTCTAGATGTACTTATTGGATACTAACCATTGCAGCCGGTTGCTACAGGGGCATCCCCAGTTGACGCAAAAGCTGACCACCGTAGATAATACTTTGGTGGCGACGTGTGTGATTGTACAAGGCGAATTGATGTTTATGGCCTGGAGATCAGACCGACGGGCTGAAAACCGGCGCAATGTGGAGACTTTTCTCAAAAATATCAGAGTTTATCCGGTGGATAGCCAGGTGGCTGATATTTATGGCCAGATCAAGGCGGCAATCCTGGCTCATTTTGGCCCAAAGGAAAAAGCGAAGCAGCGGAAAGCCAAAGTTGAGAAACTCGGCTTCTCGGACAATGACCTGTGGATTGCCGCTATTGCCAAACGATATGGGTTGACCATTGTATCAGCCGACAGTGATTTTGAACGCATAAAAGAAGTTGAGGATTTAACCGTTGAAGCCTGGTGGCGACCCGATCTCGATTAAAGTTGCCGGCTATTTCAACATATTGTTGTTCAGCACAAGAGTTTCTTCGATTCAGGCTATTTTCAGCCAAAACTTCCCTAAACCGGCTTGATAAGCTGTGCCCGGATGTGGTATAATTAGACATAATCATACAAATTCCCCATAAAACCACTTTTCAATATTTTACCCACATATCTCCAACACAACGCAATATTTTTCCTCTTTTGATCTGTCTTCTATTTTTCATTAATCACAATTTCAATATTTGTAGTTACCCAAACATAAGGAGGTTATCATGACAAGCATCAATTTCCCCCCTGCCCAAACGCCATACTTCACCAATGAAGAAGTGTTAGATGGCAGCCAGAAAGCTCAAATCTACCTGGATTGGGACTATTTCATCCAATCCGGATTTGAGTATCACGCCTTTACGATGGGCCTGTACCAATTCATAGTCTCTCACTGTAAATTCATCGCGCACAGCAACCGCCAATTTTTTTGGCAGACTTACTTCGATTACGGTCTGCAAGCATGCAGGGCTTTCCTGCAACAATTCGGTGGGGATCGTTGCAGCGCTGAATTTCCGAGCGACGATTGGTTACAAGCGCCTTGCCGCGACCTGAAGTTGGCTATGTGCCAACGGGCCGCGCAGGTGTATGAACCTATCACAACGGTATTGAATGACCTTGAACGAAACCATCAAAACATAGTCTTGATGTGGTTTGAATTTGCCCAACGCAACAATGTCCAGTCATTGCCGGCAGAGGATTACCGTATTACCGCTAACACCCGCAGCCTGCTGCGCTATTGCCTCGCCATTGCTCTGGAACGCCAGTTACCCGAACCTTCGTTCCAGCAAATCATGCCGTTCTTCGCCTTGCAGGTTAACGGCCCGCAAATGACCCTCTTTAACGAGGTGCAACCCCAATGAACAACTACCAGCCCCATGCCAATAGTAACAATGACGACGGTAACCACTCGCGACGACAGAAAGAGTATAATGTCGCCACTTTTTGTACCCCTGAAAAACGACGGCGGTACCACAACCTCTGGCAGCAAGCCAGTACCGCGGCCAATGCGGAGTTGCAAGCGGTTAAAGACGGCGATCCCTCAACCATTGTTATCTGCCCCACAGAGGTTTTGCGGTTCATCAATCCCGAACTCGATGGCAATATCGGCAGTACCCCGGACACTCCAAGTCGGCAATCCAGCCCATTAACCTCAATATTTAACCTCACCACACTTGGGGTTGTGTTTGCCGCTGCCACGCCGGTTGTAGCCAGGTACATTTGGGCGTATCGAAAAGTCGTTCGATGCTCTCACTGACAAGCAACACCCCCAAACCCCAACGCACTACAGATATTTTTGACTGTAGTGCGTTTTTGTATTCTTCCCAGACGTTGAATTAACCACAACCAAATTGACAAAAAGTCCGCACCTAAATGCGGGCTTTTTTATTTGCTGTAGCTCATCAGAAAAGGAGGTACGTGCCGGGTAGCTACCCACCAAACAATTTCTAACACCAACTTACATCGTACAAATATAAATTTAACATCCATAAATTATTAGCGAAAACAAGGAGATTTTTATTATGACTGCTGTAAAAACAAACCCCCAATCCGTCTTCCGTACAATTATCGGCGGCTTTGCCGTCACTCCCGCCAGACGGGTAATTACGAAAGCAAAAGATTTTGTCCTGATCCCGGTTCGACAATTATGGACAGTTGCGGCCGGGGCCAAGAACCGGATTACTGTCTGGGCCAAGGTCAATCGAAAGTTACTCGTCTGGGTAACAATTGCGTCCGCAATTGCATTGGCAGCGGGCATTGTCCTGGCCTACCTGTACTTCACTCGCCCTGGGTTTCGTTCTTTCGTTCTGGGCATCGGGACCGCTGCCCGTACCAGATCATCCTTTCGCCCGCCCAAACCGGCCACCGCTCAAGTTCCCTTTCCGGTCGTTGTGCAGACAGAAAAAATCCCGGCCCGGCAAAGCGCCAACACGACTGCTCCCGCAATGTAAGTTGGAGATTGAAAACAGGTTAAACTTCCAGTCTCGTTCAGGAGGCCCACAATGAAATCGACACCGATGAAATCGGCACTCACACCGGCGCAACAACAACAGAACGCCCGGATCATAGTCTGGTTGCGTACCTGTCGACACGCCACATCTACGGAGTTTCCCCTGCCGGGGAACCTATCGCCGGAGCCGGTACCGGATATGACCCTGCCGCAAGCCCTCGAAACCTATGCCCCGCCCAATGCTTACGGTTTGAGCCAGTACTTCACCCCTCTCGCTACGGCTACCCGTATCCTGGAGGAACTCAGATTCAATTTCAACCAACCCCTCCGCGTCCTTATTCCGGGCGCCGGTATTGGCCATTTGATCTGGCCTTTACTGGTCGTCCGGGATACCGCGTTGGTCGATGCGTACGAAATCGATGAGGAATGTACGATTGTGGGCAGGGGGCTGTTTCCCTGGGTGGTATGGTATAACCTGACCCCCTTTCCTCATCTTGCCGTCATAGAGGAGCAGTACGACCTGGTCTTATGCCACCCACCGCTTGGTACAGAGCGGGGGTTGCATCCCAGCCGGATAATGTGCGCCGGCAGGGCCAACCGGTCCGAGTATATCTTTTTTGAACTGTGTATCCGGGCGCTTCGTCCTGCCGGACAGGCAATTTTCCTGGGGATGGAGTTCTTCATGCGACGGATGTCACACCCGCTGCGGGAATGGTTTGAGACGCGCGCCGAACATATCCGCACCCTTGGCCCGTTGGCCGACCCACGAGGAGATTTGTATGCCTTCTATTGTCAAAAGAAGGCATACCTCCCGCCGCTTCAGCCGCGCCTACCGCAATTGTGAGTGATGAACAATTTTTCGTTTTGAACGGCTGCCCCAAAATAGGAGGCTGGAAGGCTGGCGACGCCCAATCTTCCAGCCTTCGAAAATTGGGGCAGCCATTATTTTTGACCCAATAAAATTTATGGAATCACTGAATAGAAAAAAGGAGCAACAACCATGTCGCAATCGACAATTATTTTACCGCCAAATGCAGCCTCAGACAGCAATACCCCACCACCGCAAACCCCGCTGCCTCAACTGGGGTCCGGCGCAACACCCCCGCCTCCGGCCGACCCGCCGCCACCTGTCTCCAGAATAAATACGCAGCGGGTGTTTATGTATCAAGGCCAGACGTATCAGGACCCTGGGGCAGGATCGCCAACGGATTGGCCCATCGAGAGGGTGCGTAACCTGCTGGCCCAAACGTATCCGGAATTGGCAAATGCAACCTGGACCGAAACTCCGCAGTCTGACGGCTCGGTGTTGATCGAGTTTGTCAAGGTGACCGGGGAAAAGGGGCAACAAGCCTCCTTTTTTGACGAACAAACAACCGGCTTTCCGCCCCGGCAGCAACAACCGGCTCAATCCTCCTCTCCCCCAAACCATGGCCCTACGCAGCGGGTGTTTATTGTGAACGGCCAGGTTTGGGGTGACCCAGGGCCGGAGTACACCATCATCCAGATACGTGATTCCTTTGCCCAAACGTATCCTGAATTAACCCACGCCACCTGGACCTCCAGATTAACGCCCAATGGTACGGAGGAAATCACCTTCGTTAAGGTGAGCGGCGAGAAGGGACACTTGACGGATGACTGACCCCAACAAAACTGCCCAACTCACCCGGCAACTGGCCGCTTGTCTTCGGCCGGTCGCGCCCACTGCACTCGATGCCATTCCTCTCGCTCGCTCACTCGCCGCCTCCCAGACATTTGATGTGGAAACAGTGATGAAACTTGGCCCCAGGTTACAGAGCGCCCTCGTGCAGCTCGATGCCTTTGAGGCCCATTATGAAAGGAGCTTGCAAGCATGTATCCAACTCCAACCCCTGGCCTGCCCCCGGGTGCCGCTGGGATTTTAGGCAACGTTATCGCCCGGCGCGTTTTACCCTGGGCGCCGCTCAGAAAATGGCGACCTGTCCACCCTCGCGCCCTGCGCAAATATCTGCTGGGATATCACCGTTTGGAGAAGGCGTTAACCCGCCACCAACAACTCTTTCCGGAGGTTCCCGTTGCAGAACGCTTCGGACAATTGCGACACGTCAACACGCAGGTATTCCCGCCTTCCCACCCGGATCCGGATAATCCGAACCTGGATACTGATCCCGCCGTGGTGGGGTGGTGGCAAGTGCTGGGCAGCCTCCTGAGCCTGGTGGAGCATTATGAGTGGTTCGAGATCAACTGGCCCGCTCTCAATGACGCCTGGGCCTGGTGGCGGGGCGGCGGCGAAAAAGACCGCTACAATCAGGGTGCTCACCTGGCTGTCTTCCTCGATTACATCCCCTTGAACATGTACGGCTTTAATTGCAAGGAAACCATCTACGAGTTTCCCCCGATGGAGTTGTTTCACGCGTTGTTCGCGCGCAAGTGCGACACCGGCACCATTTCTGCCCGGTTGCTGACGGAAATCGAGTTGTACGACGAAGAATTTGACGATGTATGGGGGGAGGCCAACCGCCAAAGAGCAAAGGCGCTCCTGGACGAGATAGAAGCGAACACCGGCCGGTATCCCGAACCGGTCAAGTGGCTGCCTGAATTGGTGCGTTGGGCCTGCCACGAAACTCTCAATCCCATTCTGGACAGGTCGTTTGATCCGCATAAGGACGGTCCGTGGTTCTCGTGGGATGAGGCCAAAGACGTCCGTTACGCCTGGCAACGCGCACAAGGCGTCATAAAGGCCTTCCATCGCCTGATGCAGTGGTACGAGGCCGACAGCGCTCGATTGACAATTCTGGCCCAATTTCTGATGGAGGGTAAGTACTCAGATGAGATGGACTGGTAGTTCTATTTCAGGCAAAAGCAAAAACTGACCGCTGATAACTATCTAGATTTGAAGGAGATACAACTATGAATAATAATACGCAACGCCAACCGTTGCCCGACGAACAAACAGACACGTCGGGAGCGATTACCGACCTCATTTTCCCGGCGATGCAGTGGCAGAACGAGGATTATACGGATCTGCTGCTGCGGATCGAGATGTACCGCCACTTTCCGGTACTGACCACCTTTGACCGGGGCGAACCGACCTCTCAATATGTGGTTGACCCGATGGCTCTGGCCGCCGCCCTGAGTGATTTTCCTATCAATACCGGTTTGCTGCCACCGAATACCCTATTCTGGGGGCATCAGCAATCCCGGCGGATCGGCATTTACATCGCCCCTCAGATACACACCGTTTCTGTCCGCAACGAACAACAGGCCTGGCGCGTTCCTTTGCCGGGCCTCGTCTTTATCGGGCAGGATTACAGCTACGCCGTGTGGGCGCTCAAAGACGACCCCACCTCTCCCAACATCCCTGTCTTCCACGCGCCTTGCCCCAACGTTCATCCCGAGGGTGTTTGTCGCGGCAATGCCCCCTTCCCGCGAGCTGATACTGCGACGATCTGGCACGCGGCGGAAGTATTTTTTGAAAGTCGCTTCAACCAGGATTTGAGCCAGGGCAAGAGCCACGAGTACCCGGACAACATCTTGAACCGGTGGCGCGTTCTGGCCGAAGAGGAAGCGGAGGCGTACCCGATAGAAGACCTGGTACCGGCTAATCTTACTCTGGGGAGGTTGATCGATGGCTAACAGCGATACGCTCAACCTGATCCCGCTTTATCTCTACCTGGGCTATCCTATCCCCCGACCCAAACATTTGTACGACTACGTTATTTGCCAACAAGGCATCATCAAAAGAGTCGAGACCCGCTGGGCCTCAGCCGACACCTTGCTGGCCCCCATCTCCGAGACCCTGACCGGCCTGCACTTGCAGAAATATCCCGTGCAAGAACTGCGGCTGAAAGTACCCCGCATCCCGGTCAACCTGCTGCACCAGGTGGTTGAACACGCTCAACGCAGCCTGGACGCAGAACTGATGTATCATTTTCGCCACGATGCAACGACCAACAAATGGACCCTGACCTACCCTCAACAAGACCGGAACCGGGTCTGGATCGGCTACAAAGAAACAGACCCGGGTAACATCGCTTTGGATCTCCACAGCCATAACACGATGAACGCCTACTTTTCTCCCACCGATGATCGGGACGAATTAGGTGGGCGGTTCTATGCCGTCATTGGCTGCCTGGACCAACCCCATCCCCGGATTGTCATCCGGTTGGGGTTATTTGGGCACTGGATTTACAACATCCCTCCGGCAGTGCTGTTTGACGGAGATATTGCCCCGCTGGAACCGGCCTATCTGGATGCCGGCGTCAGCGTCTATCACCAGGGCGACGCCCCGTCATATCTGACGGCAGTCAAAAATCTATTCAGGAGACAAATATGATGACCCTAACAACGATGATCCGTAAAAGCAGCACCTTGCGCCTTTATGCCCATAAATTTTTAGAGTGGATCTATCCCCTGGCCGAACAGATCGTGATCCGGTCTCGCAAACCAACGCCCAGGGTTTTGGATATCTCGATGGGCCGGCAGCGATACCCGGTCAACCCCGGCGCGCCTGAGTCTGTCTCGCTGGTCCTGGTTGGTTGCGGCGGTACAGGTTCCTGGGCGTCGCATATTCTGGCCGAATTCACCCGCTGGAGTCTGGACCAGGGTGTAGACACCCGGCTGACCTTTGTCGATCCTGATAAAGTTGAAGCCAAGAATTTGATCCGGCAGAATTTTTGTCCCGCAGAAATTGGACTGGCCAAAGCTTTTACCCTGGCCTGGCGTTATAGCGCGGCGTTGGGCCTTGAGATCAAATACTTTGTCGAACCGTTCAGCCAGGCGTTGCTGGAACGCTGCGCCCCGCAAACGTTCCATCGCGGGGGAACCATCACCATCGTGATCGGCGCGGTAGACAACTATTGCGCCCGGCGCGACATTGCTGATGCCCTGACCGGCATTCTGAACCAGCCCCGCTATGACTCCCGCCGCCAGTATTGGTGGCTGGACGCCGGCAATGAATTGTGGAGCGGGCAGGTCGTCATCGGCAACAGCCTGAAAGCGCAGCCGCAGTTATCTCCCATGGGATATTGCATGCAGCTTCCGTTTCCGCATATCCAGGAACCTACTCTGGTGATGGATCGGGAACGGCTCAATACGCCTCGCCCGGCAGAAGACTCCGGCAACCTGAGTTGCGCGGAACTGACCGCCCTGGGCAACCAGAGCGCGATGATCAACCGGACCATGGCCACCTGGATTGGCATATATCTGTCTCGGCTGCTGCGAGAGCGCAACCTTGACATCCACGCCACATATACCAACATCCTGACCGGGGTGACGCAAAGCAACCCTATTTCTCATGGAGAAACGGTCAATGTTCCCGCCGTTTCTGCTGCCCTGCAGCAAGCCCAGATTCCGCCGCCGCTTGATGACGAGGTTCTCACCCGTCAGGTTTGCCCGGAATGTGGGGAGGGCCAGATCGTGGCCGGAGACGACAGGCTGCATGGAATGATGGTCACGGTACATTTCTGCGATACATGTGACTATCGCGCCTATTACTGCCCCGAGTGCGGTGGCCCTCTTGCCCAGGATGAATTCGAAGGTGAGGACGGACAGGAAACAGTTGTTCGTTGCGAAGACTGCGATTGGGGACGACCGGTGGAGAATGAAGTCTTACCACCGGGCTACTGTCCGGAGCCGGATACGACAGATGGAGAAACCACTGGTACGGCTATTGCCGATGCGCCAGAGGAGGGGGGTGAAGCTTAACCCACTACCTTATCACAAATAGTATGACCTCTGGCCAATTAATAATGGATGACCAAGAAATAGACTAATAAAGGTCGAAAAAAAAGAGGAGTCCATCACCATCCGGGCTCCTCTTTTTTGCGAATTTTGGTCAGTTAAGAGAGTCAAACCGTCGCTCCGGCGCACGATTGGGAGCGGCGTTAGCGGCGCGGTTTGCCGCTATAAGCCGGGAGCAATGGTGCGCCGGGAAGTCTACTTCGGTATCCAAGATTTTCTATTGAGGGCTTGCCGTGAGAGTTCCATCTCCCTCAATTGCCAAGTAGTGAACCACCTCAGTGGTATGACCTGTCTCCGAATCCAGCGCGGTATCTTCTTCAACCATCACTTGAACACCAGTTGCAGCCGGGTTGGTGTATCTCAAATGGGCATTGTCGCCACCGTCATATGTGCCCATTGCGGCAACAATATGAGGCGACTGAGTAAAACTTTGACCAAATGTGACCTGATACCAAGTGTGCGTCACCGAGTTGGCAGTCTGAGCAAATTCGTAGTTATGCCCGTCCCAAGTTCCTTGTCCCGGCTCAACGGCCAGCCAACCTACTGTCTCTGTACCGTGGGGTGTTGTCTTGCTCTCTTCTTCTTCCATCGCCATATTGAACCCGCTGGTTGTTGTATTTCGCTGGCGGGTTTTGACCCAATGGGAATCATTCTCACCCTGTACTTGACTGATAACGACGGGGGCTGTCGAGAAGGTACTGCCAAAGTTAATTGACTCCCATTGATTACTGATCTGTTTGCCCACCGTAGCGGCGGTATCCACAAGCCCTACTTCAAGTGTTATACCATCCGGCAACTCCCATTGTCCAGCTTCCAGAACCAGATAGTTGATTGTTTCTGTGGTATGAGTACCATCCTTATTGGGGGCTTCGTGGATGTACAGAATAAAACTATCGGGTTGAACGTGGGTGATACGAACAACGGCTGTATCACTTTCATTGTACGAAGCGGGTTGGGCAAACACTACCGGGTTGGCGTAATTGTGACTGAAGAATATTCTTTGGGGCGTATCGGTAATATCACTGATTTGTCCCACTTCTCCCATCATTGTGAAGGTGCTGAAGGTTAGCTCAAGCACCGGCGTTGGACGAGGGGTTGGGGTTTGTTTTACCAGAAATACGCCGGGGGTTGGCGATGGCGTTGGAATAGGCGGCGGTGAGTCAAACCGGGCGCTGCCGGTCGCTATCGGTTTTTCACTCCATCCTGTCACCACCATAAAACTGGCAATGACCAGAATACCCAGAACGAGCAACTCAATCACCCTGGCCGGAAAGGATAGCAATTTCCCAAATCTGTGTGTTCTTTCTTCGTTTTTGCTCATCTTTTTTCTTTCGTCCGTTTTACGGATTGGCGTTCTTCAAGATAATCGGGAAGTACATTTTCTCAACTTGTTCCAGAACAAAGACCGTGACCGGAATAGTGATCTGACTATTACAAGCCGCGGGGTCTGAGTCTGTAACGGTAAAGGTGATTTGACCATTATAGATGCCCAGTCCACCAGGTTTGGTAATTGTCAAGGTCACTGTCCCATCATTTGTGCCCGCTGTTGACGATAGATCAATCCAACTTCTATTATCGGTGGCTTGCCACTGCAAGGTGCCGCCTCCGGCATTGGTCACATACAGATTGCCGTTATGGGTTGTAGTTGGTGAGTCTAGCTCAAAGAAAACTGCATATCCGTAGGCAACATTGTTGATAGACAAGAAGGGAAATATTCTCAAGTTACTGTAGGTTGTTTTCCACGGGCCTTCATCGCCACTCGAACCAATCTGCCCCCGTACCTGAAATTGATATTCCCGCCGGTCTTTATTGTTATAGCAAGTGATATTGTCATCATAAACGCTGGTGTAGGGAATATTGTTTAGCTGCGCTGTCCAGCCAACATCATCCCAATCAAGGGCGCTGAAGAATTCCCGGCTGCGATACCGGAAATCAAAGTAATTGGCCCCATTCACCGGCACCCAACTCAACCCAAATCTCTGCCCGTTATTGAGCCAATCTTCCGTGGTAAACACAGCAGGGGGATGGTTAATATTGGCCGATGGTTCCTCGCCCCCGGTTCCGCCGGGGTCTTCAACGATTATTTGAATATCTTGGGTCGGCCAATGATTGGCATAGGGTAGCCCGCTGGCCCACTCCGTACCCACAACTTCCAGATCAAAACGCAAGTTATATGTGCCGGGCGGGACTTCCGATGGAATTCGGATGCGTACATTGGGTACGCCAAGTGTCACCCCGGATTCAACAAGATTGCTGTCACTGCGACATAGCGCATATCGCTCAATACCAAAACACGGCGAGTTGACTCCTTGACCTGCCCGGCAAGCCAACGTGCTGTTATCAGAAGTGTAAAGATGGTAGCTCAAACGAGTGGGGGGATTTCCTGATTGACAAGCTGAACTACCGGATGATGCCCACAGCACGTTCCAGTTGAATGGTCCGGTGTTTTGCATCACCACATTACGCGGTGGGGCTGACTCGCCTGGACTTAAGGTTAATTGCTCCGGCAATCCTTCCACATCCAGAATGTTAAGACGGTAATCATTGGACAGGTTGGAATTGAGGTTGATAAAGCTGATGCCGGTGTAATAATGAGCCAGAATTTGCTCCGGGGTGTCCCAACGTACACTCCAACGTGACCCGCCATTTGGGTATTCATTGGTTCGACCTGCACCCCATCGTCCGGCAGCCATTTGGCCCATTCCCCCCAATTGGTGACCTATATCGTGCCCTTCAGTCCCACTAATAGGATCATAAATACTCTTCAGGTATCCATAGGTGGTACTTTGTGCTGTCCAAAGATCGTTGTCACTGGTAAAAAAGGCAGCAATGGGATTATTCCCGCTATCATTTGGTAAGCTCATGTAAGGATTTCCAGCTACGGCCTGGTCAATAATTGTTTTGCCCCAGCTCGGAAGGTCGTCATACCGATAGGGAATATATGCCTGACGTTCGGTGGAGTTATTCATTGTGCCGTAGGTCTGTATCTGCCAATAGGCATAGGTTCGCGCAGCAATAGCTTGGGCTCGTACTGATGAAGCAGCGTGACTAGGGCCTAATTCCTGCGGCACAACATTATGCAAGTAACCTTGTTGAACGTTGTTTACAGTGTGACCCTCTATACCGATAGTGATATTACTGGAACTGAAGGGATAAAGTTTACTGGAATTAAAGGTACATCCAAATCGGTTATCGTTTAGTTGGCATAGTGGCCGACCAAATGCTACTGACCCATCACTGTTTAAGACGTGCATCGTCAAGGTAATTTGAGACGGTGGAGAAAAAAATAACGGTAAAGAAGCTCCTACCATTATCGGTGATAGGATTACTGATATTAAACAAAGTAATGCCAATGTACCAATAAACAAGGCAATGTTGGATTTATTTTTCATTAAATTGGGACTCCATCAGGAAGATTCACTGAGCCGTAACCTCAATTTGGTAGAGCGCTACGTGCTGCCCATCAAAGTATTGAACCAGAATTGTTTTACCATCTGGTGACCAAGCTAATCCACCTCTATAGTTGATACCCAGACCATTAATAGGGATAGGGACAGGAAGAATTTCGGAGGGATTTGAGATGTTTACTATGTATAGAGCGGTAATATTTACACCATATTCGTCTTTACCGATAACGGCTCCAAGTACGAGATGTTGACTATCAGGAGCCCAAGCTATATCTGTAACATATGTAAAAGTATCTTGTATTTTATGTAGTGTTCCAGCAGGCCAATCTAAGATGTATAAATCACTAAAGGGTGATGGAAATCCGCCTTCGGTCACAATAAGAGCCAATCTTCCACCATCAGGACTCCATTTAGCGTTCATTGCCCATAGTGATTCAGTACCCCCCAACTCTATGGGTTTTTCCTCTCCAGTTTTTGAATTAACAAGCTTAAGTCCCTCAATATTATAGTGTGCAATCCAATCACCGTTCGGCTGCACCGCAATATATGGTATTGCATCAAATCCACCTCGTTCTGAGCGAGGCAGACTATTCAGAATAGGTGAGGCAACAGTTGATCCCCTCGTGTTTGGGGAAACATCTACCATAACCTCATCATTTTTACTGTATACTGCTACCCTTCGTCCATTATCTACCGGAATTAGCGGAGCTTCTACATTAGACAAAAGCAACTCCGGTTTACCTTCCTGATTCCCTAGAAAAAGATTAGTCTCATTGGCTTCAAAATCGCGTGAAAGGTAAGCTACACTATGGTTTTCATATAGCCACTTGGGATGGCTGATATTTCCTGGTTCTTTGACAGTAGCATAAGTTTTGATAGTGCCACTCACCACATCAACAACCTCTAGGCTCAACGGCCCTTTTACGAGTACTTCCTCTGATTTATCAGGAAGCCACTCAACAATTTCCCAAGAACCGGCAGAGTTTCGTGTATTTGGAATTTCTCGAGGTGGCTTGAATACAAAGCCCATAATAGGTTTGTCTGACAAGGGTTCAAAGGTTGGCGTAGGTGTGGGACTGGGAGCCGGAGTCGGAGTTGGAAAAATTGTAACAATGACAGGAATAACCGTGGGGATACGAGTTGATTTTACTGCATCAATGGGCGTAGCCGGTACGAGGGTAGCTCCGGCTTGCGATGAGGGGATGGAATTGAAAGATTGATTACTTAAAAACAGTACCAATCCTAATCCCAAAACGAGCAATAGAACTACAATAACTGAATTGCTGAAAATGCTTCGAAGCTTCTGCAATGTTCCCTCCTCCTAACATAATAGACAATGGATGTATCAACTACACTTTACCCCATACATCTCATTGTCACTTGACGCCAATCCCATAGAATACTGATATGTATCCTACGAAACTTGCGCCTGGAATCTGTTTGATTTTTAGGCAAGTTTTTTGTATGAAGTCTTTGCCCGGCCTGTTCTACCACACTATACCGAAATAAGCAAAACAAGATAACTTTGAAGTAGCGGGAAACCGTATATTGGAATACCAAGCATTTCGATAGTACCATAGTTCCCTCACTAAAACCAGTTATATCAGCAAACCTGCCCTCAAAGAACCATAGCAAACCATCCCCAAACTTTTAGCCAAACTAAAAAAGAAAGACGGATAAACCATGCATTTCACAGGGAAAATAATGGATCAAGTACTCACCCAACCAGGCTCAGATGAACCATCATCAGGGTCGTTTGTCACCTTCTCGCTAACAGTGGATGTCACTAGCCAAGACGACTACACCCTCACCTACGATCGGGTTGTTTTACAGGTGGCCCCACACCTTATGGAAGAATTTCTTGCCCGGTTGGTGCAAATAGCCCGAGACGTGGCTCCCGACAATTATCGGGAAACCGTGCGACACGAGCGGCAGTTGGAAACCGGTAACCATATTCTGACGATCAATATGGCACCCAAACCCAAAACACCACCCCCGCTCCCGGCGGGGGACAGCACTTTTCAAGAACGATATCAAAACAAAAAATAACAGAAAGGAAAATTAATCATGACACCCATCAACATTCCCTCAACCGCTATCCAAACGATGGCCCGGATGCTTGAGTCCGGCCAGGGCAAGGCCGAGTTTGTTGCTAAAAGCCTGGCCACGTACAACGTTCCCCTGGCTCTGCTGTGGTACTTGCAAGGTCCTATCGTCACCATCCAACGTGGTATGCTGCCTCAACTTCCGGCGTGGGTGCAGCCGGTCATCTACACTGAACGGTTCGACTTGATCCTGGCCGAGAGTTCGACCGGCATAGCGGGCGATCTGGCCGCAGATGCCGACACGCTGATCTACCTGCTCTCAGCTGTCCGGACTGGGCAGCTTTCGCCGGAGTGGGCCACCCCTTATGGACGGTTAGCCGATGCGGTCTTGTGCCGGCACAATATCCGGGCGGAGCAGTTTGATGCGCCGGATATTTATGCCGATGACTGCGGCTTAAGCCGGGACGGCGATAGTGAACCGGATCAACTCCGCTGGCTCCGCACTGATCTGCGGGAGGCGATTGTTCGCTTTGCCCGCATGCAAGAGATCACCCGGCCTCCTGCTTGTAGTCCGCAACTGATACCGGCCGGTGATACCCTGACCTTCCAGCAGATCGTGGCCCGTAATGGCTTCACGCCCCCGTTAGCCGAGGTGTCGATATGATTGAGATAACAAATCCATCCCCGTCGCTGTATGCGCCCGAAACGCAAGATATGCTATTTGATCTTCTCGAAGCCAGCGGTAATCGCGAGGCGGTGGGCAATTTGCTCCACATGGTTGGCGCTGCCGTCGAACATATCGACTATATGCAAGGCCCGGTGATGGTCATGGAGGTCGATCCTGCCGGTATCTTATCCCTCACCAATTCTTGCCCGCACCACCCCCCACCTTGGCTGGTGCGCGCCGTCGAGCGCGACCGGCTGCAACTGATCATCGAAGAAAACCTGACCGGCATCCTCACCCCCTGGGCCACGCCAACCGAAGTTTATGCTTACCTGCGGCCCTCGCTCCACTGCACCGGCGATTGGCCCTTGCAAGACGAGTGGACCAGAATTCTGCTTTGGGCCCGCGATCACACCTTCCACCGGCATGCGGAACTGATCATAGCGGCGGAAAATGACGATGGGCCGGTAGATTACGTGGACAAGGTTCCGGATAGTGAGGAACCGTACATCAGCCTGGATGAAGCGGATCAGAACAACTTTCGCCATCTGGCCCAAATCATTCGCGACCACGTTGTCGGACACGCGAGTAAAAAACGATTGCGCGCCACCCCTCCCGCCCCCTACGGCGACTCTACCGGCCGGAATTATGGATCGGCGGGGGTG
The DNA here is from genome assembly GCA_964612485.1 of uncultured Caldilineaceae bacterium. GTDB lineage: Bacteria > Chloroflexota > Anaerolineae > 4572-78 > J111 > JAFGNV01. The sequence goes on from CAZTFF010000037.1 coordinate 36,904, forward strand.
TCCTTTGAGGCCCTTTATCGGGATCGCAACAACGTATCCCCACAACTCATGGAGGGAATCAGGCAATATGCCAGCGCTCAAATACCATTTTAACGAACAGATTTTTATCAAAGGCTTCACTGGCCCGGAACTGGAAATTCTCGCGGAACAATTGCGATACAGTATGGCCGGCAAACAGGAGACCGCCCGCGGTCAGGCACACCTCGCCTCTCACGACGTTGTGCTACTCAAGGAGGCGCAATTACTCGAGCGTTTGATCACGAGCATTACGGCTGGCACCGCGTCGGGATACACCGTCAATATCCCGGTAGCCGCTGAAGATATTCAATTCACTCTGAAATTTTTTCAGGTCGAACACCATCGTTCCCGGTTGGGTGTACCCTATGTCACCCGGGAAGCCTTTGACTTATCCACCAAAAAATGGTTGCTGCGCATCCTGGATATAGAACTTCGGTTTTTTAGTCAAGCGATTCAGGCCCTGCGCCGCCTGCCGTATCACCCTCCGTCGCCTCAAATGGTGACGTTTCACGAGATAACAAATGGAGTCCAGGCAAGATAATAGCGATTTAGAACCATATCCCATAAAAAAGAGAAAAGCCCCGATCCGGGGCTTTTTTGTTGCTCGATGAAGGAGATCATTATGAGTAAACGTAGAGAAAAAGTAAGACGCAAGCTACCGTCCGGACGTAATTCCGGGCAGAATGCGGCGCTTTCCCTCCGCCGCGTCCCGCAGCCCCGGCAATCCCCACCTCCCTTCATCCAGCCGGTCTTTAACCGGGAAGGATTGGAACACCCCGTGGCGCAGGCCATCACCGAGAAGGTCCACCGGGCCGCCAGAGCGTCAACCCTGTCAACCTTCGTTATCGTGACGGATTGGCTCAAGATGACCGAGGCTGCGCTGGCTTGCCATGCGGAAAATATGAAATCCATCGTGATACAGGGCCAGGTCATTGAAGACCCGCCCGACATTGCCGCCATTTTCCGCGCGGCCCGCAACCGGTATCGCGCGGCCACCGAACAAAATCCATCGGTGTACCGGATCATGCAGGAATCTTTCCTCGATATGTACGCCCTGCTCATCGAAGCCGGTCAGTACGGTCTGCGGGCGTATAGGGACCCGCAGCTCAATCCGGAGGGACTCAATCCCGATATCGTCGGTTTGACCTTCTTGACCTGCCTGGATTACCCGACCCGTTGGCACAAGTTTTTTCCGTCCTGGCAGAGTTGCCAGGCGATAGCCCGGCAGCTTATTCCAGATCCCGCAGAAATCGTTCACGAGAAGCTGCTACCCGAGGCCGCGCTCAGAACCGCAGAGGCCACCGGCAGCGTTCCCGAACTGATCCCGGGGACGAATTGGGAAGTTTGGTGGAGCGCTATCCGCGAATACATCTTTCCCCATCTCATCGGCCCCGACCAGATAAATTCTTGCAGCACTTTAATGCTGGCCCTGGCCGCCCGGTTCGAGGAATGGTCGCTGCAGCACCACCTGATCCATTTTCACTGGCAAACGAAAGGGGGAGAACCCTTGCTCGACACCCTCTGCCACCTGAATATGATGCTCTACGGCTTGAACGGGTACTACCTGGAGCAGGCGGAGGCCCTGGTGGAGATAGCTCACTACCAGGCCGAGCAAGATAGAGGGCTGCCGTCGGCTACAGAATCCCCGGACGACCCGCCCGACCATCCGCTTGCCCCGGTACTTCCCTCAGCCATGCCGACCTTTGCGGATCTGTTTCGGGAAGGGGGGATTAAGAGGTATGAATAGGCCGTAAGGCCGGAAAGATGATTTGTCAGAGAAAGGGGAATTCTCTTGAATGTCTGGGACGAGCAGGATCTGGCAAGGTCGTCACCAAATGGCCGTTATGAACGAACGGACTGAATGTCAACTGGAAGTCGTTGGCGATTCATAAGTTGTCGACAATGCCCGTAATACAGCTTTCGGCTCTTTGGCCACAACATTTAATAACACCAGCGCCGGGCCACGTGGCTTTCTATCCCCTCGTTCCCAATGACGAAGGGTGCCCAAACTGATACCAAAAGCTGACGCAAACTCAGATTGAGTCATGTTTACCTTCTTACGAACTGCTTTTACGTCGACAAAGGTAAATTCATGCACAATGGCTTCATTCGGTTTACCTTGAGCATAGTCGATAGCTTCTGTTAAACCCTGCTTAATACTATTGAAGGTCTCACTCATTTTACTCACCATAGCTTTCAATCAATAGCCGCGTGAACTTTGCTAATTCGTTGCGTTCCGCTTTACTGAGATTGGTTTTTTCGGACTTACCGAAGACAGTCAGAAGAAAAAGAGGATATTGCTCATTGTGGTAATAGTAGATGATCCGAACCCCACCACTCTTACCCGAACCCTCTTTTTTCCACCGTAGTTTCCTGATACCTCCCGTGCCTTTCATTACAACGCCTGCGGCAGGATGGGCGGCAAGATAATTAACGATACTTTTTCGTTCCTCTTCTTTTAGCAATCGTTCTGAACGCTTTACGAATTCCGGAAGTTCGACAACAGTAATCATGGAATAATTGTAATCCAATGGATTACTGTTGTCAAGATGTGAATGATAGAAAACAGAATAATTCATCTCGGATCGGACGAGACCACAATCTTACCCGATCCGGCCACAACAGTTCATCAGGAGAACAACTATGACCGCAACAACCCAAACAACAGATATTCAAACAGAATTGAACAAACTGCGAACCCGTATCCACGAATATGATTGGTGGTACCACACTCGCGCCGCCCCGTGCATCACGGATGCCGAGTATGATGCCTTGAAGCGGCAACTGATCGACCTGGAACAACAAAACCCCCACCTGATAACGCCAGATTCACCGACACAGCGCGTGGGGGCAGCGCCACTGCCGGAGTTTAGGCCGGTCACGCACGCCGGTAGAATGTTAAGCCTGCGCAATGCCTACACCCCTGACGATCTGCGCACCTGGGCCGAGGGGATACCTCCCGGCGCTCAATTTTGCCTGGAACCCAAAATCGACGGTCTGGCCCTGAGCTTGACCTACAAGGACGGCCGTCTGATCAGGGCGGCCACCCGGGGCAATGGGCTGGTGGGGGAAGCGGTCACCGCCCAGGCCAAAACCATGGCCACGATCCCGCTGGTCATCCCCATTCCCACCGGTTCCCCATCTAATTCTACCCCCTTGCCCCCACCGTACCTGGAGGTGCATGGCGAGGTGTATCTGCCCAAGGCCGGATTTGAAGCCTTGAACCGGGACCTCGCCAAACGCGGGCAAGCTACTTTTGCTACCCCGCGTAATGCGGCGGCGGGTTCTCTCAGGCAATTGGACTCGCGCCTAACCGCTGCCCGCCCGCTGGTGTTTCTCGCTTACCATATCGTAGACGCCGCAAGCATTCCCCGGCCGGAACACGATCCGCTCCGAACCCAGGAGGACGTGTTGGTCTATTTAGAACTGCTCGGCTTCAAGACTGACAAATATGACTGTTGGGGTGGTATCGAAGAGGTAATAGACGCACTACCGGCCATACAGGACAATCGCCCCGACTGGCCCTATGACACTGACGGGGTGGTGATCAAGGTCAATGACCTCGAGGTACGTCCCGCGTTGGGCGAAACAGCCACCGCGCCAAAGTGGGCGATCGCCTACAAGTTTCCGCCCAGCGAGGCCCGCACCACCGTTCTGGATATCCAGCCGACTATCGGACGCACCGGACGGATCACGCCCCGCGCCTACTTGCAGCCGGTCGAGATTGCCGGGATAACCGTGCGCTATGCCAGCCTGCACAACTATGACCAGCTGCACCGGAAAGATATTCGTCCCGGTGATACAGTAGTCGTAGCCAGAGCGGGAGACGTAGTGCCTCATATCTTGCGTGTCGTCAAAGAGAAGCGGCCGACCCACACGACTCCCCCAGCTCTACCCCAAACCTGCCCGGCTTGCGCCACTTCCCTGGTTACCGCTCCGGACGGCAGGACATTGACCTGCCCTAACAACGCCGGCTGCCCGCCCCAACGCGCCCGTTCCCTGGCCCACTTTGCCTCGCGGGAAGCCATGGACATTGACGGTTTGAGCCGGGAAACTGCCGAGGCCATGGTGCGGGCCGGTTTGGTGGCAGATATGGCCGGCCTGTACACGCTCACCGAACCTGATCTGCGGCGGCTGGATGGCTGGCAAACCCGGAAAGCGTACAATCTCCTGGCGGCTATCGAGCGCAGCAAAGCCCGCCCCTTTGCCGCGGTTCTGACCGGATTGGGCATACCGGGTGTGGGCCATACTACAGCCGCCCATCTTGTCGATGCGTTTGGCTCTATGCGGAATTTGCAGTCAGCCGCAGTGGAGTCGCTCCGGGCGGTAGAAGGGGTGGGGCCGCGTACAGCCGGCGCGATCCTGGCCTGGTTACGACAAAATGCTCCGCTTCTGGCCAAGTTGCGAGAAACCGGTGTCTGCCTTGCCGTCGAAAAACCGGCAGTTCCGGACAATTTGCCTCAGGGCAAAACTCCCCTCCCGACCCTCAGTAATCCGCATGCCCCACCCTCCCCGCCGCCGCTCCACGGTTACACCTTCTGCCTCACCGGGAAACTGTCTGTTAGTCGCGCTGCCATCACCGGCCTGATCCACCGCGCCGGGGGAGAGGTTAGCAAAACTGTCTCGCAGAAGTTGGATTACCTGGTCATCGGCGAGTGGCCCGGTGCGGCCAAGATTGGCCAGGCAAATGAGTTGGGCGTCGAGGTCATCACCGAGCCTAACTTGAGAAGCATGATTGAGGCCGGGGAGTGAAATAAACCGCCGGCAATGCAGTATCAGTATCTCCATAACCAAGAAAAAGACGATCCGTCTATGCGGTTGTTCTTTTTAATGAAGCCTAATCTGAAAGGAACCATATCGATGACAACAAGACAGAATGGTACTTCCCCGGTAATGTGGTTGCTTCATCGTCCGACCGGTAGCGAAATCGAGTCGAGCAGTCAGGTTGATCCAACCCGCAAGATCAAGGTGCGGTACCGGCTGGTTGATCTGGCTGAGCCGGCAGCATCCAATACGCTCACCGGGGCCATCAACCCCGCCTACGATCAGCAGCTACAACCACGCCGGCGGGATCGGGCAGCTTCCCGGATACAGATTGATGGGATAGCCCAAAGGCTTGAGGCCGCTGCTTTGCTGCGAACCGGGGCAAACTGGTCAGATGGACCACCTCTGGTAGGGCCGGATGGGATGGTTGAGAGTGGCAACGGCCGAATACTGGCCCTGCGCCGGGCCATTGAGATCAACCCAAACGGATACGCCACCTACCGGCAGCAGCTTTTAGATCGGTCGGCGGAGTTTGGCCTGGAGCGCAGTCAGGTAGCCGCGTTTGAGCAGCCGGTACTGGTCCGCGAGCGATTGACAGAGATGACGAACGGTGAGCGGGTGCGCTTTGTCGCCGCAGCCAACGCCAGCGGGGTCAATCGAATGGGCGCAGCCGAACAAGCCCGGGCCGACGCCACCCTGATCCCACCCGGCTGGTTGGCCGACTTGCAAGTGTCGGACTCTGATCGCTCTCTGGACGGCGTGCTGACCAAAACGGCCAATGCGCCAATAGTCGCACGCTTCTTTAATTTGCTTCCGGAGACAGAGCGCCCGCTGCTGATGGATGTCCACGGCCACCTGAGCGCTGCAGGGATCAGCCGGCTGGAACGGGCGATATTCGCTTACGTGATGCCCGGTAGATCCGGCGAACGCCTGGCCCGTTTGGTTTTTGAGAACGGGGAAGCGATTGACCGGATCGGAGCCGGCTTAAAACAATCATTACCCTGGCTGGGCCGGCTGGAAGACATGATCCGGGCCGGCCGGCGGGATAAGAAATTAAGTATCGGTGATGACCTGGCCCTGGTGATAGAAACGATGCGTGATATTCGGCGGAAGGGATTGGATGTAGCCGAGTATTTACAGCAGAAGAATCTCTTTGGTGATTTGACCCCGTTTCAAGAGCAGTTAATGATCCAACTGGAAATCCGGCGCCGATCAGCGGCAGCCGTGTTTGCTTTCATTGCCGCGTACGCGAGAACGGCAATGGCCACAGCCCACCCCGAGCAAATGCGGATTGACGACTTCGAGATCAGCCGGGAGACCACGCTGCGTACCGCGCTGCAAGCCATCGACAGCAATTGGATTGATCCCCACAGGTGGACACCTTCTTCACCTTCGCCGTCAACGCAAGCCAGTCTCCCTCTCGAAGAACCCGATCCGGATAATAACCCTCAGCCTGACAAGCCCTCACCCAAAAACCCCTTAACCCCGGTATCTGCCTTGAAACCGGAGCAATCCTGGATAGTATCATATCCGCTGCCGCAAGTGTAGTCAAAGAAAAAAGTAACCCGTAAACAATACCAATATCTTCTCATAAAAATAAAAATAAGGGCGACCCATCTGTGTGGTCGCCCTTATCTTTAATTTAACCTGAAAGGAAATATGATGACTTTGCAAAACAATAAAGCCAAATGCTCCACACATCCGTTAAAAACGGATGATTTTTACCTGGACATCGTCTTAGGGGTACTGATGCCTCCGGTTGGTGTTGCGTTTCTGCCCAACGCCATTGGCGTCCCGCTGATCGAAAACCTGCTTCTGACCCTGGTATCTCCCCCGCTCGGCATCCTGCATGCCCTTTTCCTTATCATCCGGTACCACTTCTTTACCGTCCCCCCAATCATTACCCCCAAAACCGAAGTAGCGGCGCCCGCCGGTGACAGCGAGGCCAATCAACCTCAGCCTATCCCTGGCGCGCAAGCAGTGTCCATCGGCAACGGGGGGGCCAATCAACCCGCTTCTGCCTTGATCATACCCCCTGCGGCTCAGCCATTCCAGCCCCTCGCTGTTATTCCGTCAACTCCATCACTACCGCCCGCCATTCCCCTCCCCCAATTATCGCCTGCGGAGGAGGATCGATCATGACCGGCTACCCAAATAAATCGGCCACGGTCCTCTTTGCTGTAGGCAATGTTACCCGCACCATTGCGGCCCAACAAGCCATCAAAGAGACTGCCGGAGTAACCACGGTTGAATTGGTATGCCGCCACATGTGCGGAGATTGGGGGGCAATCTCGGATGATGCTCTCCTGGTCAACCAGGCGGCTCTTGATCCCGCATCTCCCTGGGATATCGTTACCTCTTGTTATCCGTGCGGAGATCACACCATTGTCGTCACCACCATGTATGTCGATACGCCGTCTTTGCGCTGGACTGACATCTGTTTATATCACGAACTGGATGATGATGGCGGACGCGATACTCTGGAGCTTGACGACGTCATCGCCGACCTGGAAATGGAAACTATTGAAGAAGAGGCGTATCAACGCCACAAATCACGAAAGGAGTGTTGACATGAGTTACACCAATCAAACGATCCCCTTGAACCAAATCCGCCCCGGCCCCTACCAAAACCGGCAAAATTTTGACCGGAACGCATTGGAAAGCCTGGGCGTAACCATCCGGGAACACGGCTTGCTCAACCCCCTGGTCGTCTACCGGGAGGGCGATCATTATCGGCTGATCGCCGGCGAACGACGGTGGCGGATGCTGTGCGCCGTTCACCTGTCCGGGCAAGGGTTGATGACCTGGCCGCAGGCTATGGACATGGTTTCGGCAGAGGATGCCCGGCAGCGGCTGCTCGACCAGGCGTCGTACCTGCCCCCAGTCAAGATCGAAGTCAGAGTGCCGGTAACCGGCAGTAACCATCGGGTTCTGTCTGTAATCGAAAACGGCCAGCGCCGGAACTTGAACCCGATCGAGGAGGCCCAGGACTACCAGGCCCTGCTCGATGATGGGTACACTACGGCAGACGTGGCCGACCTGGCCGGTAAGTCGGGAAAAACTATCCAGACAACCGTTGCTTTGCTTGACCTGGAACCGGAGGTGCAGGAGATGCTCATCTCCGGCGACCTTGATAAGACCCATGGGACGGCATTAGCCACAATCAAAGACCGGGACGCCCAAATCGGGTTGGCCCAACGCGCCGCGAAACACGGCATGCGGGCCGCCGCGGTCGAAGCAGCCTGCCGGGCCTATAATCAACAGCAAGCGGTTATCCCCAAAAAGAGTTCACCAAACAACGGTACCGTCACCCCACCGGCCAAACCCGTTGCCATTCCCCTGGGACAGGTCAAGGCCATCCCCCTCCATCGCCCGGCGCAGCAGCGCCACCTGAACCCCGACAGCATTGACTATATCCTGGCGCTGGGCGAGGAGTGCTGTAACGGTTGCCTTGATGATGGCTTTTCGGCCCGCTGTCTGGAGTGCGAGGGATTCTGTGAATTCGCTAATCTACTTATCCGGGAGGTGAATTATGAGCCTCAATCTTGACGCGGTGCTGGATCAGATTGCGGCAGAAGCGGAACTTGCAACCGGCACGCCGCCTGGCCTGACCGCCAGTCGATATCCGCAGGTATTTGTTTCGGCCAATTATGCCTTCATCATCACCGGCTACTCCAACGGACGGTTGCCCTGGTCGCCGGAACAAGACCATATCATCCGGCAATGGTATGGCCGCGTGGGTCGAACCGAGTTGGCCAGGCGGGTCAATGAGGCGCTGCATCGAGCGTTGAAAACGGATAAATTCTCTCGCTCGCAAGCCTCCATTGCCATCCGCGCCCGTACGATCGGCGTGCCGGCCTACACCGGCGACGAAACTGAAATTTGCGTAGCACAAGCGGCCGGGGAACTGGGCTTGGAGAGGCACTTTTTGGACCAGGCCCTAACCCGGGGCGAATTTCCTTCGTGGCGTAAGGGTAAACAGCGCTACATCAAACGACGCTATCTGGCTAACTGGGCTGTGAAATTCAAAGAGCGCCAACAGGCCCAGGTCGAAATCTTGAAGGCGGTGGCGGGAGAAGATCTGATCAGCAAAAAGGAAGCCATGGCCTTGACCGGGCTGGGCGAAACCCACCTTACCCGCTATCTAAAAACCGGCGTTGTCAAAGCCTGGAAGCTGCCGAGTTTGACGCCTGGTGGGGGGCGGGGGGAATGGCTGGTGCAACGGCAATCGGCAGAAACGTTGGCTGCCGCTAGGCAAGAGGGGCGGAGGCAGGTCCGCGAGCTATGGACCGATGCGTACCAAACGCTTCAGCAGCAAAACAACGCGCAGGTCAAACAACTCAACCACAATAATCCAAACCTCGGCCAGCCTGACCCCTTGACCGAACCCAAAAGTAAATACCACCCCGGCTGCTTCACGGTAGCCCAGGTGGCCAGCCACACGCAGTTACGGACCCGAGAAGTATATGCGGCAATTCGGGCCGGACAGGTTGAGGCCCGCGCGGTCAAACGTGGCGGGCGGCTGCGGTATGCCATCGCCCCGGCAGAAGCACGACGCTATGCGATGGCAATCCTGAACTCAGGGCATGGTTCATTTTGGCCTGATTATTGGCCGGCAAATTCGCTTGATAATCATGGCCTATTTTGGGCTATTCCCTCAAGCTGTTTCGGTGGAAAATTGGGCTACGACATCTTGCCTCATTTTCAACCATGCCGCTAACTTGCCTCGCCCAATAAAAACCAAGTCCCCAAAAGCGCACTGCGGTAGTAAAAAACCACAGTGCGCTTTTGGGTTGTTGTCACAGAACGCGAAATCTTTCATTCATTGAAATTAACTTTTTACCAGGAGACCACAATGGCAAACAACAAGAAAAACCCCACCCAAAAAAGATCACATCGGAAACAGTTACGCGCTAAACAGCGCAAACATAGGCGACCCGATTTCCCCGATACCACCGGCTGGGGGCCGGACGAATTCGCCGGGGCGATCATCAAAACGTTAGAACGGGTTAGCCACCATACCGGCCAGCGGCCGTCTGTTGTATTTGATAGCTGGCTGGAAGTAGTTAAAGTTACCCTTGAGCAACTCCCCGAACAATTCAAGGCTGTTGCCGCTACCGGCAGTCTGGCTCCCGATCCACCAGAGGTGGCCGAGGTATTTCAAAAAGTCGAGCGGCGACAACGAAGTGGTGGGGGCGGATACAGCGACCCCTTCAAGATATGGACCGACGGGTTTGCCAAAGCCTTTCATCTTTTACTGGAGAGCGCGGCTCCCGGGTTATGGAATAACGTCGATTTTTATACCAATACGGTATGTGGGCCGGATATTTTGGGCTATGTCTACGAAAAATGGTCCAATACATCACCCCAATGGCTGGCCCAGTACTTTACGCCCTGGCCGGTTGGGGAGGGCCTCATGGCCCGAATGACCATTCAAAATGGTGAGCGTGATGTACTTGACCGGCTCTGGAAAGCACTAAGTCATCCCGATAATCCTCTAGGTTTTGCCGTTTTGCTGGCCGGAACGTTGATCCCGGAAAACGACAATACAGCCCATCGCGATTGGTTTTTTAACCGGATAATTCCGGCGGCAGTCTCCAGTGGATTATTTGAACCTATCAAGATTAATGATCCGGCAGTCGGTTCTGGACGGTTACTTTTGGCGGTAGCAGCACAATATCCCCCGTGGGCCGTCCATAACGGCCTCGTGCTCGTAAGTGGCGGGGATCTCGACTATACCTGCTGGTTAATGACCTCTATTAATGTTTTATTGTACGGTCTAAACGGCTATTCTCTCAAATTGGAACTTGCCGTTGCCGAAGGGCTGGCCGCCCGGCAAAAGCCTGATACTCCGGCCACTGCCTACGCTGCCAACGCGGAGCGCAAACGCAGCAATGGCCGCTATTCCGAACCCTCGTTTCGAGAAATGTTTTATGCCGCTGAACAGGCAATAATGCCGGATCCGACCCGTACAACGACCGAGGAGGTAATTCCCCAACTCGTTGTGGCCTAGGTCCTGACCGGTATCCGTTTTTCGTATTTATACTGTCAAAGTTCGCGTCCCCGTTACGGGGACGCGAACTTTGGTTTTTTGGTTACCCAAAACTTACCCGATGCAGGAGATTATCAAGATGAGTAAAAAGAGGAAACGAAAGAAACAAAAACAAGATAAAACTCGGGCTTTACAAACCTTACACCCCAGACATCTCCGCCGCTTCCCAATCCCGAGGGTCAAATTTCAGCCCGAACTCCCGGCAATAGACCCATCCGCTCTGACCAACAATCCTATCGCCGGAGCCATAGTTGAATTACATCGCGATCTCCACCAGACATCCCAACGCCCCTTGTTTAGTATTTGGCAAGAATGGCTGGAATCAACCGACTTATGGTTGCAAGTGGTAGGGGCGGTCGGCGAGGTGCAAGCCACAGTTCAGTTACCTCCGGACGTACAGGCTGTATATGATCGGATACATCAGACCTATAGCCAGATCAGTACCCGGCACCCTGCGGCCTATCGCAAAATGGGCGAAACATTCACCGGTATCTTTAGAATTCTGGCGGATCATTGTCGCCGAATAGACCTGAAAACTTGCGCACAGTATGGAATTACTCCCGACTTTCTTGGTCTGGCCTTTATAGCCAGCCTCGGTTATCCCCAACAATGGCACAAGTTTTTTCCAGATTGGGCAAGTTGTACCCGGTTTGCGGCAACTATTCTGCCTGGCGATCCCGCCGAACAGATTTATACTGCCCTGGCGCGCGGCCATGCGGTGGCCAACCGCTTGCATGGCCTGAACCTTCAGATGCCCCAAGCCGGTGATGACGACTCGTGGCAATCTTGGCTTCATGCGGTTTTGCCGTATACAAATTTACCCGTCACCATTGACCAGGTGACGAGCAGCGCTATGTTACTGGCCCTGGCTGCACGATACCCAAATTGGATTACGGACAACGGTTTGGTGTTATTCACCTGGCCGCAGCTTGAGCCTGATCCCGTGTTGAACCGGATCAATGGGATTACCGCCAAGTTGTACGGTTTAAATGGTTTTTACGCGTGCAAGTGGGCGGCAGATTTTGAGACTATTGCCCAAATCCAGGCCGCAATAGAGCAAACACCTGACGACTCAACGCTCCATCTCCTCTCTGACCACCCGGCAAGCGTGTATGGACAACTATCCCCCGGAAACTTGCACACTTCCCCAGGGGAACAATCGGAACAGGTTCCTCTCGATGGGACGGCAGATATATCCGGCTCCCCACGACCATCGACAACCGCATCTTTTTCAGACTTGTTCAAGGTGGAGGAACAATAGGCGGCAAACTGTGGCAGTAGAGTTTTTGGCGACAAGCTAAGGACTCTACTGCCGCACTTCCTCTCGCCCTTATCAAGGGGCGAGGTCTTTTTTGTTTTTAAACTCTTTCCCATGCTTCCGACTATTCCTGATGCAATGAGGCTACGGTCAGTCCCACCAGAACCGGATGTTTTAGAAAAAAAGCAACGGCGACGGTGATTGGGGTATTTACACAACGCCCAGACAATGGTAGGGTAGAGCAAGATCAGTTACCGAGGCAGGCTGCTGTACTGAAATGTCCACCTTCAAAGCCTGGGTGTTGCGAGCTAATGCAATGGGATTTACCGCCGGCTGCCAAACTTTGCAGCCGGATGAGCCGCGCTTTGCCGACTTGATTAAGGTGGAGCAGGACAGCCTAACCAGCTTTGGCCTGATTTATGACATCCGGGCGCAAGATGACCTGGCGGTGAAACAATTGATTGTAGGCGGGCGTTTGGAGCCGGAAGTCATCCTGGACCAGCAGGTCAATCGGTTGGTTCCCCTCGAAATTCAGGTTTTAGCCGTTGGCTACCAACAGGGCCAAACAATTGCCTACGGCCTCCCGCCCCAACCCCCGTTCAGCCTGGCTCTCATGACCGTTTGCACTGACAGCGAACTGCGGTCATTCTCTGCCCGTCTGGATTACCTGCGGCTTATTCTGAATGCCAGCCAGGTTCCGGTTGATGAGTTGTTGGTGACGCACTTGAGGCGCATTGCTGCGGTGCAGCCGCCGGAAGTTCGCACCCAATTTCTCCTGGGGGCTGGTCGCCGGCTAGCCCGCTGGCTTAATAATGATTTACTACGATTGGAGGCTCTTCTGCGGCGTATTCGTTCTACGGATTAGAATACCTCAACTTCCTATCCGGCTGATGGCGTGGCATCTTTTGGCCGCGAACCTGGTGCAGCGCCGCTTAAATCCCCAACGAGAATGGGAATTGCATGAGGATGTCCGCTTCATCTTCAGCCGGACTGGGTTTGAGGAGCTTTAACTCTGGGCCGGGCCTATCCATTGACTCAGAACCCGACTCACTGCTGTTTCCACCGCTGAACGTGCCTCGTGGCGGTCGTAGCCGCTCGCCAGCAACGTATCGTAGTCGGTCTCGACGTGCCGAACGTGGGCGACGACGGCTAGCCGGATGGCGTTCTCATCCAGGCTCTTGGCTGCCGCTGAGCGCCCCACCCGGCCACTGTACTTAAGGCAGGCGTGTTCGGCGATGGTAATTTCCCGGCCCGGCGGACAACCGGGAAAAAGTTCACGGACTCGCCCGGCGAATTCCTCCACATACTGGCGATCCAATTCAGCCCGCCGGTTTGCCTCCCGTTCCCGGCGGCGATCTCTGGCCTCGTTATCGGCCAGGCATTCCTGTTCGGCTTGGTCTAGGGCCGCTTCCTCGACCAACAATCCCTGCCGTTCGTACCGCTTGCGCGCCCGGCTCCACTTCAACACCACCGCGCTTAACGTTGAATGCTTTCGCGCTCGCCGGGTCAGGGCGGCATCGCCGGCGGGGAGGAACACCAGGTGATCCAGGTCGGCGCAGGCCAGACACAGCGCGCCTTTGTCTTGATCCAGGGTAATCCAGGCGTGGCGGCCCAACTCCTCGCCGCACTCGTCGCAGGTCGAGTCGCGGGTTGAGATGAATACTTTGAGGTCGGTGGTTTGTTTCTTCATTGGTTTCATTCCTACCCAAATTTGAAGGCAAAGACAAAATCGATTTTGGCAATGAACCTATCAGATAACGAGTCTGCCAATAGTGACTAAAGTTGACCGCACGGCTATCGAGCCTGTTGGTCGCTTTAATCTTCTGTCTCCTCTGACGGTCTGTTTTCTGCGGCTCGTTTCAAACGCTTACGCTCTTTCTTTTCTGCCTGTTTACGCCGAAGTTCTTGAGCCTGTTCTTCAATGGAGATCACCCGATCCGGCTTGTCCTTCTTGAACCGTTTGACGTAAATTTCCTCGATGAATTCGCTCAGGGGTCGCTTCCAGGGTTCTTGTCGATGATTAGCGTAGCCGCCGAATTTCTTGGGATTAAGCCCCAACTCTCGGGCCATCTGGATTTGAGTATCGGTCAAGTGATACTTCCGGCGGGCTTCAAGCCAGGGCTGTAATTTTGCAGGAATGCTTGTCTTCAGTGCCATCATATCTTCCTGATTCAACTGATCCGAAAAAACAGAGATTTCTTATTAAAGATATTGACATCCCTGTTTAAAGAGCATTAGCGGGTGAAGGCGGCGTAATAATAATCCATCGCGCTCCAGGCCAGCAAGAACGCTTCGAGATCAGTCGCCGTCGGGCCGGTGTCAAGAGCGGGGTCCATCAGATAGACCGTTTGATCTTCGATACCGACAACCACAACGGCATGCCGTCCCCGCTCTTTCAATGAACCCAACAATTGTAACCCACAATGATGTGATCCAGCAACTCTATATCCAACAACGCGGCGGCTTCCACGATACGCCGGGTCACTTGCACATCTTCCGGGGAGGGAGTGGTGAAGCGATCCGAATGGTTTCGTTCACCCTACGGACGAACCTGCCCAGGTTTTCCAGGGGTGGATCGGGTTCTTGGGGGTGAAGGTCGAGGGGCAGTTGAATAAGGCGTTCGTGTCCAGGCATAGGGCAATCATATCATAACTGTTTAGTCGCAGCGCAACTGACGGGAAGAGTTGAGGAATGGTGGAGAGTTTCTTCACTCATTATTTTCGTTGTCCTCTTCCTACGCCTCGGCGGAGTCTGCAAGATCGATTAGGATCCGATAGGCTTTGACCAAGGCTTTACGTTGCAGTTCACTGTATTGCAATTTATCAGCCTTGATCCGCTTGTTGCAGGCGGGACAAATGGTAATTGGTTTGTCCCGATCAAATTCATCATAAAATGTCGTTGAAGTATCAGTATGTGTTACGCCTATGGCATGTCCACAGGCACAGTATTTTTTTGACATCCCATTTGATCGTTTTGATTGTGTTTTTGGGGTAACATGAGACTTTTTACTCATAATTTTTTGATTCCTTTCAGTGTTTTATTTGCCCTCAGAAAATGGTCAAGGTGGTATGACTGCCTTCGCGCATTCTATGGTTGTATCAGCTACAGATCAAATTCAACTTTCCCAGCCGGATGGCCCTTCTCCGTGGTAAGCAACTAAATTTCCCAGTATTGTCCCATTGAAAAAAAGGAGTGGACATTCTATAGTGAGGGTATGGACCGAACCTGTTGTAGGGTCTCACTCAAGTTGAGAATGCATGTCAAAGATGTTGAGACTCGTATG
>CAZTFF010000038.1:0-49135 GCA_964612485.1 uncultured Caldilineaceae bacterium
AGCACATTTCTTTTTGGTTGCGGCTTTGTCCGCGTTAGGAATCGAAAATGAAAATATTTAAATACTTGCAAGTGGCCCTGGAAAGCATTGTGGCCCACAAAATGCGGGCTATTCTCACGATGCTGGGCATCATCATCGGCGTGGCCGCCGTGCTGACCACCATGGGCATTGGCCGGGGCGCATCCGCCGACATCACCGAACGCATCGAAAGCCAGGGTACCAACCTGCTGACGATTTCTCCGGGGGCCAGTTTTAGCGGCGGCGTCAGCGGTGGCGGCGGGTCGGCCATCACCCTGACCATGGGCGATGCCGAGAGCCTGATGGACCAAACCCTGCATCCGGCCATAGAACTGGTCGCCCCCACTTACAACTCCAACGCCCAACTGGTTTATGGCGATAGCAACTCCAATAACCAAATTAACGGCATCACCGCCAATTACGCCTCGGTCCGAAATTTAACCGTGGCCTCCGGCAGATTTTTAACCGAACAAGATGTTGCTGCCAAAAGCAACGTGGTGGTCCTTGGCTCTGAACTGACCGGCGATCTGTTTGAGGATGAAAATCCGGTGGGCCTGACCGTGCGACTTGGCGGCCAGCCGTTCCAGGTGATTGGCGTGCTGGAGGAAAGCGGCGGTTTTGGCCGCAGCAGCCCCGATGTGCAGGCGTTTGTGCCCATCGGCGTGGCCCAGGGGCGTTTGTTCAGCGCGCCGCGCTACCGGGGCGAGTATGTTGTCTCTGATATCAGCGTTCAAGTAGCCAGCACTGAGCAGGTTGAAGAGGCAAAATTGCAAATTGAAGCCACGCTGCGGCTGCGCCACAACCTCACCGCCGATGAGGACAATGATTTTAACGTGTTTGACCAGGCCAGCCTGCTGGAAACCGTGGCCGATGTCACCCAAACACTGACGATTTTTCTGGGGTCGATTGGCGCTATCAGCCTGCTGGTGGGCGGCATTGGCATTATGAACATTATGCTGGTGTCCGTTACCGAACGCACCCGCGAAATTGGCCTGCGCAAAGCCATCGGCGCGCACGACAGCGATATTTTAATGCAATTTTTGGTGGAGGCGCTGGTGTTGTGTTTTATCGGCGGGTTGATCGGCGTGGGCCTTTCCTACGGCTTGGCCGCCTTGTTAGCGCAAGTACCGGCCTTTACGTTTAGAGTGGTCATTGCCCCAGACTCTCTGGCCCTGGCCCTGGGCTTCAGCCTGCTGGCCGGCCTGATCTTTGGCATTTATCCCGCCATGCGGGCTACGCAGTTAGACCCAATTGAAGCGTTACGAACGGAGTGATTCAGCGAAACAGCGAATCAGCGAGCCGGCGGTAAGTTTTAAGATATAAGAAATCGCTGGTTCGCTTCATCGCTAATTCAAAACTTTGGAGCAAACAATGGACAAAAAATGGATTTGGATTTTACTGATCGGCATCGCCGTATTGGCGGTGGGGGGCTACTTCTTTGGCCCCAATCTTCTCTCGATGATCGGCGGCTCCTCCGAGGCGCAGGCGCAGGACGGTGAGTTTGATCCGGCCAACGCGCCCACCACCATCATTCGGCCCGCCGCCGACACCGCGCAGGTGAGCGCCGCCGGTAATATTGAGATCGCCGGCCAATATTCGGCCATGCTGCGCGTGGCCGGCATTGTCGTCGAAGTGCCGGTGGAAGTGGGCGATGATGTGCAGCAGGGTGATTTGCTGGTGGCGATGGATACCGTTGATCTGGAACGGGCCGTGCAGATCGCCCAACTGAACCTGGCCTCCAGCCAAACCTCGTTAGACAAATTGCTGGAAGCCGCCGACCCGGCTGAAATTGCCTCGGCGCAGGCCGGTTTGGCCTCGGCCCGGGAAAACCTGGTTGACGTGCAGTCCGGCCCCAGCACCGCAGAAATCGCAGCGGCGGAAGCCACGTTAGCAGCGGCCCAGGAACGGTATCAAGATTTGCTCGATGGCCCCAGCCAGGCGGAATTGACCCAACTGGCGGTGAGCTTGCGTAAAGCCGAACTGGCCTTGCAGCAAGCCCAGGACGATTACGATCGGGTGGCCTACCGGGGCGACATCGGCGCGTCGCAGCAAGCCATGGCCTTGCAAGAAGCCACCATCGACTACGAATCCGCCAAAGCCGCTTACGAAGAATCGACCGAGCCGGCCTCCGCCGCCGAATTGCAAGAGGCGTTGAGCAATATTGAAAACGCCAAACACCAACTGGACACCCTGCGCGACCAGCCCACCGAGGCCGAAATTGCCTCGGCGGAAGCCCAGGTAGCCAGCGCCGAATCCAGCCTCAACAATTTGCTCAACGGCACCAGCGATGCCGATCTGGAATCCGCCCAGATCAACGTGCAAAAAGCCCAACTCGATCTGGAAGATGCCCAGGACGATCTGGCCCAGGCCCAACTGCTCTCGCCCATCGACGGCACTGTGCTGGCCGTGGATGTTGAGGAAGGGCAGAAGATCAACACCGATTCGCTCAACGCCGTCACCCTGGCTGATTTGACCGATCTGGAACTGAACGTGCTGGTAGCCGAAGTGGATATTCCCAAGGTCAAAGTAGGCCAGCCGGTTGAAATTGCCGTCGATGCGCTGCCGGACCGAACCTTCCAGGGCGCGGTCAGCAAAGTGCAGCCGGTCAGCGAATCCAGCAGCAGCGTGGTCAACTATCCGGTTTCGATCCGGCTGGATGACGAGAATCTGGATGGCGTGCTGCCCGGCATGACGGCCGTAGCCACCATTTTTGATGAAAATGCCGAGCCGGGCTGGCTGGTTCCCACCACCTCTGTCCGCGAATTTGAGGGCGAGCACTATGTGATGCTCGTGCAGAACGGCGAGCGGCAGCGAGTCAAAGTAACGCCCGGCGAAATCCAGGGCGAGTGGACGGTGGTGCAATCGCCCGATCTGCAAGCCGGGAATGCGGTCGTCGGTCAAGTAACTTCCTTTATCAATGAGGATGACGACCGGCGTGGTTTTGGGCCTATGGGCGGCGGGGCTCGTTAAGACGAAAACCGTACGGTCGCAAAGTCTTTTAACATTAAGGATGTGATGATAATGGAATCTTATACAAAATTAGCTCACAAATGGTTATGGAAGGCACTTTTTTTAGCCATAACCATTACCTTTACTTTTTTTCCCACCGCTACCGCCCAGAGCGATGATCCTCAACTCACCGTAGTGGGCGCGGCGGTGAGCGTGCGCCAAGGTCCCGGCATGACCTACCCGGCTCTGGAATACCTGCTGGAAAGCGCGCAAGTTCCGGTGATTGGCTACGATGCAAGTAGCAACTGGTGGCAGGTGGAATTGCCCGACGGCACGTCCGGCTGGGTCAATGGCCGGGCCTACTATGTGTCGGTGACAGGGGATACAACCAAATTTACGGAACCGGAAGCAATCCAGGTTGAAACCACTAACAATCCACCATCCGCCATTCACAATTCACCATCAGGAACCATTGTTTTTCAGACCCACGCCGGCGGCGATATCTACGCGATTAATGGCGACGGAACCAATTTACGCTATCTGACCACCGGCATGGACCCTGCCGTCTCCCCCAACGGCCGGCAGGTGGCTTTTACCCGTTGGGAAGGAGACCGCGATGGCGTATACGGCAATATCTGGCTGATCAACATAGACGGCACCGGCGAACGTCTTATCCACGAACAGGTTTTGAACCCGCGCGCGCCGATGTGGTCGCCTGATGGAACCAAACTTGTCATAGGCTGGCAGCAAGGGGGGCATCCCGATCCGTATCAGGAGTGCGGTAAAAGACCGCCTCGAGGCGCTTACGACATCGACATGGACATCGAAGAGGATGGCGACATTATCTTCTGTTACACCGTGCCGGCCGATCCCCAATGGTCGCTGCGTTTGATTGATGTGGCCACCGGCGGGCATGAAGATTTGCTTTCGGCCACTTATTCCTTTTCTCCGGTTTTTCATCCTGCTGATGGCAGTTACGTGCTTTATGACGGCGATGACAAATTCGCCCCCGATGAAGGATTGACCGGCTTGAATCTGGAAACAAATGAAACCTGGTACGTTACCACCGATGCCAATGACCACTCGCCGGTTTTCTCGCCGGACGGCAGCAAAATCGCCGTGAGTTACCGGCAGCATCTCCATTGGGAAGTTCACGTAATGAACGCCGACGGCACGAACCGCCAGCGCCTGACCGAAACATCCTACATCACCCTGGTGGAGCAAATCCTGCGCGGCGAAGAAACCCACTCCTTCAACAACACGGCCCCCGCTTGGTCGCCCGACGGCTCGCAAATTGCTTTTGTAACCGACCGCACCGGTCAGTGGAAAATCTGGGTGATGAACGCCGACGGCAGCAACCAGCGTCCCCTGTTTGACACCGCCGTGCAAAACCAGATCGCCGCACTCGGCCTGCAATACAACGGCGTTGATGAACGGATGCTGAGCTGGTCAGAGTAGAAATAGAGTCGGCATGCCCCAAAAACCCACCAACTATCGCAAAAATCGTCGCAAGCAAGACCGGTTTTTACTCATTCTGGTTTTGCTGGTGTTGGTGGGGCTGGGCACGGGGCTGATCTATCTCATTTGGGGATTTCAAGACGCCGTCGCCGGGCTGGTCTGTTTGCTGCCCGGCGCGGCTATTATTGTGGGGCTGTGGTTTTTGCTGGAAGTCATTGAAAAATGGGTGGGTGACTCCTGAAACCTGTACGACAACGATAATCACAATATCTCCGTGAATTTTACCACGGCGATGGCTCGCTCGATTCAATTTTTTGACACGCACGTCAAAGGGGGCAATTAAAATCAACAGGGTAACAGAGTAGCAGAGTAGCATGTAGCAAGGTAGCAGAATTGTTACCCTGCTACCTTGCTACTTTTCTCAGGGGGCAATAAGATGCTGCAAAAACAAATCATAATTTTTATCGTCTTTATGCTGGGGCTGGTGATCCTCGCTGCTTGTGGAGGCCAAACGGCCACTGTGCCGCCGGCCTCAGAATCCGAAGTCGCATCATCCGGCCCGGAAGTGATCCCCACCGCTACAGCCGTTGCGCCAACATCAAAACCATCAGAAACACCCACCGATCAAGCCACTGCCAGGCCCATCCCACAACCAAGCGCTACGCCTTTGCCCGAACCCACGGCAACGCCCGAAATTCCGGCTTGCGACGGCATCCTCACGCCTGCCCAGGCCGAAGGGCCGTACTACACGCCCAACACGCCCGAACGGGCCAGCCTGCTTGAGCCGGAGATGGGCGGTACGCCGCTGCTGGTGGTCGGGCGCGTCTTCGATCAAAATTGCGAACCGATTGCCGGCGTCAAGCTCGACTTCTGGCAGACCGACGCCCAGGGCCGGTACGACAACGACGGCTACCGTTTGCGCGGCCACCAATTTACCGATGAAACCGGCGCGTATGCCCTCGAAACCGTTTTGCCCGGCGAGTATCCGGGCCGCACGCCCCACATCCACGTAAAAGTATTTGCGCCCGGCGACAAAGAATGGCTGACCACCCAAATTTATCTTCCCGGCATCTCCGACCAAATTACCGACGGCATTTATCGCGCAGATCTACTGGCCGAGAATCTGGAACCGGCTGAAACCGGGCAGCAGCGGGTTGGCTTTAATTTTATTCTGACAAATTAAACAACTGCATCACCTGGAAATATTGAGAAGATACAAAAAATGAAACGGAGGAAATTCAGATTTTTATGAAGAAATTATTGATTATTATGGCCGTCATCGCACTGGTAGGGACGGGTGCGCTGGCTTACGCTTTTCTCAAACCGCCGGAGGAGGCCAGCGGCCCCATTGAGGCCGTTCCTCTCAACCCCACCGCCACCAAAATCGCAGTGGAAGAGTCCGCCAGCGAGCCGACGGCCACGCCAACGCCGGAACCGCTGGAGGAACCTACACCAACAGCCGAGATCAATGAAGAAGAGATCGAGCCGGCAGAAATGAATGATGAGACTGGCGCGGCAGAGGAGACAACATCGGAAACAGTAACAAACCCTGATCCCTCGCCCACGCCCGAACCGGAGCCGGAGATGATGGAAGAGGCTGAAGAAGCCGTCGCTTCGTTCGTTACTTTTGAGATTGTGCCCGCCGAGTCTGAAGCCCGTTTTTATATTGACGAAGTGCTGCGCGGCGATCCTATCACCGTGGTAGGGGCCACCGACCAGGTAGCCGGGCAATTTGCGCTCAATCCCGCCGATTTGTCCGCCGCCGAGGTAGGCATTATCCAGGTCAATGCCCGCGCGCTGGCCACCGACAACAATTTCCGCAACCGGGCCATCAAAAACCGCATTTTGCTGACCGACGCTCACGAATTTATCACTTTTACCCCCACCGACGTAGTGGGCCTGCCGGAGAACGGGGCCGTGGGCGAAACGTTTACGTTTCAGATTGTGGGCGAGCTTTCGATTACGGATGTGGCCCGGCCTACTACGTTCGACGTCACCGCCACGGCGGTTTCCGACACGCGGATTGAGGCTGCGGCGCGTACGGCATTTTTGTACACCGATTTTGAGTTGTTCATTCCCGATGCGCCGGCGGTAGATACAGTGGATGATGAGGTTCGGTTGGAAGTTGATTTTGTGGCGGAAGCGATGGAATAATGGGCCAATCCTTCATCATAAGCCATGGTGTCCTCCATATGAAATTGTGAAATAGTTACGCCATCAATGTAGGTGACGCCACTTTGTACACCGTTTGAGCGTAATCCAACAGACGTTGATCGGCCCGGGGATCGCCTGCCACTTCGGTATATGGCAATACTGAACCTTCCCAGCCTTCGGTGAACCAGCGCGCGCCTTCAGGCAGGGAATGGCGCAGCAGTTGCTCTTTTTCAAAGGGCCAGGGGTTGGAGTAGAAATAGGGGGCCGGGTGGCCGGAGTCGCCGGGCGAAAAGCCCAGGTTCAACTGCGCGGGGAGCTCCTGCACCTCGCCGTGTTCTTCGTAGGTCATGGTGCGGGTGCCAAACCATTCCACGGCCAGATCAAAATGGTGGGGCCACAACTGCACCTGGCCCACCTCGCCCGGCAAACTGTTGCGGTGCTGCTTAAAAACCAGATCAATTTTGACCAGCGCGGCCAGATATTTCTCCGCCATCGCCGGGTCATAGGTGCGGGCCTCATCGTTTTCAAATTTGGCGCGGGCGTAGTCGGCGGACAGGCCCAAGTCGACTACGGCATCCAGCACGCGGTTGCCAAACTCGGTGCCGGTCAGCCCTTCGGTCATGGAGATTTCACGTACAATCTCGCCGTTGACCACCACAACCACCTGATGTTGTTTCAAATCCATTCTTAACAAAAATTTGCCGCCGCCGGGCCAGGCCATTTCATCGGTGGTCAGGCCATCGGGCTGCACTTTCAGGCTGATGTGCCACCATTTGGGATGCGGCTCGGCGTGAGCGCGGGGCACTACACCTACCCCCTGGCTGTATAAATGCAGGGTATCGCGGGTTGCTTCCCAACCGGTGAGATCGGGGAAGGTTGTTTTTGTTGACATATTGCGCCTCCTCTGTTTGTTTTTTGAGCTTCATAGAGTCTGACGCGGTGGGAGGGGATGAACTTACGTATTGGTGTCTGACCCGGCGCGGGGTTTTTTGCAAATCTATCGTACCTTCTCAATAATCTGGGGCAGAGTTGGTTGAGCTTGTCGAAACCAACGGACTTCGATAGGCTCAGACCTCGTTCCCCCGAAATATTGAGAAGATACAATCTTATCGGCAAATTTTTCAAATGATAGCCAAAGACCAACTCTGACTAGCCGTAAACGTCGAAAGTTTGTGTTTCTTGGCAGCATCTTTGCCCACTTATTCATTCCCGGTCAGTTGCTTTATAGTTGCTATCTCGATTTCGGAATAGGCTCGACCATCGGAGTGCAAAACGTCGTGAAACCATTCACCTGAATTTACGGAATAGTCGGATAATTTATTTAATATATCAGGCCAGGGAATGTGAGTTTGCGTTTTGCCGTTCACCAATCCCCACTGGTAACACCCGATCTTTTCTTGATGAAAAATTGGAAGTTGATCTTCGATACGGCTCCCCACATGACGGGCCAACCATTCGGTACATAGAACCGGGCGGTCGTATTTTCTAAGATTCTGAATAATCGACTTTAGACGTTGAGATGAACAGTAGGCGTGAAATGTAATGATATCTGAAAGTTCAAACGCTTTCAGATCAATAAAATGAGTATGAACGTTTGTATCATCTTCAACCCAGTGTTGGGGTACGTGCCAGCCACCGACAGTTAACGGCTGAACGGGGTTAATCTCTCTGATCCACTCAAACACATCAAGCATAAGATCGTAGCTGAAATTTTCAAGCTCAGGATCAAAATTGTACTCACCATCAGCTTTGAAGATAGAATAATTTCCGGGTTCATTGTAAAGATCCCAAACAAAGATTCGGGCATCATCTCGAAAGGTAGCAATAATATCTCTAACATAACTCTCAACGCCCGGCCATTGGCGCTTATCCATCACCACATTACGGCCAGGGCTTGCCGCCGCCTGGCTGTTATGCACGCCGGACGTGGCCGGTTTTTGCGGCCCCAAATAGGGGTGATCTCCTGAAAAGCCGCAATCATCTAACGGCGAGATCATTGCCAGAAGGTTGTTTTTGTAGGCTGCATTGAGAAATTGATCCAGGCGTTCCCACAGACCATCTCGATCATCTTGCCACACAATGAAAGGCAGGTTGGTTCTCAAGGTGTTATAACCAATCTCTCTGGCCCAGGCTAACTCTTGTTCAATTGTCTGCAAATCAAATGTCTCTTTCTGCCACATCTCTGTCCAATTCACGGCAGTCCGGGGTAAATAATTGAACCCACACAACCAGGGAAGGTTATCGTACCATTGCCAGGCCTTTGTTTTAGTCCATTTCGTCATTTCTTAAATCCTTTATCTAGCAGTTTGTCGAAAAAAAACCTTAAAGGTTTTCGAAGAGTGATTTTCTTGCCAAATTGCCTCAATAATCAAAGGAACTTCACTCTTTAAGGCGTTGTTAGAAACCTTTGAGGTCTGATGATGCGACTTCTCCGACAGGCTGCAAGGTTTTGGTAATTTCCTGACCGCAACATTTCAACATGGTAAAAAAGCAAAACAGCGCGCCGGAGATAACGTTTTTTAAAAAAACAGGTCCAGAAAAGTTATAATTTTTTCTGGACCTGTTGAACAAAGAGGCCCCTGCATAAAGGATCCCACGAAGTGCGGGTTTACCTGGAAACCCTATTGCGCGAGGGTGTCATTAATGCGGGCCTCGGCCTCAGACAGTGCCTGGGCCGGATCTTTGCCGGTGAGCCAGGTTGACTCAAGTTCTTCCTTCAGAATGTCCTCAACAGCCTGCCAGTTGACAATGGCCGGGACCAGTTGGGCGATTTCAGCGGTATTAGCGTAGTTTTCACGCTGGGGTACGTTGGCCAGTTGATCGCTGGCTAAAACTGACTTGCGTGGAGCCAGGTGGCCGGTACCTGCTGACCAGTCGCCAACGTGGTCGTAGAGGAATTTCAGAAACGCCTCAGAGGCCGGATATTTAGATTCATCGGCTTGTTTGGGGATGGCCCACATATGGGAGTTGGCCCACACGGCCGGGATGTCGTACAAGGTGGGGAAATCCATCGCCCGGTATTCAAAGGGCGCTTCGCGATTGTACTGGTCAACAGCCCAGGTACCGTTGTGCAGCACGGCTACATCGCCATTAAGAAAGGCGCCTTGCGAGGCGTCGTAGTTATATTCGGGGTTGGCGTAGCCCTGCTCAAACATCTCCAGCATAAAGTCCAAGGCTTCGGCTGCTTCCGGCGTGTCGACCGTACCGGTGGTTCCATCGGGAGAAATCAGGTCGCTTCCCTGCTGCCAAACCAGGGTAAACATAAGACGTACCCCAATCGGAAACTGAGAAGCGTCGGTAGCAAAATAATCCTTGCCGGTCGTGTCCTTCATAATCTGGGCCTGTTCAAAGAACTCTTCGCGGCTGGTGGGCAGGATCGGGTTGCCATCGTCATCAACCAAACCGGCCTCTTTGAACAAATCCACATTCACGTGCCACAGATTGGCGTGTAGGTCAAACGGAACGCCGTAGAATTCGTTTTCGTAGGTGACCGCACCTGCTGCCGGAGCCGTCCAGTCGTTGGGATCAATGCCCATCGTTTCAAAATCGGCGCCCAGAGGTTTCAACAGGCCGCGTGAGGTGTAATCAGGCATATTGGAGCCGTGCATCACAGCCACATCCGGCGGGTCGCCGCCGGCAAAGGTGGTGTTCAGGGCGTCGTAATAGGTGCCCCACTCCGCGCCGCCAAGCCGCTCAACGGTGATACCGTCCTTATTCTCGGCGTTGAATTTGTTGGTCAAAATTTGAATGACTTCGCACTCAGTAGTCGCCTGGCTAACATCGGTTATTCCGGCGGTGCTATCATCACAGTCACCAAAAAAGCGGGCCAGGCTGATGGTTACAGGTTCAGCCGCAGGCGCAGCTTCTTCGCCCGATGTATCGGCTGCCGTTTCTTCACCGGATTGGGCCGGGGCAGCTTCTTGCGGAGCAGTCTCTTCCTGGCTGCTGCCGCAGGAAGCCAGCATAAAAGCGGCAGTAATTATCATTACTATTAAGGGTAACCACTTACGGTTCATTTTTTCTCTCCATTTAATATTGATTAGAGTTTGATAAAATATTGGTTTGGAATTTACTGTCTCATTTACCTACTGCTCACCTCCTTCTATTCTGACTACTTTCCACCACTACTAACAGATATACCACGCATTAGATTACGTTGAAAGATAAAAAACAGAAGTAGTAGAGGCAGGCTGGCCACAACACCTCTGGCCATCAACGACCCCAGTTCGGTGGCCTGGGCAAAGTTGCCTTGCAGCGAAGCCAGGCCGGTGGTAATGGTGAACATTTCTTTTTTGGTGGCCGATACCAGGGGCCAGAGATAGTCATTCCAGGTGAGGATGAAGGTGAAGATAGATAGAGCAGTAATGGCTGGGCCGGACATGGGCAGCATGATGCGCCAGAATACAGTCCAGCGGCTGGCCCCGTCAATTTGGGCGGCCTCTTCAATTTCGTATGGAATAGCTTTGAAGAACTGGGTCATGATGAATACGCCCAGTGGCGCTGCAATACGGGGCAAAATTAACGCGGCGTAGGTGTTGTGCATATCCACTTCGGCAAACATCAAAAACAGGGGAATGAACATAGCTTCTTTGGGCACCATCAAGCCGGCCAGAACAAAAGCCAGCATAAAGTTTTTGCCCTTAAAAGGAATTCGGGCAAAGGCATAGCCGGCCATCGCACTGAGAACTACGGTCAAAACAGTCGTGATTACGGTCACAATGATGCTGTTCAAAAACCAGCGCGGAGTAAGACCTACCTGAAACACGCTAAAAAAGTTTCCAATGGTAAACTCAATCGGAATCAAGCTGGTTGTTACCGTTTTAAGAGCTTCATTGGAACTTAAAGATAGGGAATACATCCAGACCATTGGCACTATCCAAAAGAAGACAGCAATCGTCATCAAAACAAGGTAGAGTACTCGTCTGAACTGTTTTTTGTTTTTAGCGTCAAATGTTGTTGCAGTCATTGATTAATCCTCCTGAGGGCTTACGCGAAACTGAGCATATGAGACAACCAGCATCACCACGAATAGAAACAGAGACATAGCCGCGGCGTATCCCAATTGAAAATCACGGAAGCCGGATTCGTAAATATATTGGATCAGTACCCGGGTTGTGCCGCCAGGTCCCCCACGGGTCATAATGTAAACCTGTCCAAAGATTTGAAACGAAGCAATGATTTGGAGAATAATCACCAGCAGGATGGTCCGCTGCAGACCGGGGATGGTGATATGTAGAAATTTTGACCATTCGCCAGCCCCATCAATGGTGGCGGCTTCATAAATGCTGGGGTCAATGTCTTGCAGGCCGGCTAAAAAAAGCACCATATTAAAACCCATAGTCCACCACAGGGTGGTGATAACGATGGCGGGCATTGCCAGTTGGGGGTCGGTGAGCCAGGGGATAGGTTCGATACCAAAATAGGACAAGAAGGCGGCCAGGATGCCGCGTTGAGGGTTAAGCAGAAACCCCCAAATCAAGGTGAGAACAGCAACAGAAAAAACGTAGGGGGCAAAAAACAAGGTTCGATAAACGGCGGCGCTTCTCTCTTTTGTATTTAGAAACAAAGCTAACAACAAACCCACACCGACGATGAGCGGTGTGGAAAGCAAAACAAACTTAAGGGTGTTACCAAACGATGTCCAGAAGATGGCATCATTTAAGCGGGCGCCTTCACTTTGGGCGTTGATCCCTGGCGCCACACCAAAGATGGCCACTAACGCTACACTCAACCAGATAGCGGACTGTTTTTTCATTGAGCCGCGGGTGACGGCCCAGATGACCAGGCCGATAGCAGCCAATCCCAAAAGCCGCCACACAAACAGGTGAGTGATGCTCCAGGTGATGTTCGTGCCCCCCAACATATCCGTATAGTTTTCGAGGCCGATGAATTTGTTTAGATGGGGCGCCAACAGATCCCACTTAAAAAAGCTCATGTAGGCGGCCTGGATGACCGGGTAAATAATGAAGATAACGTAGACCACCAAGAATGGTAGCAGGAACAAATAGGCCTGGATGGTATCTCGCCTGGCACTGTTCTTACCAAATAAACTCAACCTGCCAGTAGGCGTTGCTTGTGACACGCTGTCAAGAGCCTGATCACTCATAGATCTCCTCTCTTTCCGCAGGTCTAACAAAAATTGCACTAGAACGTCGCATCACCATTAATCTTTGGGTTAGCATCATTGTTTCCCTCTTTCTTTATTAAACCTATCGTTTGTTTCAGCTTTATATGAAATAAAACTGTTTTTATTGTAACACAACGATTAATACTTGTCAACCCTTCTAAACAAATTCTTTAATATTTATATCATTGAAAGTGGAGATTTCGATAAAATTTAACATTGAAAGTGCAAATGGACAGAAATTGTTAAATCGTGTATAAATTAAGAAGGATTACTTCAGTTTAAGTTGTAACTTTATGGTGTCTTGCTGAACCAAGTGATACACAAATCGGAGACGAATTATGCCCGAGTTACCCAGTTCGAACGGCCGGACGTTGCGCATAGAGGCGGATACCTCACAGGCCAAAAAGATACTCAAGGCTTTAGCATCAGAGCCTCGTATACGCATACTGGAACTTCTCAGTGATCGGTTGTGCAATGTCAGTAAGATTTCTGACGCCCTGGACATACCGCTGTCTACGGCTAACCGAGATATTGGCATCTTGGAGGAAGCCGGATTATTGCGGTCTGAACTCACCCCGGCTAACCGCGGCTTGCAAAAAATGTGCCAGCGCGTATATGACACGATCCAAATAGAACTACCATCTCCCAACAAACTAGCAACTGAAAAAGCAATTGAAACCTCCATGCCGGTGGGCGCTTATGTGGATTTTCAAGTGACGCCGACCTGCGGGTTAACCAGCGAAACCGGCATTATTGGCCTCTTTGATGATCCGGCTTCGTTTTACGAGCCTGACCGTATCCAGGCCCAGCTGATCTGGTTCCACTACGGCTATGTGGAATATCGCTTTCCCAACCGGCTGCCACGTAAAGCCGTACTTGAAACACTCCGCCTCAGCCTGGAAGTCTGCTCTGAAGCTCCCATGCGCCACGAGGATTGGCCCTCTGATATCACCGTATGGATTAACGGTACGGAAATTGGAAGCTGGACCAGTCCGGCAGATTTCGGAGGCAAACGGGGGTTATTGACCCCGGAATGGTGGGAGAGCCGAAATACACAGTATGGGCTATTAAAAGTGTGGCGCGTTAATGCTGAGGGCAGTTTTGTGGATGGCGTGAGAGTTTCAGCCATCCGTTTGGAAGAGTTACAGAGTACCGAACACGATTTCATCTCCGTACGGATTGGCGTAAAAGCAGACGCCACTAACGTGGGAGGAATCAATATTTTTGGCCGTCATTTTGGCAATTATGCACAAGACATTGTTTTGCGGCTTGACTACCGTTAATTAACATTGGGACAATTTTTTTCAGAGTCGTCTTAAGCACACAAAATCTCTGCAAACATCTCCGTGATTTCAATAGTAATTTTTTTACTGCCTCTACAAATGTTGAAACAGGTTTTTTCTACTTAAAAATATGACACCAGCCATAAGATAGAGTATCATAGAGCCATTCGTTTGCTGAAGCAGGAAAGGAAACATGGCTGTCACCATCGGCATCGATGCCAGCCGGGCCGCTCGCGCCCAACGCACCGGCACCGAAACCTACGCGCTGGAGCTAATCAAAGAACTGGCCCAACTGACTTCCGCCAACCGGCGGCTGCGGCTCTACACGCCACATCCACCCCAACATACCGACTGGCCCGACTCGACGCACATAGAAACCCGGGTGATTCCCTGGCCCCGCTTGTGGACTCACCTGCGCCTGTCGGTAGAGTTGCATCAACACCCGCCCGAGGTGCTGTTTGTGCCGGCCCACGTGCTGCCGCTTTACTGCCCCGTGCCGGCGGTGGTTACGGTGCATGATCTGGGCTATCGCCATTACCCGGCAGCGCACCGCCGCTTCGACCGCTGGTACCTGGATTGGTCCACCCGCCGCCATACCCGCGTGGCCAACCACATCATCGCCGACTCTCTGGCAACCCAACAGGATTTGCTAAATTTTTACGGGGCCGATCCTCAAAACATCACGGCGGTTTACCTGGGTCGAGACGAAAGCCTGGCCCCCGTTACCAACGCCGGGATCATCAACCAGGCCAAAACAACCTACGGCATCACCGGCGACTACCTGCTTTATCTGGGCACGCTTCATCCCCGAAAAAATCTGGTACGGTTGGTGGAGGCGTTTCATCAGGCCGCCCACCCAGCCGCCAATCCAAATCTAAAGCTGGTGATTGCAGGAAAAAAGGGCTGGATGTATGATACGATTTTTGAGCGGGTACAGCAGTTGGGGGTGGCCGGGCGCGTTATCTTTCCCGGCTACGTGCAGGATGCAGGCAAGTCGGCCCTGCTGTCCGGCGCGCTGGCGTATGTATTCCCCTCCCTCTACGAGGGTTTTGGCCTGCCCGTGCTGGAGGCAATGGCCTGCGGTACGCCGGTCCTCACCAGCAATATTTCATCGCTGCCGGAAGTGGCCGGCCAGGCCGCGCTGCTGGTTGATCCGCACGATACCGCCGCCATCGCCCACGGCTTGGCCCAACTCATCGCCAATCCCGGCCTGCGGCAGCAATTGATCGAGCGCGGGTACCACCAGATTCAAAAGTTCTCGTGGCAAACTGCTGCCGGGCAGGTGATGGAAATTTTAGAGAAAGTGAACAGTGACGAGTGGGAGAAGTAACAATTGGCCTCACTCGTCACTTGAGCACGATTCCAACTCATTTGAAATGTCTCTTCATAAAAGCATAGGTGTAAGTCTCCGATGCCAACCTTGCCGCCAACCGCCACCATCCTCAATGTAAATGTCCACGCGCTGACCAACGATCAAACCCTGCGCCTGATTGAAGATTTCATCGCCGGGGGGCAGCCGCAGCAATTGGTTACGGTTAATCCTGAATTTGTGGTGGCCGCCCGGCAGGATGAAGCCTTTAGAAACATCATCAACCACGCGGCCCTGGCCTTGCCCGACGGCATTGGCCTGCTTAAAGCGGCCAGATTTCTAAAAACAACCCCGCTGCCGGAACGGGTTCCCGGCTCCGACCTGGTGATCCGGCTGGCCGGGCTGTCCCATCAAAAAGGCTACCGTATCTATTTTTTGGGCGCGGGAGAAGGCGTGGCCGAAAAAGCGGTGGCAACCTTAAAAGCGCGGTATCCCCACTTGCAAGTGGCGGGCGTTTACGCCGGGTCGCCCGCCCCGGAAGAAAATGAGGCGATTGTGCAGCGCATTCTTATCACCCGGCCCGATATTTTGCTGGTGGCCTACGGCGCGCCCAAACAAGATAAATGGATTGCGCGCAATCTTACCCGCCTGCAAGTGCCGGTCTGCGTGGGGGTGGGCGGTTCGTTTGATTTTATTGCCGGCGTCACCCAACGCGCGCCGCGGTGGGTGCAGCAATTGAACCTGGAATGGCTCCACCGCCTGCTGATGCAGCCCTGGCGCTGGCGGCGCATCTGGAACGCGGTGGCGGTTTTTAGCTGGTGGGTACTCTTGAGCCGGTTCAAAAAATTCTAATGGGAATCTAATAGTAATCTCCCCCAAATAGGGTATAATGTGTATGAACCTCTCTTTTTGAGAGCCAAATTTTGAAATAAAGGGGATTTATTCTGGTCACAGAGTTACGCTGAAGGTCTTTTTCAAAAGGGACACAGCGTTTCACAGAGATAAAATTTTAGTAAAATTCCGTGAATCTCTGTGTAACTTGAAACAAAGGTAGGCTAAAATGATGCGATTTGATCGATTTACAGAGCGGGCGCAGGATGCCGCCATGCGCGCTTACGAGATTTTGCAGCGGTACCAGCACTCCCAAGCCGATACCGAACACTTTTTCCTGGCCCTGCTGGAACAGCCCAACGGGCTGGTTCCCGAAATTTTTGAAAAATTAAACGTCGAGCCGGAAATGGTGATGGACCGACTGGACAAAGTACTCTCCGCCTCGCCCAAGGTAGGCGGCGCGGTAAACATTGCGGTGGGGCAGGTTTATATCACCCCCCGGCTCAAACGGATCCTGGACAACGCCCAGGAAGAAGCCAAAAATATGCAGGATGAGTACATTTCTACCGAACACCTGCTTCTGGCCGTATGCGATGAAAAGAACACGCCCAGCGCCCGTATTTTGCAGGAGGTGGGCGTAACCAAAAGCCAAGTCATTGACACGGTTGAAGAAATCCGCGGCGGCCAAAAAGTTACCACCCCCCAGGCCGAAACCCGCTTCCGCACCCTGGAAAAGTACAGCCGCGATTTGACGGCCATGGCGATGGAAAACAAGCTCGACCCCGTGATTGGCCGCAGCAAAGAAGTGCTGCGCCTGATCCAGGTTTTATCGCGCCGCACCAAAAATAATCCGGTGCTGATCGGCGAGGCCGGGGTGGGCAAAACCGCCATTGTAGAAGGGCTGGCCCAGCAAATTGTCAATGATGATGTACCCGAAATATTGATGGGCAAAAAAGTGATCAGTCTGGATTTAGGTGCAATGATCGCCGGCTCCCGCTTCCGGGGCGAGTTTGAAGAACGGCTCAAAAACGCGCTGGACGAAATTCAAAAGGCCCAGGGCGAGATCATTCTTTTTATCGATGAACTGCACACCGTGGTGGGCGCGGGCGGCGCGCAAGGCGCGGTCGATGCCAGCAATATGATGAAACCGGCCCTGGCCCGGGGCGAGCTGCGCTGCATCGGCGCTACCACCCTGGACGAGTTCCGCAAATACATCGAAAAAGACCCGGCCCTGGAACGCCGCTTTGCGCCGGTGTTTGTGGAAGAACCGTCGGTGGAAGAAACTATCGATATGCTGCGCGGGCTGAAACATCGCTACGAAGAACATCATAACATCAGCTACACCGATGAGTCGCTCAGGGCGGCGGCGCGTTTATCGCACCGCTACGTCTCAGATCGACACCTGCCCGACAAAGCCATCGACCTTATCGATGAGGCCGCCAGCAAATTACGCATTGCCATCTACTCGATGCCCGACGACCTGAAGACCAAGAAAAAAGAACTCAACAAACTGCAACAGGAAGAAAACGACTCCGGCCAGCGCCAGGAATGGGAGCGGGCCGCCGAGATCAAGGCCAACCGGCTGCGGCTGGAAGAAGAGTTCCAGCAGGAACACGAAAACTGGCGTAAAGAGAAAAACCTGGATGAAGTGGTTGGCATCAAAGATATTGCCGAAGTGGTGTCCAATTGGACCGGCATCCCGCTGCACGATATGTTGCAAACCGAGGCCGAAAAACTACTGGGCATGGAAGACGCCCTGCACGAGCGCATCATCGGCCAGGATGAAGCTATTTCGGCCATCAGCGATGCCACCCGCCGGGCGCGCTCCGGCCTGAAAGACCCGCGCCGTCCCACCGGCAGCTTCCTCTTTTTAGGCAGCTCCGGCGTGGGCAAAACCGAGCTGGCCAAAACGCTGGCCTGGTTCCTGTTTGATGATGAAGACGCGCTGCTGCGCATCGATATGAGCGAGTACCGCGAAAGCCATACGGTGAGCCGCCTCTTTGGCGCGCCGCCGGGCTACGTGGGTTACGATGAGGGCGGCCAACTGACCGAATCGGTCCGCCGCCGCCCTTACCAGGTGGTGCTGTTTGACGAGATCGAAAAAGCCCACCCCGACGTGTGGAATGCCCTGCTGCAAATTCTGGAAGAAGGGCGTTTGACCGACGGGCACGGCCACAATGTTGATTTTACCAATACGGTGGTGATCATGACCAGCAATGTGGGTACCGCGTTTGGGGCCAAAGGCGGCACCATCGGCTTCCATCAAACCGGCGATCAGGGCACGTTTGATGACAAACGGCTCAAAGGCGATATTCAAGACGCGCTGCGCAAGCACTTCCGGCCCGAATTTCTGAACCGCATCGACGAGATCATCATCTTCCACACCCTCACCCAGGAACAAGTAGTGCAAATTGTTGACTTGCAAATACAAGAGATTGCGGAACGCCTGGAAGAACACGACATCACCATCGAACTGACCGACACCGCGCGAACCTGGCTGGCCGAACAGGGCTACGATCCGGCCTTTGGTGCCCGACCACTGCGCCGCACCTTGCAAAAGCAGGTTGAGTCGCCGCTGTCGGTCAAACTGCTGCGCGGCGAGTTCCAATCGGGCGATGTGGTGGTGGTGGATCACAATGAGGATGACGGCATTGTGTTTGTGAAAAAAGAGGAGCTTATGGTGGAAGTGCCTGCCAACGAAGAGGTGGAGAGTAAATAAGAGGCCCTCACCCCAACCCTCTCTCTCATAGGGAGAGGGGGCAAAATCCCCCTCCCAAAGGGAGGGGTTAGGGGAGGGCAAGAAGTACTTGCACTTGTTCTAAAGGGCCACTGTTCGATAAATGCAAAAAGGGCTGGAGATCGCTGTCTCCAGCCCTTTTTTTAGCCCAACGCCTCACCCGCCGTTGTTATTTTCACCTTTGATACGGGCCAAACTGGCCGCCAGGCCGGTGGCTGTGGCCCGGCGTCTCTCAGATGCTCTCACCTCACCGCCGCCTTTTTTGGACGGTTCTTTTTTGGGCACGTAGGTGCTGCCGTCGGGCATGATCGCGCCGTCGAGTTTTTTGATCGTGCCCAACTGCTCATCGCTTATTTTAGCACCTTTAAGGTTAGCCTGGCTCAGATCGGCCTGGCTCAGATCGATATTGGCCAGATCAAGTTCTTGCAGATCGGCCTCCTGGAGGATGGCATTGCTTAAATTTACCCGCATCAGGCCGGCGGCCGCGTTCAATTTAACGCCGGTCAAATTTGCATCGTGCAGGTTGGTGCCTTTTAATCGCGCGCCTTCCAGGTTTGCGCCGCTCAAGTTGCTGCCGCTCAGATCGGCCAGGGTCAGATCGGCCTGGCTGAGATTGCTCTTTTCCAGGTTTGCGGCTTTCAGATTGGCCCGGCCTAAATTTACCCGGTGCAGGTTTGCGCCGCTCAAATCGGCTTCGCTTAAATCAGTTTTGTTCAATTTCGCCAGATTCAATTCGGCGTTTATCAGGCTGGCGCCACAAAGTTTGGTTTCATTCAGATCCGCATTGTGCAAATTAGCCTGGTTCAGGGTGGCCCAACACAGGCACGCGCCCTTGAGGTTGGCTTCGCTGAGATTGGCGCCCACTAACGAGGCGGTTTCAAGTTTTTGCCCGTTCAAATCCACATGGCTCAAATCAGCGCCGTCCAGCCGAACGGCGTGCAGATACGCCTCGCTGAAATTGGCGCCTTTTAAATTGGCGCCGGTTAAATTTGTGCGCAGTAAGGTGGCCCGGCGAAGATCGCTGTTTTCCAGATTGGTTTCACTCAGATCGGCGGCGCGTAAATCCATCTCTTGCAAATCGGCGTTTTGTAGATTTGCCCCGTTAAAATTGGGGATTTCTCCCTGCCGGCGGGCAAATTTAATAATTCGAATAACACGTCCTCGTTCCATGGTTTGTACCGGTGGTAGCTTATGTATAGATTCTTGTATCTTCTCAATATTTTGGAGAAACGAGGTCTGAGCCTGTCGAAGACCGTTGGTTTCGACAAGCTCAACCAACGCTGCCCCAGATTATTGAGAAGGTACAGATTCTTATTAAATCAGTATATCATACCTATTAATTGCTGACAACCTTTTGGTAAATACGACTACCGACGACCGATCGCCCAATTGCTACGGTGGTCCGTCGTCGGTGGTCTGTGGTCGTAACCGTTCAATCCTCTGATGCAGAGCGTTACGGATATGTATCCGCAACGGGCATTTCGCGGACTTAAATCCGCGAAATGTCGGGTTACAGGTGGATATCCGTAACCATCGAAATATTCTGCCCCTACTGTGATCTACAGAATCAGCATCGCATCGCCAAATGAGTAGAAGCGGTAGCGCTCGGCGATGGCCTGCTCATAGGCCCGGAAGATCAGCTTTTTGCCGGCAAAGGCGCAAACCAGCATCAGCAGGGTGGATTTGGGCAGGTGAAAATTGGTGAGCATCATATCCACCGCGCGGAAGGTATAGCCGGGGTAGATAAAAAGATCGGTTTCTTCTTCGATGGCGGCCACCGCCTGCCAGGGACAGGCATCGGGCGAGAGGGCGCTGGCCCGGCGCAGAGAGCCTGTTTGCCCCGCGCTGCGCAGGGCGGCGGTTTCCAGCGTGCGCACCGCCGTGGTTCCGACCGCTACCAATCGCCCGCCGGCTAATTTAGCCTGGTTGATGCGCCGGGCCGTGTCGGTGGAGAGAACGGCCAGTTCCCGGTGAATTTGGTGGGCCTCCACCTGCTCCACCGTGACCGGTTTGAAGGTGTCCAGGCCGATGTGTAGGGTCACGTAGTCCAGGGGAATGCCTTTGTTACGCAGGGCCAGCAGGATTTCGGGGGTAAAATGCAATCCGGCGGTAGGCGCGGCAGCGGAGCCGTTGACCCGGCTGAAAACGGTCTGGTAGCGTTCGGCATCGTCCAGCCGGGTGTGGATGTAGGGCGGCAGGGGGGTGTGGCCGGCGTCGTCCAGCCAGGCGTCAACCGGGCGGCTGAATTTCACCTTGCGGCGCGCCCCGCCCAGGTTTTCGGTGATGGTTAGCTGCACGTCAACATCATCCAGCTCAACTACCCCGCCGGGGCACAGCCGTTTGCCGCCCACCAGCACCTCCCAACTGAGCGCGTCAATTTGTTTGAGCAGGAGAATTTCTACCTTGCCGCCGCTGGCTTTGCGGCCGTAGAGCCGGGCCGGGATGACGCGACTGTTGTTGGCGATCAACATATCGTTGGCCCGTAGCAGGTCAACCACCTCGGGAAAGTGGTGGTGGGAAATCTGGCCAGTCTGCCGGTTGACCACCATCAACCGCGAGGCGTGGCGGGGTTCGATAGGGGTTTGGGCGATGCGTTCGGGGGGGAGGGTGTAATCAAAATCGCTGACGTTCACGGGCTGGATTCTTTCACCTCAAGGCGTTGGGTGATCCGCTCGCCTCGATTGCCGGCGTTGTCGGTGACAATCATCGACAAATCATAAGTGCCGGGCACGTGGCCGGTCCACATCACAAAAACAGTCCAGGTATCGTTAGGATATTCGGACTGCACGGGATAGACCATAATCGGTTCGCTGGTAACTGACACCACGGTGGTAATCAACTCATCGCACACCTCGCCAATGCAGACGCCGTCGGCATATTCTGTTGTTGGCGCTAAAACCTTGATGGTGGCCAACTCTACTGAAGCCAGGGTATCGTCAAAAATCACCGAAGTTGATTCGCCTTCGGCGGCAGGCTGCCGGTTCACCATAATTTCCAGCGAGCCAAACCTGTTTTTACTCATATGGTGAGACTCAATCACCACCTGTTCTTCCAAATCAACTATTAATTCATCTTTGTGGGGAACAAATGTGGATTGGGGCCAGGTTGGCGTGGCTGACGTCCCGGTCAACCCCAAACTGTCGGTAAGCCCGCAGGCCAGCATCAACCAGCAGGCGCTCATAAAAAGAATGATGGCTTTTTTTGACCCTTGAAACATTTTTCCACCTCTGCAATATACCTTCTCAATAATCTGGGGCAGAGTTGGTTGAGCTTGTCGAAACCAACGGTCTTCGACAGGCTCAGACCTCGTTCCCCCGAAATATTGAGAAGATACTCTGCAATCTTAAAACAACGTCGGCTGCTCCGGTCGATCCGGCGCATCGAGTCCCAGATGCCCGTAGGCGTGGGGCGTTGCCACCCGGCCGCGCGGCGTGCGGGCCAGAAAACCCAGTTGCAGCAGGTACGGCTCCACCACGTCCATCACGGTGCTGCTTTCTTCGCCAATGCTGGCGGCGATGGTTTCCAGCCCCACCGGGCCGCCGCCAAATTTTTCAATGATCGAGCGCAGCACTTTGCGGTCCAGGTCGTCCAGGCCCAGGGGATCCACGTTCATCAGTGCCAGCGCTTCCTGGGCCACCGGGCGGGTGATCACGCCATCGGCCCGGACCTGGGCAAAATCGCGGGCGCGTTTGAGCAGCCGGTTGGCAATACGGGCCGTGCCCCGCGAGCGGCGGGCCACTTCCAGCGCGCCGTCTTCTTCAATCGGCATGTCTAAAATGGCCGCCGAGCGGGTGACGATTTTTTGCAGCTCTTCCGGGCTGTAAAACTCCAGGCGGAAAATCGCGCCAAAACGGTCGCGCAGCGGCGAAGCCAGCAGGTCGAGCCGGGTGGTTGCGCCCAGCGTGGTAAAGGG
This sequence comes from uncultured Caldilineaceae bacterium, assembly GCA_964612485.1. Classification (GTDB taxonomy): domain Bacteria; phylum Chloroflexota; class Anaerolineae; order 4572-78; family J111; genus JAFGNV01. The sequence continues at coordinate 22,780 of CAZTFF010000038.1, forward strand.
CGGCAGCTTGAGCCGGATGTTGCGGGCGCTGGGGCCTTTGCCGATGACAATGTCGAGGGCGTAATCTTCCATGGCCGGGTAGAGCACTTCTTCCACGGCGCGGCCCAGCCGGTGAATTTCATCGATAAAGAGCAGGTCGCCTTTGCGCAGATTGGTGAGAATAGCGGCCAGATCGCCCGCGCGCTCGATGGCCGGGCCGGAGGTGATTTTGAGGTTGACGCCCATCTGGTGGGCGATGATGCCGGCCAGGGTGGTTTTGCCCAGCCCCGGCGGGCCGTAGAGCAGCACGTGGTCCAGAGCGTCACCGCGTTGGCGGGCGGCCTCGATCAAAATTTTGATGTTGTCTTTAACGGTGGATTGGCCAAAGTAGCCGTCCCAATCGGTGGGGCGCAGTCCGGCTTCCTGGCTTTTTTCGATTTCTTGCGCGTTGGGCGTGATCGGTCGTTCGTCCATACCTCGGATTATACCATACAATTAGAGAACGGCCATGTGGGGGAGGACGACCGACGGCTGACGACCGACCACCGGCGGGTTGCTTGCGGTGGTCGGTCGTCAGCCGTCAGAGGTCAGTTCTTACGCCTCGCCAATCAAATCGGCCACAATTTTGGAGGAGGACAGCACGCCCGGCAGGCCCGCACCGGGATGGGTGCCCGCGCCCACGATGTACAGGTTCTCAAAATCTTCGGAGCGGTTGTGGGGCCGGAACCAGGCCGATTGGGTGAGTACCGGCTGCACCGAGAAGGCCGAGCCAAGGTAGCTGTTGAGATTATTTTGAAAGTGCAGCGGATCGACATAGTGCTCGGCCACAATGTTGGCTTGCAGATCGGGCAGGTAGTTGTCTTCCAGAAATTGCATGATGGTGTTGCGGTAAGGTTGGGCCATTTCGGTCCAGTCGATGCCGGCTTCCAGATGCGGCACCGGCGAGAGCACGTAGAACGCTTCGCCGCCTTCCGGGGCCAGCGAGGGGTCGGTGCGGGTGGGCATGTGCAGGTAGAGGGAGAAATCATCGGCCAGCACTTTGCGGTTGAAAATATCGTTCAGCAGCTCTTTGTATCGCTCGCTGAGGATGATGTTGTGATGCACCAGGTCGGTGTCGGTGTAGCGGCGTTGGGTGCCAAAGTAAATCACAAACAGCGACATGCTGTACTTCATCCCCTCGATTTTGCGGTTGCTGAATTTGCGGCGGTATTGCGCGGGGATGAGGTTGCGATAAGTAAAGGCCACATCGGCGTTGGAAACCACATCGTCGGCGGGGTGCTGGCTGCCGTCTTTGAGTCGTACGCCGGTCGCGCGGCGGCCCTGCACCAAAATTTCGTCCACTTCGGCGTTGAGATGGATTTTGCCGCCCAGTTCGGTAAACAGGCGGCCCATCGCCTCGATAATCGCGCCCGTGCCGCCCATAGCAAAGTGGATGCCCCATTCCCGCTCCAAATAATGGATCATGGCGTAAATGGAGGAGGAATCAAAAGGATTGCCGCCGATCAGCAGCGGGTGGAAAGAAAACGCTCGCCGCAGGAACTCGTTTTCTACAAATTTAGAGACGTATTTGTACACGCTGACGTGGGATTGCATTTTGATGAGATCCGGCGTTACCCGCAGCATATCCATCAGCGACAAAAAGGGTTTGTCGGCTAGTTCCAGAAACCCTTTTTCAAAAATGGGTTGGGTGGTTTCCATAAATTTGAGATAGCCTTGTTTGTCGGCGGGATTCCATTTTTCGATTTCCGACAGGATGAAGGCTTCATCGTCGTTGTAATCAAAATAGCGGCCTTCGTGGTTAAAAATGCGGTAGAAGGGATCGCACTGCACCAGTTCAAAATAATCCTCTCGACGTTTGCCCGCCGCCGCCCAGATGTCGTCAAACATAAACGGGGCGGTGATCACGGTTGGCCCGGCGTCAAACTTAAAGCCGTTGATCTCAAACACGTAGGCGCGGCCGCCCAATTTATCCAGTTTTTCAAAAATTTCCACCTCGTGGCCCTGAGCCGTCAGCCGAATCGCCGCGCCCAGCCCGCCAAATCCACTGCCAATAATGATTATTTTTCTTTTCATAAGTAAGGTCCTTGTAAAGTTGATTGATTTAAAGGTAGCACGTAGCAAAGTAGCAGGATAAAAATAACTTGTTCCCTTGCTACCTTGCTACCTTGTTACCCGGCTACTTTGCTACCCTGCTACTTTTCCACCAAATGCCGGGTAATCGAGCCAGTTTTTCCCACTTGCTCACATACGCCCGGCGGCTAAAAACATCATAATGGTGCTGCTCAATATCGTCCAGAATTGCGCCGTAAAGTTCGGCGGCGGCGGTTACGGCCAACCGGCCGTCTTTGTTCAACAACGCGATGCCGGGCCGGGCTTCCCGGTACAGGCGGCGCGCGCGGTCAATTTGAAACTTCATAAAGCTCTGCCACCGGTTTGTCACTCTTTGGCGATTTAGATCGTCTTCGCTGAGGCCAAAAAAAGCCAATTCTTCTTGCGGCAGATAAACCCGCCCGCGCTGCCAATCTTCGGCTACATCGCGTAGAATGTTGGTTAGTTGCAGGGCCACCCCCAGTTTGATGGCGTAGGGAATGGCGTTAGGCGTGGAAAAACCGATGATATGCATGCTCATCAAGCCCACGGTAGAGGCCACGCCATAAGCGTACGTCACCAGGTCGTCAAACGTCCGGTAGCGAGTCTGGTGCAGGTCGCGCGCCACCCCGTCAAAAAGTTGCCGGCTGTATCCCTGGGGAATCCGGTAGCGCGCGCGGGTATCGGCCCAGGCCACGGCTACCAGATCATTTTGAGGAGGATGTTCGGCCAGCGCGTGTCGCCGCCAGGTGTCTAGCGCCGATTTTGGGTTGTGGCCGGGCCGGTCAACCAGATCATCGGTGGTGCGGCAGAAAGCGTGCAGGGCGCGGACGGCGCGGCGTTTTTTCGCCGGCAACAGGCCGGAGGCCAGGTAAAAAGAGCGGCTATGCCGGGCGGTGAGCGCGCCGGCGTGATCGTAGGCGCTAGTCAGCAAGTCCACATCGCCAACAGAGGCTGATGCCGCCGGTTCAATTGTTGTCCAGCCTTCGTGGGCCAATAATACCAACGCATGTTCCCAGGTATGAATTTGAGTGGTCATGCCTCGCCTCCAACAAAAGTTCGGTATCATTTACTACGATTTTTCGCCGTTTTTGTTTTTCATAATTCGAGCCGATTTTTAGGTTGGGATGTAGATAACGTGTCGCTGAAAACTTTGCGAAGGTTATCACAAGGATACTGTCAATTTACAAAATTGTCCAGTTTTTTAAACAAAATTTCAGCTACGGCCGAATTTTTGATAAATGTTTATTTCAGGCAAAGTATAGCAGAACATTTACTAATTTGTCAAGATTTTGTTTATTTTTTCTAGAAAAAATATTGACAAATTATTTATTTTGTGCTAAAATATCCGTGTTATAAAAAATAAGATGAAAAACTCAGTAAGATTTTGTCGGATAACTATGTCAATATATAAAGTTGGACAAAATATAAACAAATATGGTGTATTGGGGCATACTGACAACCACCCGAAAAAGGAAACAGCTCATGACTGACTCAAATCAAACCCCGACCTTTAACTTAAAAGTAGTGGTTCGAGAAACCGGCCTCAAGCCCGACACCCTGCGCGCCTGGGAACGGCGCTATGGCCTGCCCGAACCGGAACGCACACCGGGCGGCCATCGCCTATACTCGCAACACGATATTGATATACTCAAGTGGCTGGTGGCTCGCCAGGACGAAGGGTTGAGCATTAGCCGGGCGGTAGAACTGTGGCGGCAGCTTGAGGCAGAAGGCCAGGACCCGCTGCAAGCAATGGCTTCAACCCAACCAGCGCCCACCTTTGCCGCCGTGCCCACCACCGGCGGTGATGTGCTGAAAAATCTGCGCCAGGCCTGGGTATCAGCTTGCATGAACTTTGATGAACCCCAAGCCGAACACGTGCTCAGCCAGGCGTTTGCCATGCATCCGGTAGACACCGTTTGCTTTGAAGTGCTGCAAAAAGGGATGTCTGAGGTCGGCGAAGGCTGGTATCGCGGCGAGATCACCGTGCAGCAAGAGCATTTTATCTCCGAGTTGGCCATCCGCCGCGTGGAAACGCTGATAGCAACCACGCCCCCGCCAACCCGCAGCGGCCGCATTTTGATTGGCTGCCCCCCGGAAGAAGAACATATTTTCAGCCCACTGCTGCTAACCCTGCTGCTTCGCCGGCGCGGCTGGGATGTGGTCTATCTGGGCGCGAATGTTCCCACAATGCGTATCGAGGCCACGCTCAATTCGGCCCGGCCCCAACTGACGATTATGGCGGCGCAGCATTTGCCCACCGCCGCAACCCTGTGGCAAATGAGCCAGATGTTCCAATCGGCGCGGGTGCCGCTGGCCTTTGGCGGCCTCATTTTTAACCGGGTTCCCGGCCTGCGGGATCATATCCCCGGTCATTTTCTGGGTGAAGCGCTACAAGAAGCGCCCAATCAGGTTGAACAATGGCTGTTGTCGCCCAGCCCGCTTTCGCCGATTGTGGAAAGCAAAAAATCCGACAAAGCATTTCTCGAAGCAAAGAAACATTATCAAGAACAACGGGGATTAATTGAAGCCGGTGTATGGCAGGAATTGCGCGACTCGAATGGCCTGTTAGACCTGTTACCCATTGTGAACAATCATCTGGCCCGTTACATCAACGCGGCGCTAACGTTGGGCAGTTTAAATTTCCTGGATCAGGATTTTCTCTGGGTTGAACAGCTTTTGCGCCATTATTCTCTCCCACAGAATCTGATGACACGTTATATAACCGTTTATCGCCGGGTGGCAGAAGAACATCTGGATAAGCATGGCCAACCTATTGTTGAATGGCTAACCAAATTTTCAGAAACCCATCTGGAACAGGAGTAATCGATGCGCATCATTATTACCGGCGGCGCCGGTCTGATTGGCCGGGCGCTGTCTAAAAGTCTCATCAATGATGGTCACGAAGTGATTATCTTGAGCCGCAGCCCGGAATTGGCCGCCGTGCCTGAGGGCGCAACCGTTCAAAAGTGGGACGCGCGCTCGGCCAAGGGCTGGGGCCATCTGGTTGAGGAGACGGACGCCATTGTCAACCTGGCCGGAGCAGGGCTGGCCGATGGCCGCTGGACAGACTCGCGCAAAGCCCGTATCCGCAACAGCCGGCTCAATACCGGGCGGGCCGTAGTGCAAGCCGTGAAAAACGCCGAGAAAAAGCCCGAAGTTGTGATCCAGGCTTCCGCCGTGGGCTACTACGGGCCGCGAGACAACAGCATCCTCACCGAAGAGGCGGTCCCCGGCAACGATTTTGTGGCTAAAATCTGTATCGATTGGGAAGCCGCCACCGCTTCGGTAGAAAGTATGGGCGTGCGTCGGGCAATTTTACGCACCGGCCTGGTTCTCAGCACCGAAGACGGCGCGCTGCCGAGAATGATGTTGCCCTTCAAATTTTTTGTTGGCGGGCCGGTGGGCGGCGGGCGGCAGTGGATGTCGTGGATCCATCTGGCCGATGAAGTGGCCGCCATCCGTTTTTTGATCGACAACCAAGACGCGGCGGGCCGTTTCAATTTGACGGCCCCCAACCCGGTAACCAACGCCGAATTCTCAAAAGTATTGGGCCGCGTGATGGGCCGTCCGGCCCTGATGCCGGCCCCCGCCCTGGCCGTGAAACTGCTCTTTGGCGAAATGGCCTCGGTGGTGCTCACCGGCCAGCGGGTGGTGCCGCAGCGCTTGCTGGACGCCGGCTTTACATTTCAATTTACCAAACTCGAAGCCGCGCTGGAGGATTTGCTGCCATGAAATACCGCCATCAATTTGAAGTCAACGCGCCGTTGAATAAAGTGGCCCAATTTCATCGCCGCTCTCAAAGCATGGCCGATATTACCCCGCCGCCGGTCAAGGTACAGATACATCACGCGCCGGCTGAACTGGCCGACGGCGATGAAATGGATTTCACGTTACGATTGGGGCCGTTGCCCATTCGCTGGGCGGCGCAGATTAAAAACGTCAACCCCACCGGCTTCACCGACCGGCAACTGCGCGGTCCGTTCCGCCACTGGGCGCACCGCCACACTTTTGAGCCGGTAGACGACAATACCACCACCGTAGTCGATGAGATTGAATTCTCGCTCAAACCCCATCCCTGCTGGGGATTGGTGGGGCTGGGGATGGCGATCAGCTTGCCTTTCTTGTTTTTTTATCGTGGATGGAAAACGCGCCAACTTCTGGCGCACACGCTACTTAACGACACGCCAAAAATTAACCATGATGGAGAAAACCATGTTCATCAACCGTGAAGTATCCCGGCCGCTGTCGTTAGGACTAAATTTTAAAGGACCAAAGTTGCCGCTGTTTTTACACCTGGCCTTCAAAGAGATCTGGCGCACGCGCGGGCGGTTCTTTTTGGTCAGCCTGGTCATCGCGCTCATCACCACCTTGATCTTGTTCATCGCCGGTCTGGCCGTGGGGCTGGGCAACGGAAATAAAGAATATCTGGAAAAACTGAACGGCGAGTTGATCCTTTACCAGACCAATGTTGATTTGTCGATCCCGTCCAGCCGCTTTGACCGCTCGATTCTGAACGACATCCTGCGCATCCAGGGCGTGCAAGACGCCGGGCCGATTGCCTTCAGCAACGCCACCATTGTATTTGAAAGCGGGCAGGAACCGCTCGATGTTTCCTTGATCGGCGTTGAACCCGGCAAACCCGGCGAACCGCCCGCCTACCAGGGCCGCAATCTAAAAGGCAAGCAGGAAAACGCGGCCATCATCGGTAAAAATGTGGCCCTGCGCAGTGATCTTGAGGTGGGCGATACCTTTATTCTCAAAACCACCCAGGGCACCGAAGAAGAGTTCTATCCCATTGAAGTAGCCGGCATCACCGATGGACGCCAATATTCTATCCAGCCCTCGGTTATTTTGCCCTACGCTACCTGGGATCAGGTTCGGCCCAAAGGCAGTGTCAACGGCGAAGAAACATTTACCTTCAACATTATTGGCGTAAAATTACAAAATCCTGACGATCTTGAGGCAATGGCCGCGCAAATTGAAGCCCAGGTAGACGAAGTAGAAGCCGTAGACCGCGTGACTGCCTACGAAAATACGCCCGGTTACGGGCCGCAGCAGAGCACCTTGAACACCCAGCGCTACTTCACCTTGCTCATTGGCGTGCTGGTGCTGGGCGGCTTCTTTCAAATTCAAACCCTGCAAAAAGTTTCTCAAATTGGCATGCTCAAAGCCATTGGCACCTCTAATCTGGTGATCGCGTTCTCGTTCTTGCTGCAAATTGTGCTGGTAACGCTGTTGGGCGTGGCTATTGGCGCGCTGGGCACGCTGCTGCTCTCGCTCAGTTTTCCGGCCACGGTGCCCATTGTTTTTACCCAAGAGCCCGTGGTGGCGGGCATCACCTCAATTTTGTTGATTGGCCCGCTGGGCGGCCTGGTCTCCTTGAGAATTTTACTGAAAGTTGAACCGCTGACCGCGTTAGGGTTGGCCCAGTAGTGATAGATGATAGACGGAGTAAAAAAGATGACCGCAGCCTTAGAAACACAATCGGTTTTAAAACAATACCACGTTGACGATAATACCATCAACGCGGTTGATAATGTCAGCCTGAAAGTTGAAAAAGGCGAGTTTATCGGCCTGGTCGGCCCCAGCGGATCGGGCAAAACCACCATGCTGGCCATGCTGGCCGGCCTGCTCAGCCCCACCGACGGCAGCATTATGATCAACGGCTCCGAACTGGGCCGCATGAAAGAAAAAGAACGCACCCGATTTCGCCGCGAGAAAATCGGCTTTACCTTTCAATCTAACAACCTGGTGCCCTTTCTTTCGGTGCAGGAAAACGTAGAGTTGATGCTGCGCCTGAACAACCGGTACAACCGGCAGGGCAAGGCGTTTGCCCAGGAACTTCTGGAGCGGCTAGGCCTGGGCGACCGGCTCAAGAACCTGCCCTCGCAGCTCTCCGGCGGGCAGCAGCAGCGGGTGGCCATTGCCCGCGCCCTCATCCACAATCCCGATATTGTGCTGGCCGACGAACCCACCGCCAGCCTCGATACCGAGCGCGCCTACCAGGTGGTGCAAACCTTTGCCAGTCTCATCCACTCCCGCAACCTGGCCGGTATTATGGTGACGCACGACCTGCGCATGGTGGAGTACACCGACAAAGTCATCCAGATGAAAGACGGCAAGGTATTTGAAGTGATCGACGACAAAGAAAAAATCCGCGACTTTGCCAATTCTTCTTATTTGAATTAGGAATGAGAATTAATTATTTCCCCAATTCGTCGGGATATGAGAGAATGGAGATTAGAGATTTCAGGCTAAAAATCTCCCAATCTCTAATCTCCAATTTTCTAAATGCAGAAGTTTTTTTATTTCTAATCCTTTGAGCACGGGCGGCTCAATTGTGATAATCGCTGCTGATGCGCTGTTGGGCCAGCGGCCATAAAATAAACAAGATGATGGCGCCTACCACATACGGAGCCGATGGCCCCACCCACTGAAAAATCGCCCCCAGCACCAGCGGCGCCAGCGCATTAGAACCGCTGAGAAATGCCGCCGAAATCCCCAAAATGCCCCCTATTTCGCTTTCTTTAGACCGACGGGTCAGCAAACTGTTGATGGATGGCTGCAACACGCCCCCGCCCACCGCCGCCGGGATCATGGCGGCCATAATCCAGATGAAGCCCAGCCAGCCGGTGTTGGCATCGTTGGGCAGGTCAACCTGAATATCCTGCACGGGCGGGGTTTCGCCGGGCAGGCTGCGGCCCACGCTCAGTTCGGTGGTGAGCGCGTCTTTTGAATACCAGGGCACCGGCTGCGGCGGGGTGAAGGCCGTTAGCAGCAGGCCCAGGCCCAGCACCAGCAGCCCCATCAGAATCAAGCGGCGGTCACCGTAGGTGCGGCTCCAGCGGCCAATCAAGCCGCCCTGGACCGTCACCACCAAAAACCCCACAAACACAAACAGCGCCGCGTTGCTGCTGGCATTCATCCCCAGCCGGGTCAGCGTGAAGAGGGCCAGCAACTGCTGCAGCCCGGCAAAAGCAAATTGTTGGAAAAACATCAGCCCCAACAGCACGCCCACCTGCGGGCGCTGCAAGGCGGCAAACATCGCCCCAAAGCTAAAGGCTTTTTGATTGGTGTTCTGGCCCCGTTTCTCCGGGGGCAGGGTTTCTTCCAGTAAAAACCAGGTCAACAGAATCGACATCAAAGAGAAAACGGCGGCCACAAAGGCCACCAGTTGGTAATTGTTATTGCTCAAGGCCAGGGTGACGAAGGCCAGAATCGGCCCGATGATGAAGCCCAGGCCAAAGGCCGCGCCGATCAAGCCCAGCCCCTGAGTGCGGGTTTTGGGCGTAGTGCTGTCGCTGATGACGGCCTGGGCGGTGGCAATGTTGGCCCCGGAAATGCCATCGATGGCGCGGGCCACAAACAGCAGCCACAGCGTATTGGCAAAGCCCAGCAAGATAAAGCCGGCCAGCGTGCCGAACTGGCTGACAATCAGCACCGGACGGCGGCCAAAGCGATCGGACAGGCGGCCCAATAGCGGCGCGCCGATAAATTGCAAAATGGGATAGGTGGCGCCCAGCACGCCGATTACAAAGGGGCCGGCCCCAAAGGAGGTGGCGTACAGCGGCAGCAGGGGGATGATAATGGTCAGCCCCAGCAGGTCGATCAGCACGATCACAAAAACCGGCAGAACCTTTTTTACATCCAGTTTTTCTTCCTGAACCGGTGGTTTGAGGGTATCGGCCATAGCAAAGATTTCCTATTCCGTTTCAATCGATTGGGTGAGGCCCCTAGTCTACCACAAACTCTATTCCTCCAAAAAATTGTATCTTCTCAATACTCTGGGGCAGAGTGGGTTGAGCTTGTCGAAACCAACGGTCTTCGACAGGCTCAGACCTCGTCTTTCCAAAATATTGAGAAGATACAAAAATTGGTGATGTGTTGAGAATCTGAAATTTTTTGTTCATATATTGTAACGAAAATCCGTACAAAAATTAATGTTATTCTCATAAAGTATGTATAAAATATAGACAATTATTCAACAAAACATCTCGACAGGGTGTACAAAACCAAGCAACAGCAGCAAGGCAGCAGCAGTAAATTTTAGCAGAGTAGTCCAAACCAATTAAAAATTTCAAAAAACTATTAGTAAAAAATTTCAGGAGGAAATCTAAAAATGTTTAAAAAATTTTCCAAACTCTTTTCCGTTTTAATGGTAGTGGTGCTCTTTGGCACCGTCGCAACCTCGGCTTTGGCCGCTGAAGAAGACATCGTTGCAATTGCTGCCGGCAACGAAGACTTCAGTACCTTAGTAACCGCGCTGGATGCTGCCGGCCTGGTTGAAACCCTGCAAGGCGAAGGCCCCTTCACCGTCTTTGCCCCTACCGATGATGCTTTTGCCAAGTTGCCCGATGGTACGCTTGATGCCTTACTGGCCGACATCCCCACGTTACAGGGCATCTTGCTCTACCACGTGGTTCCCGGCAACGTTATGGCCGCCGACGTGGTTCAGCTTGAGTCCGCCGACACCGCCAATGGCGCGGCAGTTGACATCCGCGTTGAAGATGGCAACGTCTTCATTAACGATGCTCAAGTAGTTGTGACCGACATCGAAGCCACCAACGGCGTCATCCACGTCATCGACACCGTCATCCTGCCCCCGGCTGAAGAGCAAATGGAAGACGAAATGGCTCCTGAGATGCAGGATATGGACATTGTTGACACCGCCGTAGCCGATGGCCGCTTCAACACCCTGGCCACCGCGCTCACCGAAGCGGGTTTGATCGAAACCCTGCAAGGCGAAGGCCCCTTCACCGTCTTTGCCCCCACCGATGACGCCTTTGCCGCGCTGCCCGACGGCGCTTTGGAAGGCTTGCTGAATGATATTCCGGCCCTGACCGACGTGCTGCTCTACCACGTGGTGGCGGGTGAAGTGATGGCGGCTGATGTTGTTCAGCTTGGCTCCGCCGACACCGTCTTGGGCCAATCGGTTGACATCCGGGTGGAAGACGGCAACGTGTTTGTGAATGATGCGCAAGTCATCATCACCGACATCGAAGCCACCAACGGCGTCATCCACGTGATCGACTCGGTCTTGCTCCCGCCGGCTGAGGCCCCCGCGGCCCTGCCTGAAACCGGTGGCGAAGGCAGCAGCAATGCGCTGGCCATCTTCCTGGCGCTGGGTTTGATCCTGGTTGCCGGTGGCTACAGTGTCCTGCGCTATGCAGGCGTGCGGTTCCGCCCCGTAGCCAGCAAATAAACATCAAGCAGTTTTAGCAACACCAAGGGGGCTGCTCACAATGGGTAGCCCCCTTTTTTAATCAAGATTTATAAGACAAACCAACCCATCCTGTTTGTCTAATAAAACTATACGTTAATTCGCTATTTTTTAGAATTGATTTTTGAAGATCATTTACGAGCAAAGAGGTAATCGGCAATGCGTACAGCAATAATCTGGGGAGCCGGTGGCGGCATCGGCCAGGCAATCGTAACTCATCTGGTAGCCAACGACTGGACCGTCATCGCCATCACCCACCGGCCCACTACCCTGAACAATCTAACCCCGTACGTGATCGACGCGGACGTGGCCGACCCCTACGAAGTGCAACCGGCGGTTAATGCAGCCGGCCAGTGGGTCTCGGAAATAGACTGGTCGATCTACGCTGCCGGCGATATTACCGCCGCCAAAGTATCCGAGTTGGAGTTTGATGATTGGCAGCGCATTCTCAATGCGAACCTGACCGGCGCTTACCTGACCACCCATCACAGCCTGCCCCTGCTGGCCCCAAACGCGCACCTGATGTTCCTGGGCGCCATCAGCGAGCGGCTGCGCCTGCCCAACCTGTCGGCCTACGCCGCGGCCAAGGCCGGGCTGGAAGCCTTTGCCGAAACCTTACGCAAAGAAGAACGCCAACGCCGCATCACCGTGGTAAGGCCCGGCGCAGTGAACACGCCTTTGTGGAACAAAGTGCCGCTGAACCTGCCCAAAAACACGCTGTCGCCCTACGATGTGGCCCGGAAACTGCTGGACGCCTACGAACAGAAACACACGGGCACACTGGACCTTTAAGGGAAAGGATATCCAATGACAACCGCGATCTGGTGGATCCGGCGCGATTTACGCTTAACCGATAATCAAGCATTGACCGCAGCTTTGGAAAATGCAGATCAGGTGGTTCCACTATTTATTTTTGATCCGGCGCTCTGGAACTCGCCGTACGTGGGCGAAAAACGGCTGGCCTTTCTGCTGGAAGGGTTACGCCAACTGGAGTCCGATTTGCAGGCGCGCGGCAGCCGTTTGATTATCCGCCGGGGGGCGCCGCGCCGCGAACTTGAACGTTTGCGGAATGAAACAGACGCCGGCGCCATTTTTGCCGAAGCCGATTTTTCGCCTTACGCCCGGCAGCGCGATCAAAAAATTGCCAAAGCCTTGCCCTTGCATTTAAGAGGGGGCGTGACCGTTCATCACCCGGACGCTGTTTGCAAAGCCGACAGCGATCCCTACATCGTGTATACGCCCTACAGCAAAGCCTGGAAAACAGTGCCGATGCCCCAGCAACCCGATTTGCTGCCCGCGCCGGACACAATTCCGACGCCCGGCAACCTGTTCAGCGAGGCAATCCCGGACGAACCTGCCCTTGATCTGAACATTCCTTTCCCGGCAGGTGAAGCGGAAGCCCAACGACGGCTGGCAAACTTTGTTGATCACCTGTTATTTGATTATGGCGAGCAGCGCAACCGGCTGGACCGGCACGGCACGTCGAAATTATCGCCCTATTTGCGTTTTGGCATGCTCTCGGCGCGGCAGGCCGTTATCGCCGCCCGCCAGGCCATAGAAACCGCACCCTCGAAAGCCGCCCAAAAAGGCGCAGAAACGTGGCTCAACGAACTTATCTGGCGCGAATTTTACGTATCTATTCTTTACCACTTTCCGCAGGTGCGCGGCCAGAGCTTCCGGTCTGAGTACGACCGGATTGATTGGAACAATGATGAAACAGCCTTTGCCGTCTGGACTGAAGGCCGCACCGGCTACCCCGTGGTTGATGCGGCGATGCGCCAGTTGCGGCACAGCGGCTGGATGCACAATCGCGCCCGGATGATCGTGGCCTCATTTTTGGTTAAAGATTTGTTGATAGATTGGCGTTGGGGCGAACGTTGGTTCATGCAGCAGTTGATTGATGGCGATCCGGCGGCCAATAACGGCGGCTGGCAGTGGACCGCCGGCACCGGCACCGACGCCGCGCCTTATTTCAGGGTGTTCAACCCGATCTTGCAGAGCAAAAAATTTGATTCCGACGGAACCTACATCCGCCGTTGGGTTCCTGAACTGGCCGGTGTCCCGGCCAAATTCATCCACTCGCCCTGGGAGATGCCGCCGGAGGTGCAGCAAGAAGTAGCCTGTGTGATCGGGCAAGATTATACGGCCCCAATTGTCGACCATCAGGAAGCTCGCGAGGAGGTATTGGCCGCTTACAGCGCGGCCAGGGAAAGTGTAGCCGGGTAAGAATCGGCCAAAAAACCTCGTCTGAGGGACACAGGCCGGTAAAATCGAACATTTTTCTAAAAAAAATCAAATCTGCGCCATTTGTTCATTCGCCCAATTCGCGATCAAAAATGTCCGGTAACAAAATTAACGGGTTAAGAATTAACCATTCACAATTAGAAGGAAATGATCATGCCCAATCTGGCCTTTCTTTCACTCGGCTCTAACATTAAGCCGGAAGAAAATTTAGCCAAAGCCGTTGAAAAACTGGCCCGCGCCGGGAAACTCGTCGCTGTTTCACCGGTGTGGGAAACGCTGCCGCTGGGCGTGACCGATCAACCCAATTTTCTCAACGCCGCCATGGTGGTTGAAACCGAACAATCGCCGGAAACCTTCAAGAAAGAAACCATCCGTCGCATTGAGGATGACCTGGGCCGGCAGCGAACCGCCGACAAATTCGGCCCGCGCCCGATAGACATCGACATTATGTTTTTTAATGACCAGATTTTGGAAGTGGATAATCGCCGCATACCCGACCCGGAAGTTTTGGAACGCCCTTTTGTGGCCATTCCGCTGGCCGAAATTGCGCCCGATTACCGGCATCCCGAAACCGGCCAAACCCTGCGCGATATTGCCCGGCGATTTCGCGTAACCGAACAGGACATGCGTTTGCGCCCCACAATTTCGCAAACGCTGACCCAATATATAACACCCAAAGCAAACAAAATTCGTCACGCAATCCCGGAGTACCTGGCACTTGGTACCTGAACACGTGACACCATTTTCATAGGAGAGAAAAAATGGATACTTTGATGATGGATGTTGAACGCCTGGAAGAATTGTTCCAGATCAGTCCCAACGGGATACAAAAAGAAGAAAAAGACGCCCAAAAAGCAGCGGTTGAAGCGTCGGTGCGTACCTTACTGACCAACGTGGGCGAAGACCCTGACCGCGAGGGCTTGCAGCGCACCCCGGACCGCGTGGCCCGGATGTACGATGAGTTATTGTCCGGCTACCACACCGACCCGGTGAAAATGATCAACGATGCCTTGTTCACCGTAGATTACAGCGAAATGGTGATCGTCAAAGACATCGACTACTACAGCCTGTGCGAGCACCATATGCTGCCGTTCTATGGCCGGGTTCACGTGGCCTACATTCCCAACGGCAAGGTTATCGGCCTGAGCAAAATTCCGCGCATTGTTGAGATGTTTGCCCGCCGCCTGCAAGTGCAAGAGCGTATGACCGAACAAATTGCCGACTTCATCAACGAAGTCATCCAGCCGCAGGGCGTGGCCGTAGTAGCCGAGGGCGTGCATATGTGCAGTATGATGCGGGGGGTGAAAAAAGCCAACGCCAGTATGGTCACCAGCGCGGTTCGCGGCAAGTTCAAAGACGATCCCAAAACCCGCGCCGAATTTATGGATCATATTGGCCGCCGCCGCTTTGACGACTAATTATCTATCTTACCTTGCAGGAGTGAATAGTCTGGCGTAAAATTGAGTCTACGGAGGGACAACGTTTATTCCTCCGTAGACTTTTCCGGCAAACCGTAAAGGTAGGACCCATGCTGGCCGAACAACCGCCTGTTCCGTCGGGCCAAACCGGGCTGCGCGCCCTGCAAGCGATGGTTCAACAAAAGAATATCCTGGCTGCGTTGTCGGTATTTCATCGGGAACTGGGTGATGTGTTTCGGTTGGGCGTGCCCGGCTTCCGCCCGGTGATGCTGGTTGGCCCCGAAGCCAATCGCTTTGTACTCATCGACCGGCGCAATGATTTACGCTGGCGTTTTGAACAAGACCCGGTGGCCAAGCTGCTGGGGCATGGCATTCTGGTGGAAGATGGCGATTTGCACGACACGATTCGCCGCCGGATGTCGCCCGCCCTGCACCGCCGCATGCTGGATGGTTACGTAGCCGAAATGGTCCGCTGCACCGATCAGGTGATGGACGGGTGGCAGCACAACGCCCCACTGGATATGCTGGTTGAGATGCGGCGGGTGGCCCTGCTCATTCTGGTGCAAACCATGTTCCGGGTAGACTTCATGTCCGAAATGGACCGGCTGTGGCAATCAATTTTGAAACTACTCGATTACATCTCGCCGGGGTTGTGGTTGATCTGGCCTGATGCGCCGCGCTGGGGGTACGAACAGGCCTGGCGGCAGATGGACGATTACCTGTACCAAATTATCCGGGCCAGGCGAGAGAATGTGGGTGAGGCAAACGATCTGCTGGGCTTGCTGGTCACTATGCCGGCGTTGAGCGACGACTTGATCCGCGATCAGTTACTGACCATGCTCATTGCCGGGCACGATACCAGCACCGCGCTGCTGGCCTGGGTCTGGCTTTTGCTGGGGCAGCACCCCGCCGCGATGCGGCAGGTCCAGGCTGAAGTGGATACGGTGCTGGGTGACGATGCGCCCACGCCCGCGCATCTTTCGGGCCTGTGTTATCTGGAACAGGTGGTCAAAGAAACCTTACGCCTGTACCCGCCCATTCATCTGGGCACGCGCAGCGCGGCGGCGGATCTGGAGTTTCAAGGCTATCGTATTCCGGCAGGATCGCGGGTGTTGTACTCTATCTATCTCTCGCACCGCCATCCCAACCACTGGCCCAACCCGGATCAATTTGACCCTGACCGCTTTGCGCCGGAAAAAGAAAAGGCGATGCCGCCATTTTTGTACGTGCCCTTTGGCGGCGGCCCGCGTATTTGCCTGGGCTTTCTCTTTTCGCAGATCGAGGCCAAAGTAGTCCTGGCCCGCGTTTTGCAGAAGTTCACCCTGGAACTGCTTGATGACCGCGTCCATCCCCATATGGGGGCTACGCTGGAACCTCGGCCCGGCGTGAAGATGCGGGTTCAGCAGCGGCCAGAACAATAAATGTTGAAAACGTATTCCGTATGGCGTATTTGTTCTAACTACGTTAGGACTTACACATGTCATTCTGAATGGAGCTTGGAAGCGAAGCGGCTAAAGCGAAGTGAAGAATCCCCGAAAACTTGATTAGCCAGACACCGTTTCAGGGATTTTTTGCTCCCTCCGGTCACTCAAAACCTGTCCTGAGCGCAGCCGAAGGATGACATGTTTGCGTAAGTCCTATACGTAATACGCAATACAATTGATTACCTGGGTACGATCATGACATATTTTGGCTTTTTAGCCCTATTTCTAATCATACCGCTGGCTGCGCTGGCCGGCTTGACCTGGCGTGATCATCGCCGGGGGCAAACGCTGCCCAACGCTTTGCAAAATTACCCGGCCTGGATGGTGCTGGTGGCGCACGTGGTGGTGGCTGTGGTCTACACCACCCCGTGGGATAATTATCTGATAGCCACCAGCGTATGGTGGTACGATCCGAATCTGGTGACCGGCATCACCATAGGTTGGGTGCCGATTGAGGAATACACCTTTTTCATTTTGCAACCGTTTCTGGCCGGGCTGTGGCTGCTGTACCTGGCCCGCCGGCTCAAGTTCGATACCGGTCCGCTGGCCCACGCCCGGCAAATCCGCAGGATTTCAACGGCCGTTTTGGGGATCATTTGGGCTGCCTCGGTGGCGCTGTTGGTCAGCCGCTGGCCGCCCGGCACCTATCTGGCCCTGATTTTGGTCTGGGCCTTGCCGCCCATCATGCTGCAAACCGGCTTTGGCGCCGACATTCTCTGGCGGCACCGGCGGCTGGTGCTGGCCGCGCTGCTGCCGCCGGTGCTGTATTTGAGCGTGGCCGACGCGTTGGCCATCACCGCCGGCACGTGGACCATCAGCCCGGCGCAATCGCTGAATATTTATCTGGCCGGCTACCTGCCCATCGAAGAGTTTCTTTTCTTTCTCATCACCAATACGCTGGTGGTCTTTGGCATAACGCTGGTGCTGGCCCGGGAGAGCCAGGCCCGGGTTCCCACCCTCCTGCGCAACCAGTTGGCCCGCCTTGGCTAATTACGGAACCACCCATTGCGACGACATTCCCTCTTCATTCCAAAAAAATTGCGCCCGCCGGTGGCCTTGGGCCCGCAAATAATACCAGTCCAGAAAATCTACCCGGCAGGCAATCACCACAAAATGCTGGCGGCCCAATTCGCTTTCTTCCAAGGTGGGAGAGCGAGTTTCTAAAAATTCGGGCAAGCCCGAGGTGGGGCTATCGCTGGGGGTGCCGGGGCCGGGAACCGCCCGGTAACAGCGGCGGCTCATCAATTTGGAATTGGCCCACTGTTCGTCGGCCAGGGCGTCATCGGTGTGCAGGGTAGCCGGGCCGGCCAGCCGCAACTGCACGTTGTGTTGGGGATGATAAAAATGCCAGCTTACGCGGGGATGGGCGCGGATGTGCTGCACTTTGGCCGAGCGCAAATCGGTGTGGCAGATGAGGATGCGTTCCGGCTCCATCACCCGCCGCAGCACTACGGTCCGCAAACTGCACCCGGCAGCGTCTACCGTGCCCAAAACCGGCGTATGAAACGGATCTTTGGCCTCGGTCACGCCCATCGATAGTAATTTCCAGGAAACGGCCAGCGCTTCAGTCAGGCTATCAGGGTATTTCACCAGATTTTTCATAAGAATTTCACCATTTGAAGATACACTAATTCTAATTACGCAATCGGGCTACGCCAAATTATAGGCAAATGTTTAGAAAATGAAGGCAGAAACGAAATGCAGCAAATTCCGGCGCGGGCCGGCGAGGTCAAACAAAAACTATACTAAAATCAGAATGAAACCGATACTTTTTTGATGCAGGGTCGGCCTTCGACAAGCTCAACCAACGTCGCCTGAGCTTGTCGAAGGCGATACGTGCTGATAGGGGGTAATTGTAAATGTTCTGTTCTCATTCTGTTCTCGGTATAGAAAAGAACCAGCGGATTTAAGATTATGAAAAAACAAACGATCTGGCAGACTCAACAAAATATCACCCGTCAACTGTTGATCTGGAGCGGCCTCAGTATCGCCGCCGGGCTGGGGTTGCAAAGGGCCGGCGACTTTTGGCGCGGATTGGGCGCTCAGGCTATCGGCTGGGGTGCCATTGACGCGCTAATTGCCGGGTTCGGCCAACACTCGGCCCGCCGCAAACAGGCCGCGCTGTCCGATCCGCTGGCTCAAGACGTTGTAATCGGGGAAACGCGCAACCTGCGCCGGCTGCTGTGGATCAACACCGCGCTGGATGTAGGGTATGTGATCAGCGGCCTGCTGCTGGCCCGCAGCAAGGGCCAAACCAGCCGCACCTGGCGCGGGCACGGCTGGGGCATTGTCATTCAGGGTGGGTTTCTCTTTTTCTTTGATCTGATCCACGCGCTGCGACTGCCGTCACAGGAGGATTCCCGTTGAATCAGATTCCGGTCCATCTCATCCCCTTTCAAAATAAAGAACACCAGCCCTTTTTCTGGAACGGCGGGCAGCCGGCGGCGCTGTTGGTTCACGGCTTCCCCGGTACGCCTGCCGAGATGCGCCCGCTGGCCGCCGTCCTGCATGAGTCCGGTTGGACCGTCCACGCGCCGCTGCTGCCCGGCTTTGGCCCCGACATCGCTACCTTGTTTGAGCGAGACCATACCGAATGGGTAAACGCCGTGCAATCGGCCCTGGCCGAACTACGGCAGCGCCACCAGCCCGTGCTGCTGGTGGGCCACTCGATGGGCGGCGCGCTGGCCCTGCAAGTCGGCGCTCATCATCCGCCCGATGGACTTGTTTTGACCGCGCCTTTCTGGCAATTGGGCGAATGGTGGCAGCGCTGGATCGGCCTGCTTTTAAAACCCTTTGTCCGCCGGCTGCAGCCTTTCAAAACGGTGGATTTTACCAACCCCGACGTCCGGCAAGCCATCCTCAACTTTATGCCCGGCCTCGATCTGGATGATCCCGACTTGCAGGCGGAAATTCGGGATTTTGCCCTCCCCACCCGGATTTTTGAACAACTTCTGAACGTCGGCAAAAAAGCCTACCGGCTGGCGTCGCAGATCAACAGCCCTACCCTGATTGTGCAGGGTACGCAGGACGAAACTGTGCCCGCCAACCGCACCCGACGCCTGCTCAAACAATTCTCCAGGCCGGTGCGTTATGAAGAAATCCCCACCGGGCACGATCTGACCCGCGCCCACGATCCCGGCTGGCCCGCCGTAGAACGCATTGTGCTGGAATTTACCGGGATACTTTTCGAACGATCACTTGCCAAAAACAGAAAAAGAGGTCATCATGGCGTTTAGACAATCAACTTTCACAAAATATTTTGATCTAAGCCGGCTCGCTGGCCTATCGCGCCCCATAATTTTGATGCTGGCGCTGTGGGCGCTTACTATGATCTCGCTGCCCATCGTGCGCTATGGCTGGGGCGAAACAGGCGTCAGCCGGGGGGTTGTGGCCGGAGTTTTGCTCCAGACGGTGACGGTATTGTTCATTCTGAGCCGGGCCTGGGGCGCGCGGCGGACCTTTTTAACCGCGCTGGGCGTGGCGGCGTTATCGTGGGGCACAGAGGCGCTGGGTTCGTCAACCGGCTTCCCTTTTGGCGAGTACGCTTACACCGATACCTTACAGCCGCAGTTGGCCCACGTGCCGCTGCTCATCCCCCTGGCCTGGTTGATGATGCTGCCGCCTGCCTGGGCCGTAGCCTACCGCCTCACCGGCTCGACGCGCGGCTGGGGCTTTGTGGCCGTCAGCGCGCTGGCCATGACCGCCTGGGACCTGTTTTTAGACCCCCAGATGGTGGCCTGGGGTCTTTGGGTGTGGGATCATCCCTTTGGCTACTTTGGCATCCCCTGGAGCAACTACCTGGGCTGGCTGGCGGTATCGGCGCTGATGACGTGGCTGGTGCGGCCCGCCAAAGTGCCGGTGATGCCGCTGTTGTTGATCTACACCATCACCTGGGGGCTGGAAACCATTGGCTTGCTGGTTTTCTGGGGCTTGCCCGGTCCGGCCCTGGTAGGGTTTGTGGGAATGGGCAGTTTTGCCATTTTGGCCTGGCGTAAAGAACGGGAGACGCATCAATGACTACCCTGATCTGGTTTCTCATTGCGTTTATGTGCGGCGCGCTGCCCTTTTCGGTGTGGGTGGGGCGGCTGGCGCTGTGCACCGAAATTCGCAATTATGGCGATCACAACCCCGGCGCGACCAACGTGATCCGCGCCGGCGGCTGGAAATGGGGCGCGCCGGCGCTGCTGCTGGATTATTTCAAGGGCGCGATTCCCGTAGGGGTCGCCCATTTTCTTGTAGGCCTGAGCGGATGGGCGCTGGTGCTGGTTGCCCTGGCCCCGGTGCTGGGACACGCCTATTCACCGTTTTTGGGTTTTCGCGGCGGCAAGGCGGTGGCCGCCACCTTTGGCATCTGGACCGGCCTGACTCTGGGCGAGGTTCCGCTGGTGTTGGGGCTATTGCTGGGGCTGTTCTTTGGCCTGGTGGCGGTGTCGGGCTGGGCCGTAATGCTGGCGCTGCTGGGCTTGTTGATCTACCTGCTCTTGTTTCACCCCGATCCGGTGCTGTTGATGGCCTGGCTGGGCAATGCGCTGCTACTGGGCTGGAAACATCGGCAGGATTTGGCTCAATGGCCGGGGCTGCGTCCCTGGCTGCAAAAACGGATGGGCCAGCATGGCTGATATTTTTGTCGTGCCGGCGCTTTTTGTCACCGCCATCCTTATCGGGATTGCCGCTATCGCCATCATCAGCGCGTTGACCTTTCCCCGGCTGGGCCAATCGAACGCCACAAAACACCATCCTTCCGTCTCCATCCTCATTCCCGCCCGAAACGAAGCGGGCGTCATCGGCGACACTGTCCGCCGGCTGCTGGCCCAAACCTACCCCCATTTTGACATTTTTCTTCTCGATGACAACTCCACCGATAACACCGCCGCCCTGGCCCGCGCCGCCGCCGGAAACGACGCCCGCCTGACAATTCTCTCCGGCGACCCGCTGCCGTCCGGCTGGTTGGGCAAAAACTGGGCCTGCCACCAACTGGCGCAAGTTGCGTCAGGCGATCTTCTGATCTTTACCGACGCCGACGTCATCTGGTCGCCCGGCGCGCTGGCCGCGCTGGTCAACGAGATGGAACGCAGCGATGCCGACCTGCTGACCGTCTGGCCCACCCAAATCACCCAAACCTGGGGC
This sequence comes from uncultured Caldilineaceae bacterium, assembly GCA_964612485.1. GTDB lineage: Bacteria > Chloroflexota > Anaerolineae > 4572-78 > J111 > JAFGNV01. The sequence continues at coordinate 44,343 of CAZTFF010000038.1, forward strand.
GAGCGGCTGGTAGTGCCGTTGATGGCGCTGGTGATCTTGGGCTATCTGCCCCTGCCGCTGGTCAACCACACCCGTCTGGCTTCCTTTGCCGCGGCTAATGGGCAGTTGCTGGCCTTCCGCCGAAAAGCGTATGAGGCGGTTGGCGGGCACAAATTGGCACGCGGCGAAATTGTAGAAGATATTGTTCTGGCCCGGCGCATCAAACGGCGCGGCCTGCGCCTGTGGATGGCCGACGGCGCGGGCGTGATTGCCTGCCGGATGTATCAAAATTGGCCGGAAGTGCGCGACGGCTACGCCAAAAACATCATCGCCGGGTATGGAAATAGTGTTTTTTGGCTGGCCGCGGCTACAGTATTTCACTGGCTCATTTTTCTGATCCCCTGGCTGTGGCTGGCGGTAGGGTGGCTGGGTGATGTTCCCGGCTGGCCGGGATGGCCGCTGGCGCTGGTCGGCCTGGGCCTGGGCGCGCGGGCGTTGACCGCCGCAGCTACCCAACAGCGCATAGGTGATGCGCTTTTGCTGCCCGTGTCGGTGCTGTTGATGACGCGCATCGCGGCCCAGGCCGCGTGGTGGCATTGGCGCGGCGGCCCGCGTTGGAAGGGACGGACGATTGGACAAAAAATCGGACCCCAGATGAATACAGACGGTCGTAGGTAGGCGCTAACAGCAATTTTTCCAGACAACACGTACCTTCTCAATAAACGGGGTAGAGTTGGTTGAGCTTGTCGAAACCAACGGTCTTCGACAGGCTCAGGCCTCGTTCTCCGAAATATTGAGAAGATACGACAACACCCTAAAAAACGTGGCTTTTATCAGCAAACAATGTATTTACTCAGGTCACAGAGCTACATGGAGGGCCTTTTTTCAAAAAGGGCACAGAGTTTCACAGAGATGAAATTTTAAAGAATCTCCGCGTTTCTCTGTGATTTCTCTGTGCATCTCTGTGTAACCTTAGCAGTTACCAAACAATCAGAGATTTACTATGTCAAACCCTGTCATTATCATCGGCGCGGGCATCGGCGGATTGACCACCGCCATTCGATTGGCGGCAGCCGGTGAACGTGTCGTCGTGTTAGAGCAAAATACCGCCGTCGGCGGCAAAATGGGTCAAATTGAGGTTGAAGGCTTTCGTTGGGACACCGGCCCTTCGGTCATCACCATGCGCCACGTGCTGGAGGATTTGTTTGCGGCGGCGGGACGTCGCCTGGAAGATTATCTGACCCTGCTGCCGGTCGATCCCCTCACCCGCTACTTTTACCCCGACGGCACGCGGTTGGACGTTACCCGCGGCCTGCCGGAGATGATGGCTCAAATTGCCGCGCTGGATGAGAGAGATGTTGAAGGTTACTTAAAATACCTGGCCTACGCCGCCCGTCTCCATCGCCTGACCGGGCCGGTATTTATTTACGACCAGCCGCCTTCGTGGCGTAGTTTTTTCAAAGTATCGCCGCTGGATGTGTTCAAGGTAGACGGCCTGCGTACTATGGATCAATCGATTCGCAGGTTTGTGCGCTCGGTCCATCTGCGGCAGTTGCTGGGGCGCTTTGCCACCTACGTGGGGGCCAGCCCTTACCTGGCCCCGGCCACGCTCAACGTCATTGCCTATGTGGAATTGACCGGCGGCGTCTGGTACCCGCAGGGCGGCATTTACACCATTGCCCGCACTTTGCGCCGTTTGGCCGAAGAATTAGGGGTAGATATTTGCACGGAGTGTGGGGTGCAGCGGATTGGCGTCAGAAACGGCATTGCTACAAATGTTGTTTTGACGGAAGGAAAGGAACTTTCGGCCAGGGCGGTAGTGGCCAATGTTGATGTAGCCACGGCGTACGAGAAGTTGCTGCCACAAGACACAGTCAAGTCCAACCGTCTCCAAAAATTGACAACGGTAGAGCCGTCCTGCTCCGGCTTTATCCTGCTGCTGGGTGTTGATAAACCACACCCGCAGTTGGCGCATCACAACATCTTTTTCTCGTCTGATTATCCCCGCGAGTTTGCCGAAATTTTCCGGCAGGGGGTTCCACCTTCCGAACCAACGGTTTACGTCGCCATCACCGCCAAAACCGACGCGGGCCACGCGCCGGACGGCAGCGAAAACTGGTTTGTGCTGGTCAACGCGCCGCCGCTGGGGAACAACTTTGATTGGGCCGCGCAGGCCGCGCCCTACCGTGAGGTCGTGTTAAAATATCTGGCTGAGCGTTTTGATCTGGAGGTGCGCCCCCACATCCGGGTAGAAAAGATGCTCACGCCGCTCGACATCGCCCGGCTCACCGGGGCGCGGCGGGGAGCGCTGTACGGCGCGTCGTCCAACGACCGCTTCAATGCCTTTCGACGCCCGCGCAACCGCGCCCCCGATGTAGGGAGGCTGTATTTTGTGGGCGGCACCACCCATCCCGGCGGCGGGGTGCCCATGGTGATGCTGTCGGGCAAGGTGGCGGCGGGGTTGGTGCTGGAAGATTTAGCTTGATGTTCAAGCCATCACCGCTTGTAAGGCCCACAACACCAGCATGCCCACGCCCATCGTTACCAACACATTTTTGCTGTAATAGGCCGCGCCAATCGCCACCAGGCCGGCGATCAACTTTTCATTGCCCACGGCCAACGCCAATTGTCCTTCCTGATACAACAAGGCCGGGATCACCAGCGCCGTGAGGACCGTGACCGGCACAAAACGCAATCCCTGTTCAAAATAATAGGGCATCTCGATGCGCCCGGCCAAAAAAAGAAACGAAATGCGGATAGCATAGGTAAACAGGCCCACTACAATGATCAACAAGAAAAATGTGGTTTGGCTCATTTGGTTTCGCTCCTTTTTTGCCGCGTTTCAACAACCACGCCCACTACAATCCCGGCCAGCGCCGCCACAATTAGATCTAAATTGAGGGGAATGTTGGCGGCGGCAATCACTACTACCCCCGCTGTAATTGCCGCAAGGATGGCGGCCCGGCTTTTGATGGCCGGCACCACCAGCCCAATGAACATCAACGGAATGGCAAAATCCAGCGACCACCCGTCGGGGATAAACGCGCCCAACAACGCGCCGGCCAGCGTGCCCACAACCCACAGCAAGCACATCGCCAGCCCCGCGCCAAAAAAATACCAATGTTTGGCCGGACGTTGGGGATTCTCGTTGAACCGGGTGATGGACACGGCAAAAGCCTGGTCGGTGAGAAAATAGGCCAGAAACGCCTTCCACTTTTGCGATAACTGCTTAAAATGGAGCACCATCGACGCGCTGTACATCGCAAACCGCAGATTGATGACAATCGCGGTCAGCACAATGACCACGATGGGCGTATTTTCTTTGACCAGTTGCAGCATGGCCAGTTGGGCCGTTCCGGCCAGCATGATCACCGACATTGCCGTTGCCAGCAGCGGCGAATAGCCCATCTCCACCGCTGAAATGCCGATGACAGTGGCAAACGGCAGCACGCCCAGCAAAATAGGGGCGATCACTTTGACTCCGGCTAAAAATTCCGTCCAGGGGGATGTAACTGGTTTGTTTTGGCAGGATGGGGCGGCTTTTGGGGGCGCATCATCTTTGCTCGAAGAACGAAGGGTGAAGTTTTGGGGTTTGGTGGTCACGTTTCTACTCCTGCTTGAACCAATGTTCAACCAGCGGGCCGTCATTGCCAAAAACAGGGTCGGCGGGCGGCAGCGGCACACGGGCAATATTTTCATCGGCCTGCGGGCGTTCGCCGGGTTTGCCGTAGTTCATATCCCAGTTTTGGCCGGGCGGATACGCGCCCACCACGCGGAAATCGGCGCTGCTGCTTAAGTTTTTGTGGCCCACACCCGCCGGGATAATCACCACATCACCCCGCTGCATCGACAACTTCAGCCCATTCTCTCCACCCAATTGCACCTCTACCGAGCCGCTGTAACAGCCCAACACCTCGTGCGCCGTGCTGTGGTAGTGGTGAAATGTGTAAATACCGTTGCGCCACGATCCTCCCCACTGATTGGCGGCAAAAATCTCCTCAATCACGCCGGCCGGGTTTTGCTCAGGCAGGCGCAAGGCGCTTTGATATACCAACAGCGGCAGGGTGGGATTGTTGGGGATACTGCCGTCATCGGCCAGCAGCCGGTGGATCACTTGCGGCGTTTGCAGGACATCTTCAAATTTCATATTTCACGTCCGTTTCGTGTGCAACTGACTTTTTCATAAACAGCCGTCAGTATACCATGGCCTTCAATCAATTTGTAAATCAAATCCCCGTTAATGTCTGCTTAAGGCATATTTGATAAAGTATCTTGTGATAATTAGAACAAACATAAATCATCCGGGGGACAAAATGATGATAAACCAATATTTCAATCGTTCAATGTGGCAGGCAAATTTTGATAAAGTAGACCGGGCCATCACCCGCTGGATGGCGCAGTACGGGTTGCTGGTGATGCGGATTGGCCTGGGCGTGGTCTTTTTCTGGTTTGGCGCGCTCAAACTGGTGCCGGGCCTCAGCCCCGCCGAGGAGCTGGTTCGCAACACCGTTTATTTTGTCGATCCCGACCTGTTTTTGCCGATTTTAGCCGTCTGGGAAATGGCCATTGGCGTAGGACTGATCTGGGGCCGTTTTATGCGGATCACGCTGCTGCTGCTCTTTTTGCAGATGCCGGGTACGGCTTTGCCGCTGGTGGTACTACCCGACGTTGTTTGGACCAATTTCCCGTTTGGGCTGACCCTGGAAGGCCAGTACATTATCAAAAACCTGGTGTTGATCGGGGCCGGGCTGGTGCTGGGCGGCACGGTTCGCGGCGGCAGGTTGGAAGCGGAGCCGCAGCGGGGGGATACTTAG
>CAZTFF010000039.1:0-47969 GCA_964612485.1 uncultured Caldilineaceae bacterium
TGAATCTCCAATCTCTAATCGCTAATCTCCTGGCGAAATGGGTAAGTTATTAAATCCTTATTCCTTAACTTTTTTCTGTGAATCTTTGTGTCTCCTCTGAGATTCTTTGCTTTCATCTTTGTGGCAAGCTTCTGTTTTGTCGCAGGATTAGGATTTTACCGGTGTGGGATTCAAATTAACCATATATTTGCCAATCAGCGCCAGCAAAATTACCGCTGCTAAAACTCCCAGTCCGGCCCAGCGGAACATCAACACCGGCCCGGCGCTTTCATAGAGCCAGCCGCCGGTAAAGCCGCCCACCGCGCCGCCCAACCCCAACAAAACGCCGGAGAAAACCGCCTGAGCCGTGGCCCCCATCCCTGCCGGCGCAATTTTGCCGGCATAGGCCACTCCCGCCGCCCATCGACCGGAGAAGGTGAGGCCGTGCAATAATTGGATGAACAGCACCAGCCAGGGAACCGTCACCACGGAATAGACCAGCAGCCGCGCAATGACGGCCACCACCGATACCGCCAGCAAGGTGCGGGTCCCCCACCGCTCCAGTAAACGATCCGAAAAGGAAAAGACGGCCAGTTCGCTCAGGGTGGCCACGGTCAGGGCCAGCCCCATCAGGGTGGTGCTGCTGCCCAGAGCATTCATGTACAAAAACAGGTAGTTGTGAACAATGCCCGACCCCACGCCGGAAACAAAGATAACGGCTAAAAAGAAGAGCCAGCGCCGGTTGCCCATCAGCACCCCAAAGCCGTGCCAAAAAGCCTGACCGATACTGCTGCGGGTGATGGGCAGGCGCAGCGTGACCAGCAGCCCGGTGAGCATAAACAGGGCGTAACTGTAAAACGACCATTCCACGCCGCCTCGTTCCATCAGTTGGCCCACCACCGGCCCGGCCAGACCCCAGCCAATGGCGCCCCACAGCCTGAGTTTGCCGTATTGGTTTTTTCGTTCGCCCAGGTGTTCCAGCGCGGAATTGTCGATCAAAGGCACAATGGGCGATACCAAAAAGGCAAAGGCAGTAACGGTGACCGCCGCGCTCCAGAAGCCGGTGGAAAGGGAAATGAGGAGGGAAAAAACAATGCCGCCGGCCATTGTGCCCCGCAGCAGGTGCCGGTGCCGGCCGGTGGCATCGGCCACGCCGCCCCAAAACGAGGCCGCCAGCAGCATCATCACCGGTGGGATGGCCGTCAAAATGCCGATCTGGCGGCCGTTCAGGCCCAGGTGTTCGTAAAACAGGGCCAAAAACGGCATTACTGAGGCCGCCGCCGCGAAGTAGAAAAAATAGAATACTTTGAGCAGGGTGAGAGAATGGTTGTTGGTGGTTGGCATGGCGTACCCGTAAATTAAGGATGAGTGATTGTACTGTGGTTCATTTCAGAAGTCAACAGCCATCTGGTTTTGGCTGAAACCGCATGCATAGGCATAGTCGGCCACAACTTTTGCGATTTTGTTGTAGATAAGCTCGCGAGGAGCGTTAACCAGACTGCCGGCCCGTACCTGCTCGTACTGTGCCGGCAAGAATTGGCTGAGCAGCGTGAGCGGCGGGGGATGGCTTTCCAGATTGGCCAGCAGCAGGTCCAATGATTTTTTGACCTCCTGATCCGGCCAGTAGTAGCGGGAACGGTCGCTGAAGCTGTACTTGCGGGCCAGTTGTACCTTCGGCTCGCTGCCGGCGTAATACTTCTGCCAATAGATCGGATTATCGAGCAAGGTGTTGTCCAACACCTGAATAAGGTTGGACAGCGTAACGCCCTTGCGTTTGCCCAGCCACTCACGCTCGATCATCGCCAGGGCGTACACCGCCTCGCGGAAGGCAAAGGTGACGGCCGGCCCCACCTTGAGAATGGCAAAGTGGTCTTCGACCAGTTCACGCAACGCCTGCCGCGTCTGGTAATCGGTGGAGTGAGCTTCGTAAACCAGATGGTCATAATGTTCGATGAACCGGGAAAGCCGGGCAGCTTCGGCCCGGTTGTATTCAAACAAGGTGTCATCGCCGTACTCCACGCCGGGCTGTACCACTACTGCGATCACCCGTTCCCAGGCCGCTTCCAGCCCGCGCTGTTGGAAGGCTTTTTGAGTAACGTCGATGGTTTCCCGCACTGATTCTCCCGTGGTTACGGCCAGTTCTTTCTCTTGCTCCTGCGTACCACCGGGAACAGGCACTTCGGTGCCGATCACGTAGCAGGGTGGGGGATGATCGTTGCCGGCCTGGGCCAAGGTAGTTTCGGCCACCCGGCACAGGTCGGCGGCGCGGGCGGCGGCCAGTTCCGGCGGCAGGGATTCAGCCGGATCGTCATCGGCGCACTTCATGCTGGCATCCAAATGGATTTTGCTGTAGCCGGCCCGCACGCTGTCGCGCACCAGCGCTTCGGCTTTGGGCATGGCGCGCTCCACCGGCTCATCTTGCCAGGGGTTGGGGCCAAGATGGTCGCCGCCGAGAATGAGGCGTTCCGGGGGAAAGTTGAATTTAGCGGCGATCACCTGGACGTAATCGTGAAAGTCGGCGGGCGTCATCCCGGTGTAGCCGCCGAACTGGTTTACCTGGTTGCAGGTCGATTCGATGAGCAGCGGCGTGTCATCCTCAAGCGCCTGCTGCATACAGGCTTCCAGCACAAAGGGATGGGCCGAGCAGATGCTGTAAATGCCGTCCGTCCGGCCCTGTTTGTGGGCCGCAACCAGGCCGGTCAGAATACTGTCTGTTGTTTGCATATTTATCCAGCTTTCCAACACTCAATGATAGTCCGGCAGCCAATCGCCGTGAGCCGCGATCAGATCATCCACCAGATGCCAGATCTGATCCAGATCAAGCTCGGCAGCCGTATGCGGATCGAGCATGGCGGCGTGGTAGATGTGCGCCCGCTTGCCTGTCAGCGCGGCTTCCACGGTGAGCGACTGCACGTTGATATTGGTCTGCATCATCGCCGCCAGATGGGGCGGCAGCGTGCCGATGCGGGTCGGCTGGACGCCGTTCTTATCCACCAGGCACGGCACTTCCACGGTACAGCCGGCGGGCAGGTTGTCGATCAGGCCGTGGTTGGGCACGTTGCCGTAAACCACGCGCGGGGTGTTGGTTTCCATACTGTGGATGATGAGTGAACCATACTCGTTGCTCAAGGACACACTGTCCAGATCGGCCACGGTCTCGCGGATATGCTCGACCATCCGGGGGGTGAGATTGGCTTGTTGCAAAGATTGCTCAAAAACTTGATCGGTGAAAGTGTCGGGGTTTTCAACCTTTTGTTTGACAAATTCCCAGCCCGCGATCTGCGCCTCGCAGCGGCGGGGGTATTCATCCAGCGGAATGTTGAGCTGCTCGATCAAATCGGGCCGGTCTCGTTTGATGAACCAGGGCACGTACTCGCTGAAATGCTCGCTGGATTCGGTGACAAAGTAGCCCACCCGCTTGAACAACTCGTAGCGAACGCGGTTCCACTCAGGCACCCGGTTCTCTGCCATCACCCGCTCCAACAGCGGATACAGGTTTTCGCCGTTGCGCTCGAATTGCAGATAGAAGGCCATATGGTTGATGCCGGCGCACACAAAGTTGAGGTCATCGTACGGCGCGCCAAGATCATCGGCCAGTTGTTCCGCCGTGCCCTGCACGCTGTGGCACAGCCCCACCGTGTTGATGGTACTGGCCCGGTTCATAGCCCAGCAGAGAATGGCCATGGGGTTGACGTAGTTCAAAAAGGTCACGTTGGGGCAGAGCTCTTCCATATCGCGCGCCATTTCCAGCAGCACGGGGATGGTGCGCAGGCCGCGCATAATGCCGCCGATACCCAGCGTATCGGCGATGGTTTGGCGCAGGCCGTACTTTTTGGGCACTTCAAAATCAACCACGGTGGCGGGTTCGTAGCCGCCCACCTGGAACATGCTGATGGCGTAATCCGCGCCGTCGAGGGCGGCCCGGCGGTCGGTGGTGGCTTCGATGGTGGGGTGGGCGTTCAGCGCGGCGGCCAATTTGCGGCCCACCCTCTCCGAGGTCCGCAGCCGGTCCTCGTCAATATCGTGCAGGCTGATGGTGCAGCCGGCCAGTTCGGGGAAACTGAGAATGTCGCCCATCAGGTTTTTGGCAAACACGGTGCTGCCGGCACCGATGAAGGTTATTTTAGGCATAGGGATAAAAACTCCTTTGGTCAAGATTGATTTTTGGTTAGATGTAAAACCTGTTGCGTGATGCGTAAATATCAATCCGGCTCAAAACCGGGATTGATGCGCAGGCGTCCCAGCGAGCGGTCGGTGACGTAGGGCACGTAGCCCCGCGCTCGCGCCCGCCGGTAGGCGTCGGCAATTTGTTCGGCGCGGGCGGTGTAATCAATGGTCAGCACCAGTTTTTCGGCTTGAACCCATTGATCCAGAATCGCCTCCCGTTCAGCCGTCCAGTCGGCGGGGCTGGCCTCGTGATCGCGGGGGTAGCCGTAGTACAGGTCTTCCACCCCGATACCGGTGACGGCGTCCAGATAGTCGGGAAACATAAGGCCCAGTTCCTCGGCATTTTGGGGAAAGACACCAAAACCGGGATTTTTCTGGCGGGCGTAAGCGGCCAGCCCGATCACAAAATTGGCCATCTCACGGGCGGCGGTCTCGCGCCCTTGTTGTTCGTAGTAATCATAGGCGTCCACCCGATCCAGATAAACGCCGTCAAATCCCAGCTCAATGATCTGGTCCAGATAACTTTCCGGCGCGCCGTAGATGATGGCCTGCCATTCCGGGTGCCAATATTTCACCCAGTAGTCGCCGGCCCAATCCGGATCAGATTCGTCCAGCCAGTCAGGCGGGGTATCGCGCCACGCCGGCTGCCAGTAAAAACGGTAATCTTCGGCCTGACCAATGCTCATGTAAGCCAGCACAAGTTTATCGCCGCCGGGACTCTGTTTAAGCGCGGGGATGGTATTGGGCGAGTTGCCGGCTGCGGCAATGCTGACCACGGCCAGATCAAAAGCCGTATCGCCGATGCGTTGGGCATTGGGGCGTTGAAGTTGGTAGACAAAATCGTTGACGCTCAACCAATCGGGTTCAACAAGTTGCACCCCAATTGAGCACGCCGAAAGAGTCAGCACCAACACCGTCAAAAACAGAAGTGATTTCCCTGGCATTTTATTTCAACCCGGTCATGGTCAGGCCGCGCACAATCCAGCGCTGCGAGTAGACAAAAACTACCAGCACCGGGGCCAGCACCAGCACCGACGCGGCCATGGTCAGGTGAGCCTGGTTGGAGTGTTGGGTGGAGTACCAATTAAGAATAATGGGCAGCGTGCGGATTTCCTGCTTGGTCAGCACAATCAGCGGCCACAAATAGGCGTTCCAATTGAACATAAAGGTGAGCATGCCCAACGTAGCCAGCACCGGCCCCAACTGGTGGATCACAATGGAACGGTAAATGCGCCATTCCGAGGCGCCGTCTACGCGGGCGGCATCGAGGATTTCATCCGGCACATTGTGGCAAAACTGGCTGACCAGGAAAATACCAAAAGGATTGATGAAGGAGGGAATGATGAGTCCTTGCAGGGTGTTGATGAGATGAAGCTGTACCAGAATGAGATAGCTGGGAATCATCATTACCTGAAAGGGGATCATCATGGTGGCCATAATGAACCAGAACAATACCCGTTTACCCCAAAAGTGAAATTTGGCGAAGATATAGCCAAACAGAGAACTGGTGAACAGGGTAATGGCTACGTTGGCAATCGCCACAATGGCTGAGTTGCGATAGAACAGGTGGAGCGGCAAATCCTCATCGGTCAGGATAGTGATGTAATTTTGTATGGTAGGCGCTTGCGGAAAAAATGTGGGCGGCATCTGCCGGATTTCCGCGCCGGTTTTGAATGAAGCCAGAATAGTCCAGAAAAAGGGCAAAAAAGCAATGAAGCTGACCATCACTAGCATAAGGTAGGCGGCCATTCGACCGGACAGCCGTAAACGGCGTTGTTGGGTGGTAACTGCCATCATTAATACTCCCAATCGGTCCGCAATACGCGGGTTTGAAAAACAGAGATAAGAAAGACGATCAAAAAAAGCACCGCCGATACCGCCGCGGCCCAACCCATGCGCTGGAAACGGAAAGCGTTGTTATAAATATCCAGCACCAGCACCCGCGTCAGGTCGTTGGGGCCGCCGTTGGTCATCACCTGGATAATATCGAATACCTGAAATGAGGAAATCATGGTCAACACACACACCACCAAAATAGTCGGGCGCAGCAACGGCAGGGTGATTTTCCAAAACATCTGCCAGGGACTCACGCCATCAACACTGGCCGCATTTTTGATGCTGGAGGGGATCGCTTGCAGCGCGGCCACAAAAATGATGAAGTTGTAGCCGAAATCCTGCCACAGATAAGCGATGATGACTGAAATCAGCGCGACGGGAACGCCTAAGAACGTAAGGGAGGCGTCGGTGGTCCAGCCGATGGCGGTCAGTTTTCCGGCAAACAGCGTAATCAACCCGTTGACCAGCCCGCGCTGGGGATGCAAAATAAAGCCCCAGATAATGGCCACGCCTACCGCCGAAGTGACAACGGGCAGAAAAAAGATCGTGCGAAAAAAAGCCTTGTGCCGCTGGTAGATTGATTCGATCAGAACGGCCAGGGGCAGGGTGATGGATAGATTGAGCGGCAGGATGATAAAAGCAAACAGTAGAGTGGTTTTTAGGCTTTGATGGAATTGTTGGACTTCGAGCGGCGCGTTGGGCGAGAAGTTGGTCATGTTATAAAAGTGCTGCAAGCCAACAAAGGGGTTCTCGCCGCCGAATCCCAGAATTGGCCCGCCTTCTCGACGGGCGCTGTATTCAAACATGGTCAGCCCTACCGCCCAGATAACGGGCAGCAACGTAAAATAGGCCATGTAAAGCACCATCGGAGTGATGGTCAGAAAGATAAAGAGGCGTTTGGCCCCATCCCGACCGGAGAACGGCTTTTTCACTCTTTCCCAAAAAGAGGGCGGCGTGTGGATATATGCCGATGTTGCCATGCAAAACTCCTTTTTAGTTCGAATTTCCAGGGGCGACCGGCGCCTCTGCCGGTCGCCCTGAACTATATGATCTTAAAAACTTTCGTTGGCCTCACGTTCCATCGCCGATAGGGCGTCGTCAATTGATTCATTGCCTTGCAGTACATTCAAGATATGAGGATAGGTGATGTCGTACCAGAGCAGGTCGCGGTCGGGCAGGTGGCCGATGTAGGTGCCGTAGGGCAAAATATTGAGGAAGGCTTCAAAGTAGGGGAAGTCGCCCAACAGTTTGTCGCGGGCTGCGCCTTCGGTGTTGGACTTGAGGGCCGGCAGCGTGCCAGAGCCGATGTTCCAATTGAGGGCGTTTTCCTCGTTCATGGTGGCAAATTTAATAAAATCCCAGGCTTCGGGGGCTACTTCGCTGCGTTTGGAAACGGTCAATCCCCAGCCGGAGTCGGCCACAAAGGTTGGTTCGCTGCCTAAGCTGGGCAGCTCCACGTATTTGGTCACTTCGCGCACTTCGGGGAAGTCGCCGGCGTATTCGGCCACGGCCCACGGGCCAACCAGCCCCTGAGCGCAGAGTTCTTCAAAGTAGCAGTCGGCTACCCAATTTTGTTCATCGTTGAAGAGTACGGCATCAACAATGCCGGCGTCCACCATCGATTTCATCAGTTCCAGCGCTTGTTTGCCTTCGGGGGTGTTAATGGTAAAGGCGGTGCCGTCAGCATTCAAATAATCGCCGCCGGCCTGCTTGATGAGCGAGTAGAAGGTAAATCCGGTGGCATCGCCCGCGGTAAAATGATAGCCGGCACGAGTGATTACATCATCCTGGGTTTGGGTCATTGCCTGGGCATCGGCGATAAATTCGTCCCAATTGGCCCAACCGTCATCGGCCACACCGGCGGCTTCGGCCATCTGGGTGTTGAAGAGGGTGGCGCCATACTCGATGTTGAATTCCTGGGGTAAGCCGTACAGCTTGCCATCGCAGGTATAGCCCGATAACGGCGCTTCAAAGAACTTGTCTTTAGCTTCGTTCAGGTTGACCACATTTTCCGGCACTTCCATCAAGTTATCCGCGTAACTGCACGTCCATGTGCCGAACATTTGTAAAATGTCGGCCTCGGTACCGGCAGGCAGCGCTGTTTGCAAGGTTTGAATGTAGGAGTCGTAATCAAAGGTCTCAAACTCAAAACTTACGTTGGGGTGTTGGGCCTGGTAGGCGTCAGCGATTCGCTCCAACCCCTCGTTGAATGAATCGTTCTGGTGAGTCCATACCCGGATGGTCACGGGGTCGGCTTCTGCCGGCGCATCCGCTTTGCTTTCCTCTTGGGCGGGCGCTTGCGCTTCAGCCGGAGCCTCTTGCGGGGCGGGTGTTGCTGCGCCCCCACAAGCCACTAACAGCAGGCTACTCATAACCAACAGGCTAATAATAAATATCACGTTGTTCTTCATTGTTATCCTCCAGTTTTATTAATGGTTAAATAAACGGACTGCTGATTTAATGATTGATGATTCCCTTGGCACCTCCTTCCTGTTATTCAGGGCAGCCAAAGCACCATCCAACGTGATATTTGGGCATCTTCTCAAGACAAGTATAATAAAAACAGGCAGATGCATAGAGACGGCCAAATTTGGCCCGGCTCTGGGTGTCTGGCTAGTAGCGGGAGATGCTGACGACCTTGGCAGTGAGACAGCATCTCCCTTATTTTTTTGTTCGTATAGCGCAAAAAATACGCAATACGTTTTTTAACCGTCTACAAACTCCTTCGTATCCAAATAGATCACCTGCGCCAAATGGCGCGGATTGTCCGGGTTCAACCCTTTGTTCTCGGTGCGATAGTAAGCCAGCAGTTGCAGCGGCGGCAAGTACAACACCGGCAGCAGCCAGGCCGGTAAATCCTGGGGCAGATCGATCTGGCGCCCCCGCCCCTCACCCGCCACCGGAGACAAGGCCAGAACATTGCCGCCCAACCCCTGCATCTCCGCCAGCACCTTCTGTTCGTGCGCGTGCGCCTGCTGAGACTGCAAGCCCACCACCAACGCTTGCTCCGTCACCATTGACATCGGCCCGTGACGGAACTCCATAAAATGATAGGCCTCGCTGTGGCTGAGCGACATCTCTTTCATCTTCAACATCGCTTCACTGGCAATGCCGTATTGATACCCCGACCCCAGAAAGTAGAGCCGGTCGATGTCGGTCCGGCATCCCAGCTCTTGCATCAAAGGGCCGGTTTCATCGATCAAACGCTGCCCCCACTGCGGCAGCGTTTTCGCCGCCGCGCTCTCTTGACCGCCCAACGCCCCCGCCAGCAGTTGGGCCAGCAGCAGCATGCTGGCAAAGGAGCGGGTTTGGGCCACGCTCTTTTCCTGGGCCGCTTCGGCGGGCAGCACCAGATCGCTGGCCTGGGCCTGGGGGCTGTGGGGATCGCAAGTGATGGCCCACACAGCCGCGCCGCCAAGCTGCCGGAACTTGTCGATAGCCACCAGGGTTTCGGTGGTGGTGCCGGAGCGGGAAACGGTGATCAGCAGCGTTTGGGCGGGATCGGCCAGCACCTGGGGCGTGGACAGGATCAGTTCGGAGGAGGGGCGGGCGCAGGCCGGCGTGCCGGTGAGGGCCTGCAACAGGGCGGCGGCGGTTTGGGAAAGGTAGTAGGTGGAGCCGCAGCCGATGAACAGGGCCTGTTGGGGCTGCATTTGCCGCCACGTTTGTTTGAGCCGGGTTTCCTGGGCGGCGAAGGCTTGCAAGGCATCGGTCCAGGCTTCGGCCTGGTGGGTGATTTCGGTAAAGGTATGGTGTCCTGGTTTCATGTCTTTTCCTCTATTTCTCTAAATTGAAAATGCGGCGAGCGTTCAATTGATAGACCTTCGCCAACACCTCGTCCGGCAGGTACAGCCCGTAAATCTGCCAGCGTCCCTGGGGAGGAATTTCCGCCGGACTGTAGCTGAAATACTCGTCGTTGGTTTCCAGAAAACGGTAATAGGTCTGGTACGAGGATAGATCGGGGCCGGCGTCGGTGCCAAACAAAATACGGTCGGCATACTTGATGAAAAAGCGGCGGGCGCTGTAGGGCTGGCGGCCCAGTTCGCTGATGCGGGCGCTGATGTCGATGAAGAAATTGGGGCAATCATCTAATAGTTGAGCCACCCACTCCAGGTTTTCGGCGTAGCAGCCCACGTGCGCGCCGATAAAGGCGGTGGGGGGATGGCGTTTGGTGAGGGCGGCCAATTGATTGACAAGCGTTTCAAACGCCGGATAGGGCGGGCTGGGAAAATGCCAGTCGGGGTGGGCGTGGAGTTCTTCCCAGCGCTCGTTGGTTTCATTCAGCGGTTGGAAAAAGGCCACCGGATCGCCAATGTGGATGAGTACAGGCAATCCCATCTCCCCGGCAGTGGCCCACAGAGGATCGAGGCGGGCATCATCAATGGGCGCAAGTTCATCCTTATGATCGCGCACCTGCAAGCCCAACGGTTTCCAGATTTTCAGGCCTTCCGCCCCGCGCGCGGCCTGTTCTCGCAGCCGGGCCGCGGCCCATTCGCCAAAGCGGTTGCCGTACTCCGGCCAGGCCGCCCAATCGACCCCGCCAAAGATCACAAATCGGTCCGGCGCGGCGGCTTTGAAATGATCCAGATGCGCGTACAAAATATCTTCGCCCCAGCCGCCGTCCAGATCGATGTAGGTTTCCACGCCGGCCTGATCCAGTACCTCCAGTAATTCCGCCACCGGTCGTTTATCCCACCCGCCGCCAAAGGGTTCGGTCAGGTGGTTGTGGGCATCAATCACCGGGAATTTGGGGTGGGTGATGCGGGTTTCTGGGGTTGTGAGCGCCGGGCGAGGCCGGTAGTCGGTCAGCAACATCGCTCTCTCCTCAAGCTACGATCACTTCGATATTTTTATCGCGAAATGCATTGACAAAGTCGGCGGGGGTTCCTGTGTCCGTCACCAGCGTATCGATGGCCGTGATCGGGGCCAGGCTGGCCGTGGAGACGCAGCCGCATTTACTGTTATCGGCTGCCAGAATCACCTTCCCGCCCAGGCTCAAAATGGCCCGGTCGGTCACGGTTTCCGGCAGGTAATCGTTAGTCAGGCCGCGCTCGATGTCGAGCGCCCGAATCCCCATAATGATTTTGTGAGCGTGAACTTCGCGCAGCGCCTGTTCTGTGAGGTGGCCGATCATCGACATCTCGGTGTGACGCAAAACGCCGCCCAAAATCACCAGATCAATATCGCTGCCGGTCAGAGCGTTGATGACCAGTAAGGAATTGGTGATGACGGTGAGCTGGCGGCTGCGCAGGTTACGGGCAACTTCCAGGGCGGTGGTGCCGCTGCCGATAAAGACGGTTTCACCCTCTTGCACCAAATCGGCGGCGGCGCGGCCAATACGTTTTTTCTCGTCAGACTGTTCTGTTTCCCGTTGGAGGGCCGGGAGTTCGGGCGGGGCCTGGCGTACGGCCATAGCGCCGCCGTGAAAACGCTGGATTTCGCCGCGTTCGGTCATCGCTTCCAGATCACGCCGGACGGTGGCGGCGCTCACCGCCAAATGTTGCGAGATCTCGGCCACGGTGGCCCGCTGGTGTTGTTCCAAAAAATATTTCAGGTTTTCCTGCCGCTCAAGGCTGGAGAGCGAAGGCTTGGTATCCATTCCTGTCTGGCCCTTTGATGATATTTCACAAAAGATATTTGATTATTTATTGCGTGTTTATCGTTAAAAACAATCAATAATAATCATTTTCAGTCACATAATAACATATTGGTGAGTATTTGTCAATAATTCTTGTTTGATTTGTACCTGTGCAGCTATTGTACAGGTGCAATTATCTTGAAGAAATATTATGGGTGAACTATTGACAATTCACAATATTCCGTATCTTCTCAATAATCCGGGTAAAGTCCTGGAAAAGGCGCTATTTTTTAACATTCGAAGCTTGACCATAACCAGAATTGACAAGGGTATATCCCTCTGCTACAATACGGGTGGAACAGTCTAGCTTGTATGCAGGTATGCATATCCGAGGTAGAAGTCGCTGCCTCGGCTATTTATTTGTTCTGGAGAAAGGAGACTATATGACAGATACAACAAAAGAAGAAAAATTGGTGTTGGAAGGCACAATTGTCGAAGCGCTTCCTAACACCAGTTTCAAGGTAGAATTAGAAAACGGTCACACCGTTTTGGCTTATCTTTCCGGCAAAATGCGGAAGTTTTACATCCGGGTCTTGCTGGGAGATCGAGTTCGCGTAGAACTCTCGCCCTACGATCTTGATCGCGGGCGCATCATCTATCGCTATAAGAGTAACCAGGGTGGTAAATAGCTAACAGAGGCAGCGACATTTTTTCCCCGGATGGAGCGCAGCGCTCCCATCCTTATGCATCCAACACCGGGTGCCGGTCCACAGACGACGTAACGCACAGATGAACAATCTCTATTAGAGAGTTGGGAACACACTGACGGATAGATTCGTCATTTATCTGTACGCTACGCGGTTTGTGGACTAATTTTTTATGGGCAATGGGTGAAAACCGGCCCACACCTTTTTTAAACAAGCGGTGTTTCTACCAACAAACGGATGATGAACAAACGCTATGGATGATAAGCAAAAACCCGATGCCAATCAAACACCCCCGCCGGAACAGCCCTCGGAACCAGCACCGGAACAGCAGCCGGAACGTCCGCCCCGACGGCGAAAAGACCCCACCCGCCCGATCCGCCGCCACCCCATCAACGACGAACCCACCCTGCCCTCGGCTCGACAAAAAGCACCCCACGGTCCGCAGCCAACCCGGCCAACCCGGCCCACTCAACGCGCCGCGCCGCCCACCTATCCCCGCCCGACCCAGCCGCCGCCCACTGTGGCCACGCCGGCCCGCCCGCCGGCTGCTTCCGGCCCCGCGTGGACGCGCTGGCTGCTGCGGGGAACCATCGGGCTGGTTATTTTAGGGATTTTTTTGACCGTGCTGCTGTTGGCCGGCGGCATCTTAACCTATGTCACCATTGCCCGCCAACTGCCCTCGGCTCAGGAGTTACAGGCGCGATCCCTGCAATTTGAAACCACCCAAATTCTGGACCGGGAGGGCAATTTGCTGTGGGAAATTGTCGATCCCACCGGCGGGCGGCGCACCTACGTCACCCTCGACCGGATGTCGCCCCACCTGAGAAACGCCACTGTGGCCACCGAAGACCGTTTCTTTTACCTGAACGTTGGCGTGGACCCCATTGCCATCACCCGCGCGCTGTATTATAACCTGAGCGAAGATCGTATTGTGTCGGGTGCCAGCACCATTACCCAGCAACTGGCTAAAAATATTTTGCTCGATCCTGAAGAGCGCGCCCGGCAAACCTACAGCCGCAAGATCAAAGAGGCGGTGCTGGCTGTGGAGATCAACCGGCGCTACACCAAAGACCAAATCCTGGAAATTTACCTCAACCAGATACCCTACGGCAACCTGGCCTACGGCTCCGAAGCTGCCGCGCAAACCTATTTTGGCAAACCGGCTCAAGAGTTGACCCTGCCCGAAGCCGCCATGCTGGCCGGCCTGCCCCAATCGCCCGCCTTGCACGATCCCTACACCAATCCCGAGGGGGCCAAAAAACGGCAGGCCGATGTGCTGGACCTGATGGTTGAGGCCGGCTACATCACCGCTGCCGAAGCCGAAACTGCCAAAAACACCGCACTGGATTTTCAGGACCCCAGTTTTGCCTTTGCCGCCCCCCATTTTGCCACCTACGTGTACCAGGAACTGGAACAACTTTACGGGCCGGAGCTGATCTACCGGATCGGCCTGCAAATCAAAACCACGCTGGACCCGCGTTTGCAGGCCATTGCCGAAGAGGAAGTTCGCCGCCAGGTTAACGCCCTGTCGGGCCGCAACGTGACCAACGGCGCGCTGGTGGCGCTTGACACTCAAACCGGCGAGATTCTGGCTATGGTCGGCAGCAAAGATTTTGAAGATGAAACCATCGACGGGCAGGTGAATATTGCCATCAGCCCGCGCCAGCCCGGCTCGGCCATCAAACCGCTCACCTACCTGGCCGCCTTTGAACAGCTCGATTGGACGCCCAGTACCTTGATTATGGACGTGCCGGTGGAATACCCTGACGGCGCGGGCGGCGTGTACCGGCCCAAAAATTATGATGACAAATTCCACGGGCCAGTGTCGCTGCGCTCGGCCCTGGCTAATTCTTACAACATTCCGCCGGTCAAAACCCTGGAACGGCTGGGCATCGAGCCGTTCAAAGAGATGGCGGCCCGGCTGGGCATCACCACCCTCACCCGCAATGATTACGGCCTGTCGCTTACCCTGGGCAGCGGCGAGGTATCGCTGCTGGAACTGACCGGCGCGTACCAGGCCATGGCCAACAACGGTACGCAGGTGCCGCCCACCTCCATCTTGGAAATTTCAGACCGCTTCGGCCAGCCGATTGAAGCCGCCCGGCCCCAACCGCGCCGGGTGCTGAAGCCGGCCCACGCCTACCTCATCACCAATATTTTGTCCGACAACGAAGCCCGCACGCCGGCCTTTGGCCCCAACAGCGCCCTCAACCTTTCCCGCCCGGCTGCCGCCAAAACCGGCACCACCAACGATTTCCATGATAACTGGACCATGGGCTACACCCCCCAGATTGTTGCCGGGGTGTGGGTGGGCAATGCCGATAACACGCCTATGCAAAACGTAAGCGGCCTGGCCGGCGCCGGCCCCATCTGGCACAATTTTATGGAACGCGCCCACGAGGGCCTGCCGGCGCGCGATTTCACTCGTCCGCCCACCATCATCGAAATGGAAGTCTGCGCCGACTCCGGAACCTTGCCCAGCGAGGCCTGCCCCCAGCGGCGTAAAGAGATTTTTTACCAGGAGCAGCCGCCCTTAGGCCCGGAACACGATATTCACCAATTGATCGACATCGACCTCAACACCGGCCTGCGGGCCAACGAGTTTTGCCGCGCCAATGTAGAGCAGCGCTACTACCGCGTCTATCCTCCCGACGGCTGGGAGTGGGCCGTCAGCCAGGGCATCGAGCAGCCGCCCCAGGATTATTGCCCCTCCAGCAATATTGTAGCCAACATCAGCAATCCCCTGGATGGCAGCACCGCGCGCGGCACCATCACCCTGGAAGGCTCGGCGGCAGCGGCCAATTTTTCTCATTATCAAGTTGAAATAGGCGTGGGCACTCAGCCCCAGGCCTTTGCCGTGATCCACGGCCCCATCAACCGGATTGTAGAGCAGGGCGTGCTGGGTGTTTTTGATACCACTCAGGTGGAAAACGGTCCCTACACCCTGCGACTGGTGGTGTTTGACCGGACCGGCGGCAGCAACGAAGCCCGCGTGCGCCTGCTGGCCGATAACCCGCCCACCCCGACACCAACCTTCACGCCGTCCCCTACTATGACCCTGACGCCAACCCCAACACTTACGCCGACGCTCACGGCAACGCCCACCCTGCCCAATACGGCCACCGCCACCCCAACCGGCACGCCCACCGCCACCGGCACCACGATGCCTCCTACCGCTACCATGACTCCCACCCCAACAGCCACCCGCACACCCACGGCGTTGCCCACGGAATTGGCCACAGCCACGCCAACCCTTGTCCAAACCCCTGGCATCACAGAAACCGTCAGCTCGACGTCAACAAATTAGAGCCATCCCATGTCTTTATTTCGCCACAAACTCTATCTGGCCACCATCCTGGGCCATTTCACCGTAGACATCTTTGGCAGCATGTCGGCGGTGATCGTTACCTTTTTCAGCGTGCCGATGATGTTGAGCGGGGCGCAAATTGGCCTGACTATCGGTGTTTTTCAATTTGTCGGCGCGATCACCCAACCTTTCTTCGGCTGGTTCACCGATCAAAACGGCAGCCGCTGGATTGGGCCGCTGAGCGTCGGCTGGATTGCCGGTTTTATGGCCTTGGCCGTGTGGGTGGCCCAGAGCACCCATAATTTTGGCCTCTTTTTTGTAATGTTCACGGTTGCTGCCCTGGGCAGCGGGGCGTTTCACCCGCAGGGAACTATGCACGCGGGCACGGCCATGCTCAGCCGGGCGGCCACCGCTACCGCCATTTTCTTTCTTTTTGGTCAGAGCGGGTTGTCGAGTGGGCCGCTGGTGGCCGGCGTCTTGCTGGAAAGCGTGGGCGCCGTCGGCATCTCTCTGCTGGCCTTGCCTGTTCTGCCGCTGGTGATTTTTATGGCCCTGAGCATGCGCCACGCCGACTCGCCGGCTGCCCCCCTTCCCCATCCAACCGGCCATAATTTCTCCACTGCCCTGGCTGCCCCGATCCGCTGGGGCGCGATCACCCTGCTGGCGCTGGTGTTGGGGTTGCGCGGCTGGGCGGCCCTCGGCACGGTCTCATTTTTGCCCAAGATGTTTCAGACCATGGGCTGGAACGCGGCAGCCTACGGCGCGATCACCAGCGTTTATTGGCTCTCTGCCGGTTTTGCCGGAGTGATGGCCGGCCATCTGGCCGACCGCTGGGGCCGCCGCCCCGTGGTTTTTGGCACCCTGCTGGCCGGTTCGATCCCCCTTTTCTTCCTGCCCCTCTACAGCGGCTGGCTGGCCTTCCCGTTGGCTTTAATGGTCGGCGGATTGTTGGGAGCCTCGCACAGCATTTTGGTGGTGATTGCCCAGGCGCTGCTGCCGGGGCGTAAAGCGTTCGCGTCGGGCGTAACCCTGGGCTATATTTTTGGCACCGGAGCTGTGGCTACCTGGGCCATCGGCGCGTTGGGCGATGTGTGGGGGCTGACGCCCGTCATTCAATCTGGAGCCGTGATAGGCCTGGCCGCCGCCTTCCTGGCCCTCCTGCTGCCCGCCACTCAACCAGCCGCACAACCCGAACCGGAAAGTACGCCGGCGCGATAATCATCCGGAAATCAGACAAACAACCAAAGCCTATTCGACAGTTCAGCAAAATTAAGATATACTGGACGCCCGCGAACAGGAAATATTGGGCCTGTTCTCTAATTATTTAGCCACAAGATACTAAGAATGGCTTCAGAAAAGACACCGTTAATTACAGAAACGGCGCTTTATAGGGGGTTCGGGAGATTTCACCGCTCTTTACTGACCCGGTGGAAAGATTACATTGTTGAGATTGGCGACCCGTCAACAACGTTATCTACCACCGCCGATCTCAACCAACGACTGCGCTCCGATAATGTGGTCATTTTTTTTGACCATCATTATGCCTTTGATGCCATTCCCGTGGCTCTGGTTTTGGGCCAACTGCTTAAACAGGTGGCCTATGCGCTCATTCCCTATGCCGTCCATTTGGATATGGGCGTGCATCCCACCGGAAGGCCCTCGCTGCGGTACCGGGTCCGAACGCGGGCCTTTCATTGGCTGATCAAAAACATCCAAAAGGCCAATCCCAACATTCGCATTTTATCCGTTGTCCGCGAATTTGAGCTGAATAATCCCCGCCTGAAAGCCATTGTCGATGCTCAATTTTCCGGCGCAAACACTCGTTATTTAAAGTCGTTTCACCAATTATTTACCCAATACCAGGCGGGGTTAATAAGTATTCTGTCGCCGATGGCCGGGATCGCGTTTCCCGATAGACCGGCCCTCAATCCGCAAATCTACCGATTGATGGAAATAGTGCAGAGGCGACGGGCCAATCCTCTGGCCTTTTACCTGGTCAGCGCCTATCCCCGGTTACAGGCGCAGTACCATTACCTGGCCCCCTTGCTGACCCGGCATAGGTTTGTGGCGCGCGGCCCTTTTTATTTACCGTCGGGTAACTACGACCAGGCCCAGACCGAGTTGGCCGGGCAACTGCATCACCTTCGCCGCGCCGCCGATTTTTCGCCGCCGGATTATTCTCGCATCCAGCACAAATAAACTGAATAACCCATCGTCCTTATCCCCCAAACTCCCTCTTTTTTTACCCCATGTTTTATGCTACAATGGTACGCGTGGGATCAATCTCTAAAGTACAACACAACAAGGCATCCAACCATGACCGACCAGCAAAAACTCGAACAGGCCATCCAAACCCTGGAAGCGCAGCGCGGTGCAGTGGATTCGGCGGCGCTTGAGCTGGGTATCGCCGCCCTGCGCCGGCAACTGGCCGATCTCAGCCGCCGGCCTGCGCCGGAGCCGGCCCTCAGGGGCGAGCGCAAACACATCACCGTGATGTTTGCCGACATCTCCGGTTTTACGGCCATGAGCGAAAAAATGGACCCTGAAGATGTCCGCCGGTTGATCAACGCCTGCTTCGAACGGCTGAGTACGGTCATCGATCAATACGGCGGCTACATCGACAAATTTATTGGCGATGAAATTATGGCCCTTTTTGGCGCGCCCGTGGCCCACGAAAACGACCCCGAACGCGCCCTGCGCGCCGCCCTGGATATGATGGTGGCCCTGGAGCAATTCAATGTAGAGTTTGCCGATTCGCTGCCCCAACCCCTGGCCCTGCATTTTGGCCTTAACAGCGGGCTGGTGATTACCGGCGGCATTGGCGCGGCCCGGCGGCAGGATTACAGCGTGCTGGGCGATACCGTTAACCTGGCCGCCCGGCTGGAAGATTTGAGCCGGGCCGGCGAAATTCTGGTGGGCGCGGAAACGCATCGCCGCACCGCGCCGCTGCTTGATTTTGAAGCGCTGGAACCGGTTTCGCTCAAAGGCAAAGCCCGGCCGGTGCAGGTGTACCGGTTGCTGCGGGCCAAGGCCGTGCATGGCGGGCAAATTCGCGGTATCGAGGGCCTCTACGCGCCGCTGGTGGGGCGGGAGGATGAACTGGGCCGCTTAACCCAGGTGCTGGAGAAATTCTACCAGGGCGAGGGCGGCGTGGTGAGCGTTAGCGGCGTGGCCGGGCTGGGAAAATCGCGTCTGGTGTACGAACTGCGTCACCTGGCCGAACAACAGCCCCGAGGCCGCCGCGCCTACTGGGCCAAAGGCCACGCCCTCTCTTACGCCGAAAACGCCGGCTATTTGCTGGCCCGCGATATGATGCGCCATATTTTGGGCCTGAATTTGAACGCCTCACCGACCGAGGCAGAGCAGGCCCTGCGCGCCCAAATCGATCAACTTCTGCCCGACAACGCTGCCGAAACTTACCCCTACCTGGCCCAACTGCTGAATTTGCCGCTGGATGATGACGCGGCCCAACGCATCAAATACCTCCAGGGCGCGGCCCTGCAACAGCGCATCGGGCAGGCCGCGCAAAGCTTTATCCGGGCTAAAAGCCGGGAAACGCCTCTGGTTTTGATCTGGGAAGACCTGCACTGGGCCGATCCCTCCAGCCTGAACTTGCTGGAAAACCTGCTGACCTTGACCCGTGATTGTACCCTGTTGATCATCCTGGTCTACCGGCCGGTTCACGAAGGGCCGTTGCCGGCGTTTCAGGAACACCTGCTGGCCCAAAAATATCCGATCCTGCAATTACCCCCCCTGAGCGCGGAAGAAAGCGGCCAAATGCTGAACCACCTGCTGGGAGACTGCCCCTTGCCCGACAAAATTTACAACCTGATCGTGGAAAAAACCGAGGGCAATCCCTTTTTTCTGGAAGAAGTGGTCCGCTCGCTCATTGAAAGCAATGTGATCGCCTATTCCGAAGATGAGCCGGGCTGCCTGGTGACCCGGCCGGGGCTGGAAGACATTCAAATTCCCAACACGCTGCAAGGCGTGATCATGGCCCGCATCGACCGGCTGCCGCCGCAAACCAAACGGCTGCTGCAAATTGCCGCCGTGATCGGGCGCGATTTTTCTTACCGGGTGATAGCGCGGCTGGTTGACGACAGCGCGGAGGATCTCAAACAACTGGAAGCGCTCGACCTCATCAAGGTGACGCAGCGCGCGCCCCATCTGGAATACCGCTTCCAGCACATCTTTACCCGCGAGTCGGTTTACAACAGCCTGCTCCACAGCGACTGCCGCCAGCTTCACCGGCACATCGGCGAAATTTTAGAAGACCTTTATCCCCAGGAACAGATCGAGGGCGACCTGCCCTTGATGCTGGCCCACCATTTTGACCAGGGCGGCGACAAAGAACGGGCCATCAAATATTTGAGCCTGGCCGCGCGTCAGGCCGGCGCTGTCTACGCCAACCAGGAAGCCCGCGCCCTGTACGAACGCGCTCTGTCGATGGTGGCCGAATCGGAGGTTGATGCGCCGCGCTGGGACATGCTGGCCGGGCTGGAAACAATTTTGAACCGGCTGGGCGAACGCCGTCAGCAAGCCATCACCCTGACCATTATGCAAACGCTGAGCACGCTGCTGGATGACGAGGCCCGTCTGGCCACCACCCACAACCGGCGTTCCCACTATTTTGACCGCATCAGCGAGTACCACGCCGCCGTAGAAGCCGCCGAATCCGGCCTGCGGGCCGCGCGGCGCTCCGGCAACCGCCACCTGGAAGCCGAGAGCCTGAACCTGCTGGCCCTGGCCGCCTGGCGTCGTTTTGATTACCCCGAAGTGCAGCGTTGGGCCACCCAGGCCCTGCGCGCCCTGCTGGTGGTGGGCGATCCTCACATTCGAACCACCAGTCTGTTCCATCTGGGCCGGGCCAGTTACCGGCTGGGGCAGTATGATCTGGCTTTGGAATACACCCAGGCTGCCCAAGAACTCACCCAAGAGATTGACAACCGGGACGGGCAGGCCACCAGCCATTTGATCCTGGGCTGGATTTACCAGCGGCTGGGGCATTACGATCAAGCCGAACAGGAATTTAAGGCCAAGCTGCAAATCCGGCGCGACATCGGCCACCGCTATGGCGAGGCCGCGGCCCTGAGCCACCTGGGTTGGCTGGCCTACGACCAGCAGCAGCCAGAAAGTGGGCTGGATTACTGCCGCCGGGCGCTGGACATCTCCCGCGCCATCGACGACCGGGAAAACGAGGCCTACGCGCTCAGCGGATTGGCGCTCAATTACGAGCAATTGGGGCAATTGGATGACGCCGCCGCCAATTATGATGCCGCGCTCGCCATTCAGCGGGAGATTGGCGCGGCTACCCTGGCCATTTTCAGCCAGACAGGCCTGGCCCGCATCGCCCTGGCCCGGCAGGATCGGAATGCGGCCCGCGAAACCATCAAACCCGTTACCGAGTGGATTCTGGCCGGCAATGCCCAAAAATTTTGGGATCCGTGGAGCATCTACCTCTCTACCGGCAAAATCCTACAAGCGCTGGGCGAGCAAGAAACGGCCCACAGCATTCTTGATGAGGCCCACACCCTGCTGCAAAAACGGGCCAATGAGATCAGCAACGCGGAACTGCGGCGCTGCTTTTTGGAGCGGGGCCGGGTCAATCGGGAGATTGCGCGAGCGTGGCAAGCAGTTGCATAACCCGCTCGGCCTGACCCGCCGGCACAAACAGGTGATCGTGATAATAGCCCGCCACCGGGTTCGCGCTGATGCCGGCCCGGGCCAGCGTTTGGGTGATCGCGGCCAAAAAGCCCACCGCCTCCAGGCTGGAATGCACGGTGAGCGTCACCATCCGCGAGACAAAGGTGTAAGGCAGGCCGGCCCGCTCGGCAGCGCCCCGTTCAATAATCAGGGTGATGCCTTCAGTCTCGCGGAACCAGCCGGTGGGTTCAAGTTCCAGGTCGTCCAAGATTGGCGGTGAAACGCTGCAAAAGACAAACTCGCCGGGGTGAAGTTCCGGGCGCATGCCGGCCAGTAATTTTTGCAGGTCGGTTTCCCCTGTGTTCTGCATAAGGCTATCCTCCGGCAGCGCGCATGTGGGCAATCACTTCCTCTGTAACCTCAACCGTTTTGGCGCTGCCGCCCAGGTCGGGCGTGAGCACGCGCCCCTCACGAGTCACGGTTTGCAGCGCCGACATCACCAACGCGGCGGCTTCAGATTGGCCCAAAAAATCAAGCATCATCGAGCCGCACCAGATCATAGCGATGGGGTTGGCAATGCCCTGCCCCACAATATCGGGCGCGGAGCCGTGGACCGGCTCAAACATCGATGGATACTGCCGTTCCGGGTTCAGGTTGCCGCTGGCGGCCAGGCCCAGGCTGCCGCAAATGGCCCCGCCCAGATCGGTCAGGATGTCGGCAAAAAGGTTGGAGGCCACCACCACATCCAGCGATTCGGGATGCAGCACAAAACGGGCGGCCATAGCATCAACCAGCACCCGCTCGGTGGCAACGTCCGGGTAATCGGCGGCAATTTCCTCAAAAATCTCGTCCCACAGGGTGAGCGTGTGTTGCTGGGCGTTAGATTTGGTGACGCTGGCCAGCTTTTGGCGGGGGCGGCTGCGGGCCAGTTCAAAGGCAAAGCGGATCACGCGGGCCACGCCGGCCCGGCTGAACACGGCGGTTTCCACGGCCACTTCCAGCGGCAACCCGCGATGCGCCCGCCCGCCGGCGCCCACGTACTCGCCCTCGGTATTTTCGCGGATCACGATAAAATCAATATCGCCTTCTTTTTTATCTCGCAGCGGGCTTTGCACGCCCGGCAGCAAAAAACTGGGGCGGATATTGGCGTACTGGTCGAACCCCTGGCAAATGGGCAGGCGCAGCCCCCGCAGCGAGATATGGTCCGGCACCGTGGGAAACCCCACCGCGCCAAAATAGATGGCGTCAAAGGGTTCCAGTATCTTCAGGCCGTCAGCGGCCATCATTGTGCCGGTTTCCAGGTAATATTCGCAGCCCCAGGGGAATGTTTTGGTTTCCAGCCGAAACGCGCCCGTTATTTCGGCGGCGGCGTTCAATACCTTAAGTCCTTCGGGGCAAACTTCGTTGCCAATCCCGTCGCCGGGAATTACGGCAAGGTTGTAATGGTGCATAAATGTACCCTCTTTTGTATAGTGATGAGACGCTAAGGAACGCTAAGTTTTTTATCTTTTTCGCGTACCTTTGCGCCCTTCGCGGGCTCAAAAATTCGCGATTTGCACAGGTTGTTTAATTTGCCCTTGAGGCAATCATCGAACTGCCTTTAGCCAACCGGAACCAGACCACCGATCACAGGCGACAGACCACCGTGGTAATTGGGTGGTCTGTCGTCAGTAGTGGTATCAATCCGATTGGGTGTTGCCGTCTCCTCCGGCCTGAGCGGTGGACTCGGCCTGAGCGGTGGCCTCGGCTTGGGCCGTGGCCTCGGCTTGGGCGGTGGCCTCGGCTTGGGCCGTGGCTGTGGCATCTGCCTGGGCTGTGGCCGTAGCGTTGGCCCCGGCTTGGGCGGTAGCCGTAGCATTGGCTCCCGCCTGGGCCGTGGCTGTAGCATTAGCTCCGGCCTGAGCCGTGGCCGTAGCGTTGGCTCCCGCCTGGGCCGTGGCTGTAGCATTAGCTCCGGCCTGGGCGGTGGCGGTGGCGTTGACTCCCGCTTGAGCCGTGGCCGTAGCGTTGGCTCCGGCCTGGGCGGTGGCGGTGGCGTTGGCCCCGGCCTGTGCCGTGGCCCCGGCCTGAGCCGTGGCCGTAGCATTGGCCTGGGCGGTAGCGATGGCTTGCGCTGTGGCGGTGGCAATGGTTTGCGCGGTGGCCGTGGTATTTGGGGTAGCCGTAGCGCTAGGCGTAGCGGTAGGAGGCACGGTTCCGGTAGGCGTTTGGGTAGGGGTGGCGGTGGGCGGCGGCGACGTAGGCGTGTCCGTTGGAGCGGCGGTAGGGATCGATTGGGTGGGGGTTGGTTCCAGCGTGGGCGTCGGTTGGGTGGGGGTTCGAGTGGGCGAGGCCGCGTCAAGAGGAATAACGGTGGCCGTGAAACGCAAAGGCGTAGACGTAGGCGTGGGTTCCGGCCCGCCGGAAAAGAGGGCCATCAGCCCCACACAGTAGCAGGGCAGGGTCACAATAATAATGCCCAGCAGGAAAAAATAAATATTACGTTTGCTTCTTGGCAGGTCGGCCCACCATTGGCGAATATTCAAGTCCCAACTCCCGGTGGAGGTTTCAACAGGGGCATGATAGATTTAGAGGAGGAAGTTGTCAACCGGAAGGTTGGTTTGTGGGCGGTTCGCCCAGGGGCAGGATCAAGTGGAATTTGCTGCCGGGGCAGGCGTCGGGATCGTACCCTTCGCTCTCAACCCACAGCGAGCCGCCGTGGGCTTCAGCCACGCCGCGCGCAATGGGCAGCCCCAGCCCCACGCCGCCGCCCATAAAACCGGTTTTGCTGGTGCTGTGGAGTTCCAGTTCGCGCACTTCGTAGAGGCTTTCAAAAATGCGGTCTTGTTGATCTTGGGGTACGCCCACGCCGCTATCTTGCACGGTGATCTTTACAAATTTGTTGTTTTTATCGCCGCTTTGCTGGGTATCGGCGGTAAGGATGATGGTACCGCCATCGGGCGTGTATTTTACGGCGTTGCCAACTAGATTACGCAAAATCTGGGTCACGCGCTCGCCATCGGCCCACATCATTGGGATGTGGTTGACATCCTGGATATCCAGAGTGAGCCGGCGTTGGTCGGCGATTTTGGTAAATTCTTTATTGATTTTTTTGAAAATGAGCCATAAATGGGTGGGGGCGGGCCGGAGCTGCAACGTGCCGGCTTCGATGCGAGTGACATCCAGCATATCTTGGACCAATCCCTGCAAGCGTTCGATGCCGGTAACCACCCCGTCGATAAGTTGCAGGGTAGCTTCATCGGCGTGGGCAATCACCGCGTTGCCGGGGTTGGTCAAAACGCTCAAGTAACCGTGTACCGCTGCCAGCGGTGTTCGCAATTCATGCGCGGCCAGGTTGATGAAGCGGGTTTTCATGGTATCGGTATGTTCCAGCGCTTCTTTAGCCTGGGTGAGTTCTTGAACCTTGCGCTCAATCTTTTTTTCCAGCAGGGCGTTGCATTTGCGCAGATGCCGGATTTCTTGTTGGAGCGCGGCTGCATCCGGTTCTTCTGCCGGGGTGCCGGCCTGGTTTGTTAAAGGTGCGGGTTGAGATTGTTCCGGCTCTACCGGTGGGGTGGTGGGTGGGTCGTACCCATCCTTCGACTGAAACAATCCCATCAATTTGTTAAGAATGCTCATGATTTTTTCTGGTTAAAAAGGTCCAGCCACTCGTCAACTTCTTCCGGGGTCAGTTTGACGTCGTTCTGATCGGCGTCTGCTGCCGGGTTAGATTGCAGCAATTGCCGGGCAAATTCTTGCGATGACGTGACTCGCACGCCGATTTGTTGGGCTGCCTGCACAATGGCCTGATCCGACGTGACCACCCGCACTTCCTGCGGGTTTTTCACCCGGCGGAGGCGGCGAATCAAATATTGGTCGGCGGTTTGGCCGGGTGATACAAATTGAACGGTGATGCCGCCCCGTTTTTGTTTGCTGCCGGGTTGGTAAGCGGGGCCGGCATCAAAAATAACGGTCAGGCCGTGGCCTGTTCTGGCCCGAAAGCGGCGGAGATACGCCAGTAATTTTTCTTCGTCATCTGGGTCGCTCAACCGCAGGCCCGGCATGCGGCCAATCAAGTTATGCCCGTCAATCAGCCATTTCATAATCCATTATATACCATCCAAGTGAAGTAAAGCAATGGGACATGGGGGTGAAAATTGTTAAGAAATATTAATCTTCCCGCCCTGCCGCCGGCCACAGTTCTTTTTTGTGGCCGAATCCCCGCGTATTGTCCACCAAACGGAACCAGGTGGGGGTGATTTGATACACTGTAACCCGGTTTAGCATCAAACGCAAAATTTGGTTTTGTTGGATGAAGGGGAATTTGCGCCGGTAAACGTTTCTGGCGTGGTGGGCGGCCCGGCCCGCGAGCGCCACACAGGTTCCTTCTAATTGCACCCCTCGGATGGACGACCACGCCTGGCCGTCGGTGTAAATGGCGGCGGCCACCCGGTTATTGCGGGCAATGTTTTGGCTGTGCCTGACCTTGCGCTCGGAGATAAAAATGAGCGCCAAGTCATCCGTTTCGGCAAAAAATAGAGGCGCGGCCTGGGGAAAGCCGTCGTCGCTTACCGTGGCCAGGGTCAGCGTGGTGTGGGCGGCTAAAAATTGTTTGATGCGCTGGCGAGTGTTGGCCCGGCTCACAATCCAACTCCTTTGCTCAGGGTGAACAGGCCAAAGCCGATCAGAAAAAGGCCTGCTCCTTTATTAAGCCATGCCAGGCGCGGCGCGTCAAGTTTGGGGCGCAGCCAATGGGCGCTGCTGCTCAGTAAAAGCCACCACAAGGCCGAGCCGGTAAATACGCCCCCTACCAACCATCCGGCGGCGCTGCGGCCCGCCCCGGTATCGGCTACTCCCAGACCGGCGAAGATGGCCGCGAAAGATAGAAGAGTCATGGGATTGGTCAGCGTCAACAAAAAAGTTGAAGTGTAGGCGGCAACCCATCCCCGGATGGCGGGCGCGGCGCTGTTTGCGGCGGGGGGTGTCAAAAAGATTTTGATGCCCAGGCAGCAAAGAAAGAGCGCGCCGGCAAGCTGTAACCCATCTGATTGGGCGGCAAAAAAGCTGGCAATGAAGGTCAGCCCGGATGCGGCCAGGGCGCCGTACACGGCATCGGCGGTGGCGGCCCCCAGGCCGGAGAGCCAGCCATACAGCAGGCCGTGACGCAGCGCGCGTTGGAGGCAGAGCAGGCCAATCGGCCCCACGGGCGCGGCGATAGAGAAACCTAATAACAATCCACGAAAAAACAGGTTGTCCATTTTGAAGCGCTCACCTTGAGAAGTTTGCCATAGTTTAATAAAATGGTAAGGAAAGATAAATAACGGATCAATGGTATTGGCGGCGTTCTATCGAGCAAAACAAGGAAAAACAGGATGATGGCTTTAGATTACAAACCGGATGCGGTCGATTGGCATATTTTGCATTTATTGCAGAAAAACGCCCGCTCAACGTATGTCGAAATTGGCCGTCGCGTGGGCCTGTCGGCGCCGGCGGCAGCGGAGCGGGTTCGGCGGCTGGAGGAGAGCGGCCTGATTGAGGGCTACCACGCGCGGCTCAACCCGGCCAAAGCGGGCCTGCCGGTATTGGCCTTTATCCGGGTCAGCGTGCCCCGGGGAAAGTATCCCCGGTTTACCATGCTGGTGAATCAATTATCTCAAGTGGTGGAGTGCCATCACGTAACCGGGGTAGAGGCGTTTATTGTCAAAGTGGCCGTACCCTCGGTGGTGGAATTGGAAACGTTGGTGGGGAAACTGGCCCAATACGGCGATACCATGACCTCGGTGGTGATGTCTTCGCCGGTGAAGGGGCGGGGCTTGGGGCAAAACAGGGAAATCTTGTGAAGGAATTTACCATTGATTGAGGTATAGAAAGCAAACACATCTATGAACATCCAACCCCTTCCCCCCACCTACCGCGCCGCAGAGGTTGAACACATCATCAAGGCCCTCTGTTCGGGCGACTCGTGCAGCGTGGTGGGCATCGGCAGCGTGGGTAAATCTAATTTGATGCGCTTTTTGCAGCGCGATGATGTGCATCGCGCTTATCTGAACCCGGATCAGGATGCCTGCCTGTTTGTGTACGTGGACGTCAACAAAATGCTCAAAAAATCTTTTTGGGGATTGCAGGAGTTGATGTTGCACCAGCTGCTGATCGAATTGACCAATCAAGAGGTGGATTCCGCCATTTTGCAAACGCTCGACGACCTGCACCGGCGGGCCACCAACCCCCAAACCCGGAATCTGGTGCTGCGTTATCTGGACCGCGCCATCTGGCAGGTATGCCACTACCTGGGGTGGCGGTTGATTTTTTTGATTGATGAGTTTGACGAATTGTGCCGCTTGATGCCGCCGCGCAGTTTTGGCGCGCTGCGGGCGCTGCGCGATGATTACAAATACCGGCTGATGTACGTGGTGGCCACGCGGCTGGAATTGAAACGGCTCCGGGAAAATCACCTGGAAATTGAAGCCTTTGAAGAAATTGTCTCGCCCCACACTATCTGGCTGGGAACCTACAGCGAGGATGATGCCCGCCTGATGCTCCACCGGCTGGCCGCCCGGCACCAACTTGCCCTGGGCGATGAAATCATCGAGCAAATCTGCGCCTTGACGGGGCGGCATCCGGGCCTCTTGCGCGAAGCCTACTACGCCTTCCGCAAACAACAGCCCCTTTCCGAAGATTTAATTCACCAACCCTCTCTTCAGGATGAGTACCGGCGCATCTGGTTCAGCCTGAGCCGGGAAGAGCAGCAGGCGATGGTAACGCTGGCCGGCGAAACAGGCAGACCCACACCGCCGGCAGGCGCTGTGGATCGATTACGCGATAAAGGGTTGATTGTAAAAACCGCTTCTAAAACAGATCAAATTTTTTCGCCCCTGTTTGCCCACTATCTGGAGCAGCGGCATCCGGCGGTGAACCAACGCCTGCATGTGGATCACGAGCGCCACACCGTGTGGGTGGATGGCTACGAAACCCGGAGCCTGACCCCCCTGGAATACAAATTGATCGCCTTCCTGGAAAAACACCGCGGCCAGGTTTGCTCGCGGGATGAACTGGCCCAACAGTTGTATCCTGATGAGATTGCCGAAACGGGCGTCAGCGATAACCGTATCGATTCGGTGGTCAAACGGTTGCGCAAGCAAATCGAACCCAATCCTAAAGAACCACAGTACATCCTCACCATGCGCGGCCACGGATTCCGGCTGGTGGATGGGGATGAGGAACACGCCGGGTAAAAAAAGACGCCGCAGTGAAAATGCTGCGGCGTCTACCATCGCTTTACGGTTCTAAAATTTGCTGGCATCATACATCCCAATCCCCACCGGTTTCGGCCAGTTGCGCCAGCAGGCTGATCCCCAGCCCTGCCACCAGCAAGGTCAAAATAAGTATCAAAATCCAGATTGTCGGTATGGCTTCCATCATTTTTCCACCTCTTTCTTGATTATGATGTTTAATTTTTAGAGAAGCCCCTCTATGGTCAGGATACTGTTTTTTTGCCAAAATTGCTTGGTAAAACGCTGTCATCCAGATAATATTTTTATGGCAATGCTGGCAAAGCTGCCGGAAGGCCCGGCTATGGGGTTTGACAAAGCCGGCGGGTGAGCCTATCATCTCCAATATATTCATCCTCCTCACAGGTAAAGTGTATGACCGCTTCAACCGTTGCTGAATTTTCCGTATCCAAATCGTGGCAGTCGGACCGGCGCGCGCCGGCGCGTTGGATCACCTCGCACGTGCTGCGCCACAAGATTTATATTCTGGGCGTCTTTGCCGGCGCGTTGGGCAATGCCGTGGGCGCCGGATTGGTACCGCTGTTCATTGGCCAGGGCTTTGATGTGATTGTTGATTCCCAGGATGTTGCCGCGCTGGGGCAGATCGTCATTATCCTGATCGTTTCTCAATTGATTCGGGGCGGTTTGATGCTCCTGCGCAATTTTTGCAGCGAGGTGATTGGCCAGCGGGTGGAGCGGGATACGCGGGATGAACTTTACCTGAGCCTGGTGGGCAAAAGCATGTCGTTTCACGACCAGCAGGCCGCCGGCGATTTGATGGCCCGCGCCACCAACGACGTCCGCGAGATCAATCTGCTCTTCAACCCCGGCATGAATCTGGTGATCGGTTCGCTGATGTTTATGGTGGCCCCCTTCCTGTTAGTGCCCTCTATCCATCCCCAGTTGCTGTTGACGTTGTCGGTGTATGTGACTGTCTATGTTTTGCTGTTGTGGGATTATCTGCGGGAACTCCGCCCGGCCACCGAGGTGGTGCGCCACGAATTCGGCAATTTGAACGCCACCCTGGCCGAAGCCATCGACGGGATTGAAACCGTTAAAGGGGCGGCGCAGGAAACCAGGGAGATTTCCCGGTTTCAACAGGCGCTGCAAAAGTGGCAATCGGCCTACGTGCGTCAGGGCGATGTGGAGGCCAAATTCTTTCCGCTATTGTTGTTGGGGCTGCTCAATGCCGCCGGCCTGGCCCACAGCCTCATCCTGTTTCGGCAGGGATTGATTGGCATTGGCGATGTGGTGGCCTTCAACGGGATTCTGTTGATGTTCCAGTTTCCTACCTTCGCGGCCCAATTTGCCTATTCCCAGGTGTCAACCGGCCTGTCCAGCGCCCGCCGAATTCTGGAAGTCATCAATACCCAAACCGATTTAGATCAAAATGTTGGCGGTTACAACGGCGCGATGGATGGCCGGATCGAATTTGAGCGCGTCACCTTCAATTATACCGACAGCAGTGTGGCGGTGGAGGATGTGAATTTCTCGGTAGAACCGGGCCAGACAGTGGCGATTGTGGGGCAAACGGGGTCGGGCAAGAGCACGCTGGTCAAGCTCATCAATCGCACCTACGATGCCAATCAGGGACAGGTTAAAATTGGCGGCGTGGATACCCGCGAGTGGAATCTGGAAGCGCTGCGGCGGCAGATTTCGATCATTGAGCAGGATGTCTATCTCTTCTCCCGCACCATCGCCGCAAATATAGCCTTTGGCGATCCCCAGGCCGGCCGGGAGGAAATAATTGAAGCCGCCCGGGCCGCCCAGGCGCACGATTTTATTATGTCGTTCAAAGATGGGTACGATACCGTGATTGGCGACCGGGGTGTCACCTTATCCGGCGGGCAGCGGCAGCGGCTGGCCCTGGCCCGCGCCTTTTTAACCGATCCCCGCATCCTGATTTTGGATGATTCCACCAGCGCCATCGACAGCGCCACCGAAGACCGCATTCAGCGCGCCATCGAGCGGGCCGCCCGGGGGCGAACCACGCTGCTGATTACGCACCGGCTTTCTCAAATTCGTTGGGCCGATTTGATTGTGGTGTTACGCAAGGGCCGGGTGGTGATGGTGGGAACCCACGATACATTGATGCACGAGTCTGAGTCTTACCGCAATATTTTTGCCCGTTACGAAGATTAAAAAAACTACTCCAGTCCGGCGGCGGGAATTTCAACCGGCAGTTGCGGCGCGCCGCCGGTGCCCACACATTGTCCCACTACCCTGTTGCTTTCGTAGGGATCGGCGGGATGGCCGTTCTTTTTGGCGTACATTACATACACCGTGCGGTACTCCTCTTGTAAATCGGATGCGGCGGAACACAGGGTCGCTTCCAGGTTGGTGACAATAGCCGCGCCCTGGGCCTCGGCACCGACCTCTCGAGAAATTTCGTTCACCAATTCCCAATCGCTCCATTCGTCATAACAATAGCCCGACCAATCGAATAAGGGGCAGACCTCGCGCAAATAGCGCCGGTAGGTTCCTGTCACCAGGGTGAATTGGTCGGCTTCGGGATCAAAATGGTTCCATTGCACCTTGGCCGCGCCGGCCGGCACCGCTTGGGAAAAGCTCATATGGCTGTCGGCGCTGGCGGTGCTGCTGCTGGCCTCGGATAAAATGACATCAAGCTGGAATTGCTGGCCGGAGGGCGGGATGACATCCACAAAAACTTCAGCCGTGACGGTACATGAGCCGTTATCGGCGTAAAGGGTGATGGTGTGCCGCCCCAGCGTTTTGGGGGTAAAGGAAACGCGTCCGGTTGGATCGGGCGTGGAGGTGGATTGAATATTGCCGGTGGGGTCCGTCATCACAATATCAAAATTGGTGGCGTTGATCACGCCGTATTCCAGCGTTACCGCCTCGCCCAGCGTGGCGATGACATTGATAGGGTTGGTGGGCCGGTAAACATTGCCCACGCCCAAAATTTCAAATTTGTTGATGACCGGCGCGCCGTAAGTGCCGGGCGTGCAATCTCTGACAATTTCCATGGTAACGCCCAAAATGGGGCCAAAATAAACGCCGTGCGGATTTCGCATGCGCCAGTAACTCTGGTGGACGCCGGGCGTTACCGGCGTGGTCAGCAATACTTCCAAGACGGCGGTTTGGTTGGGTTTTCCTTCCGGCGCGATCAGTTGGTTGTTGTTGATAATGGCGTTGCGCCGTCCCGGTTCGGACGGGAAGAACGACTCAAAGGCTACCCCGCCGGACCCCATGGAGCGCCCCCCGTAGAAGGCCAGCTCATAGCCGGGACCCCAGGTACAGGTACCGATATTTTGCAGCTTCCAGGCGCGATGCACGATGGTGCCGCCCACCACGCGGGCGGGCACATCGTCCGGTTCGGTAATCATCACCCGCTTGCTGGTGTCGGAGACGTAAACGTCTACAAATTTGGCCGCATTACACACCGGCGGGCCAAAAGGCGACAGTTGATCCTGGGTGGGACCGTGCGGCACGCCCGGCGCGGGCGGCGGCGGGGGATAGCGGCGGACGGGCGTGGCTTCGGCAGTGGATTCGACCTCAACCGAAACGACCGCAATTTCGGCATCGGCTGCCGTTTCCACGGGCGGGGCGGCTGGAGGTGTGGGGGTGGGGGGAACAAATTGCGTATCTGCGGCAGCGGCTTCTTGTTGGACGCGTTCTTCAATTACCGATACTTCCTGGCTGTCTAAAACCCGGATGGTGGTGACCTGTTCGGAGGGAGTGTCGCTGTTGGTGTCAAATGTTTTTAAGGTGATGGTATGAACGCCGGGCTGTTGGGGAACCCATTTTTGCAATACAATGCCGTTTTCGGGCACATCAGAGCGAATAAGCTCGCCGCTTTCCTGGTTGGGCGCTTTGACCCACAGTTCTACTCTGGAAACATTTGAGCCGGGATGCGCGCTGTGTATTTGCACGGTGGTGTTGAGCAGGGCCTTAACCGGTTCCCCTTCGGTGAGCGGTAAAGGGGCCAGAATATCGGCGTTTGTTGGCCGGGTTGAGGTTGGCTGGCCAAAGAGGTTACAGGCGCTGGTTAGCAGTAAGATACCAACCAGGCTCAATACCACGCTGGCAAAAACAGTGAGTTTAGACGATTTTTGCACCACCTTGAGTCTCCTTAACAAAACAAGCCACAACCTGGAACCTGTTTAATACTTTTCCCGTCTATTTATTGCGGGCGGTGAGAAAAAGAGGCGATTATTGTACATCAAATCCAATAATGTTTGACTCCGATGTTTCTCCCAAATGGTTGTAGCCGATCACCTGAATAACATAATGACCGGTTTGTTTGGGAGTAAAAACCTGGGAAACGGTAAACGATGTCTGGTTAAACGGGGCCGCGTCGGATCGAATTAAGACATTGGTTTCACCGGAGGGCAATTCCAGGGCATACAATTCAACATGGGAAACCTTGGTTTGGCCATCTTCTGTTCGTGATCTGACATTCACCGGTTCGTTCACCGGCAGGGGGTTGTCCGGCGCTTTGACCAGCAGCCAGGTATGCACGCCCGGTAACGGGGTGGGTTCAACATTAGCGGAACCGTTACAGGCTCCCAGGCCAAGGATCAATATCAAAATAATCCATACCGTCAGTGTCTGTTTTTTGGGGGCCATACGCTGTTACTCCAAGTGAAACTCTGTGTAACTTGAACAATTTCAAAACCTGGTAAAACTAGAATCCACCATCTTCTGTTTTATATTATAATATGTAAAATGAATATGTAAAGTTGATTATAACATAAGATTTGCAAATTGGGGAGTCAGCCCCAGGAGTTTTTAACGGGTAGCAGCATCCTGAGTAGCCCCGAGCTTGCGAGGGGCGTATCGAAGGGTACGGGTTGGGCAGGGTAGCAAGGTAGCAGGGGAGTCTTTTGCCATCGGAGCATCATGTGCTAAAATTTTCAGATTGTGAATTGTGATTTTACCAGACATTTGCCGGTTCTCTCAAAACGTGAGGTATTGTAAACAAGGTATGGCAAACGTCGTCTGATCGTCAGACTTGCGTCAGAAATCAGACGTGGAAAGTCAGGTTTTTCTTAGAAAAGTGTGTTACTATCAGGGAAGCCTCAAGAAGTGTCAAGGATTCAGAGTAAACGGCGTATAACAGGATGTCAAATCAAAATTTTGCTCCAAAGGATATGGTTGAGTTAGCTTTGATTAAACGCTGGCAAGCGGGTGATCCCGATGCCTTTGATCAGCTTTATACCCGGCATTCCACCTCGATTTATCGCTTGGGTTGGGCCATGCTGCAACAGGCCCAGGCCGCCGAAGATGTGGTGCAGGAAACGTTTCTGCGCGCCCACAAAGCCTGCCAGCGGTTTGATCCGGAGCGAGCCAGTTTTGGCACCTGGTTATACCAGATCGCGCTTAATTATTGCCGCAGCCATCTACGGCGCAAACGGCTGCTGACCATTCCCTGGCTGAAACCCACCGGCGAGGCATTGGATCTGCCCGAGACCTCCCGCTCCGGCCCGGAAAGCAGCATGCTGCGCGGCGAATACCGGCGCTTGCTCTGGGACGCGGTCCAGCAGCTCAGCGATCCGCTGCGTGAGGTGGTGGTTCTGCATTATTACATGGAACTGCCCGCCGTAGAGATTGCCGTGATGCTCAATTGTCCGGAGGGGACCATTTATTCCCGATTGCACAACGCCCGACGCCGCTTGGCCGACGCGCTGGCCGAACAGGGAATAACAGCGTCTGAAATCTTTGAGGCTCAGAATGCACCCCAAACCTAAACACATTACGCAGCAGCTCGAAGCGTATGTTGACGATCAACTCTCTCCCCAGGAACGCCGCCGCGTGGAAGAACACGCGGCCAACTGCCCCGATTGCGCCCGCCGCCTGTTCGACGCCCACCGCATTTCTACCGAATTAAAGCCTGTCTTAAAAACAAAGTTGGGCCAGCCCCATCCTCCCACCGGGCTGCGCCGGCAGACCAAAGCCGCGCTCGAAGCGCGATCTTCGCGCCGGTGGGCGATGCCGTGGATCATCTCCGGTAGATTGCTCGATGCTGTGGGCACGGTGGCTGTGATCGCTTTATTGGCCATCGGTGTTTTTACGGTTATCCAGGGGCAACTGCCCGGAGCTGATGGACCGGTCGAAATTCAATTGTTACGGCCCAACCTGGGCGGCGGCGATGTGCCTGCCGTAACCACGCCCACACCTCTCGCGGAAATCCCGCCGACCGCTACACCGATTCCGGCGGTGGCCTTGTCTTCCTTGGGCGATACCCTGCCGTCGTCCGCCCGATTATCAGAAAAAATACCTGCCACTTCGCCGGATTCTCAAACAAACATCCCCTTTTCAGATGGCTGGTCGCGCCAGGATATTGAACCATCTTCGCCTTCTGGCCTGGCCGTTGATCCCACCCCGCCTGAGGGGAGAATTGCCTTTTCCTTCTTCAACGCTGCCGGCAACCGGCAGGTTTATGAAACCCACCTCATCCGGCCCGATGGTTCCGACCATACTATCTTTCCCCTGGACGGCGTTTCCGAGCCGGCCCTCAGCCCCGACGGCCAGCACCTGGCCTACCGCGCCTGGAGCCGGCCCACCAGCCCCCGCTCGCTGTTGAGCAGCAATCTGGAAGGTTACACGCCTTTCCGGGTGGGTGGTTTCTGGGAAGACGCCCTGCCTGATTGGTCGCCCACCGAATATCGCCTCATCTATTCTTCTCAACGGGAAAGCGACCGGAAATGGCGGCTCTACTCCAGCAGCGGCGACGGCAGCGAGGAGATCAACCTGCGCCGCGAGGGGCGTAACCCCACCTTTGCGCCGGACGGCTATCGTTTTGCTTTTGAAAGTTGTGACAGAACGAGTAATCGCTGCGGTTTGTGGCAGGGCGATCTGGACAATGCCGAGTATGAATCGTATCCCTTTTTGGAAGATCCGCTGGCCCAGGCGCCCGATTGGTCGCCAACAGGGGAGACGATTGCTTATATGGCCAATCCTGATGGGAATTGGGACTTATACCTGGTGGAAAGTGACGGCAGCAGGGTGCGCCGGTTGACCTTTGGCCCGACCATCGAGGGACTGCCGGTCTGGTCGCCGGATGGGGACTGGCTGGCGTTTCTCTCCGATCGGGGCGGGGTGTGGGGCATCTGGCGGCTCCACGTTGACAGCGGCCAAACCGAGCAAGTGGTCAGCCTGCCCGATGTTACGTTTAGGCCGCCCCGGCAGGACCCCTACGGCGAACGCAGTTGGTTGGATGAGCAATTGAGTTGGAGCTATTAATTTCCCCCAAAACAAAAAAGGATGCAATCAAAAAGGTTGCATCCTTTGAATCGTTGTTTATAAAGAGTTACGCTGAGATTCCACAGCGATACACAGAATAATTTTTTAAAATCTTCTTCTCTGTGAATTTCCGCGCCTCCTCTGCGCTGCTCTGTGTAATTTCAGCTCAAAACATTCAATTCAGGATCGGCCTGGAACTCCTTGGGCGCGTTGGTGAGGTTTTGCACGCTTACGGCGGCAGCCACTTTTTGCGCCACCTCGCGGATGGATTGCGCCGCCGGCGATTCCGGCTCGCTCACTACAATGGGCGTGCCTTCGTCGCCGCCGATGCGGACGTTGGGTTCCAGCGGCACTTCGCCCAAAAAGTCAATGCCAAGTTTTTCGGCCATGGCTTTGCCGCCGCCCTCGCCAAAAATATCGTAGCGATTGCCGGTATCCGGGGCCACAAAGTAGCTCATATTTTCCACCACGCCCAAAATGGGCACATTCAACTGTTTGAACATCTCCGCGCCGCGCACCACATCGCTCAGGGCCACCTGTTGGGGCGTGGTCACAATGACGGCGCCGGTCAGGCTCAGGCTCTGGGCCAGACTCAAGCTGGCGTCGCCGGTACCGGGCGGCAGGTCGATGACCAGGTAGTCCAGATCATCCCAGTTCACATCCTGCAAAAACTGGCGCAGGGCGCTGTGGATCATCGGGCCGCGCCAGATGACGGCCTGGTCCGGCGGCACTAAAAAGCCCATGCTCATCAGTTTGACGCCGTGGGCCTCCAGCGGGCGGATCTTATTGTCGGGGCCGTATTGGGGGCGGTCATTCACGCCCATCATGATAGGGATGTTGGGGCCATAGATGTCGGCGTCCAGCAGGCCCACTTTGGCCCCGTCCAGGGCCAGGCTGATGGCCAGGTTGGTGGCGGTGGTGCTTTTACCCACCCCGCCTTTGCCCGAGGCCACGGCAATGGCATTGCGTACGCCGATGTTCATCTGCCCCATCAGGCGAGCATCCTGCGGAACTTGAGCATCAAAATTAACGGTGACGTTTTCCACGCCGGGCACGGCCATCACCGCTTCGGTCGATTCGGACTCCATCTGGCTTTTCAGGGGACAGGCGGGCGTAGTCAGCATAATGGTGAAGGAAACGTTGCCGCCGTTGATCTCCAGATTTTTGACCATGTCCAGCGTGATCAGGTCTTTGTGCAGTTCCGGCTCAATCACCTTGCTGAGCGCGGCAGTGACCTGTTCTTGAGTTACGTTTGGCATAAATTTTGCTCCCTAGAATAGTATTCAGTATATCGGTCATCAGTTATCAGTAGTTATCGGTCAATCAAACTGAACTGCTTACTGATTACTGGTTTACGTCGAAATTATGTGTTAAATTTGTTCTGGGCCACTTGAATAGCTTGATCCATAGCTGCCAACGGCGCTTCCAGCACTTTGCCGTGGCCGACGGCCAGCCGGGCCGGATTGAGCGCCCGTAACGCTTTGGCGCTTTCCAGCGCGGTGGGTTTGTGCCAGGTAGCCATAGCCGGCAGGGGAAATAACCAGCGCAATACGCCGGATACCGCAATTCCACCCAATGTTTGAAAGGCATCGCCCGCAAGCAGGGTTTTGTCTCTTGCATCAAAAAAAGCGGCGTGGCCGGGTGTATGGCCCGGCGAGGCCACCACCTCAAGCGAACCGATCCGGTCACCCGGTTCCAAAAGACGAGTGGGTTGGGTTTGACACGGCGGATAGCCGCCCCGGAGCTTGGCTTGCGGTTCGTCGGCGTCGAGGCTCATATCGCCGGCCATAAAGCGCGCGTCGCGGGCGGTGATGGCAACTTCTGCTTCGGGTAAGGCCGCTTTTAAGGCGTCAAGCGACCCGACATGATCCACGTGGGCGTGGGTCAAGGCAATGCGTACAATAGGCGCGCCGTGCGCCTCTGCTGCGGCCAGGATGTCGGGCGCGCTGCCCGACATCCCGGTATCAACCAGGGTAAAGCCGTCATCTTCGCGCACCAGGTAGCAGTTCATCATACCCATGCGGGTTAATTTAATGAGATTTTCGCCGTGTGTGGTGGTTTTCATGGCCCTCAACACTCCCGTTGCCAGACTAGAAATCAATTGACCAGGGGGCAGTATAGCCCAAAAGCCGATCCTTGCAAAGCAAGAGCCTTGCTCTGCAAGGATATTGTCTATTTGACGACGTTTTTGGGAACAATTTCGTAAGTACACGCGCCGTCGCCGCGGGCCAGGTGGGTTTTGCGGATTACCTGGGCATCGAGCACATCGGTGAGCAGGGCCTGATCGTAATCGCAAGCCGAGCCGCAGCCTTCGGCCACGTGGACAATGGGGCAATTGGCCTCGCGCAAAATAAACGTGCCTTCGCCGTTGGTGGTCCAGGTAGACATATAGCCGTCGGCTTCGCGGAGTTTGGTGAGCTGGTCCAGCCGCCGGTCCAGCGTTTTTCCATTGACTTTGGCCCGGTACTCTTCCAGCACGTGTTCGGAGCGCATGCGAAAAACAGCGTCAATTGCCTCGCGGCCATACAGTTCTTCGATAGTTTCCAGCACGGTCACGGCCAGTTCATCGTAGCGGCGGGGGAAAAAGCCCGGCGCGGCCTCGCCTAAGTGGTAGACAAAACTGGGGCGCCCCATACCGCGCTGCACTTCCTCATAGGCTACCAGATTGTCCCGCTCCAGTTTGGTCAAATGCCGCCGCACGGCCACGGCGCTGATGCCCAGCCGGTCGGCCAATTCATCGGCGGTCAACTCGCCATTTTCTTTAAGGAGAGTCAGTATTTTACGCCGGGTGACGGGCATTTGTTTGTAAAGGACGGCGCTGCTGCCGGTTCGTACTTCCATAAGTTACTCCCTATTTTAGATAAAGTCGGTAACTTTTGCCATAAGTTATTATCTCAGGTAAAGTGTCGAGTATGGGAGGATTATAGCATAGCTTTGAAAACTTTGCAATATTTAATAACAAAATAGTTGACAAAGTCTGGCGGCTGTGATACAATACCGCCCAGTTAACAATAGAAGAATTTAGTGGTTTGAGGGGGAAACCTTCAAATAGCTTTAACCGTTCGTATAGCGTAACAATCAGCAGCCGTCTACGGAATACGAAACACATTTCTATCAAATGAAATCATAAAAGGAGTTTACCAACGTATCATGTCCTCACTAAAGATCAAAGATTTGCGAGTGAGCATTGGAGAAAAACCGATTCTCAAGGGGTTAAGCCTGGAGATCAACCAGGGAGAAATTCACGCCATTATGGGGCCAAACGGCTCCGGCAAAAGCACCATGGCCTACGCGCTGGCCGGCCATCCGATGTACGAAGTTGAAGGCGGCGAAGTGTGGATGGACAACATCAACCTGCTGGAATTGGATCCCGCCGAACGCGCCCGTATGGGCCTGTTTCTGGCCTTCCAAT
Source organism: uncultured Caldilineaceae bacterium (assembly GCA_964612485.1). GTDB lineage: Bacteria > Chloroflexota > Anaerolineae > 4572-78 > J111 > JAFGNV01. The sequence goes on from CAZTFF010000039.1 coordinate 39,083, forward strand.
ACCCCACCGCCATTCCCGGCATCAGCATGGCCAACTTTTTGCGTACGGCGGTCAACGCCGTTAGAAGCGATGGCAACGGCAATGGTGACGACAAAGGAATGCCCATTGTGGAATTCCGCAAGTTGCTGACCGAAAAAATGGATTTGCTCAGAATGGACAAAAGTTTTGCCCGCCGTTACCTGAATGAAGGTTTCTCCGGCGGCGAAAAGAAACGGGCCGAGATCTTGCAGATGGCGTTGCTCGAACCCAAAGTCGCCATTTTAGATGAAACCGACTCCGGTCTCGACATCGACGCGCTGCGCGTAGTGGCCGACGGCGTCAACGCGCTGACCGGCCCGGACCGCGGCTTTCTGGTCATCACCCACTACCAGCGCATTCTCAATTACATTAAGCCTGATTTTGTCCACGTGATGTATGATGGCCGCATCGTTCAATCCGGCGGCCCCGAGTTGGCTCACCAGTTAGAAGAAGAAGGTTACGATAATCTGTTGAAAGCGTTGGCGTAAGCAAGGTTGTTCCAAGTGGTGTGTAGTGCCCTGTTGTTTACGCGCTACGCCAACACGTATTACGTTTTGGAATGATCGAAAGCTTACCCCTCTTAGTTAGGAGAGAATTATGGCTCAAACATTTGATGTCAATTTAGATGATTATAAATACGGTTTTAATATTCCCGAAAATTACGCGTTCAAAGCCCGCAAGGGTTTGGACGAGGATATTGTGCGTGAAATCTCGATGATGAAGGGCGAGCCGGAGTGGATGCTGGAATACCGGCTGCGCGGCCTGCGCCACTTTATGGAGCGCCCGATGCCCCAATGGGGCGGCCGCGGCATGCTCAACGAGATTGATTTTAGCGACATTTATTACTACATCAAACCCACCGACGCCGAAAAAGCGTTCGATTCCTGGGACGATGTGCCCGACGACATTAAAAACACTTTTGATCGCCTGGGCATTCCCGAAGCCGAACAAAAGTTTTTGGCCGGCGTGGGCGCGCAGTACGAGAGTGAAGTGATCTACCACAGCCTGTTAGAAGACCTGGAAAAGAAAGGCGTCATCTTTTTAGATATGGATGCCGCCCTGCGCGAGCATCCCGACATTGTCAAAGAATATTTCACCACCGTCATTCCCCCCGAAGACAACAAATTTGCCGCGCTGAATACGGCGGTGTGGTCCGGCGGCAGTTTTATCTACGTGCCGCCCGGCGTGCATGTGGATTTGCCGCTGCAAGCCTACTTCCGCATCAACGCCCAGAATATGGGCCAGTTTGAGCGTACGCTGATTATTGTGGACGAAGGCGCGTACGTGCATTACGTTGAGGGCTGTACCGCGCCCACCTACTCCACCAACAGCCTGCACAGCGCGGTGGTAGAAATTATTGTGAAGGAAAACGGCCGCAGCCGCTACTCCACCATCCAGAACTGGAGCCACAACGTTTACAACCTGGTCACCAAACGCGCCCAGGCCTACCGCAACGCCACCATGGAGTGGGTTGACGGCAACCTCGGCTCCAAATTGACTATGAAGTATCCGGCAGTGTGGCTGATGGAACCCGGCGCGCACGGCGAGGTTTTGTCGATTGCGTTTGCCGGCAAGGGCCAGTTGCAGGACGCGGGGGCTAAAATTGTCCACGCCGCGCCCGATACCAGCTCGGTCATCACCAGCAAATCCATCAGCAAGGGCGGGGGGCGCACCACCTATCGCGGGTTGATCAAAGTAGCGCCCGGCTCCACCAACGCCAAGAGCAACGTGGTGTGCGATGCGCTGATTTTAGATGACCAGTCTTCGTCCGACACCTTCCCTTACATCGAAATTGAAGAACAGGATGTGAGCATCGGCCACGAGGCCAGCGTCTCCAAAGTGTCGGAAGAACAACTCTTTTACCTGATGAGCCGAGGCATCCCCGAGGAACAGGCGGCCAATATGATCGTCAGCGGCTTTATTGAGCCGATTGTCAAAGAGCTGCCCATGGAATACGCCCTGGAAATGAATCGTCTCATTGAAATGGAAATGGAGGGGTCCGTAGGATAATGACTACCCTGACATCGACCAAAAGTAATGATAAACTCGTGACCTCCGGCGCTTTTTCCCTGAGCGATGTGGAAGCCATTGCGGCCAACGAGCCGGAGTGGCTGCAAAAACAGCGCCGCGCCGGTTGGGATTTGTTTGAAGAAATCCCGCTGCCCACCACCTCCGACGAGGCGTGGCGGCGCACCGACATCCGCAAAGTGAAGTGGGACAGGTTCAACCTGGCGGTGGCTTCGACCCTGACGCCGGTGGAAACCCTGGCCGATTTGCCGCAAAATGTGCGCGACGCCGTTGAAGAAGATTACGACGCCGCCGGACGGATGGTGATCGCCAATGGCTGCGTGGTCTACACCGAACTGGACCCGGCGATCGCGGCACAAGGCGTTATTTTTACCGATCTGAGTACCGCCGTGGCCGAACACCCGGAACTGGTGCAGAAATATCTGGCCGGCGAGGCGGTTCCGGCCTCTAATAGCAAGTTTGCCGCGCTCAACACGGCCCTGTGGCAGGGCGGCGCGTTTCTTTATCTGCCCAAAGAGGTAGAAATAGAAAAACCGTTCCAGGTGGCCTACGTGCTCGACGGCGAAGGCACGGCCATTTTCCCGCGCACGTTGATTGTGGCCGAACGCTTTGCCTACGGCACTTACATCGAAGAAAATATCTCCCACAGCGAGCACACCCAAGCGCTGAACGTGGGCATCACCGAAGTTTACGCCGGGGACGGCGCGCAAGTGCGCCACGTAGACGTACAGCGCTGGGGCGAAGATGTATATAACTTCAACGTAAAGCGCAGCATTGGCCAGGCCGACAGCAATGTGATCTGGGAAACCGGCCAGTTGGGCGGGCGCTTGACCAAATCTTACTACGACAGCATTCTGCCCGGCAACGGCTCCGGTATGGAGTTCAACGGCGTTTACTTTATGCAGGGCAAACAGCATCTGGATATCGACAGCCTGATCCACCACATTGGCCTGGCCACCAACGGCGATTTGCTGCTGCACGGCGCGCTCAAAGATAAAGGCCGCAGCGTGTTCACCGGTTTGATCAAAATTGATGCCAGCGGCCAGCAGACTAACTCGTACCTGAAAAACGAGAATCTGCTGCTGGACCGCACCGCCCGCGCCGACTCGATCCCCAGTTTGGAGATCGATGCCAACGACGTGCGCGCCTCGCACGGGGCCACGGTCAGCAAAATTGAAGAGGAGTACGTGTTCTACCTGATGAGCCGGGGTATCCCCCGTGAAACCGCCGTACGGATGGTGGTAGAAGGCTTCTTCTACAAAGTCTTCGACCGCATGTACAACGAGCGCGTGCGCGACAAGTTGTTCAAAGCGGTATCGGCCAAGATTGGCGGATGATAAACAAAGAAACACAGAGCGGCGCAGAGGAGACTCAGAGTTGCGCAGAGCGAATCAAAATATAAAATTCTCCGTGTAACTCTGTGCCAATCTCCGCGAATCTCTGTGTAACATAAATAACATTGACACCCAGCATTAGACTCAGACGACGTTTTTGCTGTTGCTTGGGAACACCGGCTTGAGAAAATCCGATGCGTCTGGTCTAACTAGAAGCAGGGGTGCGTGATGGCAGTCGGGGGGATTGCTATCACGTCCCTGCTCAATTTATAATTCCATAGATAGAGTTCACGAAGGAACGCGAAGTTTTTCTGTTTCCCTTCGCGTAACTTCGCGCTTTTAGCGGATTCAACGTTTGTATAAAAATCATCGAGGAGAGTCAAAAATGAGCGCATATGCCCATCCCGAGGTGTTGGTCAGCACCGATTGGGTCGCCCAGCATCTGGATGACCCCAACGTACAACTGGTAGAGTCAAACGAAGACATTTTACTGTACGATACCGGCCATATTCCCGGCGCGGTAAAAATCGACTGGTTCAATGAGCTGAACGATCCGGTGGTCCGCGATTATCTGGACGGGGAGCGGTTTGCCCAACTGCTGTCCAGCAAAGGCATCAGCCGGGATACCACCGTGGTATTTTATGGCGACAAAAACAACTGGTGGGCCACCTACGCGTTTTGGGTGTTCCAGTTATTTGGACACACCAACGCCAAAATTATGAACGGGGGGCGCACCAAGTGGGAGGCCGAAGAGCGCCCGCTGACCAAAGACGTGCCCAATCCCGCGCCCACCACCTACCCGGCGGTGTCTCGCGATGATAGCAAAATACGCGCGTTCCGCGAGGAAGTGCTGCAACACGTGCAAAGGCACGGCGCGCTGGTGGATGTTCGCTCGCCCGGCGAGTACAAGGGCGAACTGCTGCACATGGCCGATTACCCGCAAGAGGGTGCGCTGCGCGGCGGCCATATTCCCGGCGCGGCCAATATTCCCTGGGCCAAAGCGGCCAATGAAGACGGCACCTTCAAATCCGCCGATGCGTTGAAAGCTCTGTATGAAGGCGAAGGCATTTCGCCCGACAAAGACATTGTGGCCTACTGCCGCATCGGCGAGCGCAGCAGCCACACCTGGTTTGTACTGAACTACCTGCTGGGCTACCCCAGCGTTCGCAACTACGATGGCAGTTGGACCGAGTGGGGCAACCTGGTAGGCATGCCCATCGAGCGGTAAGTTTCGGAACAAGAGCTACACTGAGAACACGCAGAGAAGCACAGAGAAAAACTCTAAAGATTATCCGTGTTTTTCTGTGATTGTTCCGCGAAACTCTGTGTGATTATTTGATAACACCTGGGGGCGGCGAGAGGCACAATGTCTCCTGAAGCCCCTTGTTTTTGTCCGACCGGCCATTTGGGTGTAGACTGCAAATCCTGAACCTGTAAGGAGCAAGAATTTAATGTTCGACGTGCAAAAAATCCGGGAGGATTTTCCCATTCTGCACCAGACCATCAACGGCAAGCCGCTGGCCTATCTGGATAACTCGGCCAGCTCGCAAAAACCGCTGCCGGTCATTGAGGCCATGGACACTTACTACCGCGAATATAACGCCAACGTGCATCGCGGTATTTACCAGATCAGCGAGAAGGCGTCGGCGGCTTACGAGACGGCGCGAAAAAAGATAGGCCGGTTTATCAACGCCCGGAGCTGGCGCGAGGTAATTTTTACCCGCAACGCCACCGAAGCCATCAACCTGGTGGCCTTTAGCTGGGGCCAGGCCAACATCAAAGAGGGTGATGTCATTCTCACCAGCGAGATGGAGCATCACGCCAATTTGGTTCCTTGGCAGCAACTGGCCGCCCGCAGTGGAGCCACGGTGAAATACATTCCCGTGGATGAGCGTGGGTATCTGGATATGGCCGCGTTTGACCGGCTGCTGACCAAAGCGGTCAAGCTGGTGGCCATCACCCAGATGAGCAACACCCTGGGCACCATCACGCCCATTGGCGATATTGTGCAAAAGGCGCACGCTGTCGGCGCGTTGGTGCTGCTGGACGGCGCGCAGGCCGTGCCCCACATGCCCACCGATGTGCAGGCGTTTGATTGCGATTTTCTGGCCTTTTCCGGCCACAAGATGGTAGGGCCAACCGGCAGCGGGGTTTTATGGGCGCGCAAAGAGATTTTGGCCGAGATGCCGCCTTTTATGACCGGCGGCGATATGATCAAAAAAGTGACCTATGAGGGGGCTGAGTGGAACGACCTGCCCTGGAAATTCGAAGCCGGCACGCCGGCCATTGCCGAAGGCATCGGCTTGGGCGCGGCGGTGGATTATCTGAAGAACCTGGGCATGCACAACGTCCGCCAGCACGAGATTGCGCTGACCACGTATGCGTTGAAAAAATTGAGCCAGGTAGAAGGCATCCGCATTTACGGCCCGCTGGAACCCACCGCGCGGGGCGGCGCGATTGCCTTCACCCTGGGCAATATTCACGCCCACGATGTGGCCGCCGTACTCGACGGCGAAGGTATTGCGGTGCGGGCCGGCCACCACTGCACTATGCCGCTGCACGATAAATTGGGATTGCAAGCCACCACCCGCGCCAGTTTTTACATTTACAACCTGCCGGAAGAAGTGGACCGTCTGGCCGTCGCGCTGGACAAAACGAGGGAGCTGTTAGGCTAATATGGATGATTTTTATCGAGAAAACATACTGGATCACTATCGCCAGCCGCGCAATAAGGGCACGCTGGAGGAGGCCACCCATTCACACGAGGAAAACAACCCCCTGTGTGGCGATGTGATCCGCATCGACCTGCACGTCAATGAAGATGACGTGATCGACAAAGTGGCCTTCAGCGGCAAAGGCTGCGCCATCAGCCAGGCCAGCGCCAGCATGCTCACCGAGATGATCGAGGGCAAAACGCTGGAAGAGGCCCGGCAAATCGGCAAAGACGACATTCTGGAAGCCCTGGGCATCGACATTGGCCCGGTGCGGATGAAGTGCGCGCTGCTCTCGCTGAAAGTGTTGAAGGCCGGGGCTTACGGCCTGAGCGAAGAGGAGTGGAATACTGACGAGGAAGATGATTGGTAGACGTATGGCGTCAAGCGTATTATGAAACGTTATGACACAATACGCAACACACAATATCCAACACAATTTATCCATTGGAGCATAAATCATAATGTCCGACTATATCAAAGTAGCCAAAACCTCAGACCTGAACCCCGGCGAGAAAATGCTGGTGGAGTATGAGGATGAAGATGTCGGGTTGTTCAACATCGAAGGCCAATTTTACGCCATTTCCGATGTCTGCACCCACGATAACGGCCCGTTGGTGGAAGGCGATTTGGAGGGCGAACACGTTATCTGCCCGCGCCACGGCGCTCGATTTAATGTGAAAACCGGCGCGCAAACGATGCCGGCCTTTGCGCCGGTACCGTTGTACGATGTAAAAATTGAAGGCGACGATATTTTGATCGCGCCGAAAGCGTAAAGTAACACAGAGATTCTCAAAGAAGTCACTGAGATACGCAGAGAGATTTTTTAAATTTATTTCCTCTGTGAAGCTCTGTGCAATCTCCGTGACACTCTGTGTGATTTTTTAAGGAGGTATTATGTCCGAAGAAACAACCAACACCAATGAAGTGACTGAAGAAAACGGCGCTACTGAAGAGAGCGTGCGCGAGGCGCTGCGCGGGGTGATGGACCCGGAACTGCATCTGGATGTGGTGACGCTGGGGTTGATCCGCAGCGTTCACCTGGATGATACGCCGGTGGTGGTCAAAATGTTGTTGACCACGCCCTTCTGCCCCTACGGTCCCTGGATGGTCAACCAGATCAAAGAAACCGCCGAACACGCCGCCGGGCAGGAAGTAAAAGTAGAAGTGCTGCCGGAGCAGTGGCACCCCGAAATGATGGAAGATCCGACCTTGTTGGGCTTTTTCTAAGGGTGAATTAACCATTAAAAATTAGTTATTCACAATTACACAGGGCAAGCTTTGCGCCGTCTTTTTCGACGCGCCGGGTTTGTCCTGTTTTGTTATTTGCGGTATGCTAAGCACATAATTGCATAATAAATACGTTCCGGTTTTTTAGAGTCCGCGAAGGAACGCGAAATTACGCAAAGGAAAATTTTTAGCGTAACTTGGCGTCCCTTCGCGGATTCATGCCTGTCTCAGCTGCCAAGAACCCGGAATACTAAGTTTGATTGTAGCAACGCTCCAAATCTCCCCTCAGGATACATAAACAATGACCGACGCTTACATTGTGATAGCTGTTCGCACCCCTATTGGTCGTTTTGGCGGCAGTTTGAAAGATTTCAGCCCGGCGGATTTGGGCGCGCACGTAATGAAGGCCGCGTTGGAACGGGCCGGCCTTCCCGGCGATGCCCTGGATTTGTGCATCTTTGGCAACGTGCTGCGGGCCGGGCACGGCCAGTTGCTGGCGCGCCAGGCCGCGCTCAAAGCCGGTATTCCGCCTGCGGTAGACAGTTATACCATCGACATGGTCTGCTCCTCCGGGATGATGGCGGTGATGAATGCGGCGAGCATGATCAAAGCCGGTGAGGCCGATCTGATCCTGGCCGGCGGCACGGAGTCGATGTCCCAGGCCGGCTTTTCGCTCTCGCACCGGGCGCGGTGGGGCTACAAATTTTTGATGGGAGCGCCGGAGCAGGTGCAAGACACGCTGCTGGTGGACGGCCTGACCGACCCGCTGACCAACGAGGCGATGGGCCGGCAGACCGAGCGATTAGCCGCTGAACTGGGCCTCACCCGCGAAGCTCTGGATGAAGTTGCCTACTACTCCCACCAGCGGGCCGCCGAGGCCACGGCCAACGGCATCTTCAAAAAAGAGATTGTCCCGCTCGAAATAAAAACCCGTAAAGCTACCAAAATTTTAGATGCCGATGAAGGGATTCGGGCCGACACAACGCCGGAATCGTTGGCCGGGCTGCGGCCCGTGTTTGACCCGCAGGGGATGTTGACCGCCGGTAATTCCAGCCAGATCAGCGACGGCGCGGCGGCCTTGCTGATTGCCGGGGAGGGGGCGCTCAAAAAGTATAATCTCCAACCTGTAGCCCGGATTGCGGGCAGCGCCTGGGCCGGCGTGGAAAGCTGGCGTTTTGCCGAAGCGCCGGTTCCGGCGGTAAAAAAGCTGCTGGCCAAATTAGATAAAACAGTTGATGATTTTGACCTGGTTGAAAACAACGAGGCCTTTGGCGTACACAGCGTCATTGCCCGTGATAGGCTGGGCGTGTCCTTCGACCGGTTGAATGTGTTCGGCGGGGCGATTGCCCTGGGCCATCCCATCGGCTGTTCCGGCGCGCGCATTATGGTCACGCTGGTCAACGCGCTGCAAGAACGCAATGGCACGTTGGGGCTGGCCTCGTTGTGCCACGGCACCGGCGGGGCTACGGTGGTGGCGGTAGAGCGGGTGTAACGGTCTCCTCTTTTTAAGTTGTTCAAATGAACACAATTGAACATTTGACACCTTCCCGAAACCATGCTAAGATA
>CAZTFF010000040.1:0-47460 GCA_964612485.1 uncultured Caldilineaceae bacterium
AGTATACCATTTCTTAAGCCGTCTGACCATTTTTGTGGTATTTTTCTTGGCTGATACGCTGCCGTACAGGTTCTCATTGATTTCGGCCTGAAATCCGCTAAGAAATAGGATGAGATGACGAGTAATGAGTGAAAGATGGCTCACTCATCACTCATCATTTAGCCCCCCACCGGCTAAATTGGTCAACCTGCTTAAATAGAGTATAATCCGCCCTCGATATGAAGCAGATACTTAGGAATTTTCTGACCGCAATCCAACGCGGTTTCAAATCCCACCCCCGGGACATCGCGGCTATCCTTTTGCTCGGCCTGGCCGGCTTGGCGGTGGGCCTGTGGAGCAGCGACATCATCCTGGACGATGCCGTGATCACCTACCGCGTGGCCGAGAACCTGGCCCATGGCCGCGGCTTGGTCTACAACGTGGGCGAGCGGATTCAGGTGACGACCACCCCGCTGTATGCCCTGGTGCTGGCCCTCGGCACCTGGCTGTTTGGTTCGGCCCCGCGCGCGGCTCTGGCGTTCAATATCAGCCTGTCGGCGCTGATTCCGGTGCTGGCTTATGATCTGGGCCGCCGCCTGGCGGGCCGGATCACCGGCCTGGCCGGCGCGCTGCTGCTGATCTTTTCGCCGTTTCTGATCATGGCCTTCAGCATGGAGAGCTATCTTTACGCGGCCCTCATTCTGGCCGCGATGGAGGCGTACACCCTGGCCCGCTGGCGTTGGGCCGGAATCTTTGCCGGGCTGACGGCCATGGTGCGGGGTGATGCCGTTTCGCTGGGCGCGGCCATGCTGATTTATGACCTGCTGGCGCGGCGGCGGTTGCGCTGGCGTTTGATTATTCCCGCCGCCGGCATCCCGGCGAGTTGGTATTTATTTGCCTGGTTTTATTACGGCTCCCCCTTCCCGGCCACGCTGGGAGCTAAAGTAGCGCAGGGACAATTCAACTGGCTGGGCCGGCGCTTCCTGGAAGGGCTGCTGGGCTATTGGCAGGTCTGGACCCAAGAACAGGGGCACACGCTGCTCTATCTCATCCCGATCCTCATCATCCTGGGCCTCATCCCGGTGATCCGCGTGGAGCGGGACTGGCTGATCATGGTGGGCCGGGACGCCTTGTACCTGGCCATCTTCATTGGCCTGGGCGTGCCCGCCGCCGAATGGTACTACGCCCCGCTGATGCCGGGTGTCGCCCTGATGACCGCCAGAGGCATTCAATTTGTGGCTGAAAGCATCGCTCTCCTCATCAAAAAAGGCCGTAAAGAGGCCGGTGGTCGGTGGTCGATGGCCGGCGGTCAGGTTGTTGCCGTTATCTTGACCACCCTCCTCATTACCACCCTCTACCCCCTCAGCCGCGCTATCATCCACCAAAATCCCGATTGGAAAGCCCAGGTCTATCCCGACACCGCCCGCTGGATTGCCGCCAACACCAACGCCTCGGCCACCCTGGCCACCATCGACATCGGCCACCTGGGCTACTGGTCGGGCCGCCGGATCATCGACATTGTGGGCCTGGCCCAGCCCGATGTCTCGCCTCACATTGCCCGGGGCGATTTTGGCTACGCCCTTCGCCACTACCGGCCGGATATGGTGTTGATCGGCTTTTCCTGGATTCCCGAAGTGCAAAGCACCGATTGGTTCCAGGCCGATTACGCGCCCCGGCGGGCGTTCAAATTTGCGGCCATCGATGAGCCGCTGATGCTGTTCAGCCGCCGTCGGGAGGTCAAAGTGCAGCCCGATACGATCCCCGTGGCCGCGCAGCCGCTGGACGTGGACTTCAACCGCCAGCTCACGCTGACCGGCGCCCATACCAGCCCCGCCCTGGGGCCGGGCAGCCCGCTGACCCTGACCCTGTTCTGGCGGGCCGACGCGCCCATTGAGGTAGACTTCACCGTATTTGCCCAACTGGTAGATGCCGAAAACACCCTCATCACCCAGCAAGACAGCCGACCCCAGCAGGGCTTCTACGCCACCCCCCACTGGCAGCCCGGCGAAACAATCATCGATACCCACACCCTGTTCATCCCCGCAGATACCCCTCCTGGCGACTACGCGCTGTTGGTTGGGCTGTACGATCCCGCCACCGGCTACCGCCTGCAAATCCTGGACGAGGCCGGCGAGTTCCAGCGGGACCACGTGCGGTTGGAGGGGGTCAGGGTGCAAGAGTAAACAAAAAGCTTCGATTGAGCGAACCGGAGCTTGGTAGGCTCAGTAGATCCAATTTTCAGACCTGACAGGTTTCAGATATTGATTTAATAGCCAAATCATCTCGATGATCAAAGTTCTCAACTCGAAAAAGTGGTCTTGAAAACCTGTCAGGTCTTGTCTTCTTGGAGAATTTGGATCCACTGAGGCTCTTGTCAAAACATATCGAAACCTTTTGCCCAACACATCGAGACCTTTTTGCCAACACGTCGAGACCTTTTGCCCAACACGTCGAGACCTTTTTGCCAACACATTTAAACCGATTATGCGGAATTGCGAGAAATAAAAAGATTAGCCTCCTGAGTAGCGCTATTGATCCGCGCCCCCGCCCCACATTGCAGCTTTACGGCACTATGCTATAATTTGAGAACCAAATGTGGGCTGATAAAAAAAGTGGGGACCATGGTGGAACAGATTTCCAGACAGAACACGTCATCGGCACCGGCGCAGGAGATGGCCGAACTTCGGGCGCGGTTGGCAGCGCTTGAAGCGAAAAATGCTCGCTTGAATGAAGAACTGGCTCAACGCAGTGATTGGGAAAATAATTTGCGTGAGGCGGAAACCCTCTATCGCACCGTGGCCCATTTTGCCTACGATTGCATCTACTGGCAAACTCCCAAAGGCGCACTCCGTTACATATCACCCGCTTGTGAACGATTGACCGGTTATTCGCCGGAAGCGTTGATGGCCAACCCCGGTTTATTCGATGAGCTGGTGCTGCCGGAAGACCGGTCCCTTTGGGATGAACACCGCCACGATGCCCTGGCCCAAAAGCGCGAGATCCAATTCCGCATCCGCCGGCGTGATGGCACAATTTGCTGGATCGAACATATTTGCCAGCCGGTTTTTGACGATGACGGCACCTTTGCCGGCTGCCGGGTCAATAATCGAGACATCTCGCGCCGTAAAGCGGCGGAGAAGGCGCTGCAAGAACATCAGGAACATCTGGCGGACCTGGTCTCGGCCCGGACCGCCGAATTGACCCGGATCAACCAAAAACTGGAGCAGGAAATTGCCGAACGGGCCGTGGCCGAAAAGCGTCTTCAGGAGCAAAATTTTATCATCAATAAAAGCCCGGTCATTGTATTTTTGCGACAGGCGCTTGAAGGCTGGCCGGTTGAGTATGTGTCGGACAACGTTCACCAATTGGGGTACCTTCCTCCTGATTTTTACGCCGGACGGGTTCATTTTGCCGATATTATTCATCCTGACGATCTGAACCGGGTCGTGGACGAAGTGGCGCAACGCAGCCGGGTGGGTCTCAGCGACTTTGTCCAACAATATCGAATTATTACCCACACCGGTCAGGTGCGCTGGGTAGAAGACCGGACCTGGATCCGGCGCGATGAAAATGATCAGATCACCCATTATCAGGGAGTTCTTTTTGATATTACAGCCCGGAAAGAGACCGAACTGGCCCTTAAAGAGGTCAATGATGAACTAAAGCAACACCTTGAAGAATTATCCACCCTCAATCTCATTGCGCAGACCATTGCTACGATGACCGATTTGGAAGCGATATTGGGCACGGTAGCAGGAACAATATCGCGGCTGTTTGATGCCTGCGGCACAGACATCAGTTTGTTGGATGGCATGGACGCCCGATTAACTGTGTATGCGCGTATGAACCGGAACCAAATGCGGGTAAAGCGGGGGAGAGGGTTGGTGCCGTTGGTTAACGATCCGGCCGCCCGGCGGGTGATTGAAAATCGCCAATCAATACTGATCGCCAATCCGCAGACCAATCCCCTGACAGAACCCCTTCACGATCTTATGCGGGCACAACAGATCAACTCGTTTATGAACATTCCCCTGTTGTCGCGCGGCGAGGCAATTGGCCTGATCAGCGTTTATACCAACCGCCCCCACCGCGTATTGACCTCTGCCGATGTCAGCCTGGCCGAAACAATTGCCACGCAAATTGCCGGCGCAGTGGAAACAGTCCGGTTGCTGGGGGAAGAACAAGAACGCCGCCAGGAGGCTGATCGCCGCCGCCAGGTAGCCGAGAGTCTGGGCGATATTCTGGCCGTGTTGAATGAAGACCGGCCATTGGAAGACACGCTTGATTTTATTGCCGGTCAGGCCAACCGTTTACTAAGTTCCGATGCTGCCGCCATCTATCAGTTTGAAGCCGCAGACAATACATTTGTTGCGCTGGCCGTACAAGGAATTGAGCTTGAAATGGGAGATCACCGGCAGGAGTTGCTGGGTTGCAGAACTTTGCGCGAAGCTCTGGCAACACAGCAGCCGTTGGCGGAATCGGATATGGCCGCCGTTTGTGCCCGCGATCTTGAGCCCCTGCCGCCCGGCTCCGATTCCTCTCGCCGGTTGAAAAAGCTGGCCCAACAATTTCAGGCTTTGTTGGCGATCCCTCTATTGATAAAACAAGATGTATATGGCGGCATACTTCTGTATTATGGCGCGCCTCGCACTTTTTCTAAGGAAGAAATATATTTGGCGGTTGTTTTTAGCAGCCAGGTTGCGCTGGCTATCGAAAACGCCCGCCTGCGGCATGAAGCCGAAAAAGCCGCCGTGGATGCCGAACGCAACCGGCTGGCCCGCGATTTGCACGATTCCGTGACCCAAACTCTCTTTTCCGTGGCGGCCATTGCCGAAGCGCTGCCCCGCGTATGGCACAGCCGGCCTGAAACCGTTGAAAAAGCCCTGGAAGAGCTGCTGCGGTTAACCCAGGGCGCGCTGGCAGAAATGCGTAACCTGCTACTGGAGTTACGGCCGGCGGTTCTGGTGGAGAAACCTATGGACGAACTGCTGCACCAGTTGGCCGATGCCATGATGGGCCGCACCCGAATGCAGGTAACAACCACGGTGGTGGGCGAGCAATCGCTGCCTCCTGATGTGAAGATTGCGTTCTATCGTATTGCGCAAGAAGCGTTAAATAATGTAACCAAACACGCCCGGGCGGGCCACGTCAAACTGGGGCTGTATTTTGAAGCGGATCAGGTAGAGCTGCATATCAGCGATAATGGCCGCGGTTTTGACCCCGAGTCCATTGCGCCGCACCAATGGGGAGTAAACATTATGGCCGAACGCGCTGAAGCTATTAAAGCCGATTTTGACCTGGAAAGCCAAGCTGATCAGGGAACTCAAATCACGGTTGTTTGGCCAAATTCTTAAGAATTGTGATAACTGTTCAGGTTAATTGAGGTAGCATCCTGAGTAGCGCGGAACAACGTGGCGCGCGTATCGAAGGGGGCGAATTTTCCTGGGTTCGTTTCTAAATCGAAACCAAAAATCAGGAGGTATCGTTATGAGCGAAGTTCAATCTATTCGGGTGATGAGCGTAGATGATCATGAGATATTTCGGGGCGGGATTGAATTTATGCTGATGGCGGTAGAGGATATTGAGTTGGTGGGCCAGGCCCAGAGTGGGGAAGAGGCTTTGCAACTCTGTCAAGAACTACAGCCGGACGTAATCTTGATGGATATGAAGATGGCGGGCATGGACGGCGCGGCAACTACCCATGCCATCAAAAGACAATGCCCCCAGGTAAAGGTTATTGCGCTGACCAGTTTTCAGGAAGGTGATCTGGTTAAACGCGCTATGCAAGCCGGAGCCATTGGCTACCTGCTTAAAGGAGCCTCCATTGATGAATTAGTGCAGGCCATCCGCTCGGCCTATGCCGGACGCCCCACCCTGGCCGTTGAAGCCACCCAGGCCCTGATTGAGGCAACTACACCGCCGCAGGCTTTAGGCTACGATCTAACCCAGCGGCAGATTGATGTGTTAAAGCTTATTGTCGAAGGTTTGAGCAATATTGAAATTGCTGAACGGCTGGTCCTCAGCCCCTCTACGGTACGGCATCATGTTAGCGAAATCCTCTCCAAGTTAAACGCGGCCAACCGAGCCGAAGCTGCGGTCTTAGCCATGAAACATAACCTGGTAAAATGAAAAATTAATTTCCCACCCTCTTGCAAAAAAAGTCAACATAAGTAGAATTAAATTAGGCAAATACTATGTAAAGTTGAGGGGGTGGGGGGCTAACCTGCCCACCCTGCCGTATTTGTCTGAACAATTGTAGCACGGGAGATCTCAAAATGAGACGAGGCTGGCTTGTTCTGTTGGCAATTTTCGCATTGATTGTGTTCGTGGGTGGGTGTAATATTCCCAATCCCGGTAGTAATGATGGCGGTGATATTCAGGCGGAGGGCTTTGCCCCGCCGGTTGCTGCCACAGCAGGTGTGGTTCAAGAAGCGCCTGCTGCCTCTAGCGAAACCGGAGCCGCCATCGCTCAGACGGAGGTCGCCACGATTAGCGTGCTGCCCACGGCCCAACAACTGGCCGCCGGCGAGTTGGGTATCGTGCAGATCAGAGTTAATAATGTAACAGACCTCTTTGGCCTGGAAATTGGCTTACAGTTTGATCCCCTGGTTATCGAAATTCAGGATTCCGATACCGGCCAGGAGGGCGCTCAAATTCAACCCGGCGATTTTCTTTCGCCGGATCTGATACAGACGAACCAGGCAGACAACGTAGCCGGCCTGATCTCTTATGTTGTGACCCAGCAAGCGCCCAGCCCGCCGGTATCCGGCGATGGAGTGATTGCCACGGTGAACTTTCGAGCAATTGCAGCCGGTACCACGGATATTAATTTTACGGTAGTCAAACTCTCTACCCCGGACGGCTTGCAGATTTCGGCCACGATTGAGCCGGGGCGGGTTACAGTAATTGAGTCCGGCCAGCCAACCGCCACCTTTACGCTTACCCCGTCACCCACCTCTACCGGAGATACGCCGGTGCCTACCTCGACCTTTACGCCAACCCCCACCCCCACAGTTATGGTGGTAACGGTCACGCCCACTTTTACGCCTACGCCGCTTCCGCTACCGCCTACCAATACCCCAGTGCCGCCGAACATGGTTATCCCGCCGGGAGCGACGGTTGGTTTTTGTTACCGGGTCCAATTGTGCGAAACATTGGCCTGTGTAGCTCGGAAGTTTGGAGTAGACCCCCACTATCTCAGTTTAGTCAATGATTTGCACCCGCCGGGCCATATTTTTACCCATCAGGCCTTGTTTATTCCTGAAACGCCCGGACGAGGCCCCAACGTTTATATTGTTAAAGAGGGGGATACTTTGCCGCTGATTGCCGATGCCTGCCATCTGCCCTCGGATTTTTTGGCCTGGGCCAATTGTTTGGAACAAGATGCGGTCTTGCAGGCCGGCCATGTATTGGAAATCCCTATTCCGCCCTTCCCGCCGCCGTCTCGTTATCCGTATCCGCCCCCCGGTCCGCCATCGGTGGCGCCGCCCGTGGGCCGGCCTCCCGGCGGTTGCGCGCCTTACGGCTCTTACTGACCTGCCGGGTTGGGCGATAAAGAATTACAATGAACTCGATATAACCATGATGTTGGATGGTTGATTTGTTGTGAGCAAACGGCCCCGGAACAAATTTCAGCAAAAGAGATCGACTTTTTATCAGGGTTTTAACGCAGAACAGATTGTGTTGTTTTTAGCGCTGTTTTGCTTTGTTGTTTTTTTGGGGATTGTTGGCTTCCTGCTATTTCTTATGGCGTCGGGCCAGAACGGCCCCTTGGCGATACCCGCACCGCTGGTGCAAATGGCCGCCACGCAGGGCTTTGTTTTGCCTCCCACCTGGACCCCCACCCCGGAACAAACCACCCTACCTTCGCCAACCGCTACAGAAGTATGGGACGGACAAGCCCCCACCCGGATTTACACCCCGCGTCCCACCTCGCTGCCCGGCCTGCCGATGCCGGTGTTTGCCGCTCGAATTTCGGTGATTGATCTGGCCCGCATCATGCAAGGCGAGTCCCCCGGCGATCCCGAAGCGGCGTATATGGTTGGCTGGGTGGCAAAAAACCGTTTGCTCCATTCCGGTTATGGTGACACCTATTTCACCGTCTCCCATGGCTTTTTTGGCTATCGGGCCGATATGCAGCCCAGTAAAAAATTTATGGACATTGCCCGCCGGGTCATCCGCGCCAGAGAAGACCCTACCGGCGGCTGCCTCTACGCCCTCTCCCGCACCGACATTACCAAATTAGGAGTTCCGCCCAGCCGGGCCGATGTGGCCTACGGCGAATGGTTCTTTTTCAAAACCTGGCCGCTGACCTATCCCTACAAATAACCAGGTTGCGCCCGAAAATTATCTTGCCTGCTATCTATCCCCGTGTTATAATTTTATAAGCTTGAATAACCGGAAGACAACGCTCTGCCGGAGGACAACCTATGGATGACCTGACAGGTCAACATTTTGGCGGTTACGAACTCAAAGAATTGGTGGGCCATGGCGGCATGGCCAGCATCTACAAAGGATTTGATGAGGCGCTTTCGCGGTGGGTGGCGATCAAAGTGGTGCCGATTCAAGCAACCGGCGGGGCCGAAGAAACCATGCTGGCCCGTTTTCGGCTGGAAGCCCAGGCCATTGCCGCGCTGCGCCATCGAAATATTTTGACGATTTACGGCTACGGCGAAGAACAGGGCTGGGCCTATATTGTGATGGAGTATGTACCCGGCGGTTCGCTAAAAGACCGGATCAAACCCGACCAATCCTTTACCTGGGCGCAAGCGCTGACCATTGCCATCCCCGTGTCCGATGCCTTGTCTTTTGCCCACAAGCAGCACATTATTCACCGCGACATCAAACCGGCCAATATTTTGATGCCGGAAGACGACTGGCCGCTGCTGGCCGATTTTGGCCTGGCCAAAATGGAACACTCCACCCGGCCCAACCTGACCATGCCCGGCCAGGTCTTGGGAACCATGTCTTACGCCGCGCCGGAACAGATTCAGGAAGAAGAGATTGATGCGAGGGTGGACATTTACTCTCTGGGCATTGTGGTATACGAACTACTGACTGGCAAACTGCCCTTTGGCGGCGAAACCACCTTTGATTTTTTAATGGCTCGGCTCACCGATCCTCCCGCCCCCCTGCTGGAAGTGAATCCCGATGCGCCGCCCATCTTTGCCCCCATTTTGGAGAAAGCGCTGGCCCAAGAACCGTCAGACCGCTACCAGACCATGGACGAGTTCTCTCTCGCGCTCAGGGAGGCGGAACGAGAACTGAAGCGGATGGAAGCCGCCGGTATCGACTGGCGGCAGGTGCAAAAAGCGCGCCTGATTGTTTCCTCCGGCGGGCAGGAGATTTTGGTATCGGGCAGCGAAGAGTTGATCATTGGCCGGGCCTCTAAAAATAAAGTACCGGATATCGATTTAGGCCCGTTTGGAGGCAGCAAAGCGGGGGTTTCTCGCCGCCATAGCCGCTTGTTCTGGCGGCAAAACAATTGGATGATAGAGGATTTAGGCAGTACCAACGGCACTTTTGTCAACGGCGAAAAAATTGCCCCTCACCAGCCGGTAGCTTTGCAATCCGGCGATTCTATTCGCTGCGGCCAGATAAAGTTTCAATTTCAGATCGACTGACCTTTTTGGGAAAATCTGGAGGTTGGTTTTTGCTATAATTGTTGAAGAACCTCCCTGTGGAGAGCGTTCTTTTTTTGTTTACAATGGGAGAACCGTAGTTCAATGAAAAAATTCAATGCTGTTTTGGTGATTCTCTTGTTTGCGCTTCTTATAAGTGGATGTGTGGCATCTTCATCAGTATCCTCAGTGAAGCAGGCAACACCCCCCCTAACCGAAGAACCGCCGGCCACTTCAATGGTGGAACCCGCCGAAACCACATTTACGCCCCAACTGCCCTCTACAGCGACCCCCACGCCAACCTTCACTTTTACGCCAACCCCGCCGCCGTCGGCCACACCCACGGCTATCGTTTCTCCTACCACGGCTCCATCCTTGACGCCAACCTCGACATCGCCGCCCATCCCCAAGCCGGTGGCCGGTTCGAGGGCCGATATTCAGCGCGTGATGATTATCAGCATTGATGGATTGCGCCCGGATGCCCTGGCCCAAAGCGATACCCCGGTCTTAGATCGGTTGATTACTCAGGGCGCTTACAGCGACTCAGCGCAAACCGTCGTGCCCAGCGCCACGTTGGTGGGGCATGCCTCTATGTTGGGCGGAATGACACCCGAGCATCACGGCATTTATTGGAATATCTACAATCCGGAATTGGGGAAAATAAAGGGGCCAACCCTTTTTACCGTGGCTCGCGAGGCGGGTTTGACCTCGGTGCTGATTGCCGGAAAACCCCGGCTGGAACACATTGTCCTCCCCAACTCGGTTGATGTTTATGATTACGCCGGTTATTTAGACCAGATTACCGTAGCCCACGCCCTCGACGTGATAGAAACCCGGATGCCAAATATCCTCTTTGTCCACCTGCCGGATGTAGATGAGCAGGGCCACGCCACCGGCTGGATGTCGGAAGCGCAGTTCCAGACCATTCATCAAACCGATGCCCGGATTGGCGAGATGGTTGCGGCGTTAGATAAAAAAGGCTACCTTAAGCATACTCTGCTCCTGGTTACAGCCGACCATGGCGGCGAGGGGTACCGGCACGGCGGCGATACGCCAGGGGAGATCACGATTCCCTGGCTGGCGGTTGGACCGGGGGTTCAACCCGGCCTGTTGTTACAGCGCGAAGTTATGGTGTATGATACGGCGGCCACGGCGGCCTATGCGTTGGGGCTGCCGGTTCCGCCGGCGTGGGATGGCCGGCCTGTTGTAGAGATTTTTGGCGAAGACTGACCGCGCGTTTTTTACCGGCTTCGGGCCGAGATCTGCGTAGGGGCATCGGCCTCGGTGAGCGGCAGGCCCACCATGAAGGTCGTGCCTTTACCCGCTTCACTACGCGCCTTCAGATAACCGCTGTGCGCCTCGATGATTTCTTTGGCAATGGCCAATCCCAGGCCGGTGCCCCGGCCTCGCTTGCGGCTTTTGTCTACCTGATAAAACCGCTCAAAAATACGGGCCAGATCATTGGGCGGAATACCGGGGCCGGTATCGGCAATGCTGATTTCAATAAAATTGCCGTGTTCCGATACAGACGTGCTGGCATCGAACTGTACCTGACCGGGACGGACGGGCCGGGGACGGCGTATCCCCTTGACCGTCTGGGCACTGATAGTAACCTCTCCCCCAGCCGGAGTGTGGCGGATGGCGTTATCTAACAGGTTGGTAAACACCTGGGCCAGCCGGTCGCCGTCCCCCACCACCTGGGGCAGGGGTTCGCCCTGGTTTATCAGCTTGATTTTTTGAGCAGCCGCCTGGGGAAGTAATCTTTCCCTGGCGGCGGTCAGGATGGCGGCCAGGTTGAGGGGCGTTTTGTTCATCACCACCTGGCCGGAGTCGATGCGGGCCAGATCGAGAAAATCTTCCACCAACCGGGCCATCCGGCCTGCTTCTTGATGAATGATGCCGGCGGCGCGGCGTTGAGCCGCTTCATCGGGCGTGGCTCCTTCCATAATAGCCTGGGAAAATCCCTGGATTGATGTCAGCGGGGTTTTTAGTTCGTGCGATACGTTTGAAACAAAATCGCGCATAGCGCGCTGGCTGTTTTGCACCTGCTCAACCATCACGTTAAAGCTGGCGGCCACGCGCTTGATTTCTCTCGGGCCTTTTTCATCCAGCCGGTGCTGGTAATCGCCGGCAGCAACGGCCCCGGCGGCGTGAGAAATACTTTGCAAGGGTTTGGCAATGGAGCGGGCTATAAACAGGCTCAACAGGAGCGATAATAGCAGTGCCACAAAGCCGGCCACCACAAACCCCCAGCTCAATTCGCGGAAAATGCCCAGGAGTTGAGTGGATTGTGGCGCAATCGCGGCCACATACCCCCGGGGTTGGGCATCGGGGCCAAAAGGTGCAGCGGCGACCATTATTTTTTGTCCGTCAGCAGTGGTGAGCGTGCCGGTTTGGGTAGAGAAGAATGATGGGTCCACCTCAGCCTGGGGTAGTTCAAATTGCCGGCCCACCAGTACATCCTGAGAGTCGGCTACAACGTGGCCGGCCCCGTCCAGAATTAATAACCGGGTTTGGTTTTGTTCGGCCCAGGAATTCAACCGGCCATAGATTTGTTCGGGAGAAATATCCCGGCGGTAAAGCAACTCTATGTGGGTGGCTGTGCGCCGGCTTTGCAGACCCAGCCGCAGGCTCTGCAGCCGGTTTTGCAGCGGACGCGTGACCAGGATGAGTGTCAAAAAAGCCAGGCTCAAACTGACCACGATGATAACCACGTAAGATAGGATCAATCGAGTTCGCAGGCGCATGGGTCAGGTCTCAACCACAAATTTGTAGCCCACGCCCCACACGGTTTCGATATTGACCCGTTCATCGGCGGCCAATTTCTCGCGCAGGTGAGCCACATGTACATCGACGGTACGGGTTTCGCCGTAAAAATCGTAGCCCCAGGCCAAATTCAACAGCTTTTCCCGGCTGAGGGCCAGACCGTTATTTTGTACAAACACGTGCAGTAGATCAAATTCTTTGGTCCGCAAGTTGAGCAAATCGCTATTGAGGTGCGCCTCGCGGCGAGCGGGATCAATGGTGAGCGGGCCTATTTGTCGGGATACGGTTTCAAGAGAGGCCGGCGTATCGCTTTGGGGCACATGGCCGCCGCGTCGCAATACGGCTTTAACGCGGGCCACCAACTCGCGGGGATTGTAGGGTTTGGTCATATAGTCGTCGGCGCCCAGTTCCAGGCCCACAATTTTGTCCACATCGTCGGTGCGGGCGGTGAGCATAATGATGGGCACATTGCTGGTGGCCCGGATTTTTTTGCACACTTCCCAGCCGTTCAGTTCGGGCAGCATCAGGTCTAACACAATCAGCGTAGGCTGTAAGGTCTCAAATTTTTGCAGCGCGGTCAGCCCATCGGAGGCGGCTTCTACCCGGTAGCCGTCGTTTTCCAGGTAGAGGCGGCCCAGTTCGATAATATTTTCTTCGTCATCAACAATGAGGATCAGGTCTTGGCTCATAATCCGTTTCTTGGGAAGTGGTTGGGATCATTTTCCGTATTTAGAAAATTGGAGGTTAGAGGTTGAAAAATTTTTAGCCTTAAATCTCTAATCTCCGCTCTCTAATCTCCCGGCGAATTGGGCAGGTTAATTATTTTTTATGCCTCAGTATTTTATCATATTATCTGCATCGCTCCCAAACTTGAACGTTGATTGTCATCTGGAATTATTTGTGGTATCTTGATGAGAACTGTAAGCGGAGGTTTTGTTATGGACGCGCAATTCTGGCAGGGCGCAGTTTTGTTTATTACCTTATTTACAATGTTGATTGGCTTGATTTTTACCGTTGTCCCGCCGATCCCCGGCACGCTGTTGATGTGGGCTGCGGCGATTTTTTATGGCTTGGCCCTGGGATGGGATAAGGTAGGCTGGTGGACCTTCAGTATCCTTACCGTGTTGATGATCATTGGCCTGGTTGTGGATGTGATAGCCGGCCATTTTGGCGCAAAACTTGGCGGTGCTTCGTGTCTGGCAATTGTTGTTGGGGCGATACTGGGGCTGCTGTTGGGGATTGTGGCCAGTTTGATCGGTACACCCATTTTAGGCTGTTTGGCCGGACTGGTGGGCATGGTGCTGGGTATTCTGTGGATCGAATGGAAACGCCGGGGCGATTGGGATACGGCCATGAGAGCCACCAAAGGTTATGTGGCCGGCTCTGCTGCCGGCATTATGGCCCGCTTTACCTCCGGCGTGATGATGTTTGCCATTTTTTTGGCCCGGGTTTATTTGTGGGGGTAGATCAGGCCTGATCTACGATCAGGTTTGATTCGGAGCCGAGTCGTCGGCAAAGGCGCGCAACACCGGGGTATCGGGGAATCGGGCGCGTACGCCCACGGCAAAATCCTCCAGCGAGGGACGCACGTCAAAATATATGAGATGGCTTTCCCGATCCGTATCCGATGAACCAAAGCCCTCGGCCACAATGCTTGCGCCGGGAATGGCCAGCATCAGATCAACCCAGACGGCTTCCCGGCGTTCGCTGCCAGGAGACAACCAGATTTCCTGCAAGTGCGCGGTCCGGCGAAAATAATCAATATGCCAGTGGGGTTTTTCTACCGGCTTTAAATGGTGTTTCAAGCGGGCTACCAGCCCGCCGCTGCCAAACGCGCTGCCCACATAAGTGTACCAGCCCGCCGGAAACTCAAAGGTTCCCAGCTTGCCGATGGTGATTTTTTCGTCGATAGGTAAATGAAGAAGTAAAACGTAGGTTCCTGTTTCAGTCATAATATTTTTACATACCCGGAGTTCTTACCATTGGAACAACCTTTTGGTCATTCCCTCAAAATTTCGTTGACGCCGGCCCGTCCCTGGCTGCGGTTAGGCCCCGGCTGGGCGATGGTTGCCGGCGCATTGTCAACCGGCCAACTGGCGTTTGATCTTTCGAGCATCATTCAACTGGTCAGCCTGTGGCTGCTGGTTGACCCCTTGTTAGGGATGCTCTGGGATCAGGCCGTTGAACAGGGGTTGTGGCGTAAGCTAGCCACGGCCCAATTGGGGCCGGCTTCGACGACCGGTTTTTCCCTGCCGTATGTTCAGCCTGATTCGGTCGCCGGGCGATGGGTGTTGTTGGTACGCCGCTATCAGGTTTGGTGGCGCAAGAAGTATTGGCCCGAAAATGGCCAGACCGTTATTTCTTTCTGGCTGGGCGCCTTGCTGGCGCTGCTTATCGCCCGTTTTCTCTCCCCAACGCTCTTTTGGCTCGCCTTGCTGGCAATCGCCCTGATTATAGTGGCCGGACAACTTTCTCGCCAATTGAGCGGGCCGCAGGGCGGGCGGTTACAATCGCTGGTGCAGTGGCTGCTGCCCTGGTGTATGGGCATTGTCCTGTGGTCGTCGCTGCGCCCCTTGGAATTGGCCCTGGCCGCCTGTTATTGGGCCGCCTATTTAGGTGGTTTGCGGATGTTGGGCCGTCATCACCGGGCTGATATTTTATTTTTTGCCGGGCAGGGGGCCGCTGTGATCTTGTTATTGGGTGTGGCGCGTTTGCCCGGTGCGGCGCTGGTCGGCGTGCTGCTGTTGGCCCAATGGCCCCTCAAGCGAAAGTTTAATACGCCTGCCGACTTTCTCCAAAAAGTGCAGCCGTTCCTGGTAGCCAGTGCCGTGGCAGCAGGATGGGCCTTCGGAGGGTGAGGGGGGTGTTGAGGGAGTGATGGTTTGGATTATTGCAGGTTTGATTATTTTGGTAGTGGCGATCATCCTGTACTGGCAATTGATCCTGGCCGAGGGGGCCTACCTGGGTGCGCCGCTGGTGGCGCTGCTGTACGATTGGACGGCGGAGCGGTACAACAAGCTCAAAGAGTTTGATAAAACGACCGAGAATTTTTTTGTGGGCCAGCCGCTGGCTAACCGGTTCCATCGCCGGCCCAATGTGATGGTGCTGGATGTTGGCGCCGGCACCGGGCGCGTTCCCGCTACATTATTTGACCAGCCCGGCTATCGGGGCCGCGTGGTGGGCGTGGATCGCGCTTCCAGGATGCTGGCCGTGGCCCGGCGTGAGTTGGCCGAATACGCGCCCCGCCTGACGCTCATCCAGGCCGATGCGATGGCGCTGCCGTTTGCCAGCAACAGCTTTCCGGCGGTTACGTGTTTGGAGGCGCTGGAGTTTTTGCCCAATCCCCGGCAAGGGTTGGCCGAGTTGGTGCGCGTGTTGGAGCCGGCGACCGTCGATCATTCCGGCGGGGGCTGGCTGCTGGTCACCCAACGGATTGGCTGGGAAGCGCGGTTGATGCCGGGCAAAACCTGGCGTGAGGATGAATTGGCGGAGATTTTGCAATCTTTTCCTTTGCAGCACATCGACATCCGTCCCTGGGAAGATATTTACAATCAAATTTGGGCGCAAAAGGTGGAATTGTAGCAAATTATTTAAACAACCTGGCAATCAAAGAAAGAATCACGCTCAACACAATGCTGATGAGGATCATGCTGGTGATGGGCGCGTAAAAACGAACATTCTCCCCCTCTATGCGGATATCGCCGGGCAGGTTGCCAAACCAGCCAAATTTGTCGCTGAAAAACCACAAAATCAACCCTACAATAATGGCGATGATGCCGATAGCGACCAATATTTTTCCAAACGTTTCCATAAACTATTGTTCAGGCGTGAAATAGCGCCGCACAACTTCCCGTTGCTCCCAGGGGTAGACAAGCGGGTCCGGCCCCAGCTCCTGATTGGTTGAGATGAGCGGCTGGCGGGTAAAGGGTGAACCTTCGGCCTCCTCTTCTGTGGCTTCCGCGTCGGGGTCGGCGGCTTCAATAACTTTTTCCTCAGTTTCGGGGTCGCTTTCGATTTCCAGGGGATCGCCTTCCACGCTCAACCGTTCCTCTTCCGGGGGAGGCTCTTTTTCTTCCATTTGCTGCTCTTCGGTTTGCTGTTGCTGCTGTTGAGGCGGCGGCTCCTGTTCCATTTCCACCGATTCCGGTTGTTCGATCTGTTCCTCTTCAACAGGTTTGTATTCGGCAACATCGGTGGGATCGTCTTCAATTTGCTCGATCACGCGGGCCAGTTCTTCAATAGCTTCTCCGGCAGCCAGCAGGTCGTCGGCGGCCAGGGCATCGCTACCGGCCTGAAGCGGCGCGGTGATGCTGGGCGCGATGGTGTTGATCTTAGTGGCCGCTTCTTCAAACAGCCCCCCCACCTCCTGCCGGGTTTGGGGTGACAGGTCCTCCAACTGATCGGCCAGGCGGCGCAGGTTGTTGGCGGCCAGTTGGGTATCGGTCTGATCGATGGCCTCGGCAATGGCGTGGGTAACGGCGTGGTCGCGCAGCACATCGGCCAGAATTTCCAACGCCTTTTGAAAATCTTCCTCGTGTTGGGGGCTGGTGTTGGCCTCTTCTGGAGCAATGGCTTCGGCCAGAGGCGGTGTATCAGACGATAGTTCGTTGGCGCGGGGTTCCTGCCAGGTGGCCGGAATGTCGGCGGGGGCCACTTCGGGCAGGCGGGGGGCCAGGGCATCGGCCATCAGCAGCGCGCCCAAAACAGCGGCCACAGCGATAAGGGCCTGGATTTCGGTCCACATCGAGCGGTTCATCAGTCGCACGTCTTCGCGTAGCGAATCGGTTATTTCTTCCGTTTCTTCGTACAAGCTTTGTACCACCGGATTATTGGCTTGTGCATCAGCATTTGGCGCGTGGCTGACTTCATAAGCAGTGGTTAATCGGGTTTGCAGGTCCAGCCGGTTGTCCATCCGGTGGGCAATTCGCTGCATCTTGATGGGCCGCATCGACCACAGTAGCACCACCAGGCCCACCAGCATCATCAGCGGCATCCAAACATACCAGGCCACGTCCCAGCCGGCCCAAAGATACCCCATCATCACGATGACCGGTACCAGCAGCGCCAGCCAGGCGGCGCGAATAAAACCATAGATGGCTCGACGAACCCAGAATTTAACTTGTAATTGTCGTAAAGAATCGAGGGCGGGTGCGATGGTTTGGCTCATGATGTAAATTCAACCTCCAGCGGGTCGGCGGTGAAGTGGTTGTACAGCCGGCGGAGCAGGCCAAAGATCAACATGGCCACCCCCACCCCAACAATGGCGTAGGCCAGCATGCGCTGCCGCTCGGTGGAGCGGTGCAGCAGCTGGATGCCGCGTTCGGCGGCGGCCTGGTTGCCCAGGCTTTGCAACAGCACGGTGGCCTCGTAAATTTGCCGTTCGGCCTGGAAAAAACTGAGCGAGTTGAGCATCTCTTCGCCGTGGTCCAGCCGGTTGAGCGCTTTTTGGCCGATAGTGGCCCGGTGAACGTGGTCCTGAATTTCGGGAATCCGGTCCAAATAGCCGATTTTCTGGTACATAGCAATGGCGCTGCTGCCTTTTTCTATGGCATCGGGATAATTACCGTTGACCAGGGCGCGGTAGGCTTCATCGGCCAGCAGGCTGGCGGCTTGGCCCTGATGCACGCGGTCTAACAGGGCTTGCGCCCGGGCCAGGGTGTCTTGTTGATTGGTGGTTTGCAGCAACGCGACGGTGGCCTTGAGTTCGGCTTCGGCATCAGAAAAAGCGCCTTTATTGACCATTTCTTCCAGGTGGCTCAGATCGTAGGCGTAAACCGCGTTTACCTGCCAGCGCTGGTTGATGTAATTGGGCAGATATTCCTGCCATTCCGTTTCCAGGGTATCGGCCCCTTTGCCGTAGGCGGCTTCCAGGGCGCTGCGGTAGCCCGGTTCCAGGGCGCTGATTTTGATGAAGTCAAGATAGGCCGGCAAGCCGTAGCGATCAATCAAAAAGGCCACCATAGAAAGCGCCTGCGGATAAGCCACTTGCGGATTGTCGTAAAAGGGTTGGGCATCTTTCATTTCCGCCCAGGAATACAGCGCATTTTGTTCCCACGCCGCGCGGAGTTTGTTGATTTTGTCCTGGGTCGTTTCGTCCGGTTTTTCCAGATATTGGCCGGTGCCTTCTTGAAAGCCGGAGTTGAGTTTGTTGTCCGACAAAGCCGCCGCAAAGAGGTGGCTCATTTCCTGGCGAAAGTTGTTGGCAATGGCGTGTTCGGGCAGGTCTTGCAGCCTGGGCAGTACAACGGCAATTTCGCTGCGCCCGTTGGTTGCCTGTTGGCCCGCAGCGGCAGACTCATCGGCCAGCAGGTTTACCCGGCGATAGTTTTCTTCGGTGGGGAATAAGCGCAGGTTGACCGGCAGTTCCAGATCAATCTCAAAAACATCGGCCAGATCGCGGTAAACCTGATCCACAAAGGTGGCGTAGCGGTTGGCGGCATCGGGGCCGCAGGCGGGGCAATCAAGCGGCGCGCCGTCGAGCGTAATGCTGTCGGCGTAGACAATGATAAAATATTGCGTTTCCAGTTCCTGCCAGGTTACGGCGGGCGTCGGTTCGAGCGGCGGCGCGTCTTGCGCCTGAGCCGGCAGAACCCAGGCCAGCATCACTGCCAGGAGTAGCAGGGGGATATATTTTGTCAACAGTTTATCCTTCCTTCAATTTGCAAGCGTTTCGCCCAAGAGTTCTGTTGGCCTCTTCTGCCGCGAAACTTACCCGCCGGGCAATAAAAAAGGGAAAGGTTCCCGTCTTCCCCAAAAGCCCGTTATTTATATTATACCAGAGCGTGGAAAATATAAAACCGGTAAATTCGGTAAATATTTCCTAATTTAGTAACTCCGGCCCAATTTGACCTCTTCCAATGCTTCCAAATGATCTTGCAGGGTGCTGACTTCCTCATTCACGTCGGCGGAGAGTCGGCTGTAATCGGCTACGTGGTCGGTGGATTGGCTGGTGAGTAACTGCGAATAAATGGTTCCCAGCGAGGCCAGGGTGCTTTCCATTTTGATCTCGGCCTGTTTCATGGTGTTTTCCAGATTTTGCAGGGCGGCCAGTTGATTTTGGCGGTTCGCTAGCGTGCGTTCCAGTTCGGCGCGGATGGTGTCGTTAGTTTCCGATTTGAGTTCGGCTTTTAAATTGGCGATGGATTGGGGCACGCTTTCCAAATCCTGGTTGATGACCGGATTTTGTTGAAAACTGTTGATCCGTTGGGCCATGGCCTCGATGGCAGCAGTCCATTCGTCGATCTGGTTAGACAAATCTTGCAGGCGGCTCTGGCTGTGGGGATCGGCGGTGGCTTGAATGTAAGCCTCAATCTGTTCCCGGTAGGTGCGCGCTCTATCAAGATGGGTCTGGATGGTGGGGCTGTAGGTCGAGACGATATTGGGAGCCTGTACGGGAATCGAGGCTGGAGCCGAATAGCTTTCCTTGTCTTTTTTTCCTTTAACCTCTTCATCAAACTCCCTATCTTCATCATCCTCATCCTGGCCGATGAGCATATCAAACAAATCGTGAAAGATGGGAAAGCCGATGAAAACAGCCGGAAATAGGAACCAGGGCGTAAAATCAGAAAACCCGTCGTTCCATCCGGTGAATAGATTGATCATGGCCAGAAAGAAAATAATATTTAAACGGCCCCGATGCCGTCGTAGAAAGCGCCGCCATTCCGACGAAGGTTGTTTGCTCATAACCCCTTCTCTACATTTATAGATACCGGTATTGTAGATGAGAGAGCGCCTCCGGGCAATTTTTGAGGGACTGTTACAAATTCACCGTTAGTCTCATTTGTCGTTAAATGATCGTTATTCAAACAAGCGGCTGATCAAACCCCCAAAGCCTTCATTCTGCTTGCCGGCTGCCTCAAATGTTTCCCAATTGGCTGCATCCAAAGGATCATCCGCCAGGTATTTTAGTACCAACCAGATTTTTAGAGTTTGTTCGGAATATGCAGCCATTTTTTTGCGTTGGGGCGCGAGAGAAATTTGGCGTATCTCCCGGCTGATGGTGCTATAACAGATTGAAAGTACTCTTGCCGCCTCTTCCATTTTGTACCATTTTTCTTGATACGCTTCTAATTGATTTTTATCAACCGGGCCGGCTTGGCGGGCCGGCAAGTTTGGAAGCGGGGATTGTCCTTGGTGGAGTTTGGTCCAAAATGAAACCGGTGTCTCTTCACTTTCGGGGGTTTTGCTCCAGGTGGCAATGAGGCTCCAAAGTTCTTGTTGGTGTTGGTACCAGTCGTTGGCCTCTTTTTGTTGGAGGAGCGTAAGCTTTTTAGGCCATGTTTCTATTTTTGCCAGGCGCTGCCACCACAATAAAATATGTTGATCCGCACCGGCTGCGAGTATATTCCAGGCAAAACGAAATTGTTGGATGAGTTGTTCATCACCGTTATCTGCGAATGTATCAAACAGCACCTGGAATTGCGGATCGCTCCGCAGATTTTTCAGGTCCGGGTCGCCTTCCCGCAGCCATTTCATATCCAATCGGTGGTCGGGGTCGCGGATGACTTCTAACAATTGTTCCAGCGCAAGGGGTATATTCTCTGTTATGGAATAGAAACAAACTGCATTGTACCGCACTTGCCAGTTGATGCCTTTCCACCAATTTTGCCAGGCATTCCACATCGAGGGCGATATAATCTTTTTAATCTTTTTACTGACCTCATCCTTGCAGCCTGGGTCTTGCTCGAAGTTTGTAAGACAGTGCGCCGTTTCAACAACGCGCAGAAATTGACGTTGGCGACTCCGCCAGAAAAGAATAAACTGCCCTAAATAGGTCCGTATATGGGGTCGCCAATTAAACGGATCAAGGGTGCGGAACCATTCAAGAAAAAGCGCGCGCCATCGAAGTTGTTGAGCCAAATACTCCCATTCGGCAACGGCCAATTCAAGAAAGATAATTTTCCAAATCGTATTATTTGGGACGTTTTGATCTGGTGTGGCAGAATGGTAAGTTTCTTGCAGCGACTCTATTTCCTGACAAATTGCCGGGCGGTTTTGGGCAGTTTTGTGGCTATGATTCTCGGCAACCAGCGTAGCGATTAGACTCAATAGGGCAGATTTTTTTTCGGCAGAGGCTTGTTCCCATTCCGGCACCAACTTTTCCCAAAACGTATAGGTAACGGCCAGGCGATAACGCGCTTCCAGTAAATTGGGCCAGATTGATAGAACTTCCAGATATATTTCCATGGCTTCCAAAAATTCATTCTGATTGGCCAGCAAGTTACCGAGTTGGAAGCGAACCAGGGCATTATGGGGAGCTGTGGTGGCGGCCAGCCGGTATTGCGTTTCCGCTTTATCATAGCGTCCGCTACTCTGCCAGCGTTGGCCCCGTTGGTATTGGCCGTAGGCGGTGGCCGAGGAAAAACGCGCCCACACGGGCGTCCGGCGGATCACGTGGGGATGGGCGTTGATATAGTGATATAAATAGTAGGCTGCTTGCTCAACCACGGCTTCGTAGCTATTATTCCACAGGGGAGCAATTTTTTCTGTTTTTCCCGAAAAAGCATCCTTTATTTCCAGAGTCAAACCATACTCAGGAACAGCAGTTCGTTTGACCAGGGTAGCTGTAACCCGGTGGCCGGGTTTGAAGGAGAATATGCGTCGCAAAAAGAGTACGGTGGTCTTAAACCAGGCTCCGTATGAGTCCAGCGGAATTGTTTCGACGACGTTAGAAAAACTGCCCTCAACCGAACCGCCGGGCACCGATGGGGTGGGCAAAATACCGCAGGTGGCCAGCCGTTCCTGCATCAAGGCGGTCAACCCGTCGGTAGCCAGTTCACCTTCGCCTGTGCTGTTGGTGATTTTTGCCAGATCAACACTGCCGGGGTGGCCCCGCCACAACCACCATCCCAACCGAATCAGCCGAATCCCCCACGCCAAAAGCACCAAAAATATGAGTCCAACAATTATCCATTCAACCGTTCCCATCCTGAATCTTGCCCAAGGAATTTGTTGGAGTTGGTAGTGAGTCAATTCATCGACCCATTGAAAGAAAGTGGGAAGCGCGGTTGTGTCGAAGGGAACCGCCACGTTGATGGCCCTGCGTTCCAGAAGGTCATTATTCTCCCGGCGAATCACCAGAAATCCTTTGTATACGCCGGGTTTAAGGGGCCCGGTATAGAGAACTGTAAAGGTCAAATGATTGATGCTTTGGCGCGAGAGAACTAAAGAGGAGCTGGTAAAAACTTGCGCTTCATCCAACCGTTGTCCATCCTCATCCCTCAGACCTAGGCTGACGATTTCGCCGGTAACGGTAACGGGGACGGTGAAGGGGTTGTAAAAATCCAGCCGGATGAATTCATCTTGCGCTACCAGATCAAGATAATTGTAGGTGATGGGATCATCAAAAGTGAGAATTTCCACATCTTTTGGGAGAGCCTGGGGTGTTGTTGAAGTTGGTGTGGAGGTGATCGTAGGTGTTTGTACCGCCGGAGACTCTGCAGCGGGGCGATGCCAGGTCTCAAATTTGTCGGCTTGAACGGGATCAGCCGGTTTGTTCCGGGCGTTGACTTTTGATAACCCGGCGGCACCGGCCAGCAGTAACACAATCAAAAAAATACCGGCAACGGCAGAAACGACAGCTCTTTTCATGGGGAACCCTCCATAGCTCCAATCTATTGCTTGATAACTTTTTGCGATACCAACCCTTTCAACGCCTCGATCTGTGCCCGGACCGCAGCTTCGCCGGTACCGCCGGGGATTTCGCGGCGGTCGGCGGCGCGTTTGAAGGTGAGCCACTCGTGCAGGTCGCGGTCAAACAAATCGCTGTATTGTTGGTATACGGCCAGGGGGATGGAGGTCAGCGGCTGGTCCAGTTCGATGGATTTTTGCACAATTTGGCCGGCCAGGTGGTGCGCCTGGCGGAAGGGCATGCCTTTGCGGGCCAGGTAATCGGCCAGCTCGGTGGCCAGCATGGTGCTGTCCATTTTATCGTAGATGCGGCCCTCGTTGATTGTGAGGGTGGCGATCACGCCGGTGGCAATGGGCAGGGTCATGTTGAGCGTATCTACCGTATCAAACAGCGGTTCTTTATCTTCTTGATAATCTTTATTGTAGGTAGACGGCGTGCCTTTGAGCGTGGTCAGCAAGCCGGTCAATGAGCCGACCACGCGCCCGGTTTTGCCCCGGATCAGTTCCAGCGAGTCGGCGTTTTTCTTTTGGGGCATAATGCTGGAGCCGGTGGCGTAGGCGTCGTCAATTTCTATAAAGCCAAATTCCTGGGTGCTGTAAATGATCAGGTCTTCGGCCAGGCGGCTGAGATGGATCTGGCAGATGGCGGCCCAACTGAGAAATTCGGCAATGTAATCGCGGTCGCCCACCGCGTCCATGCTGTTGCCGGAAACGGCGGCAAAGCCCATTTCATCGGCCAGAAATTGGCGGTCGATGGCAAAGGGGTTGCCGGCCATGGCGGCGCTGCCCAGGGGCAGCACATCCACCCGGCGGGTGAGATCGTCCAGCCGCTCTTTATCGCGTTGGATCATCCAGCCGTAGCTCAAAAGCCAATGAGCAAAGCGCACCGGCTGGGCCTGCTGTAAATGGGTGTAACCGGGCATGATGACGTCAACCGTTTGTGCCGATTTGGCCAGAATGGCCTCCTGCAACCGCGTCAGGTGAGTTCGCAGCGCGGCAATTTCTTGTTTGAGCCACAAGCGGGTGTCGGTGGCCACCTGATCGTTGCGAGAGCGCCCGGTATGGAGTTTGCCCGCAACATCGCCCACCAATTCTTTCAGGCGGCGCTCGATGGCGGTGTGAATGTCTTCGTCGCCTGCTTTGGTTTCAAAGCCGTTTTGAGCGAACTCGGCGCGGATTTGCTCCAGCCCGTTTTGCAGAATCCCGGCCTCTTCCGTGGTAATAACGCCGGCCCGGGCCAGGGCTTGGGCGTAAGCCATACTGCCATCCAGGTCGGCCTCCCATAACCGGATGTCGAAGGTGATGCTGTCTTGAAATTGGCGCATGAGCGCGTTGGTGGTGCCGCTGAAACGGCCTCCCCAAAGTTGAGTCATGGGTGGTAGGTCTCCCTTGGGTGATTGTTTAGCATGGTTTCAGAACTTTGTTTCCATTTTGATCAACGGTCCAGCATACGGGGCGGCTGCCGGCGCCCTCACCGTCATCAATAATTTCCCTTACCTCAAACTGATTTATATCGATTTTCTCTACATCAACCCCATGCGCTTTTAAAAGTGCCCACAAAACGGATTTCATGGTTTCGAACATTGCTTCAACATCTCCGGTTTCGAGTTCTTCAACTGTCATTTTTCGCTCCTTCAATGGATTTAATGGACTAATTTGAACCGGGCCAGGGCCGGTGCGCTTGCCCTGAAAATATGATATAATGATTGTTAAGATATTTCAACTCAAGGCTGCATTTATGACGGAACACTCTTACCGGGAACGGCTGTTGAGCCTTCGCAGCAATCTCAATATTCTGCAACAGCGCCAGGCCAAATACGGGTTGGATGTCCCCGTATCCCTCTTGAACCAGATCCGGGATCACGAACGCGCCATCGTGTTGGTGGAGCAGGCCATACGGGGCGAAATTTCCGACACCGAGTTGGCCGAAGCCCTGGCTCCGCTCAATTTAGGGCTGGGCGGAACCGTGCAGAATATTTTTCAAACGATTCAGGCGCTACCCAAACCTGTGGCGGCGGGCGCGCTGCTGATCGGGATGGGGATTATCGTGCTGCTGTTTTTGATCAGCCCGCAGGGACAAATCTTTGCCCCGCCCCCGACGGCCACGCCATTGGTGATCACACCCGCCGCGCCGGGTGAAAATCTAATTATTGTGGCCGAATTTTCCAGTCCGCCGGACAAACCGGTGAAAGCCGGCCAGAGAATTCATCGGGAGTTGGATATTGCCATCAACAAGGAAGAATTGGACGTTCGGTTGGAGCCGTTTCCGCAAATAGAAAATATCAGCGGGGCCAGGGAAGCGGGTCGGGTTTACAGCCCCACCTTCATCATCTGGGGTTGGACCGACGAAACCGGCATCGTGCCCAATTTCACCATTCCCGATTCCGATCTGTTCAATCCAGTTGTGGAGCAAAAACCGCTGTTGGATCTGGAAGAATTCCAACTTTATGTGAATTATGAATTGCCGGCCCAAATGAAATTTTTTACCGAATTTACAATGGGCCAACTCTATTTTAGGGAGCAAAATTATCTTGAAGCTGAGCGCGTGTTCGAATTAGCGTTAAAGGACCAACCCGGCGGTATCCCGCCCGATGCGCTGGCCAACGTCTATTTTTACCGGGCCTTTACCGCCCACAACCTGAACAATGTGCCGGAGGCGATTGAGGGTTACGGCCGGGCGCTCGAACTGGATTCTTCACTGTACCAGGCCCATTTCAACCGGGGGGTGGCCTATCAAAACACGGGGCAGTGGCAGCCGGCCTTAGACGATTTCAGCGCGGCCATCGAGCTTGACCCTGACCTGGTCAACGCTTATATCAACCAGGGCGATTTACACAGATCCCAGGGCCGGCTGGACGAGGCGCTGGCCGATTTCGACCGGGCGCTCGCCCTGGCTCCGGACGACGTGGCGGTGCTGAACAATCGTTGTGTCGTCCACCAATACCTGGGCAATTTTGATCAGGCCCTGGCCGATGCCAACCGGGCCATAGAACTTTCCACCGAGGGAACAGCGCTCAATATTTCGGCGTATTTAAATCGCGCCTGGATTTACCTGATGCGGGAAGATTACGAGTTAGCGCTGGCCGATTACCAAACGGCTGCGGAAGCCGTAAGGCCCGGAGACCCCCTGTACCTCATCGCCCAAAGTGGGCTGGCCTGGACCCACTACCTGCTGGACGATTATGCCGCGGCTATAGAGATCAACCGGGCCGTGCTGGAAGATGAGCGGTATCGAGATATTTCACCGGAACAGCCCGACTTTTACCAAATATTGCCCATGCAGTATAACCTGGCCCTGGCGCTTGTGGCCGATGGGCAAACCGCTGTGGCCGAAACCGCGTACGATACTGCTTTGCAGATGGGGCACGATCCCTATTCGCTGGAGTCAGCCATCAACGATCTGCAAAATCTCCTGGACGAACACCCTGACACCCCCGGCGCGCCCGAAATCTTGCAGAAATTGCAAAATCAATAACGCCGCTCGATCCGCCTGAGGGGCGGTAAGGCGGTATTCATTTCAGAAATACTTCCTCATAACCATAGTCGTACTCCCACACGCTTTCCATCTGTTTGAAAGCGTCGGCAACTTCAGGCAATTCTTGCACCGAGTCTAAGAAGACGTTGCGAATTTTTTCATTCCAGGGCGCGTCCATCTCCTCGGTGCTGTTTGGAGATTTTCCTCTTGTGGGTTCTTCATCCAATACCCACGCTTCGTAGGCCAGCCGTAGGGCCGGGACCAGGTGCCGGGGGCGACAGTTGGCGTGTTGGACGGCTTTTAGCTGCTCCTGCGCCTTTTTTACAGTTTCTGATAGTGTTTCATTGACGACACGTTGGTGTTTTTTCCGATTGTCAATGGTTCTGGGATCAAATGTGTCATATTCTGTTTCGACAAGCTGCTCGTAAATTGCCTGCAAAGTAATGGTCCTTTGCTTTTGATCCTCTGATGTCTGTTCGACCTCCGGGCCTAAGGGCGCCTCCCAGCAACTATCGACCAAATGAGCCAACCATTTTTCGATGGCTTGCAGCGTAAGCGCATTGGGATCGAAGCCTGCTGTTGAGATGTTCATGTCTTTAGGGAGGTGTGGATTCTTTGCGTTATTTTCCTGTTTAAGCTCTTTTTGAATATCGGCCTGGAGCGCCTCTTCTCCGTAAACGTCCAACCACCGTTGGCGTAATGCGTCCGCTTCTGGTTTGAAGCCCAACTTGCTGCCGGCAATGATCGTGTTCAAGAGCATCCGAAAATAAATGGGAGGGTAATCGTTTTGCCTGGCCACAACATTCTCGTCGACCTGAATCTCCTGCAAGGAGTGAAGGTACATCGGCCCGGTCAGCATCAGGCCGATGAAGTCGGCAAATATCTCCTCCAGCCAACCCAGGTACTTTTCTTGTCCCACATAGCGGGCCACAGCTGTATTGTGCAATTTTTTTTCTTCCATTTTTTGCTGCACATTTTTGCGGAAGATTTCGGCAACCGGTAGGGGTGGGGTTGTGCCGCGGTGAGGATAATCGTTAATCA
Organism: uncultured Caldilineaceae bacterium; assembly: GCA_964612485.1. Classification (GTDB taxonomy): domain Bacteria; phylum Chloroflexota; class Anaerolineae; order 4572-78; family J111; genus JAFGNV01. The sequence goes on from CAZTFF010000040.1 coordinate 27,511, forward strand.
GAGAATTGAGCTTGTGAAAAAAGTCGTGGGCAACTTCATGGTGAACGGCGCATAAATTCCAAATATTGTCCATCCGGTCAAAGGGGATGAAAATGTAGGGGAGCGGTGCTTGCCGGGTAGACAAGATGAAGTAGAGGGTATCGAATTTCAGCACGGTTACAGGTGATAACCAGCCCTGCTCTTGTTCCAGTTTTTTACCGGTCAAATCTTCGGCGGCTTTTAGCAGGGGGTAGTAACAATCCCTGGCAATTATATCTACTTTGTCCAGAAAATTACCATATTCAGGCACCACTCGTTGTTGCAGCGCCTGCCGGAAGTATTCCCAATGGGCTTGAAATCCAACCTCTGTTTGAGTCAGCCGGAACAAATTAGACTCACCGGATAGATGTCTGACCCATTTTTTGTAGAACTTCAGAATTTCGCGCAAGTCTTGCGGCGCGGAATTTGTTTTTATCTGGCTCTCATATTTTTTTATCCTCTGGAGACCGGTGTTTACACCGGGGGGGAGGGTGTTGTTGGGATTGGATCCCGGATCCGTATCGCTGGAATCCCAGTACAATCCGATCCGGCGCTCAACGCTGTCAAATTGCTTGGGGTATCGGCCTAACAAATGAGAAGTATGCAGCCCTTCCCAATCTTCAATATCATTGACAACGCATTGGTAGCGCAGCCGTAAACTGCGAAACGCCAGCCGCAGTAAATCCGGCCCCGATTTTGTCTTTTTGCCCGATGAATGGCTCCTGCCTTTGCCCATGGCTGCCTCCTCCTTGAGGTCAAAGATCGTCAAAATGACAATCAATTGTGATTGAAATGGGTTTCATCGAGTGACGAGTGAGAAGTGACGAGTGAGAATCACTCGTCATATTCGACTACCCTCTCAATCCCGTTTAAATTTGCTGTAATCCGGCTCCTCGTACTGGCCCCGGCGCGCGCCTTCCAGATCGAGCATGGCTTCAACTTTCATCGGCAGGCCGAATAGTTTGATGAAGCCTTCGGCGTCTTGCTGGTCGTACACGTCTTCTTCGCCAAAGGTGGCGTAATCTTCGCGGTAGAGGCTAAAGGGCGAGCGGCGTCCGGCGATGGTCACGTTGCCCTTGTATAGTTTTACCCGCACCGTGCCGGTCATGTGGCGCTGGGTCACGTCCACAAAGGCGTCAAACGCTTCCCGCAGGGGGGTGTACCACTGGCCGTTATAAGCCAGGTCGGCATATTTCAGGGCGATTTGTTGTTTGTAGTGGAGGGTTTCTTTATCCAGGCAAAGCTGCTCCAGGGCCTGGTGGGCTTCCATCAAAATGGTACCGCCGGGAGTCTCGTAGACCCCCCGGCTCTTCATGCCAACCAGCCGATTTTCCACCAGATCAACCCGGCCCACGCCGTGTTTGCCGCCCAGTTCGTTAAGTTTGCTCAACAGGCTGATGGGGCCTTTGGCCGTGCCGTTGATTTTTTTGGGGATACCCTCGTAAAAATCAATTTCCACGTATTCCGGTTCATCCGGCGCGCTTTCGGGATCAACCGTGAGTTGAAACATTTCCGGCTCCGGCTCCTGCCAGGGGTCTTCCAGAATCCCGCCTTCGTGGCTGATATGCCAGATGTTGCGGTCGCGGCTGTAAATAGATTTGCCGGTGGTGGCGACGGGCACATTGTGTTCGACGGCGTAATCCAGCGCGTCTTCGCGGGAAACAATATCCCACTCGCGCCAGGGGGCCACCACACGAAGTTTGGGGTTGAGGGCCTGGTAGGTTAGCTCAAAACGAACCTGGTCGTTGCCTTTGCCGGTTGCGCCGTGGCTGACGGCGTCCGCACCTTCCAGGTCGGCAATTTCCACTTGCCGCCGGGCAATCAGGGGCCGGGCGAAACTGGTGCCCAGCAGATATTTCCGCTCGTATACGGCGCCGGCGCGGATGGTGGGGAAGACGTATTGGCTGATAAATTCTTCGCGCAGGTCTTCCACGTAACATTTGCTGGCGCCGGAGGCTAGCGCTTTTTCTTCCAATCCCTCTAATTCCTCAGCCTGGCCCAGGTTGGCGCACATGCAAATGACTTCGCAGCCATAATTGTTTTTTAACCAGGGTACAATGACGCTGGTATCCAGCCCGCCGGAATAGGCTAATACAACTTTTTTGATTTGGGGGGAATCCTGTTTCTTTGCCATGTTGACTCCAATAGAATTTTGAATTGCGTATAGTGGTAAGTTTACCGTTTGAATTTACAGTTTGCGGCGGAGCGTGTCGGCTCTGCGGAACAGGAGCGCCGCCACACTGGTTAATCCTAGTAGTTCTCCAGGTGTGATAGGGTCTTCCAACTCCTCTTCATTGGGAGCGACCGATAACAAATAGGCCACGCCGGCTCCTAAAAACGCGCCAAGAAGGGCGCCCATCATCAGAATTTTCCTGAGTCTGGAATCTGAGTTCATAAGTTTGCTCCATTCATTAAATTTGAGCCTGTTACCACGGCCAGCCGCGGCGTAAGACCCCGATGTATTGTCTATCAAACAGTAATAACAGAAAAACTGTGGCAGCCACCAACGATAATGTCACATCCGAAAAGCCTTGATGCCGGATGAGCGTGCCTGGTCGGATGACGCCGTTTTGGTAAATGCCTCGCACGCTTACCCAATCGCCTACAGAAACGGCAGCAGACGTTTGCACAACAAATTGGGTGTCGAACTCTTCAATGGTTAACGGCTCGGTATCCACCACTTCGCTGAAACAGAGTTCGACGTTTTGGCCTTCAAACGCGGCAGGGTTGGTTACAAAGCTTAAAAAGTATGCGTTGCGTTCAATCATCCAGCTCCGGAAAAAGAGCGGGATAACCAGCGCTAGTACCAGCAAGACTATCGCACCCCAGATTCTCCAGCGGGTCAGCCGAAGCGTTAGTAATGGTTGTGGTTGTTTCTGCCCCAGAGCCAAACCCAGGGCTATGGCCGATCCCACCAGCAGCAGCGTGCCAAAATGCTCCTCACTGTTCCAGGCGTTAATAGGCTTGCCAAAATAGAACGGATAAAAGGTTGTGCTGCCACAGCCTACCCGGCCTTCTACATCATCCAAAAAAAAGTGCAACGCCGCCCCGGCCATGATCAGGCCAAAGGCGCGGCGGCTGTTGGTGCCGCCAACGGGCAGCAGCAAGGCTATCGCCGCGGCCAGCAGCGCCACAATGAGCAGGCTGTGAAACGGGATCAGGTAAGTAAAGGTGGGGATGGCGGGCCAATCCAACACGTCAACCAGAATGATTGTGAAGCGGGTGGCATCCGGCAGCAGCGCGCCGGCCAGCAAATACCGCAGGTCTATTCCCGAAGCCAGCTCCGGCTTTGTACGCAGGGTGGCCCTGGCAGCTATGTAAGTTGTTCCAAGATGTGTTACCCAATCCGGCAAAATTTGTTACCGTTCAATTTTTCTGAGATTATAGTACACAATGCCTAAAAAGTGAAGTAAGCGCTTTTTAGAAAATTTTAATCCATGTTAAGGTAAATTTACATAAATAATAGAGGTAAGTTAAGGGTATTATGTGTAGAATCGGATGTGCCTAGTCCCAAAGTCCATTGTAAAGTGGGCCAATCCGTGATATACTTTGGTTACGGATTCAGTTTTGCACATGACCGCCCTCAGGGGTACAATGTTAAGAGTAAGGAGCTTAGGTGGTTATGGCCAATATTCTTTATGCTGAAGATGATCGGGATTGCCGTGAATTGTTTGCCTTTAGCCTGCGGGGTAAAGCGCATAAAGTTCATGAAGCGATTAATGGGGCGCAGGCCGTGCAGATTGTGCGGGAAGAACCCATTGATTTGGTGATTCTGGATGTGCGGATGCCGATGATGACGGGCTATGATGCCGCCAAAATCATTTCTGAAGAAGCGCCCCATGTTCCCATTGTTTTTTTAAGCGCCAAAGGGATGCGTCGAGAAGTAGATATGGCCTATGCGTGTGGCCCGGCGGTGGTCGATTACCTGGTCAAACCCATTAAACCGGTTCAACTGATTGATCATGTGGAACAGGTGCTGGAAAGCTGCCGGGTTCGCGGCATTGAAGCGGTGCGAGAAGAAAGCATGGCGCGAGAGTTAGCCGTTATCGAGTGGTAAGCGTGGCCAAAAAAGATGAAGACATTCGGACTGCATTAGAGCTTGCCCTGGGGATTCTCCCGGAAGAGGACCTTGATACCTTAACCCGATTTGTAGTTACCAACAGCTACGCGGCAGGGTCTGTTGTGTGCCGCGAAGGTGATTTGGAAGATATTTTTTATATTATTCAAGACGGTAAGGTCGCCTTTACCAAAAAGACCACGGATGGAGAACAATTTCTGGGTCTGAAAGGTAGAGGCGAATTTTTTGGCGAACTCGGTGTGCTCGACCGCGCGCCCCGCGCGGCCACGGTTCACGCCATCTCCGATTGCTGTTTGATCGAAATCCGGGAAGAGGTTCTGGATCAGATCATCACCCGTAACCCCTCCGTAGCGCGGGCCATTATGCGCGGCCTCACCCGCAGCGTGCGCGATACCGATAAAATCACCATTGCCGAACTCCAACTAAAAAACTCCGAATTAGCCAAAACCCTGGAAAATCTGCGGGCCGCCCAGGCCGAATTACTGCGCCGGGAGCGCATGAAGCGCGATCTGGAAATTGCGGCGCAGGTGCATAACAGCATTTTGCCTACCTCGTTTCCCGACGTGGAGGGATTTGAGTTTGCATCTGTGGCCCGCCCGGCGCGTGAAATTGGCGGAGATTTTTACGATGTGGTGGATATGGGCCGGCAAGTGGGCATTGTCATGGCCGATGCTTCGGGCAAAAGCGTTCAGGCGGCCATTTATATGGCCGTGGTCCGGGCACTGTTTTTGAGTGAAGCCAAGGCCGGACTTTCGCCCCGCGAGGCCGCCCACCAGATCCATAATTTGCTGATGACCATGTCATCGACCACTGAAATGTTTATCACCGTCTTCTATGCCACCATCGATACCAACACCCGCCACATGAAATATGTGCGGGCCGGCCACGACCGCCCGATTCATTACCAGGGCGCAACCGGCAAAATCACCTTGCTGGATCCGCCGGGCCGATTTTTGGGCCTTTTGCCCGATTTGATCGTTGAAGAAGAAGAGCTGGTGATCGAACCGGGCGATGTCCTGGTCTGTTACAGCGACGGCGTTACCGATGCGGTCCGCCCCGGCGATGGCGAAATGTACGGCCTGGAGCGGCTATCAAAAATTGTTTTTCACGAGGGGCACCGCTCCGCCCAGGAAATTGTGGACCTGATTGTGGAAGATGTAGACCGGTTTCGCGATGGGGAAGAACAGCCGGATGATTTGACCTTGTTGGTGACCAAAGCGCTGTAAACAGGCAGTAGAAAATTTGAAGGTTTCGCCTATCCGGGCTTATAATGGATAATCATGCTTAAGGTGGAGAAAGGATTTAATGAAAAACACGGACTGGAACAAACAACGAACAACCCCCACCCGCCGCCCGCGCCGGCTGGAAGAAGTTAATTCGGCTGAATTGGGCGTGCCCATCGCCTGGATCATTATTGGTGCGCTGGCCGGCTTACTGGTGATTGGCCTGGTAGGGCTGGGCGTGGTCAACATTGTGCGCAAACAATCAATCACGCCCACACCCAGCCTGATTCCCGGCCTGGCCCCCACCCAACCTGTAGTCGAACAAGCCACTTCCCAGCCGGTTGCCGCCACGTCCACCATTCCGCCGGTTGTCACTCTGCCGCCCACCAATACCCCCGTTCCTACCAATACCCCGATTCCGGTTGCCCCGGATACGCTGACCGTAGGCGGCTACGCCCAGGTCATCGGCACGGAGGGGGCGGGTGTTAGTTTACGCACTGGTCCAGGTACTAACTATGCCCGTGAGGAAATTGCTGCTGAAGGCGCAATTTTATTATTATTAGATGGCCCTCGTGATGATGAAAACCTGGAAGACTATATCTGGTGGTTTGTGCGAGACCCCGACGGTAACGAAGGCTGGACTGTACAGAATTACCTGATCCCCAGCCTACCACCGGAAAATCAATAATTGATTCTTGTTCAAATTTTAATTATAATGAGCGCCGCTTGTTTCAGAGTGGCGTTTTTTATTGCACCGGCGAGGGAATTATGGCAGATACAAAAAAACAGGTGGCCGATTTGCGCGCCAAAATTAATTACCATCTCTACCGCTACCACACCCTGGATGATCCCATCATCAGCGATGCCGAATACGACCGGTTGCTGAATGAATTGCGCCGGCTAGAGGCCGAACATCCTGAACTGATCACGTCTGATTCCCCGACCCAACGGGTAGGCGCTGAACCGCTGGACGAATTTGAAAAAGTCATCCACCCCATCCCTATGACCAGCCTGGGCAATGCCTTTAACGATGAAGACATGCACAACTGGCTGGCCCGCGTTGGCCGGTTTCTGCCCGAAGGCACAACCGTGGATGATCTGGAGTTTGTGGTTGAACCCAAGATCGATGGCCTGGCCGTGGCCCTGACCTACGAAAACGGCCTACTGGTGCAGGGGGCCACGCGAGGCAACGGCGTGGAAGGCGAAAACATTACGGCCAATGTCCGTACCATCAACAATGTTCCCCTGCGAATTCCCACCCAGCCCGACGGCCCGCCTGCGCCCACCCGCCTTGAAGTACGGGGCGAAGTGTATATGCCCGTGGCCGATTTTGAAGCCTTCAACCGCCGCCAACTGGAACAAGAGGCCAAAGTTTTTGCCAATCCCCGCAACGCCGCCGCCGGCTCACTGCGCCAGCTCGACAGCAAAATCACCGCCCGGCGTCCGCTGGCTATTTTCTGTTACGCCATTGGCTATGTTGAGGGAGCCGACATCGCCACGCAGAAAGAAGCGCTGGACTACCTGCAAAAGATGGGCTTCCCTGTCAACCCCGACATTCTGCACACCGGCAACTTTCAAGCGGTGCTGGATTATATCCATCAATGGATGGAGCGCCGCGACGACCTGGGGTACGATGCCGATGGCGCGGTGATAAAAATTAATGACTTTGCCCTCCAGCGGCAATTGGGGGTGGTGGGCAACGCGCCCCGGTGGGCCATTGCCTGCAAATTCCCCGCCCGCGAAGCGACCACCCAATTGTTGGAAATCAAAACCAACGTGGGGCGGACCGGCCAGATCACACCCTACGCCAACCTGGACCCGGTGAACATCGGCGGCGTCACCGTACGCCAGGCCAGTTTGCACAATTTTGACGATCTGGCCAAAAAAGACATCCGTGAAGGAGATACGGTGGTGGTGAAACGAGCCGGAGACGTCATTCCTCAGGTGGTCAAACCCATTTTAGACTTGCGCCCTTCAGACTCCCGGCCCTACGAACCGCCGGACCACTGCCCCGCCTGCGGCCAACCGGCCACTCATCTGGGGGATGACGTGGCCCTGTTTTGTGTCAATGCGGCCTGCCCGGCCCAACTGGTACGGCAGGTTGAATATTTTGTTTCGCGCAGCGCCATGGACATTGACGGCTTTGGCATCAAAGTAGGCGAGCAGTTGGCGCAGGAAGGGCTGATCAAAGACATCGCCGACATTTATTTTCTGACCCGCGACCAATTGTTAGGACTGGAAGGGTTTGCCGAAAAAAAAGCCGATAATCTACTCTCTGCCATTGAAGCCAGCAAACAGCAGCCCTTTGAACGCGTTCTGATTGGCCTGGGCATCCGGTATGTGGGCAGCATGGTGGCCCGTTTGATTATTGATGCGTTTCCTTCGATGGATGCGGTTCGGCAGGCCGGCGTGGAAGAATTGGAAGCAATTGATGGAGTGGGGCCGCGCATCGCCGAATCAATGGTAGAGTGGTTCAAACGCCCCGACAATCAGGCGCTGGTGGAGAAATTGCAGCGGGCCGGAGTCCGGTTGGAAGCCACTGAACCAGAAGTGAAATCGGAAGTATCTCAAGCCCTGGCCGAAAAAACATTTGTACTCACCGGCACCTTACCCTCCTGGACCCGGGATGAAGCCCGAGCCTTTATTGAGCAGCATGGCGGCAAAGTGACCGGCAGTGTCTCTAAAAAAACCAATTATTTGATAGTTGGAGCCAACCCAGGGAGCAAATTAGCCAAAGCGGAATCGCTGGGCGTAACCATTCTGGATGAAAATGGTTTAAAACAGTTGGTAGATTAATTATCCTGGTATTACCCGGCTACCAAATTTTGTGGATAAAAAGTGAGGAAACATATGACTCGAGTTGTTATTACCGGCCTGGGGGCTGTGACCCCGGTTGGCAATGATGTACAAACATTTTGGCAAAATATGAAGGCCGGAAAATCCGGCGCGAATCACATTACTAATTTTGACGCCACCGATTACCCGGTTCAGATTGCCTGTGAAGTAAAAGATTTTGAACCCACCCAATGGATGAGCAAAAAACTGGCGCGCCGCGTGGCGCGGGCCAGCCAGTTCTCCATTGTATCTTCCAGGCAGGCTCTGGAGGATGCCGGTTTTGAGATTACGCCGGAAAATTCGTCCCGCGTAGGAATTGTCATCAACACCGGAGCTGGAGGATTAAGTATAATGGAAGAAGGCGAACGCCAATTGCAGGAAGGCGGCCCGCGCTCTATCAGCCCATTTTTTGTCCCCAGCGTGATGTTGAATGCGGCTTCCTGTATGGTCTCAATTGAACTGGGCACCACCGGGCCGCTCAACACCTCGGCGTTGGCCTGCGCCAGCGGCAATTATGCCCTGGTTGACGCCTACCATATGCTCCAACGTGGCGAAGCCGAGGTGATGATTGCCGGCGGAACCGAATCGGCGATTTCTCCGCTAATCATTGCTTCGTTTGCCCGGATGCAGGCCCTCTCTTGCCGGAATGATGATCCCAAACACGCCAGCCGCCCCTTTGATAAAAACCGGGATGGCTTTGTATTTGGCGAAGGTGGTGTGACCTTTGTATTGGAAACCGAAGAACACGCTAAAGCCAGAGGAGCAAAAATTTACGCCGAAGTGTTGGGCGGGCGTTTAACCTCCGACGCTTATCATATGACCGCGCCCAAACCCGATGCCAGCAGCTCCGCCGCGGCTATGCAGGGCGCCTTGGAAGCCAGCGGTAAATCGACCGCTGAGGTGGATGTGATTTTTGCCCACGGCACCAGCACCCCTATTGGAGATGTGGCTGAAGCGGCGGCCATACACAAGGTGTTTGGAGATCGCGCCCCTCACATTCCGGTGAGCGCCACCAAATCGATGGTAGGCCATATGCTGGGCGCAGCCGGGGCTATCTCGGCGCTGGCCGCGGTAAAAGCCATTCAAGAGAGCATTATTTGCCCCACGATCAATTACGAAACACCGGACCCAGCTTGTGATCTTGATTGCGTGCCCAATGAAGCCCGAGAACAAAACGTTGATCTGGCGCTGGTGAATGCTTTTGGCTTTGGCGGGCAGAATGTGGTATTAGTGTTAGGAAAATACTCGTAATCTCCGGCTAATCGATAAATAAAATAAAGCCCCGGTAGATTGTGAGTGATCTACCGGGGCTTTTTAAGAGAAGGAGAGTGGTTTTACAGCAGTTTTCTATTTAGAATAAACCTACAATTTTCCCCGTTTCAAAATCATAATCAACATTCATAAAGGCCGGTTTTGAGGGTAATCCCGGCATGGTGCGCATAGTGCCCAACAACGGGTAGATGAAGCCGGCCCCGGCACTCAACCGCACTTCGCGGATGGGTACGCTGAAGCCGGTGGGGCGGCCTTTCAACGCCGCATCGTGCGAAATACTTAGATGGGTTTTGGCCATACAAATGGGTAAATTGCTAAAGCCCAGTCCCTCGTACCGTTTGATCTGTTTTTCAGCCAGAGGTTCGTAGGTCACTTCTTCTGCGCCATAGATGTCCATGGCGATTTTTTCGATTTTTTGTTTGATGCTTGATTCCAGAGGATAGAGGAAGTCAAAGTGGCTCGGTTTTTCGCAGGCATCCACCACCGCCTGGGCCAGTTCCATGGCTCCCTCGCCGCCTCTGGCCCAATGGTCGGTAACCACGGCTTGTTCTGCCCCGGCTTGTTGGGCCATCTGCTGCACCAGTTTAACTTCGGCATCGGTATCGGTGGGGAATCGGTTAATAGCCACCACCGCCGGGATGCCAAATTTTTTGACATTTTCAACGTGCGCGGCCAGGTTGTTAATACCTTTTTCCAACAGGTCCAGATTTTCTTCGGTATACGTTTTATCCAATCCGTACCCGGCTACCACCGCCGGCCCCCCGCCGTGCATTTTTAAAGCGCGAATGGTGGCCACCAGCACCACCGCATTGGGTAGCAAACCGGAGTAACGGCACTTGATGTTGAAGAATTTTTCCATGCCGATGTCGGCGCCAAAGCCAGATTCGGTGAGCACGTAGTCGGCCAGTTTGAGGGCAATTTGATCGGCCAAAATCGAACTGTTGCCGTGGGCAATGTTGGCAAAAGGCCCGGCGTGGACAAACGCGGGCTGGCCTTCCAGCGTCTGCATCAGGTTAGGCATAATGGCATCTTTCATGAGCACCGTGGCTGCGCCGGCCACCTGTAGATCTTCGGCGGTAATGGGGCAGCCTTCCCGATCAAAGGCCACCACAATCCGGCCAATTCGCTCGCGCATATCCTCCAGGCTGGTGGTCAGGGCCAGAATGGCCATAATTTCCGAAGCGGCGGTGATATCAAAACCGCTATTCGCCCGGGGAACGCCATCAAGCGGGCCGCCCAACCCCAGCACAATATTGCGCAGCGCCCGGTCGTTCACATCAAGCACCCGGTTCCAATTGATGGTGTAGGGGTCAATATGGAGATGTTTGATACCCAATTGGGCCAGCCGTTCTTCCGATTGCCGGGCCTCGTGGTAGAGGCGGGCATCAACAGCGGCTGAGATCAAATTATGGGCGGCGGTGATAGCGTGCATATCGCCGGTGAGGTGCAGGTTAAAATCTTCCATGGGGATAACCTGGCTGTAGCCGCCGCCGGCAGCGCCGCCTTTGATGCCAAAGGTGGGGCCTAAACTGGGCTGGCGGATACAGATCATAGATTTTTTGCCGATTTGCCCCAATCCTTGGGTGAGTCCAACGGCGGTGGTTGTTTTTCCCTCACCCAGGGGGGTAGGCGTAATGGCCGTCACATCAATGTATTTGCCTTGAGGACGGTCGGCGAATTTTTCTAAAACATTAAGATGTACTTTGGCTTTGTATTTACCGTAGAGTTCCAGATCATCTTCGCTTAAATCGATACCGGCAGCAATGTCGAGAATGGGTTTGACGGTGGCGGATTGGGCAATTTGTAGATCGCTTGGAATAGACATCATTGTTCCTCCTGATAAAGAATGTATTTTTAATCATTCAGGTGAAATGCAAAAATCAGGCCGGATTTTACAGATTTAGATTGACCGGCCAGAGAAGAGACAAACTTTAACACTATTTTGTACCTTCTCAATAATCTGCGACAGAGTTGGTTGAGCTTGTCGAAACCAACGGTCTTCGACAGGCCCAGACCTTGTCCCCCGAAATATTGAGAAGATACACTATTTTAGTATACCGGAGAATTTTTGAGAATAAAATGTTTATCGTGGCAGCAGTCTTGCATGATTTGGGCGGAAGTAGGGCTGAGATTTTAGATAAAAAAGGCCCGTTCTCGTTGAATGAGAAACGGGCCTTTACGTTCAAAAATTAAAGGTTACTCAAGAAAATCGCGCAGCCGGCGGCTGCGGCGAGGATGGCGCAGTTTGCTGAGCGCCTTGGCTTCAATTTGCCGGATCCGTTCCCGGGTGACTCCAAATTTTTGCCCCACTTCTTCCAAGGTATAGGAACGGCCATCTTGCAGGCCAAAACGAAGCTGCAAAACACGGCCCTCGCGGGCGGTTAATGATTCCAAAACATCGTCCACGCGCTCGCAAAGCAGTTGTTGGAAAGTGCTGTCGTCGGGCGGGGAATTATTATCATCCTCAATAAAGTCGCCCAAGGTGCTGTCCGTATCTTCGCCAACTTCCATTTCTAATGAGAAGGGATATTGAGCCGCCTGCCGGATCCGTTCCAGCATGCGTTTGTTGATGCCCATCGCTTCGATAATTTCTTCGTCGGTGGGTTCGTGCCCGTTTTTCTGAACCAACTCCCGCGAAACCCGGGAAAGCTGGGTGATCCGTTCGCCCATATGAACCGGCACGCGAATGGTGCGCCCCTGATCAGACAATGCGCGGCTGACGGCCTGCCGGATCCACCAGGTGGCATAGGTGCTAAATTTAAAACCGCGCTGGTATTCAAACTTTTCTACCGCGCGGATAAGGCCGATGTTTCCTTCCTGGATCAAATCCATAAAGGAAACGCCGTGGCCAATGTATTTTTTGGCAATGCTCACCACCAGCCGAAAATTGGCTTCGATGAGCTTTCGACGGGCTTGTTGGCCGAGCTGTATCTTTTCTCTTAATTTTTGGGGAGAGTCTCCATTGGGCTGGCCCTTGGCCAGTCGATGGGCGGCGTGTTTACCACGTTCAATGGCTTTGGCCAATTGGACTTCTTCCGGACCGGTTAGCAGGGGAATACGGCTGATTTCTTTGAGGTAAAGGGCAACTGTATCATCAACATTTAAGTCGGCACCGACGGTACGAGCAAAACCTTCCTCGTTTTCGTCGCTGTCATCCTCATCATCCTGATCAGATTTTGTAACCTGGATGCCTTCTTCATCAAGCGCAAGGTATAAGGCCTTTAACTGCTCGGAATTATCTTTAAGGTCTGGAAAGGTATCAAAAATTTGATTTTGAGTAACAAATCCTCTATCCTGACCCTTTAGCACAAGATAATTCAATGGCTCTTGCGACTCTGCATGAGCACTTTGTGTTAACATTTTAAGGCTCCCTTTCTCCGTTTATTTCACAGTGTGGAACAACTCTGTTATAATGGGGAGAGTGTTCATTTTACTAGAACCTGTTTCCACCCTTAAGATAAACCGGGGGTTACCACAATTATGTTAAGCCCTAATCAACATAACACGTAGTATAACATACTTTATGTCACGAATCAATAGGTTATGAAAAGTTTAAGGTAACTTTCTGTAAAGATTGCACTTTAATTGGGGCGATGGTATAATTTTTGGTTAGTTTCTACAGAATCTAACTTCGAGTTGACAATTTATGGAATCCTTAAAAATTTTGATTGTTGAAGATGATCCAACCACGTGCGCGCTGCTCAAAACTACCCTGGAGATGGAAGGGCATCGAATATCTTTTGTGCATGGCATTGTAGACAAAGAAATTCTATCGTTGCTTAATCGGGAACAACCGGACATTTTATTTTTAGATTTTTACCTTGGAACTGAAGAAACCGTGCCCTACCTGGCCTCTATTCGGGCGGATGCGCGATGGCGCACCATGCCGGTGCTGATGACATCGGCCATTGATCACAGCCGGGAATGTTTGGCTGCCGGGGCAGATGATTTTGTTTTGAAACCGTTTAATTGGGATGAACTGATTCAGAAGATGAATAACGTACACACAAAATTTCTTAGAGAGGAGAGTTAAACCTCGGTGGACAACCGGGGTTTTTGTTGAAAAACTGTGACAAGAAAACGACGAAATACCCGTGACAATATGAATTGGTATCGGGTTGATTTGCATTTACATACACCTGCTTCTCAAGATTATCAGGAACCTGATATTAGTTACCTGGATATTTTGCGAAAAGCTGCGGGAATTGGGATGGACGTGATCGCCTTTACCGATCACAATACGGTGGGGGGAATTCGGGCGCTGCGTAAAGAAATTGAATCGCTAGAAATGTTGGAAAAACTGGCTCGAATCCGCCCCGAAGAAAAGGTTCGGCTGGAAGAATACCGGCGGCTGCTGGACCAGGTGCTTTTGCTGCCCGGTTTTGAATTGACGGCCACCCTGGGCTTTCATATCTTGGGCATTTTTCCGGCTGAAACGCCGCTGCGCACGCTCGACCATATTTTGTTAAATCTGCGCGTTCCCCCCGATAAATTAGATGTGGGGTCTACCCAGGTGGGAGCCACCGTGGATGTGCTTACGGCTTATCGCATCATCAATGAAGCCGGCGGATTGGCGATTGCGGCCCACGCCAATTCCTCGCACGGGGTGGCCATGCAGGGCTTTGATTTTGGCGGACAAACTAAAATTGCCTACACCCAGGACCCTAACTTACACGCCTTAGAAGTGACCGATTTGGAGAGCAAACGCCGGCGAACCACGGCCAATTTTTTCAATGGCTCAAAACCCGAATATCCCCGCCGCATGCATTGTATCCAGGGATCCGATGCCCACCGCCTTAACCGCGACCCCCACGACAAAAATCGTCTGGGCGTGGGTGATCGCGTGACGGAAGTTAAATTGCCGGAACCCTCCTTTGAGGCGCTGAAAACATTGTTTCTCAGCAACGATTTTTCCCGTACGCGCCCCTTCCGTCACTCTCAAGCCCCCTTTGATCACGTGATGGCCGCGCGGCAGCAGGGGAGCAATATTGTGCAATCCTTCCACGAATCAATTGCCCGGAAGGGTGGCAAATTATACGCGATTTTGTGCGACATTTGCGCCTTTGCCAACGGCAATGGCGGCACAATTTTTGTGGGCCTCTCGGACGATATTAAAAAGCCGGTGGCCGGGCTGGATAACCCCGGCAAAGCCGCCGAGACCATTCGCAGCGAGATAGAAAGAAAGATCAACCCACCGCTTGATATTGAAATTGATGCCCATCAAACAGACGGAAAAAAAGTGCTGCAACTGTCTGTGCCGCCCGGCCACGATTTGCCCTATGTTATTGACGATTACAAAGTTTACGTGCGCGATGAAACCGACACCAACCTGGCCGTGCGAGAGGAGATTGTGGCGCTGGTGAAACGCAGCCTTTCCCGCTTCCCACTCGAACCGGCGGCAGCAGTTCCGGCGATGGAGATAGATAAAAAAGAGCCTGTTTTGTCATCGACTGATACGCAAACGCCTGAACCTAAAACCGGCGTGGAAATTGTGCTGGTTGAAACCCGCAAAGGAACCGATTTCTACAGCCTGCGGGATTTACGCAACGGCAATGTGGTTCATAACGTCACCCGGAAATCGGCCCGGAAGCTGTGGCAGTATGCTATTATGGAACACGAAAAGGGCGGCGTGGACATCAAAAAAGTTGATTGGCAGGGGGATATTGGCGTGTGGAAAAAATATCAGCGGGGCGGCCAGACCCGGTTTGATCTGGTTCAACGCGAGGCCAATAACACCTTGCACGTTTATTATGGGGTTACCGAAGACGGCATCTATGGGCCGTGGCAGCAGTTGATTGACATCTCTGAAGCGTCGTAATAAGCGCCATGAATCCTAAAGTTGGAATTTTGACCATCAGTGATAGAGGCGCGAGTGGAACCTACACCGATCAAAGCGGGCCGCTGATCCGCCAAATGGTTGAGGAAACATTACACGGTTCTATCGCGCAGTCGGCCATTGTTCCCGATGAGATGGCGGTTATAAAAGACACCTTGCTGGCGTGGGCCGACCGGTATCATTTGGATTTGATTTTTACCACTGGCGGTACCGGTTTTGCCCCGCGTGATGTGACTCCCGAAGCAACTCGTCAGGTAATTGAAAAGGAAGCGCCGGGATTGGTGTTTGCGATGCTGCGCGACAGTTTAGCGGTAACACCGCACGCCATGCTATCCAGAATGGTGGCCGGGATCAGAGGTCAAACCCTGATTGTGAATTTGCCGGGCAGCCCCAAAGCGGTTAAGGAAAATCTGGAAACGATCTTGCCGGCCTTACCTCACGCCATCCAACTTTTACAAGACGATCCCGCTGCCGAAAAAAGCCATTAATTTATTGCGAGAATGGAGGAGAGTATGAGTCAGGATTGCATTTTTTGTAAAATTATTGCCGGTGAAATGGGCGACCCGCCGCTGTATCAAGATGATGAAGTAACCGCCTTTCGGGATATTAATCCCCAGGCGCCCACCCATATTTTAATTGTGCCCAACAAACACATAAGTTCGGCCAGTGAGGCCACCGTTAAAGATCAGGCCGTTTTAGGTAAGATGTTGCTAACGGCAGCCAAGTTGGCTCAAGAAGAGGGGGTGGCCGAATCTGGCTATCGATTGATCATCAACAATGGGCCGGAAGCAGGGCAGGAAGTCTTTCATCTGCATCTCCATGTGATGGGCGGGCGCAGAATGCGCGGTTTGGGCTAGGAACCATTATCCCGGAGCCGGTTGCTGGCCTTCGGCACCTCCTCAACTTGCCTGCCAGGCTATTGATAATAGCCGGGATTTGTTTGACACTCCTTTGCTGAACTTTATAATTGTAGTGATGATAAATTCCACAAAAGATGGGAGCCAATCCAATGAGTCTGTTGGACCAATTAAACAATGATCTTAAAATAGCCATGAAAAGTGGTGATAAACATCGCACGGAAACGCTCCGAAATTTGAAATCGGCCATAAAATATGCCCAAATTGAAAGCGGCGGCGAGATGAATGATCAGGATGTCCAGGCCGTGATTGCCAAACAAGCCAAACAGCGCCGCGATTCCATTGACGAGTTCAAAAAAGGCGGTCGGCAAGACCTGGTTGAGCAAGAAACAGCAGAATTGGAAATTCTGGAAAGTTATTTACCGGAACAAATGTCTGAAGATGAAATCAGAACCAGGGTACAGGCCACCATTGCCGATCTGGGCGTTACGGATATGAAAGGAATGGGCCAGGTTATGAAGCAAGTGATGGCCGGCCTAAAAGGTCAGGCCGATGGAAAAGTTGTCAATCGGATTGTGCGGGAGAGTTTGAGTAACTAAATATGGCTAAAAGCGTAGGCGGACGTCGAGCCGGTCACTACGGCCCCATCCCCAGCCGGTATCTGTGGCAGGGACTGTTGGTGGCTATTGTTTTTATGGTCATCAGCATTGGGGTGTTGGTATCTCAATTTGCTGCCACGGGCAAGGTAGTGATTGATGATTTAGACGTAGGAGAGGTAGCGCCCCAAAATATTTTAGCACCGCAGCAATTTGAATATGTAAGTGAGATTCAAACCGAAGCGGAACAGGAAAGAGCTGCCAGAGCCGTTTCAACCATTTATACCCGGCCCGACCCCAAGGTAGCCAAACAACAGGTAGACCACCTGCGTGATATTTTTGATTATTTGGATGCCATTCGATCCGATCCGTACGGGTCGCTCTCCGAAAAATCTGAATGGATCGCAGCGATCCCGGATATATCTCTGTCCGATATTTCGATTGATCAAATTTTAATCATGAATGATGAGGCCTGGGCCGAAATCCGCCAGGATGCGTTGGGGGTGTTGAATCAGGCCATGCGAGGTGAAATCAAGGAAAATCAGGTGCTGGCAACCCGTCGCCAGTTGCCTACTTTAGTTCCGCTGGATGTTCCCGATGAATACGCCGCATTAATCGTCGATATGACGGAAGATCTGATAAAGTCCAATACTTTTCCCGATGAACCACGAACAGCGGCAGAGCGTCAGGCTGCGATTGAAGCGGTTGAACCGGTTACGGTCAAAATAGAACAAAATGAGTCCATTGTTTCTGCCGGAGAAATTGTAGGCCCCGGTGAAAAAGAAGCGCTGGATGTACTGCGTAGTTTGCAGCAACCCGAGAGAAGTTGGGTTGAAGAATTGATTATTCCCGTCCTGCTGATTCTTTTGATCACGTTGCTGGTGGGCATTTATTTGGTGCAATATGTGCCGCATATTGTAAAAGATAGCAAACGATTAATTGTACTGGCGAGTTTGTTATTGATTTTTATTGTATTGGCCAAATTTATGATTCCCAGCCCCGGCGTAGCCTATTTGTATCCGGTGGCAGCTCTGACCATGATTGTAGCCACCGTGATAGACACCCAACTGTCTTTCATATTAACCACCATCCTGGCCTTTTTGAGCGGATTTTTGGCCGCCGAATCGGGCGAAGTGGTAGTCATCTATCTGATACTCAGTGGGTGGACCGGTGCCTTTGCCCTCAGCCAGAGCCAGCGGGTGAATGAACTGCTGTGGGCGTGCGTGTATGTGGGAGTGGTGAATACCGGCATTCTGCTTGTTTTTAATTATTCCCTTATCCGGTTTGATCCCTCGGGTGTGTTGTTGTTATTGACCGGGATGTTGAATGCCATTTTCGCTCTGAGCGTGGCGCTGATCAGCCTGTTTATTATTGGTAATGTCGTGGGCATCACCACCCCGCTTCAACTCTTAGATATGGGGCGTCCGACCCATCCACTGCAACGGCAACTGTTGCTAAAAGCGCCCGGCAGTTATCAGCACAGCCTCATGGTTGGCAATCTGGCCGAGCAGGCTGCGGAGCGTATTGGCGCAGACGCGCTGCTGGTGCGGGTGATGGCTTATTTTCATGATATTGGCAAAATACAACGGCCCTACTTTTTCATTGAAAATCAGCGGGAAGGCGTAGTGAATGTCCATGAAAAGCTCGATCCCCAGATCAGCGCTCAGATCATCATCAGTCATGTTAAAGATGGGCTGGAATTGGCACGGAAATATCGATTGCCCAAGGTGGTCAGAGATGGGATCGCTCAACATCACGGCACCAGCCTGGTGAGATACTTTTATCATCAGGCGGCTAAAGCGGCTGAGGAAAAGAATGCCCAGGTTGATGAAGGTCACTTTCGCTATCCCGGTCCCATTCCCCAAACCCGGGAAAACGGTATTTTGATGTTGGCCGATGTTTCAGAAACAACCGTCCGCGCCCTGAAGCCTAATTCTGCGGAAGAAATAGACAATATCGTGTCGCAGGCTATCAACGATAAACTAAATACCGGCCAGTTAAATGAATGTGATCTAACCATTGCCGACTTGCATAAAATTCGTACCGCTTTTGTTGATATTCTTCAAGGGGTTCACCATCCTCGCATAAAATATCCCGATCAAAAAACGGTTGAAGAAATGGAAGAAGCAGAAAGTGCGAAGAAAGAGAAAAAAGCGGCGGAGGCATCAACCGACTCGTCCAGCCCTGAACCACCTCCGGTAACAGCATCTCCCACCTTGCCGCCGGCTGCTTCTCCCGATATCTCAACCCGGCCCAGCACCTTAGTCCGGCGAGAGTGAGGCAGCCTCGGTGGATGTTGATATTCAAATTGATAAGCCATTTGAATTTACGATTGATCCGGCCAAAATTGAGGCGGCGTTGCGTCTTGTTTTTGAACTATTTCTCCCCCAACCGTTGGGATTAGTGTCTGTGGTGATTACGGACGAAGCAGCGGTTCATCAACTTAACCGGCAATATCGGGGTGTTGATGCGCCCACCGATGTTCTTTCCTTTGAAGGGACGTCTACCGCTGATTTTTTGGGTGAGGAGGAGATATTTCACCTGGGCGACATCATTATTGCCTATCCTGTAGCGGCCAGGCAAGCGGCTGACGCCGGACACGCGCCTGTAGAAGAAGTTATTTTATTAGCCATACACGGCGCGTTGCATTTGCTGGGGTTTGATCATGATACGCCGGCTCATAAACGCCGGATGTGGGCAGCCCAAAAGCGGATTATGGCCCAACTAAAGCTGGCCCATATTCAGCCAACCGAAACGTAATCGGAGGGGCAACTTTGCGCAAGATTAACCGTATTCAGAGCTTTCAATATGCGTTTGCCGGTTTGTGGCATACGCTTAAAACACAACGTAACGCTCAAATTCATCTGGCGATTGGTTTGGTGATTGTTGTGGTGGGGCTGTGGTTAAAACTGTCTGTTACGCAATGGGCCATTATTGCGTTGACAATGGGTTTTGTGGTGGCCACAGAAATGCTCAACACCGTAGCCGAATCCGCCATGGATTACGCCACCACCGATTTTGACCCGCACGTAAAAATAGTAAAAGATGTGGCCGCCGGGGCGGTATTGGTTGCCGCCATAACCGCTGTTATTGTGGGGATATTGATTTTGGGGCCGGCTCTGTGGCAAAAATTATTGCTTGTGTGGCCTTAAAACTTGCCAAAAAGTATAGACTAAATATAATTTTTGTTGCCTTCTCATTTGGGAGGCGATTATTCAGGCCCGTAGCTCAATTG
>CAZTFF010000041.1:0-47447 GCA_964612485.1 uncultured Caldilineaceae bacterium
GTAGCAAGGTAACAGGAACATCCGTTTTGCTACTCTGCTACTCTGCTACTCTGCTACTCTGCTACTCTGTTACTTTGCTACTCTGTTACTTTGCGTCCTACCCTATAAATTTACTCTGATTATCATCAGGCCGCAAATTTACCGGAGAGGAGCGGTTGTTGATTTCACAATCAATGGCCCGCGTGATATAATGTTGAACACTTTCCACCATAGTTCAGAAATTTAATGAAAGAGACAATTTTGTGAGACCACAATATCACTATGAACCGCCCCGTTCTACCTGGGTAGACCGCTTAAAAGAGCCGCCGCTAAAATATATTTTGATGATTGCCGGCATTGCCTTGGCCATTTACATGCTATTTGCCCTGCCGGAATACGGCGCGCGAATTCTCATCCTGTTGATTGCCTTCCCCGTCCACGAATTGGCCCACGCCTACACGGCCTACCGGCTGGGCGATCCGACCCCCAAATACGATGGCCGGCTGACCCTGAACCCTTTTGCCCATCTTGACTTGTTTGGCTCGCTGCTGATTCTCATTGCCGGATTGGGCTGGGCCAAACCGGTACGCTTTAATCCCGGCGCGTTACGGATGGACCCCAAAATTGGTTCGATGATTGTGGCCGCCGCAGGGCCGCTCTCCAATATGGTGATGGGCTTGCTGGTGGCGCTGGGCTGGCAAGCCATCACCCCGGCACTGATCGCGGTGGGGCTGCCGGTAGCCGATTTTTGGCCGCTGGCCACCACCTTTGTGCTGATCAATGTGGCCTTGTTCTTCTTCAACCTGATTCCTCTGGCTCCACTGGATGGCTTTACCGTGCTGAGAGGCTTGCTGCCGAATCACCTGGTTCATCATTTAGATCGTATTCGGCCTTACAGCATCATTATTTTTCTGGTGTTATTTTTGTTTGGCAATGTCATCCCTATTTTTAGCTGGCTGGTCTGGATACCGGCCAGAAACGTTGCCAGTTTATTCTTTGGCTTGTAGATGATGCCCGCCAAGGCAGTGCATCCGGCGCGATACCGCGCCAACCAATTTTTTGCCGCGCTCAGGGCCGGTTTACCGCGCTGGGCCGGCGGCGTGAGAGATGGCCTCACGCCCGATGACGCGGCGTGGGTTGCATCTATTTTGACCACGCCCGCCCAGCAGCAGTTGTTTACCCGCATGCCGCCCAACGACCGGCGACACGCGCTGGCCGTGGCCCGTGCCTTACAGCAAGCCGGCTACACCGACCCGGCCCTGCTGCAAGCCGCCCTGCTGCACGATGTGGGCAAAAGTTTGGGCCAACCCATCTTTCACCGGGTGTTGATTGTGCTGCTGAAAGCGTTCTGGCCCTCGGTCTTGAACCGGTTGGCGCAAGATACCACTCAGTGGCTGGCCCTCGAAGAGATCAGCCGGTGGCGGCGTCCGTTTGTGATCCACGCCCACCACCCCGCCATCGGCGCAGGCTGGGCCAAAAACGCCGGGTGTGAAGCCGGCGCTGTCCACCTGATAGCGGCGCACGAAAAAACAACAGGCGCGGATGAACGTCTGGCGGCCTTGCAGCGGGCCGATAATGTGAATTGATAGCAAGGTAGCAAGGTAGCAAAGTAACAAGGTAGCAGGATAACAGATAATCTGTTTTGCTACCCTGCTACTCTGCTACTTTGTCACCCTGGAAAGGATCAACATGAGCGATTTTACCGTTACCATTGTAGGAACCGGCGTTGTTGGAACATCGTTGGGGTTGGCCTTGAAAGAGATGGATGATGCCCCTCAGATCATAGCCCACGATAAAGAATTAGCCCATGCCCAGGCCGGCGCAAAAAAAGGCGCTTTTGACCGGGTAGAGTGGAACCTGGTGAACGCCTGCGACCAGGCCGATTTGATTGTGCTGGCCCTTCCGCTGGATGGCGTGCGCCCCACCCTCGAAGCCATTGCCGATTATGTAAAACCGGGCGTGGTCATCACCGATACCTGCCGCAGCAAAGAATCCGTGCTGGCCTGGGCGGCAGAGACTCTGCCCGATCACGCCCATTTTGTGGGCGGGAACCCCGTGGTGGGCGCGGCGGGCAGCGGGCATCAAAATGCGCAGGCGGATTTATTCAGAGATCGGTTTTATTGCCTGGTTTCCGCGCCCGGCGCAAATGAGTCGGCCATAAATTTGATCATCGACATGATCAAGGCCGTTGGCGCACGCCCGCTCTTTATCGATGCGGTTGAACACGATGGATTGATGACGTCGGTGGAGCATTTGCCGACGGCGTTGGGCGTTACGCTGGTCAGCGCGCTGGCCCATCAAGGAGCCTGGCGCGAGATTCGCAAGGTGGCCGGGCCGAAATTTGAACATGCAACCGCCGGGGCGGCGGGGACCACCGACGGCGTGGTGGAAGAAATGCTGGCTAACCGGCAAAACCTGCTGCGCTGGCTGGACACCTACCTTACGCAATTAACGGAACTCCGCGCCATGCTGGCCGAAGAGGATCAAAAAGAGGCGTTGATAGAATGGGTGGATAGAGCGCTGGTCGAGCGGTATAACTGGCAGGTTGATTACGAGCAGCGGCGCTTCAACGATCCGTTGACCGAACCGGCCAGGGTAGAAGCGCCCAGCTTTATGAAGCGGCTGATCGGATTCCGGCGCTAACACATCAACCTTTACAACTTTTGCTTTTTTGCCCTCCCTTCCGGCTTGAAGTAAAATCAAAACGTCTTGGAGAGGGACGCGAATTTTGTACAGACAACACTCCCCTGAAAAATCACTGCATATTCTCATGCTGTCGCCCACTATGTTTTTTGCCGATTACGGAGCGCACGTGAGAATCCTGGAAGAAGCCCGGATTCTGCAAAAACAGGGCCACCGGGTAACGATTCTGGCTTATCCCAACGGCCGCGACATCGAAGGTATCGAAGTGCGGCGCTGTTGGGGCGTTCCCTTTAATTACCGGGTGATCGTTGGCTCCTCCCGCCACAAAATTTATCTGGATGTGCTGCTGGCCATTATGGCCGTGTGGCACGCGCTGCGGCATCGTCCCGACATCATCCACGCCCACCTGCACGAGGGCGGGTTGATCGGCTGGCTGTTGAGCAAACTCACCGGCGCGCCGCTGGTATTTGATTTTCAGGGCAGCCTTACCTCGGAAATGATTGACCACGGATTCTTGTCACGCCGCAGCCCCTTTTATCGACCGCTTCATTGGCTGGAAAGACGCATCGATCACGCCGCCGATGTCATTTTGACCAGTTCCGGCCACGCCGCCACCATGCTGGTAGAAAAATTTGGCCTGCCGCCCCACAAAGTGATCGCCACCCCGGATTGTGTGGATGCCGACACCTTCTGCGCCAACAATTACGATCCCGCCGATATCCAGGCACTCAAAAAATCGTGGGAAATTCCCCCCAACAAAAAAATTATCGCCTACCTGGGCGTGCTGACCCCCTACCAGGGCATCGACAAATTACTGGAAGCGCTGGTCCAGCTCAAAGAAACGCGGGATGATTTTCACCTGCTGTTGATGGGCTATCCCGGCATTGTGCGCTATCAGGAAATGGCCCGGCAGTTGGGGCTGGCGGAAAATGTAACCTTTACCGGCAAAATTCCCTACCAGGAAGCATGTTACCATCTGGCCATGGGCCACATTGCCGTCGCGCCCAAACTCTCGGCCACCGAAGGCAGCGGAAAAATTCTGAATTACATGGCCATGGGCCTGCCCACGGTATCCTTCAATATGCCGGTCAGCCGGGAATTTTTAGGCGACGGCGGCATCTATGCCCAGGAATTCACCAGCCGGGCGCTGGCCGCCGCGCTTCATCGCGCTCTGGACCTCTGCCCCGCC
The DNA here is from genome assembly GCA_964612485.1 of uncultured Caldilineaceae bacterium. Taxonomy (GTDB): domain Bacteria; phylum Chloroflexota; class Anaerolineae; order 4572-78; family J111; genus JAFGNV01. The sequence continues at coordinate 3,812 of CAZTFF010000041.1, forward strand.
GAACGAACGACACTGGGCAATTACCTGCGCCGGCGGGCGATCACCCATTTCTCCTGGGATCATACCGGCGAAGAAATCGCGGCGGTTTACCACGCCCTGCTGGCCGGCCAGCCGCTTCCTTCTGAAAAAAAAGCCCAGCCCTTACCTCAAAGCCTGTCAGAAAATCTCTGATGTTCAAACAAACCCTATCGAAATGGCTTAGAAAGTCCCTCCCCTTGCGCTGGGTCTTGCTGCTGGCGGTCAAAATCTTTGGACCAAAACAACCCGTGGGCGCGGTCGGCGTGATTTTTAACTCATCCGGCCACGTTTTACTGGTTGAACACGTTTTCCGGCCCAACTACAACTGGGGCCTGCCCGGCGGCTGGGTAGAAATCGGCGAAAACCCGGCTGAAACCGTCCGCCGGGAACTTGCCGAGGAACTGGGACTGGCGGTTGAGGTTCAGCAGCTCCTCCTCTGCGATACCCAGGGCAACGAGCCGGGCAGCACCACGCCCCCCGGTCTGGCCCTGGCCTACTACTGCCGCTTAACCGAGCCAATCGACAATATTTCTACCCACGCCTTTGAAATCCTCTCCGTCCAATGGATTAATCCCACCGCCATCCCCTGGCGCTTGCCGCCCTTTCAGCAACGGGCCGTTGAAATTGGCAAAGATTTTTTCGACCGGCAAGCCAATCAAAAATTGGCCTGATCCAAAATCTCCTCATTGGCTGTATACTTTCCCGGCCAAATATGTTTGAATAAAAATCAAACTGTTCACCATTAATAATTCACAATTCGAAAGGAGACCTCATGCCTACGTATCCATTTATGCAGGTTGACGCCTTTACCGACCATCCTCTGGGCGGCAACCCCTGCGCTATTTTGTTTGAAACGGATGATCTTGATGCCAAAACCATGCTGGCCATTGCCCGCGAAATGAACCTCTCGGAAACCTCATTTGTGCGGCAATCAGACACAGCCGATTTTGGCGCGCGCTACTTTACCCCCGCCGGAGAAATCCCTCTGGCCGGACATCCGACTATTGCCACTGTTTTTGCCCTGGTAGAAACGGGCCGCGTCAAGTTAAGCGGCGATCACACCACCCTTCACCTGGAACTGCCGGTAGGCCCGATCCCGGTAGAGATTTTGGCCCGGCAGGGCGTGGTGCAGCACATTGTAATGTCGCAAAAAAAGCCGCAATTTATGGCCACCTACCCCCCGGCAGACGTGATGCCCCTGTTTGGCCTGAGCGTGGAGGATGCGCTGCCCAACGTACCTATCCAGACCGTAAGCACCGGCACACCGCAATTGATGATCCCGGTCAACAATGTGGATGTGCTACGAAGCATTGATTTCCAGGCCACTGCCTATGCCCACTTTCGGACCACCGCCGATTTCTTCAGCACGCACCTCTTCTGTTTGCAGGGCCTCACCGAAGCCGGCCACACCTTTGCCCGCCACTTTGTTGAGCCGCCCGATTTGATCGAAGACCCCTTCACCGGCTCCGCCACCGGCGGAATGGGCGCATACCTGTGGCATTACAATTTGATTGAAGAACCAGAGTTCATTGCCGAACAGGGACATTGGATGAATAGACCCGGCCAGGCCACCGTAGAAGTGGTTGGCCCGCGTGATGAGATTGAAACCGTAAAGGTTGGCGGCGGCGCAGCGACTATTGTTCGGGGGGAACTTTCGTTGTAGCCGATACTTTGCTGCGGTCAAAACTGCTTCAAACTCGGCCTGATTTTGGTATGGTTGCCCAAGTATGCTACAATTAACTGAAACCTCCACTTTGATTGAGCATGAGCTGGAGAAACGTATGGCTGAAAAACTACAAGCGGCATGAGCGTCTACATTCCGGTTGAACTTCAACGAAAAATACGTACCCATTTTTCTTACCGCTGCGCTTACTGTCAAACGGCAGAAGCACTCACCGTGGCCATTTTTGAGATTGAGGTATCTTCTCAATATTTCGGGGGAACGAGGTCTGAGCCTGTCGAAGACCGTTGGTTTCGACAAGCTCAACCAACTCTGCCCCAGTTTATTGAGAAGGTACAGATTGAGCATAGCATTCCACGTTCTGCCCAAGGCCAGACTGTTTTCGAAAATCTTTGTCTGGCCTGCCCCACCTGTAATCGGTACAAGGCCAATCGTCAAGAAGCGCTCGACCCCGTTAGTAATGAAATGGTTCCTCTTTTTCATCCCCACCTTCAAAACTGGACAGATCATTTTGCCTGGAGTCAGATGAATACAGAGATTGTTGGCTTGAGCCCAATAGGCCGGGCGACAATCTCGGCGCTAAAAGTGAATCGCCCACAAATAATTCGTGTTCGCCAAATGTGAGTCAAGATGGATCTGCATCCCCCCTCATAATTTTCTCGAAAGATAGTCATTGGGAATACGACGATATTCCCTTTTGGATTAATTCGAGGGTATGTTTTGCTTGTCATAATCATTCAGGCAACAAGCGCCGTCACACACAATTGATAATCTTTGCCACCTTACTTTTTTGTGTTACCATCAGTACGGATTCAGGAACGTGATGTTAGAGACATCAAGGTTTGACTCTCACGTTCCAAGAGGATGGGAATAAAAAATAAACTATTCAGAGAGGTGCATAATGACACTTTTTGGCGGAATTGAAGCCGGCGGCACAAAATTTGTATGCGCCGTTGGCACCGGCCCGGACGACCTGCGGAACGAAGTTCGGTTTTCTACCACTACGCCGAAAGAAACCATTGGCCGGGCCATTGACTATTTTGAGGAACAGGCCCGGCAGGAACCGCTGGATGCTATTGGCATTGCCTCCTTTGGGCCGGTAGACCCCAACCCCAATTCCGAAACGTTTGGCTATATCACCACCACCCCCAAACCCCACTGGGCCAACACCGACTTTGCCGGGGTCGTGGAACGCGCCTTGAGTATTCCCGTTGGTTTTGATACCGATACCAACGGCGCCGCCCTGGGCGAACATCGCTGGGGAGCGGCGCAGGGATTGGATACATTCATGTATCTGACCATCGGCACCGGCCTGGGCGGCGGCGGATTGGTGAACGGCAAACTTATGCACGGCTTGCTTCACCCGGAGGTAGGTCATTTCCGGCTGGTCCGGCATCCTGATGATGACTTCCCCGGTACCTGCCCCTTCCATGGCGATTGTTTTGAGGGCATGGCCGCCGGCCCGGCCCTGGAACAACGCTGGGGTCGGCCCGGCCAAACCCTGCCCGCCGATCATCCGGCCTGGGACATTGAGGCGCACTATCTGGCGATGGGGCTGGTCAATTTTATCTGCACGCTGTCGCCGCAGCGCATCATTATGGGTGGCGGCGTGATGGAGCAGGAGCAGCTTTTTCCGCTTGTCCGCCAAAAAGTGCAGGAATATTTAAACGGCTACGTGCAATCGCCCGCCATCCTGGAACACATCGACACCTATATTGTGCCGCCGGGCCTGGGCAATAAAGCTGGCGTGCTGGGCGCCATAGCTCTGGCCGAACAAATGGTATAATACGCCAGAACTTAATACCCGTTGACTTGGTGACTGACGACAGACGACCGACCACACGGTTTTTCACAGTGGTCGGTCGTCTGTCGTCGATGATCATTCCACGACCAAAAAAACATTCAATTGAGGTTACGCATGACTGAGGCAACAGCCTACTCCAAAACAATGCCCTCGTCGCGCCGGACCGAATTTTTAACCGGCGCGCGAGACACCTTTCCTCTCATCGTCGGAGCCATTCCCTTTGGCCTCATTTACGGCGCGCTGGCCCTCAACAGCGGGCTTTCGTTTGGGGCGGCCATGGCTATGTCGACCCTTGTGTTTGCCGGATCGGCCCAATTTATTGCCGTGGGGCTGGTGGCGGCGGGCATCGGCTGGCCTATTATTGTGTTGACCACGTTTGTGGTGAATCTGCGGCACGCGCTCTATTCGGCGACGCTGGCCCCGTATGTCAAAAAATTGCCGCAGCGCTGGCAAATCCCGCTCGCTTTCTGGCTCACCGACGAAACATTTGCCGTAGTGGCCGCGCGTTATCTCCAGGTAGGCGACGCACCACATTTGAAATGGTATTATCTGGGATCAGCGTTGTTCATGTACCTCAACTGGCAGCTTTGCACCTTTCTGGGGTTGATGGTGGGCCGGCGCATCCCCGACGCCGCCGCCTGGGGGCTGGATTTTGCGATGCCGGTCACGTTTATCGGCATGGTCATCCCTTATCTCAAAAATCGGCCGATGTGGGCCACTACGATTGTGGCCGGTGTGGTGGCGCTGCTGGCCTATCCGCTGCCGCACAAACTGGGATTGATCCTGGCGGCGCTGGCCGGGATTGCGGCCGGCGTGGTTGTAGAAATTTTTTCCACCAAGGAGAAGGTCCAATGAAAACCAATGAAATGATCCTCATCGGCGGGATGACGGCCGTGACGTTTGGCATCCGTTACTCCATGTTTCTGGTGGCCGGGCGGATCACCTTCCCGCCCCGGCTGGAGAACGCGCTGCGCTACGTGCCGCCGGCGGTACTCACGGCCATTATTGTGCCGGCGGTGCTCATCCCCTCCGGCGATGAAATGATGGTCAGTTACACCAACCCTTATTTTGTGGCCGCGCTCATTGCCTGCGCGGTGGGTTGGATCAGCAAAAATTTGTTGTTGACCATTGTTTTGGGTATGATAGCGTTTTGGGCATGGCAGTGGATTTTGATGACGGGGTTGTTGTGAAAAAGTTACTGGCGTTTGTGGCCCTGATCTTTGTCTGCCTCATCATTTTGTACATCGCCGCCGGCCCCAGGCTGGATGATAGCAGTACGATAGACTACCTGCGCCACAAAGTTGCCCCCGAAAGCGTAAACTTGCCCGTGGCTGAGAGCCTGACCCGCTGCGACGGCGCGCCCTTTGTGGTACCCACCAATGGCTGGATCGGGATTTTGTACGGCGACAGCATTTTAGGCACCACCCATCATTCCGGGCTGGATATTTTTGGACTGGAAGGCAACGGCGTCACGCCCGTGTACGCCGCCTACGACGGCTACCTGACCCGTTTGCCGGAGTGGACCAGCGCGGTCATTATTCGCCACCCCCAGGACCCGCTCCATCCGGGCCAACAAATTTGGACCTACTATACCCACATGGCCGACGCCGAGGGCAACAGTTACATCCTCCCCCAGATTCCGCCGGGCACGTATGAACTGCCGGTTGAACAAGGCGCCCTGCTGGGCTACCAGGGCGATTACACCAGCACCCCCTGGGCCATCGACACGCACCTGCATTTCAGCATTGTTAGAGACAAAAACGGCCAGTTTCTTAACGAAACCGACCTGGCTAATACAATTGATCCCTCGCCCTATCTGGGCATGCGCCTCAATACCACCTGCGGCGACCGCCCGCCGGTGTGCCGGGCGGATTATGGGTGTCCGTGAAACTACCAAAACCCAGTCTACTCGGTCGCCACTACATTTAAGGCATTGACTTGGGCAACGGGGATGGCTGAAATGGGACACTCCCAATCAGACGTGTTTCCGGCAGTGCAAGGGAACCACTCATTGCTGCCGCTGACCACTTGAACATAGACCTTTGTAGCCCGGCTTGCGCCGTCCAGCGGGGTTAGATCAAAACTCACCTGTTCCAGGGTGGCACCATTGCTATCATTATGGGTAACATAGGCGGCATTATGCACCTGATAACTTTTGATGACACCGGCATTCCTGGTGGGGCCAATATTCAAATTCAGATTCGGCAGGGATCACTCCCGGTCGCAAAACAGGCCCGGACTCCAGATGTTCCTGACCGTGGAAACCACTGTCCCAGGTAAAAAGATTATCCTCATCAGACCGGGGGCCGTCCAATCAAAAGGAAACCACGCCCCGGGCCAATCGCTGCTGCAAAACCGCCAGCGAGTCCGCCTCAAACTCAAACACATTTACCTGGTGGTGCAGCGTTTCAAAAGAAAGTTCGGGCCAGGCCATCTACAGCGGGATCGAGCAGCCGCACCTGCCACGTGCCGTCAGCGCCTAGGTTCTGCACGTCCAGGCTCGTTAATTCCAAAAAGACCTCATATTTAGCTCTATCGAAACTAACGGTCAAGTAACTGGCGCAGGTCTGCCTCTGCTTCTTCCACCTGATTCACGCAACTGAAAACCAAAATTGCCGCGGTCTCTTTGGTGCCGGTTTGGGGGTTGTCAAACCACGCTTTCATCAAATCCATGGCCTGGGTACATTGATCCAAGCCGGAGGTCAATTTTTGATGCGCCTCTTTTGCTTCGGGCGGGGGAGGAATCTGTTTTATTTGCTCAATCGGCTGCCTGACTTTTGGCTCGAAGGCTAAAAACTCTGTTTTAAATTCTGCCAAAGAGATGTTTCCTACCGAAAAGTCTAATACAGTTTTTTTGAAATCCTCGCCGGCCAGCACAATCTGGTCTCCCCATTGTGAGACAGCTTCCACGTAGGCCCGCAGCGCCGCATAAGGATCGGCTGTTGGTTCCGGGGGAAGGTTCGTTGCAGTGGGCGAGGGGTTAGGGGTAGCTGTAGGAAGGGGTGTGGGTGTGGCCTTGTTCTCGCCGGGCGGTTGCGTTGGCATACGGGTGGAGGTTGGTGGCGGCGTGACATCTGCCGGAGGTTCAACCGGTTCAATAATCGGGCGCACCACCACCTGGGTATCAGCCTCCGGAGCAGCGGACGGGGGGGTGGCGGTAACAAAAACCGGAGCGGCAGGTTGAACATCGGACTGATCAACTACCGCCGCGTGAGAGCGCGGCGGTGTTGAAACGGAAGAAACAACCAGATGGGTGGGTTCGATATCCTGTTCAAGCCCGCCGCGATCAACATACAGCGTTGCCTCTGGAACTCCCCCACGCAGCATTAGATAGCTTCTCAATTGAGAGGAATAAAGTTTGGCCAATTCCAGGTAACTCCGCAGCGAGGTTTCCGCCAGTTTTACTTTTACCGGCACGGTTGTATTTAACTGAACTTCGGTGTCTATATGAATTGTGTCGTTGAATTCTACGGGAATGACCAGGTTTTGGGGAATATCGGCTGCTTGCCGGTTGGGGAGAGAAAATATGCTTTCCAAAGGAATGTCTATGATCTGATTAAAAGGAATTTCCGCTTGAACAGGCACCGGCTGGTTCACCTGCACATGGTAAACAATCTCGTGGTTAGCCAACTGATCCAGGGTTGTTTCAACTTTAACCAGCGTGCCAATGGCAACCAGCCTGATTTGGTTGAGGCTATACACGACAGATAAATTCAAAAACAGCAGAATTATCACCACTATCCAGAGAAAAGGTATGGATCGTTGCATAGATTAACCTCCTTAAGGTCCCCCACCTTCATACCTCCGCGTACCGGGTTAACTACTTAAAGTGTAGCCAACAGTGCCGTCATTGAACTTTTTAAAGAACACTCTTCAGAGGCCAGGTGAACCAACTTCCATCTTATCACGGTCAGGGATCAAAACCAATAGGCAATACGGCTCAACCAACTTTATCTGGATACGATAGATCAATAATCGGTTAAAAATCATCCCCAATTAATGGTTAGTACTATTGGATACGCCTAACCCCCAACTTTTGGGGTTTGTTGCATAAAAAGAGTGTTGTACCATACTTCATAGTTGTTGCACGATAATTACAAAATATTAATGGGCGTAATCAACACAAAGAATGAGATTACGCGGCATGATCACTTACAAAAAACTGAAAGTTCATCCAATCCTTTTCAACCAACTGACCGGACTAAATGTGATTGAATTTGATGAACTGGTCCAAAAACTGGAACCACTCTGGCTTCGGGAAAATTATTACCGGCTCGACCGTCCCGATCGAAAGCGGTGCGTGGGGGGAGGGCCGAGCTATAAGCTCAAGTTAACAGAGCGCCTCTTAATGACCGTAATTCTGCTGCACACCTCCCCCAACACAAACGCGCTTAGCTTTTTGTTTGAGGTAAATAAATCAACGGTTAGCCGCAATACCCGCAATATTTTACCTATCTTATATGAATTGGACAGTAATTGGCCCAGCCCTCCCCAACGCCACCGGGGTAAACCTATCAAACAAATCTTAAAAATTTATCCTGAGCTATCAGAGTTGGTACACATAAGCGATGCGTAGAGCCAACCTCATCAGCAAATTTACCAGGAGATGATACTTACAAAAACTGTTCTTTAGCTTCAACCGATCATTTTTTGCCGTACGTTCCTTAAAAACCTCAATTGAAATAGTGATGACTCAAGAATTGATCACCTTCATCTTGAACGCCACTCAGGACCAGTCTTAACGGAGGATAGCATCATGGCCTTAGCTTCTTATTACAACTTTGCTCCGGCAGAAAAAAGAAATATAAAAACAGAATTTCAATTTTTTCATAACTTCGATCATAAGATGGTGGTTGCTATTGTCCCTGCCTTTAACGAGGGCCGATCTATCAGAAATGTGGTACTCAACATGCGCCGTTATGTTAATACCGTTTTGGTTGTAGACGATGGGTCCGGCGACGAGACGGCTGAAATTGCCCGGGAAGCCGGCGCCATCGTAGTGAAGCACAGCCAAAACCAGGGAAAAGGCGCGGCGTTAAGCACCGGGTTCCGCGAAGCGTGCAAATTAAACCCGGATATGGTGGTTACCATTGACGCCGACGGGCAGCATCTGCCGGAGGAAACAAGGAGAGTCATCACTCCCCTGTTAGCAGGCGAGGCCGACCTTGTGGTCGGGTCGCGCTACCTGCAACATACCAGCCATATTCCCCAGCACAGGGTGTGGGGCCACCGCCTTTTCAACCTGATTCTCAACCAAATATCCGGCATTCCCCTTACCGACAGCCAGAGTGGGTTTAGAGCATTTTCCGCTAAAGCGCTGCGGGCGATCTCGTTTGAATCCCACGGCTTTGCCGTTGAGTCGGAAATGCAATTTCTGGCCCGCAAATTTAATTTGCGCGTGGCCGAAGTCCCTATTACGGTTCGTTACGAAGAACCGGCCAAGCGGTCGGTTATCATGCAAGGATTGCTGGTGTTGGCCGGGGTCTTAAGCCTGACAGCCAGTCACCGCCCGCTTCTTTGCTCCAATATATTGGGAACCCTTCTTTTGCTGCTGGGATTAATCGGCGGGTTATGGCTGCCTGATATTTACCCCGCGCCTTCCGAAACAAATCTGGTCCAGTTAGCCGCGGCCTTTCCATTCACCATTCTGGGGGTATCGATTTTTTTGACCGGCTTGATTGTTCATACCCGGCAGCCGCTACTGCGCCTGTTATTTTCCAAAGAACGGTAAATGAGCTGATTGAGGAGGCTCTATGGCAATGTTCACGCAGGAAATTCAACAAACAGGTTTAACCGCGCTAAAGTGGCGAGAAACGGCTCGATGCAGCGTTATTATAGTAAATTACAATGGCCGGCACTATTTGCCCAACTGCCTCAACTCGCTGCTGACCGATTTTGATCAAAACGATGAAATTATCCTGGTAGACAATGCCTCTACCGACGGCAGCGCGGCGTATGTGGCCCAAAACTTTCCTACGGTCCGGCTGGTACAAAGCGAAAGCAATTCCGGTTTTAGCCGGGGGTGTAATCTGGGCGCTCAGGCCGCCACCGGCCGCTATCTGGCCTTTCTCAACCCGGATACAGTGGTAGTGCCCGGCTGGCTGGATGCGTTAATTGACGCCCTGGACACGAACCCCGGTTTTGGGCTGGCCACCTCGAAAATTTTGCTGCTCAAAGATCGGGCAGTTATCAATACCTGCGGCAACAACAGCCACTACACCGGCCTGACCCTGTGCCGGGGGACAGGCCAGGATAAAAACAGCCTGCCGGATCAACGAGAGGTGAATGCGGTTTCGGGCGCGGCGTTTGTGATTATCCGCCACGTCTTCACCGCAGTCGGCGGCTTCGATCCGACCTTTTTTATGTATATGGAAGACACCGACCTCTCCTGGCGGGCGCGGCTGGCGGGCTATCGTTGTTTGTACGTGCCGGAATCGGTGGTGTATCACGATTACACCTTACGCTTTGGCCCGCAGAAAACCTATTTTCAGGAGCGGAACCGGTATCTCAAACTGCTCAAAACCCTGAGTTGGCGCAGCTTACTGCTTTTACTGCCCGCCCTGCTACTGGCCGAAATCATCACCTGGGGGTTTGTGGTGGTACGGGAGCGAAAGAACTTTTCTAATAAGTTAAGCGCTTACCACTGGATTGTGACCCATTGGCCTGAGATCAGGCAAAGCAGAAAACAAACGCAAAGGATAAAACGGATCTCGGACCGGGAGTTGCTGGCCCAATGCACCTTCCACCTGGCCTACGAGCAGACCGGGCGCGGCCCTATAGCTCAGGCCGCGCACCTGGTTTTTGATCCGTTATTTTTTATCTGGCAGCGGTTGGTATTGGCCCTTATTCGCTGAAGATACTTTCCTGGCCGGGCCGATATTCCTGACGGGAAATCAGCAATGTGTTGGAAGGTATTTGAGAAGTCCTTGGAAAGAAGTTATATGCTTGTTGGGAAAAGTTTTCTTGGTTGCCTTTATACGAAAGAGTAATTGGGGTACAACACCATGCGGATTGCTCATATAACTGCTACTTTTCCACCTTATAGTGGAGGAACAGGCAACGTTTGTTTCCATAATGCCCGTGAATTGGCTCATCGCGGACATGATGTGCATGTTTTTACGGTAGCTGTACCTAATACACCCAATCAAGAAAATCATGAAGGAGTCACGATTCACCGATTACGTTCATTAATGCAAATTGGCAATGCGCCACTTCTGCCTCAATTACTGTTTACACTGCGAAATTTTGATATTCTTCACATTCATTATCCATTCATCTTGGGAGCAGAATTTGTAAAGTTAGCCTCGTCGTTATATCACAGTCCTTTGATTATTTCATTACATAACGATTTGATAGGTTACGGTTTGAGAAAATCTATCTTCTCTATATACCAATATTTTTCAGCCAGATTCACCGTTAATCATGCGGCTGCACTTTGTGTTGTCACCTGTGATCATTTTCAACACAGTAAATTACGCCGTTTGATTTGCCGCGATACACTGCCGATAATCGAGATACCCAATGGTGTTGATACAATAAAATTCCATCCTAGGGGACAAACCATTAGAACCCACTACGGTATACCCAAAGAGGCCATCCTTTTCCTCTTTGTGGCCGCACTGGACAAAGCACATCATTACAAAGGTTTGGGCCGATTGCTACAAGCATCCCAAGCTCTGCCTGAGGAGGTATGGTTGATGATAGTTGGAGATGGTGATCTCCGAGCCGCGTATCAAAAACAAGCCGCTTTGATGAACATAAACTCCCGGATAATTTTTGCCGGTAATATCCCACAGCCACACCTGCCACCAATTTACCGAAGCGCAGATGTAACCATATTACCCTCTTCAGCAGAGTCATTTGGGCTGGTAATTATTGAGTCGCTGGCTTGTGGCACACCGGTTATTGCCAGTAATATTCCCGGTGTACGCTCTGTTGTTACCTCAAATAAAGACGGTTTTTTGGTAGACGCTGAAAGTGTTGAGGATTTAACCCATCAATTAAAAAAAATGATAAATCTATCTGTAAAACAGCGCCAACGAATGGGCCAGTTGGGTCGGGAAAAAGTAGAACAACTTTACGAATGGCAACAAATTGGCCTTAAACTTGAGAATGTTTACCAAGCATCACTTTCAAAAAGATCTATCTCAAGAGAAATAGCGGAACTATGAAAATCTGTATTGTAGGTGATTTTTCTCCTCATCTGGATGAGGGTTATAAAAACACAAGTCATTACTTAGCCAAAGAACTAGAGGTAAAAAATACGGTTATTCGACTAAACGTTAAACGTATGGGGACCATTGGATTTTGGAAAAAACTTATCAAAAGTGACTGTGAACTTGTACATATTGTTGCTCAACCCACAAATTCTAGTTTTATCTTTTCCCGGCTGGTAAGGTGGTTTTTACCACATATTGTTATTGTAATTTCAGCGTTGCGTGCGGAAAATTATTTTATTCACAATACAATTAATCCGATTCAAAAGTGGCTAATTAAACTAGTACAACCTGATCTTATTCTGGTTCAAAACAGTATGGGAGATCGTTTGTTTAAACAATTAAACTGTCCTGTAGCTTCTTTGCCAAACGGTGTTGATCTTAACCGTTTCAAACCTGCGACGGCGATACAAAAACAGCAACTGCGTAAAAAATATAATCTTGATCCTAGCAAATCTATTGTGTTACATGTAGGTCATTTACATGCTACCCGCAATTTGCCTATTCTTAAAGCGTTGATTGAAGCCAAAATTCAGGTTGTCGTTGCAGGCAGTTTATATATGGGAACAGATCACACTTTGATAGCTCAACTTGAACAAGCCGGTTTTCGCCTGTTCAAAGGGTATCAACCCCACGTAGAAGAGTTATACATGTTATCAGATTGTTATGTATTTCCACTTTTTCCGGGCAGCAGTTTGACGATGCCGCTTTCGGTGTTAGAAGCAATGGCTTGCAATCTGCCCGTGGTCACAACCCGATTTAGCGGCCTTGACCATATTTTTACCGAAGGTCAAGGATTGAAATTTGTCGATCAAACCACTTCTTTTTTACCTTGTATTCAAAAGATGCTTGCTTCTAACGAAACGTCGGCTACTCGTCGCCAAGTTGAAGCATTTTCTTGGTCGTCTATTACTGATCAATTGCAGGGTTATTATCAACAAGTAATGGCAGGAGAAAAATGGAATTAATTTGTTTTACCGGGATGGATGGAGCCGGCAAAACTACGCTGGCGCGTAAGCTGGTCAATACCCTAAAAAGAGAGGGAAAGTCTGCCGTTTACATATATGGTCGGACCTACCCCATTGTTTCACGCTTATTAATGGCGTTGGGGCGCGTGTTTTTTTTACGAAAACATAACCAATGGCGGGCCTATCAACTATACACAACCAATAAAAAACAAACAATGCGCAACCCCTTATTAACATGGATCTATACCGCAGCCATTCTTGTTGATTATTACGTTCAAATTTGGTTTAAACTACTGCCGCACTTGATGAGTCAGAAAATTGTGGTCTCGGATCGGTATGTGTACGATACAATTATTAGCGATTTAGCCGCGCACTTAGAGTACTCACCTGCTCAAACTAAACTGGCGATTGAACAGGGGTTAGCTTGGTTGCCAATGCCTCGTTTGACAATTTTACTTGATCTATCGGAAGAAACCGCCTTCTCTAGAAAAACTGATATACCACATATTGACTATCTGCGTGAGCGGCGGATCTGGTATCAACAACTGGTATCGCGTCCTGAGATCAAACAACTAAATGGGGAAAATGAATTGGAACCATTGCACAAAACCGTAGTTAAAGAGTTTACCCAGGCACAATTGGGAGAACGGTAGGCTATTTTATGAAAGTATTGCTATTAGGTATAGATGCACTCGATCACTTAATATTAGAAGAATTGGCAGATGATTTACCCAACTTCACAACCTTGCGCCGCAACGGTACGGACTTAAAGGTAAAATCAACATTTCCACCTGACTCTGATACGGCTTGGGCTACCATCTCAACCGGACTTAATCCGGCTCAACATGGGGTGGTAAGATTTGTAGACCCTTTGGAGAAATCATACCAGATTCTCAATATAGGCAGCAGTAACGAGGCCCTAAAAGGCAAAACTTTTTGGGACATCATTGGGCAGGCAGGACACGATGCTCATGCTATTTTTCCCCATCTTTGCTACCCTGTGTGGTCCACCCCGGGGGTTATGGTGGCGCGGGGTTCGAGTGTAGTGGATGTGCAAGCAACAGTACCCGACGTCTTAGACGAATACCCCAACCCAGATTTACTTCTTGGCGTGCGTGGTTTGCCGGATTCTGGCGTTGCCGCTTTAACCAGACATAGCCAAAAATTGGCAGCTTTAGCGCAGAATGATGCTGAATTTGCTTTGAAACTCTTAAAGAAGCTCGACTGGGATGTATTCTTTGTATACTGGTCCACCCTTGATGCCATTGGACACTTTTTTTGGAATTATTATGATCCGGACGACCCCGGCTTTGTAGAGGGCCATCCTTTGCAACACATCATACCGGATACCTATAAACTTTATGATGGAATCGTTGGAAATTTTTTGGAGGCTGTCGATGACAATGTAACAGTTATTGTTATGAGCGATCACGGACACGGTGGCCGGCCTTTTAACCTGGTCAATATTAATGAAGTATTGAGGCAAGCCGGTTTCCTATCAGCCCGAAATTTTAAAACAAACCCTCATCTTAACTTATTTGAAAAATCAAAACGCTTGGCAATCCGTTCGGTTAGCCGGTTTGGATTGGGTAAAATTGCCGGGCGCATCCTGCGGAACTTTCCGGGCCTCGTGCAAACTTTTACCAGACCAACCTCGATCAATTGGGATAAAACTATAGCTTATGCCTCCGATATGTCGGGCATCAAGTCTTATTCTTATGGAGGGGTAATTGTTAATAAGGCCGCCTTAAATGGCAGAGATTATGAAACTGTACGGGATGAAATTATTGCCTTATTGCAGCAAACCTGCATCTTACCCGATAGAACCCCTTTACTAAAATTCATCGCGCGCCGTGAAGATATTTATTCAGGCCCGTTTATTACTAACTATCCTGATATTGTTTTAGAATTTAAGTATGGGTACGGTTTAGGGTGGGCTGTCCAGGTTCCACTTATCACTCAGGCAGCGGCCCATAACGTTGTACCCGGCAGCCACCGCAGCGATACAGGTTCGTTTCTGATGCGTAGTCACCATCAAGTTACTTGCGATACTATTGATTTGCACGATGTTACGCCTAGTTTGTTAAGTTTAATGGATATTTCAGTTAAAGATTCTTCTTATGATGGAAGAAGCATTTTTTTAGATTAAATAGAAACCTGAAACCAAAAATAAGAATTCAATTAAGTAGCGTAATATGTCACTAAATTTGCAATTACACCCTTATTCTATAACAAAAAAGCTGTACAGAATGGTTAAAGCTAATGAACAGCCTCTCGTCATTAATAGTGTTCTTCTTATCGCCAATACCGGTTTAGGCTCTTTTTTTGGATTTTTGTTCTGGACATTAGCTGCCCAAAATTACACATCAGTCCAGGTGGGGCTGGGTGCAGCTTATATTTCTACATTAACATTTCTGGTTACATTTGCCGAAATGGGGTTAGGAACGGTATCAATCAAGTTTGCTCCCTCTCTAGGTGCCAAACAAGTATCCTTTGTCAATTCTATCCTGGTTGTTGGGGCCATCAGCACCTTGGTTGTTTCAACAATATTTGTTGTTGGTATTCCTGTTTGGGCACCTGACTTAGATGAGATAGGGGAATCAAGTTTATATCTATGTCTGTTTTTAGGATCTGCTGTAGCATTTAGCTCGGCGCAATTACTAGACAGAATATTCATTGCATTTCAGGCTACACACTTTACGTTTGTTAGAAACTTAATAGCAAATATGATTCGCATTGGAATCATTCTGACTATTGGACTTCTTTTTGGAGCTATTGGACTCCTACTTGCTGTGGGGATAGCTGCTCTGATTACCCTTTCTATTTCTATCACTGTATTTATACCCAGAATTTTACCTGACTACCGAATGTTCCCTCTTTTTACCGGATCAGTTATACAAGATAAGGTGAGTTATGCTCTGGCTAATCATTTTTCTCAACTATTGTGGAGAATCCCTCCTCTAATTTATCCTTTAGTGATTATAACACTGTTGGGAGCCGAAGCTAATGCACACTTTTACATAAATTGGATGCTGGCAAATATACTATTTATCGTCCCAACTTCAATAGCAACATCAGTTTTTGCTCGAACTTCTAATAAACACGATACTGATGAAAAAACATTTTGGCGGATTATGAAACTGACATTAATAGGTCTGGTTCCTATCGTTATTGTTTTTGCCGCCTTATCCCGTTTTCTTCTCTCTATCTTTGGGCAAGAGTATGTAACAAACTATCGTTTACTGATATTATTCTTGGCTTCAGTATTCCCTTATACGACAAACACATTCATTATTATCAAGCATCGCATTCGACAAAATAATTTCAGCATTATGTGCCATTCAGGAATTATTGCCATTCTCTCTTTGATGCTCATTGTTGTGCTGGGGAGAGTATACGGCCTGCTTGGCGTGGGGATAGGTTGGCTCAGTGGGCAATTGATTGGTGTATTAGTGGCTGTTTTGCAGAACAGATACAGTGCCTATCCTGTAATATTGAACGATTCATCCAGTTATAAGGAGGTCAACCAGATGAAAGACAAAAATATTTTGAACAAGGGTGCGGCTATTTTGGTTTTTCCTTTTGCAGCACCCAATGTTCTGAACTTTGCTAATAAGTTGGCTACAACGGTGGCTCCGCTAACAACACCCACAGTTTTTGTAGGGGGTAAGATTCCCCCTAATCTTTCTTGGCCTGATCAAGTTCAAATAGTTGATATCGGAGTACGCTTGCATTATCTCTCTCAAAAACGTCCCAGGTGGCTTTCGGCCATAGTTTGGGTAGCTATGGTTATCGTTGCCCAGATTCTATTGGCCTGGCAAGTTGTTCGCCTTCGTCGTAAGATAGACGTTGTTATTTGTTTTATGGGCGTCTACTATCAACTTCCTCTCTTATTGGCCAAACTCCTAAAAAAGAAAGTTTTAGTAACTTCCTGGGGAATCTCTGCCCAGTCTGCAAAGATGAATTATGATAATTCTGTAACGGCACTGGTAGACTCGTTGGCCCGAATTAACTTTACTTTTTCTGATGGAATTTTAGTAGACAGCCTTCGACTCGGAACACATCAAGAATTAGTGCCTTTCCATACCAAGTTACACAATGGTGCCTTGTTTCTTGAAAATCCAGACCAGTTTCAGATTCATACACCCATCCAGGTGCGTAAAAATTTAGTTGGATTCATTGGTCGGTTGGTGGTTGAAAAAGGAGTACAAGAATTTGTACAAGCGATTCCATTAATACTGGAACATGAGCCGGACTTGCATTTCCAGATTATTGGTACAGGCAGGCTTGACAAAGAACTTGAACAAGCATTACGCAATCAACCTTGGGCAGACCGTGTGAGTTGGTTAAGATGGATAGAACATGATGATATGCCCCGTTATCTCAATCAACTAAAATTGCTTGTTGTTCCTTCTCTTATGGAAGGTCTCCCTAACCTTCTCTTAGAAGCAATGGGGTGTGGTACTCCCGTTTTAGCCACAGGAGTTGATGGTATTCCTGATCTTATCATTGAGGAGAGAACGGGATTTCTGCTAAAGAACAATTCTCCAGAGGCAATTGTTCAAGGTACCATTAAAGCAATTAATTATCCCCATCTTGAAACAATTACCAAACAAGCCAGGAAATTAATTGAGCAAAACTATAGCCTTGAGGCAGCCGGCAAACGCTACCAAACTATTTTGACTACCATCTATCAAGCGACTAACTATAAGAACGAGTCTCCAATCTTAAAACACAAAAGGATGTAACAGGCGATGTCTATAAGACCCGTTTTTATTGGGGGATGCGACCGAAGTGGAACCACGTTGTTTGGCGCAATGTTGGGATCTCACAGTGAATGCCTGTGCGTTCCAGAATCCCCCTTTATGATTGAAGTATGGGGCGGAAGTGACATTGATCCGGCTCGAATTAATTCTCAACTGATACTGAATAAAATGGATAAGCATCCATTCTTTAAAGTTTGGGGGGTAGACTTAGACCTGCAAAATTCCTCATCATCTGATTATTCTGTCGAGTCATACCCGGAATTGATAAAACGGCTCGTGTATGAATATGGACATATGAATGGTAAAAGTTCTCCTCAGATTTGGATTGACCATACGCCATCCAATGTAAAACACGCTGCAACACTCTTCTCATTATTTCCTGATGCCAAAATGATACATTTAGTCAGAGACGGCAGGGCTGTTGCTGCTTCGATTATGCCGTTAACGTGGGGACCTAACACAATAGACAAAGCTGCCTATTTTTGGCTTAGAAATCTCGCTTTTGGTTTTGCAGCTGAAACCACGTATGGCCCGGAGCGCGTTATTCGAGTGAGATATGAAGATTTGGTTAGTAACCCGGCAACAACTTTAGAAACCGCCTGTAATTTTATAAATATAGATTATCAACCCCAAATGATAAAAGGTGACGGCTTCAAAGTTCCATCATTTACACGTAAACAACATGCACTTGTTGGCAAAAAACCAGAAATCAGCCGAATAAAGGCATGGGAAAATACACTTTCTTCCAGGCAGGTAGAAATTTTTGAAAATCTTACCGGTGATATGTTAAGTTGCCTGGGCTATGTTCCTTATTTTGGAAAAAAGGCAAGAAATTTAACAAATATGGAAAGATTCAACTCGACTTTAAAAACTATTCAAATGTTTATGAGTAACTTGTATAACCAGGCTAAAATACATTGGACAGTAAAAAATTCTTCCAGACTTACCCAGTTGTATAAATAGTAATTGAGGTTTATGATTAATACTGCACTTTAACAATTTATACTGTCTGGTTTTTGTGTATCTATTATATCAAGATTGCCGATGAAAATTTTAGATAATCAGTTCAATAAAATGCTACTCAAGAGTGGAGAAATAGTCGGTTTTTTATGCTTGGCTATCGCTTTACTTGTAGCGAGTAATACCCCGGCAAACGGTGATTATGAAGTCGATATCTATCAGGTATATCCTGCTTTTTTTTGGGTATTAATTGCCACAACAATAATCTTGGGGGTATCTACTGCGCTGGGGGAGATATTTTTGTTCCCTCGGTCATATAATTGGGTTTACGGATTTTTTCTCGTCGTAATAACCAATATACTGATTTTGTCTTTACAAATTTTACGGGATTATGGTTTTGCCAGCCAATGGGATGATGTTAATCACTTTAGTTCAATGATGAACCTTGTAGAATACGGCCATCCGGCGCCCGATAATTTTTACCCGATTTCTCATATTTTGGGTGCGGTCTATGCGCTGTTAACAGGTCTTGAGCTACAAATCGTTGCGCTGTTATTCCCCATATTCTTCTATCTGGTTTACTTATCTAGCCTTGCTTTTGTGGCTTGGACTGTAGATAAACGTCCCGGGGTAAGAGGCCTGATATTAATATGGGCCGTTCCCCTGGTATTCTCCACCTACGGCATTATTTTTCGACCTACCCACTTTGCAGTCTACATGCTGCCACTTTTTGTCGGCTGGTTGTTTCGAACACGCTTTCAGAAAACCGGCTGGATGGACTCGATCCCGTTTGTATTGATAATGATCTTACTATCATTTCTTCATCCGTGGGCAGTTATTTCCGCTGCGACTATCACGCTAGCGTTCGGCCTTGCCTACATCTGGAACCACGTTCAACGAGCCGATAAATATAATAATATGTTTATGATCCCCTTACTTATCCTGGGCGTTACCTGGCTGACATGGTTTATGACCTTCAGTATTTTTGGGACAACGGTAGCTCGTCTCATCCAATCCTTTGTTGAAGAACTGGGTGCAGAGCGAAATTTAGCACAATATATGAGTACGGCTCAACAAGCTGAACTTTCCTTCAGCAAGATTATTTCATTGATCATCTACACCTATGGGCCAACAATTTTATATGCAAGTTCCCTCGGTGTGGTCATCGTATGGATTCTTATCCAGATTGTCCGGCGTAATCGAATTCCAATCCATATTTTAGCCCTGTTCACCTCCGCCATTTTATTTGGGGTCCTTGCAACCTTATCTTTGTTCAGAGATTTGATTACCCAAAATCCGTTACGGCTATCAAATTTTATGGTAGCCCTTATACCAATGTTAGCCGGGAGTCTATTTTACTATCTTGCAGTTACCCAAAAACCTGCTAATAGTATGGCTAATGTTGGTAAGCTCTTTTTTAAAGGGGGCATATTGGTTGTTCTAGTAGCGTCCTCCATTCTTGGTATATTTAATACATACGCTTCACCCCTAATCGGGCAGCCCAATTATCAATTTAGCTATGCTCAACAAGCAGGGCTTGACTTCCTCCTAGACAAAGCCGTGGTTGATGATGACAAACATATCTATACCCCTTCAAAAGGTGGTTTTGTGATTGCATCCGTAGTAAATAAAGAAGAATTAAAACAATTGCGCCAAAACCCTACTTGGCAGATAAAAAATGCCCCGGCCCATTTTGGGTATGAAACAGACGAACTCGGCTTTACATTTGAAAAGCCGGGTTACTTGTGGGTAACTGCTTACGAGAAAGCTTACTACACCGATGTATGGCCTGAAAAAGGTCGTTTCACGCCGCAAGATTTTAAAAAGCTGGAGAACGATACCAACTGGCATCAAATCTATACTTCTGGTGATATAACAATCTGGCAGTATAACAACAGCAATTAAAATGAGTGTAAAGCCATGAATAGGAATAGTACAAAAGAGCAATTCTGGTACAACTATGCGGATTTATTCATCCTTATTAGCCTATGCCTACTCTTGTTAGGATTAATATACCTGATACCAAACTCATCTTTACGGGTACTGGTAGGAACGCTATACATTTTCTATGCTCCCGGTTATGCGTTACTTGCTGCTTTATATCCTGAGCAATTAATCAACCACGGGCAACGATTTTTTTCAAGTCTTGGCTTAAGTATGGTCATTACCGGCCTGTTAAATCTGGCCGCAACCTACTATATAGGTACTAATTTAAGAACCAGCTTTAGTATACTCACTGTTTGGATTGTGATGATGACTTTCATTGCCGGATATCGCCGTTATTTAACACCGCTTCCTAACCGTTTTATCCTGCGCTTCAATCTTTCCGTATCTACCATCTGGCAACAAAATACGGGTGTACAAAAAGGATTATTACTTGCTCAAATCATCGTTATTCTATTTTTAGGATTAGCTGCCGGGCGACTTATATGGGTCTCCAGTCAAAATAATCCACAATTTGCCGAGTTCTATCTATTGGGGAAAAATGGCGTAGCTGGGAATTATACGAAACAAGTATTTATGGGAACACCCGTTGTTATAACCTTGGGTATTGTAAATCATGGGAAGGACTCAGTTCCTTACGAATTATTTGTTCGGATTGATGATGAGGACTTTTCACCTATAACAAACATAGTATTGAACAATCAAGAACAATGGGTGTCTGATGTAACTTTCTACCCGCAGCAACGGCCAGGGAAACAAAAGGTGACATTTGTCCTAAAAAAATCAGGTGAGGCTTTCCCTTACCGTATGCTTTATTTTTGGTTGGATGTGCAGAACCAAGAAGAGAAACAAGTGAAAAGTGCAGAATAAAAGAGAAAATTTTGTTTTGTAATTTGGCAAAGCTGTAATAACATCGTAACCTCAAAAATATACTTTTTATGATAGACTCTTTATAGATTAAAAAGTTCTAACTATCGCACCGCTCTTTAACAAATTGATAACGCCAGGGAAACAGGATATGAGCGTTCTGATTGTAAGCACCGATAAAACCATAAAAAACACCCTCTTCCGCTTAAAACAAGACGGCTACCACGTATTGACCGCGCGGAATGAGCAAGAGGCGTTGACCATTACCGAAAATACCCCCATCGACCTGCTGCTGTGGGATGCGTCAACCTGCTATGAAGAGGGGAATCAAATCAAGCGCCACCTCAAACACAAGGATAACGCCGGCCTTATTGAACTGCCGCTTCCCGGTTCTTACGGGGCGGAATTGGGAGTGGACCCCCGGATTGTAACCGCCTTGCAGCAAACCGAACTTCTCAAACGAGTCCGCACAACCTTAAAAAATCACCGCCGGCCAACCGCGGCAAACTTCCACCACCCCACCTTGTTAGAAACAATCAGCCAACGTTCCGCCGGTTGGGTGCAAAATCTGAGCCACACTTTTACCGCCGCTCCCCTGCCCCTGGCCTCGTCACCCGCTACCACCGGAGCCATAAGCCAGGCTCCTTCACTGCCGAGCGTGGAAGAAATTTCCCTGCCAACGCCCCAATCAATGCTCAACGGCCTGATCGCGTTTGATCCTTCAACCACAGCCTGGGTCTATCTGTTCTTGCTCACCCTGGCTGAAGTCTGCACCTTTGTTTTCAAGCCTCAAATCGGCTTAACCTTTCACGGTATTATTTTGATCTTATTATTAACCAACGCTGCCTTCAGGTGGCAAGAAAATATTCATCGCCTGCTCTTGGGCTTAACCTTTGTTCCCCTGATCCGCATTCTCAGCCTGGCCTTACCCATGATCAGCCTGCCGCGTATTTACTGGTACCTCATTATCACCATCCCGTTATTAATTGTGGCCGTTATGGTGGTTAAAATTCTCGGCTTTAGCCGGTTGGACATTGGTTTAAGTTTAAAACAACCGTACATCCAGATTTTTCTGGCGCCGCTCGGCCTCGTTATTGGTTTTGTTTATTATTTAATCTTGAGACCCATTCCCCTCATCACAAATTTAGTCTGGCCCGATGTATTGATACCGGCTTTGATCGTTTTCATCAGCACCGGCCTTTCCGAAGAACTTATCTTCCGAGGCATTTTGCAGCGGGCAGCCACCGACGTAATGGGCCGTACCGGCGTGCTTTACATTGCCGGGCTGTACACCAATCTGCATATCGGGCACCGCTCCATCCTCAATCCAATTTGCGCGCTGTTGCTGTCTCTCTTTTTAGGGTGGATCGTATACAAAACCGGCAGTATCTGGGGAGGAATAATTTGCCACGGAATTATCAATATTATGCTATTTCTAATTATGCCGTTTCTACTGTTTTAAAAAAATTCGACCTGTGCAATAGGTCGAAAAATTCCCCGAAGGGGGCGGGGGGCGGGGGGTAATTCCCCCCATCATCTCCCTTCCCTGTGCGGCTATTGCACAGGTACAAAAAATTAAAAACCATTCTATATCGAATGGTTGTGAAGGAGTAAATTATGAGTTCCACCATTAGTATCACTACCGAAGCAACAGCCGCCGCTTTCTCCTCAACGGCTTCGCTGGGCCTGATTGCGATTGTCATTTTGTTAATGCTGTTGGTGCAAAAAGAAATTGCCGTATCCAGCCCCAATCCCCGCACCCGGTTTCTCAGGCGAGTGCTGGATGTTGGCATTGTGCCGATGTTTGTGGTTTTTGTAGTAATTGTTGGCGTAAAGGTGTTTGAAGTACTGGGGTAATCAGCTTTATTTCTCGTAAACCCAGGTCTCAAACAGATCGGTCAGATCGCATTGACAATGTTGTTCGGCCAGTTGTTTGAATGAATCGGTACTGCTAATGCCCCACTTATAGGTTTGTTGGTAATCGCGGAGAAATTCATCAAACGACCGCTGTCCCATTCTGTCGGCCAGTGCCGAAATGAACAAGGGGCCGCGGCCATAGACAATGGCGGTGTATTCTTCGCGGGTGTAAGCGCCGGCCGGCAGGCCAATTGGCATATCCGGCCGGCCAATCCCCTCCCACTGGCTCTCCCACGCGGCTCGCACATTCCAGATAGCGCTCTGACCATAAACATTGGTGTAATAATAAATGGCCGCGTACTGGGCAAAAGACTCGTCCAGCCAGGGTTCATCAATTTGATCGTTGCCGATGAGATTATAAAACCATTGATGACCAACCTCGTGAACCACCGTACTTTCCAGAAGAATATGAGAAGGAATCGCCCCTATTTTTTGATCAGGCTCATACAGCACCATGGATATGCCCACAATGCCGGGATATTCTATGCCCATCGCCTCAATGGGCAAGCTGAGAATATCAAACTCGGTGAAAGGGTAGGAAATAAATTGCCGGTTAAAAGTTCGAAATGCGTTTGAGGCAAATTCCAAAACCGACTCGGCCCTGTCTGCTTGCCCCGCCAGGGCATAACTATTGATCGTTGTCTCCCCCACCGTTGCGCTCACAACTGTAAAATTCTTGCTGGCCGTTATGTAAAAATCCCGGGCCGGGCCGGCAGCAAAAGTCAGCGTTTGACGATCCCCCTCATTGATTCGTTCTACATCAACCCCGGAAGCGGCAATGTCCAGATGGGCCGGCGCAGTGACCCGCACCAGGTAAAAACTCACGTCGGAAAATGTGGTGTCCGCATTGGCCGGCGGCACCTCCACATACCAGCCTTCATCATCATACACCGGAATCAGGGGATAAAATCCATCCAGCATTAATACGTCATCAAGATAACCAAACAAACCATAGTTGCCGGCCGATTGCCGGCCCACCTCAACCGTAAAATCGGACCGGATAAGAAGCTGGCCGCCGGGCGGCAGCGGTTCCGGCAAGGGAAGCCGCGCGGTGCTGTTTTCAAAGCTGTACGCCGGTTCGATGGCCTGCCCATTTACCTCAACCGACGAGAGGACAACTTTGCCGCCCATGGTATTGGCCAACAACCGGAAATAAATTTCGTTAAGCTCAACATTTTCTCGATTGGTATAGAGAACCTCTTGATGGCCAACAACCTGGAGTAAGTCATCGGAAATTTGCAGGGTGATACGGTACACGCTGGCTCCCGGCAGGCGTTCAACCACATCCTGCTCCACCTGAATGAGTCCCCGGCGAAAAATAGAACGATCATTCCAGGCTGCGGCAAACGGGTCAAACGGTAAGGTGGCTTCCGTCGGATTAGAACCGCCGGATTGACACGAGACAAGTGAGCCAAGCAAAAAAACAAACGAGAAAATGTTAAATAAAATTTTCATGCGTAAACAACCTTTTGAGTAAAAATCAAAATTTCTCGTCAATCGTGTGGGCTATACTCGGCGGAGATCAGCTATTCATTGTGTGGTGTATCCGTCGCTGCCGGTTCTGCAAGAGGGACGGGGGTAGCTGTTTTTGGCGGCGGCGGCTCGGTTTGGCGGAGCAGCACAAAGGTGGTGGCCTGGTTGGTTACGGTGATGGGCACGGTGAGCTGCCGCCCATCAAAAAAAGTTTTGACCAAATACTCGCCCACCGGCACATCGCTAAAGGTGAAGGTTTCACCGTATTCATCGTCATAATTTACCACGTTGTCGGGATACGTGAAGGTTTGCCGCCAGAAACGGCCGGGGTCGTTGGCCCGGTGCAGCGTAACCAACTGCTGCGGCACAAAATAATCCTGATGATCCACCACCCGGCCGGCCACCACGCCAAAGCCGCGATCAGAGCGCACCCATAGATCGGGGTTGCGGGTGAAATCATAATCCAGGCCATCCCCCACCCGAACTTCCAGATGCAAGTGCGGCCCCAGTGCCACGCCCAACTGGCCTACTTCGGCAATGGGTTGGCCGGGAACTACACGCTCTCCCTGAGCCACCAATGCCTGCGACACGTGGCCGTAGAGCGTATACACCGGTTGGTCCTTGTAGGGCCGGTCGTGTTCAATAATCACCGCCTGCCCGTAAAAATTGGGCCAGGCCCCCACCACCATAGGATCATCCGGCCCGGCAAAAATAACCGTGCCGGGGGCCACGGCCACAATGGGCGTACCGTGCGGATTTTGGATGTCGATGCCACGATGCCAGAAGTATTGGCCGCGGGCGTTGGTTCCGTACGGATAATAGTAGCTGCCCCAGGTGTTGAATTCGTTGGTAAAGGGACGATCAAACCAGAAATGATCTTCGGCCTGGGTAAAATCGGGAATATCGGTGGGTACCAACACCGTGCGCGGAACCGGGGTTGGGGTGGGCGTGGGCGTACCGGCGTCGGTGATGGGGCCGGTAGCGGTTAGGCCCATGGTCTGGGTCAATTCCAGAGTCGCGGTTAACGCCGCTTGAAGGGCGAGCGTGGGCGGAGCCAGCGTATCGGTGAGAACGGCTGTATCGGTCAAAATCGGTGTAAACGTCAATGTTGGCGTAGGAGGCAGGGCCGTAGGTGAAGGCGTTGGCGTGCCGGTAGCCGTGGGGGTGTGCGTCGGCGGGGTTGTAGAGGTCGCGGTTGGCGTGGCGGTGGGGGTTGCCGGTGGGGTGGCGGTCAACGTGGCGGTTGCCTTTTGCGTTGGCGTTTTGGTTGGGGTGGCGGTAGCCGCCATGGCGCTCAGCATGCTAAATTGATCAAACCAGAAAAGCATGAGAACAATCAGGGTGATGGCCAAACCTAGTCCAATCCCTGAAAGAAGGGCAACCGTTTGCTTATTGACTGTGGGGAATAACAAGAACGTCTCCGCCGAAGTTAATAATGTTGATCAAGGTATCCAGTCGATGGTTTCTTCAACCCAGCCAAAGCTGTTGGCTACATCAATTTGAACCTGACCGTCGATCGAGCCGTCTAGCTCAAACAAGCGGCGCTCGTTGGAACCGTCGGGATTCATATCCCACATCGACCATTCCCCATCGCGGTTGGAAACAAAGGCGATTTTATCTCCATCGGGCGACCAGGTGGGCAAACCATCGCTGGAATCGTCATCGGTGAGCGCGGTCAGGTTGCTGCCATCGGGATTCATACTGTAAATATCCCAATCGCCACTGCGCTGCGACATAAAGACCACGGTGCCGCCATCCGGCGAAATCTCAGGAGCCGTATCCGTGGGATGATCGGACAGCAGGGTTGGATTGGTGCCATCCAATTTACAGAGAATGATACCGCAAGTCCCGCCCAGGCAACTGCTGTAGATAAATTGCTCGCCATTCGGCGCCCATTTGGCGTTTCTGCCCTGGATAGGCGCGCCGTCCCGACGCATCACCTGCCCCACGCCATTGATCACCCGGTAAATGGCCGGTTCCTGGCCGCTGGTGCGGGAATGGTACATCAGGCTGTTGTCGATGGGGGAATATTGCGGGTGGGCCGACTCAAAGAATATTTCAAACTTCCAGGCATCGCCGCCGCTCAAGGGGCGGGCAAACATGCCCCGGTTGTCCGGCTGCCAGGAGCGATAGGCAATATCCTGCCCATCCAGCGTCAGGCCGGGCTGGCTGGCGGCGGCCTGGACCAGTTGGCGGTCGCTGCCGTCGGCGGCGTTGGCAATGAAAATATCGTAGGTGCCCCGAGCCGCGTCGTACACCGGAAAAACAATCTGCCCTGTCACCTGCTGCTCGCCGCGAGGCAGCGGCTGGTCACGCGAGGCGTACTCCGGCAACGGCACCGGGGTGGCGGTGGGCGTACGGGTGGGCCGGGGGGTAGACGTTGGTGAGGCAGCCGGGGTAGGCGTGGTTTGTTCTTCGGTGACGGCGGTTGAGGTAACAACGGTTGTTTCGGCCACCGCAGATTCTTCCGCCGGGGTGGGCGTGGCGATCACGCTGATCCTGTCGGATACGGCCGTGGTAGGGGTAGGCTGCACGGTGGGTTGATCGGCCAGGGGAACAATCACCGGGGTTGAGGTCGGCAGCATGGTCAGTTGTTCGCCTTCGGGCGCCCACAGTTTCAGGTTATCAAAACTTACCCAGATATACGGTTCGCTGAAGGTACTGGCAAAAAAGCCAAAGTTACCGTGGCTAAAAGAATCGTCCGTCACCGTACCCAGAGGCTGGCCGTTGGCCCACACCGTAATATCGGGGCCAAAGGCCGATACTTTCAGAATGTTGGTTTCGGGATTGATAAATTTTGAGGCGGTCCAGTCGATCAGGGTATGCCACCGGCCGCCCTCGAACTTGCTCAAGAGAAAGAAGCCATCGCCCGAAATGTCGTACCGGTAGAAATTATCCCGGTCTTGAAAGCGGAACAGCAAGCCGTAGCTGTTGCTTTTAGCGCCGTCTTCCTCGCGGGCTTCCACTTCCAGTTCAAAATCGGCAATATCGCGGTTGGCCAGGCCCCAGGCGATCAGGTTGTCGGTACTGACTTCTACCTGGTAGCGGTTGTTGCCATATTGTTTGGTGGTATAGGCATCAAAGGCATCGTCCCAACCGCCAAAGGAATCGCTAAAATCATCTTCGTAGATGAGGGCCAGGTTATCGGGCGGCGGGGGAACATCAATCGGTACGGCGGTGGCTCCCTCGTCCGGCTCTGTGCCGGCAACCGGCGTTTCGTTGAGGGTGGTGGGCGGCGGACCCGGTTGGAGGCTGGTTTCACCCCAGCTCATCATATAAAGCACAAATACTGTAGCCAGGCACAGCAGCAGCACAAAACCACCCGCCATCCAGGCCAGGCGCGGCGGAGCATTGCGGGTGGTAGCCACGGCGGTGGTGGGCGGTTGAGGTCCGGGCACGGCGGCTGCCGGCGTTTCTTGTGCCGCCGGCACGCCGGGGAGGGAAAAGGTGTATTCTGTTTCGCCAATACCAATCCGATCACCGGATTTCAGCAGTGCCGGCTCGGTGATGATCTCGCCGTTGAGATAAGTATGGTTAGAACTCCTCAGATCGGACACGGTCCACTGGCCCGACTCAAAGGCGAGCAGGGCGTGATACCGGGACGCTTTGGGATCGAGGAGAATAACATCATTGTCACGCTCGCGCCCTATTCGGGTCTGCGGTTTCACCTGATACGTTTCGCCCGCGTTATCGCCGGTGGTTATCACCAATTCAGGTGTTTTAGACGACTCTACGAGAGTCGGGTTATCGTGACCTTGATCAGCCATATAAAGTTAGCCCCTGATATTCAGTAATCGCTTGCCAAATCACAATTATAGCAGACGCCTATAAGCGCGTCAAAGATGGTGAAAGGCCAAAATAAAAAACCTGCACCCACGTCGGATGCAGGTTTTAAGAATTTTATACAGAACTATTGGTCAACCGCGGTTACAATAACGTTGGTGCGATCTTCCTCAACAGTAACAGTAACCATCAAGGTGCGGCCATCTTTCTCAAAATTGAGCAGGGCGGTGCTGTCATCGGAATAGGATTGATCGGCGTTTTCAGTCCACCCCAGCGCGGGTAATTCTTGCCGGTAATAAGCCGCAACATCGGCCACCGGCGTGGCTGTATAGTAGCTGACAAAATCACTGCCCATGGTGAGCAGTTCTTCCGCATCATCCAGCACCGGGATGTCGCCGGTTCCGGCACCGCCGCCGGTACCCGCGCCGGAATCACCGGTATCGCCGCTTTCTTCACCGAATCCCATGCCGCTGGCGTTTTCGGCTGCCGGGGGCAGGGTGATGGTGAAATCACCGTTGACATCCGTCAGGTTGTATTCAAAGCTCACATCGCCAAAGCCAAAGAGGTCTTCCTGGTCCGGCTCGGCGGATTCATAGCCGGAGGCGGTCATGGTATATTTGACAATATAGTTGCCGTCAACGGCCACCCACACATCGCCTTGCAAACTCTCAATGCTGACGTCCGCATCGGCAATATCTTCTTCGGTGAACGTGCAGTGTTTGGCCTCCACGCCGTTGACGGTCTCAGTCCCGGAACACGTGGCGGTTTCGGGCATTTCCAACTGCTCATCCGGGGCAAAGAAGCCCTGCTCAAACGAGTCGGCCTCGCCGCCGGAGAAGGAAATCCAGTTTTCGCCCATGGCCGAATTCATCATATAAACGGTGTCATCCATCATATAAACGTCCATGGCGTTCGCGCCGCCCAGTTCTTCCACGGTGGAACCTTCCATCGTCATTTGCAGGTGACGGGCCGGCGGTGTTTTGGTCTCTTCCAGGGTCATTTCGATGCGCCCCACCATTTCTTCGCCGCCGCTCTGGCCGTCAAACGCCATCACAAAATTGACGCGATAGGCAGAGAGGTTGTCCAGGCCGGACACGGCTGTAAATTCCTCGGAGGCGGCTTGTTGCGTTTCCTCCTGCGGCTCAGTTTCTTCTACAGTTTCAACCTCTTCAACCACGGTCTGTTCCTCCTCTGCCGGTGGAACAGGTGTGGCTGCGGCTTCTTCGGCGGAAAGATCGGCTTGAGTCTCGCCTTCCGCGCCTTCGTCGCCGCCGCCCAAGCCACAGGCCAGCGCCGGCAGTAAAAAGATGACCAGTATCCAAATAAAATATTTATTACGCATGTTTTTTCTCCTTTTTGTTTTGGTACTTCATCAGGCCTCACGGCCTTTGATCAGCATTTTCCAGATGCCCTTATGAACCGCATCACCATCCTGATTCACAACGCGGGCTTCAAACGTAACCAGGCCGCCGCCCAGTCGGTACATGGCCTTGGTTTCGGTCACTTTGATGGTGACGTGAAGGGTATCGCCAATAAATACGGGTTTGGTAAATTTCCACTCCAGTTCTCGAAAGGCCAGGGTAGTGCCGTCGATAAACCCTTGCTGCACAGCCAGCCCGGTGGCAATCGAGGCCACCAGCATGCCGTGGGCCACGCGCTGCCCAAAGGGGGTTTCCTGGGCGGCGTGGGCATTGGTGTGGATAAAATTAAAGTCGCCGGACAGCCCGGCAAAGTTCACAATATCGGTTTCGGTGATGGTGCGGGCAGCGGTTTCTATCTCCAGCCCAACCTCAAATTCTTCAAACAGCATACCACGTGGGGTCATTCTTGGATCTCCTCCAAACGAAAATTTTATTATATCAACAACTGGTCATACAATAAATCCAGGCTCAGATCGACACAGACCGTATCGCTGCAAGCCAGGGTGAGGGCGGCGGCGCTGGCCCCCAGCCGCACCGATTCATCCAGCGGGATGTCGTTGAGCAGCCCAAAGACCACGGCGGCGGTCAGCGCATCGCTGGCGCCTGTAAAATCAACAATATCGGTGGTCACGGCGGGGATGCGCCCGCTATCACTGGTGGAGGCGTATACCACGCCTGCTTCGGCCAGGGTAATGATAACGATTTTGACCCCGGCATTCACCAGCGCGCGGGCGGCGTCAATGGCTTCCTGCTCATCCTTGATGGACCGGCCTGCCAGGACTTCGGCTTCGGGAATATTGGGTGTGATCATATAAACATCGCGCAGGTACGGTTTGAGGCGCGTGGCCACAGTGGTCGAAGCCGGGTCGGCGCAGACGGGAGTCTGGTATTGTTTCGCCATCTTGAAGATGGAGTGAATGGTGCGCTCCGGCAGGTTGCTGTCGATCACTACCATTTCCGCTTCTTTGATCAGGCCGCGCCGGTAGTTGATGATCTGCGGGGTAAGGCAGGAAAGCACCTCCATATCATCGATGGATACCACCAGGTTGCCGGTGTCGTTCATCACGGCCAGATAGGCCGAAGTGTGATGCTTGGCCGACACGATCACGTGATCAGTGTTGATGCCCACCTCCTGGGCGTTGGTGAGAATGCGGCGGCCGTTGCTTCCGGCTCCAATAGCCGAGATCAATATGGTGTCGATCCCCAGCCGGGCCAGGTTATCGGCCACATTTCTCGCCGTGCCCCCCACCGAAACGCGCACCGAACCGGGCGTACTGCTGCCCAGAGTCAGCGGCACGCCGGCTCTGCCTTTAGAATCAATCCCGGCTGCGCCAATTACCAGCACATAGGGAACAAGCGGGCCATTGTCGGCCATAAGATTATGCTCCGGGGAAGTTGATAAAACTTGTTCAGGCCTTGCAGACCTGCAAGCAAACTATACCACAAGATGGGGGGGAGTTCAATATTGAACTAGAAATCACACCAACAAAGCCCTGCCAAATTTTGGCAGGGCCTTATTTTTCACCTTGCGGCCGATGGTCTAATACGTCCGTTCAAAAATAACTTCAAAGGAAATATGGAACAGTGAGTTGGCCTGGGTATCGCCGTTTTCCGGACACAGTTCGTTGACCCCGTAATCGGGCGTGATGCCGGTGGCAACCTGGCTGGTGCCGCTGGCTACTTCAACGGTATAGGAGCCTTTGAACATGGCAAAATCGATGCGGCCCGGATCAAGCCGGCCTTTCAGGTTGGTCTTGGTTTCGGTTTTGGTCACAATGCTGTCCACACCCCAGGCGATCTTAACCGGCACGCCGTCGATTCCCTGGCCGGACGGATCTTGCACTTTGATAAAGATATGGTGCTTGCCTTTGTTTTCACACGGCGTGAGCTGCCGCACGCTGACCAGCCGAAAATCCACATCCGGGGTGGGGGTTGCTTCTGGCGTGGGGGTATCCGTGGGCGGCGCGGGCGTAGAGGTAAAAGACGGCGTGGCCGTATCGGTGGGGGTGGGGGTGTGGATGGGCGTCGGTGTTTCGGTGGGGGTGGGCGTGTTGGTGGGCGTATGGGTCAGGGTGGGAATGGGTGTTTCGGTGGGCGTGGGGCTGAAAGTAGGCGTAACGGTCGGGGTAGAAGTTTCGGTGGGAGTGGGAGTGGCAGTTTCAACAAAGGGCAGCGCGGCCACCGCCCCTTTGGCGCCATCCTGACGCACCTGGTTGACAATGCTGCGATTATCGCCGGGCATAGCGCCCTCATCTTCAAAATTAGCGGCCAAGGCCTGAATGATCCAGGAGGGAGTCATAATGCCGCACAGCCAGATAATGACCAGCATAAAAAACAACAACCGCAATTTGGCTCCCAACGAGCGCCTGGCAAACCATACGGAAATACTCTCGCCCTGCCGTTTGATTTTACGATTTGAGGCGAACTTGGGCTGCATTTCCGTTGACGATACAGCCCGGGATTGCGCGCCCGTACGTTTGGAGGGCGCCTTTTTCCGCTTGACCGGTTGGGAGTCGACCCGTTGGCCGGTTTGGGCCGGCGCAGGCTGAGACGATTTACCGGGAGCGGCAAGTGTGGTCGATACCGCTTGCGACGGCTGTTTCGAATCTTTACGTTTTGGCTGGGGCGCTGATTTTTCTCTGGATGGCGCGCCTGTTGCCGTGGCAGACAAGGGAATTGCCTGGGTTGGCGCTTCGTGACGCGCTTGCTTTTTGACCTTACGACTCTTTTTACGCCTGACTTTAGGCGGGGGAGCCGATTGCGGCGGTTCGGGACGAGAAATTGGCGGCATCGCCGTAGTATGCTGCGAGTGTACCGATGGCGGCACCGGCCTGGATTGGGGCGGCACCGGCTGGGTATATTGCGAATGGGGCGAGGGACGCTGCGGCGGTCCCTGGTACGAAGATTGGGCCGGAATCGCGCGGGACGGCCCCATACTGCCTACGGGCCGAACCGGAACCGGTGGCATAGAGGCCGGACGTCCACCTTGCGGCGGGGGGTAGGAAGCCTGCGGCCCGCCCGGATACGGTTGTTGCGGCGGCGGCGGCACCGGCCTGCTTTGGGGCGGCACGGGTCTTGATGCGCCCGATCCCGACGTTGAGGCCGGCAGCGCGCGCTGGGGCGCAACGCCGCGCAGGCGGCCCATGGTTTCGTTCAATCGTTCGCTGAGAATGCGGTTAAATACCAGCGATAAACTGGGGTAGCGCTGCACAAAATCATCAAAATCTGTTTGGGTCAGCACCCAAATGTCGGTATCGGCCAGCACGTAGGCGGTATCGGGGTGGGGCTGGCCGGAGAGCAAGCTGATCTCACCAAAGAAGTCACCCTGCTGGTGCATTTCCAGCAGCACCGGTCCCTGCATGGTGGTCACCCAGCGTTCAACCTGGCCATTGCCCACAAAGTACATTTCGTTGTTGGCCGTGCCTTCGTAATAAATAATACTGCCGGCCTGGTAGCGGCGCGCCTGTAAACGGCTAGACAGCTCATCAAGCTGCGTTCGGGACAGGCCGCCCATTAAGGCAATTTTTTTTAAATGCGATTCGATGGCATAACCTCCTGCATCCAACCGGTCGCGGACCACTTTCCCCAGGGCCACGCTCAGTTGGGGGTATTTCACCAGTAAATTATCAAAATCGGTTCGGTAGAGGCCCCACAGGTTGGCGTCTCCGGCGGCGTACGCGGTAAAGGAGCGGGTTTTGCCGGTGAGCAAAGAATCTTCGCCAAAAAAATCACCGGCGGAAAAACGGGCCACCAATTCACCCGGCTGGCCGGCTGCATCGGAGATGGCTTCGATGGTGCCGGTATCAACAATATACAGCGCCTCGCCGGGGTCGCCATGGCTGAACACAAACTCGCCCGCCGGCACGTGGCGCAGCAAAAGCAGCCGGGCAATATCCCACAAGGCTTCTTCCGGCAGATCTTTAAATAGGGAGAGCTTTTTTAGAATAGAAATGGCGTATTCCTGATCCGCCAGGGTGAGGCTGGCTCGCAAATTTTGGCCTAATTTGGTTTTGATCGAGGGGTTACTTTCGGCCAGGGTGTTAAAATCGGCCGGGCTGAGCTGCCACAGGATCACGCCTGTGGCGGCCTGGGCCGTGTTGGAGTGAAGTTTATTGGCGATCACGGCCATCTCGCCAAAAGCCTGGCCGGGAGCCAATTCGGTGTAATCGTCGTCGGTTTCGCCCAGCAACCGGACAGTGCCTTTTTCGACAAAAAATATACCGGTTGGTTGATCGCCGCTGCGATAGACGGCATCATTGGCAAAATAGCGCTGCGGGGCCAGATGCCGGGCAACGACGGCACGTTCTCTTTCAGACAACGGTTGTAACAGGGGGATGTGGGCTAACTGTTCGGTAAGGCGAGATTCATACTGCACAATGCCGGAGCCAAACGCCAGCCCCAGGTTGAGGCCAATGGCGGGGTCTTCGGCAATCAGGGTGTCCAGATCGCTGCTGCTCAACGCCCAGACGGTCACGCTGCCGGAGGCGCGGGCCATCATCGCATGGGGCAGGCCCAGAAAAAAGTCGGTTTCACCGACCAGACTGTCGGGGCCTAGATTGGCGACCACTGGCTGGTTGTCGCCGGCAGAGAGTTTGACCCAGCCTTCTTTGACCAGGTAGAGGGTGTCGCTCTCGCCACCGGTCAGAAACAGGGTTTCGCCGGGTTTATACTTTTCCAGCCGCATCCGTTTGCCGATGGCGCGCTGCTGCGGTCCGGTCAATTCGGCAAACAGGGGCGTATTTTTGATTGAATTTTCTTTCAACTGCAACCTTCCTTCTTTACGGGCCGCCGTTTTAAGGGCCGCCGGCCCCTTGTTGAAACACAAGCTGCCACGACGGGATGGTGCCGGCAGGCAGGTCCGGGCAGAGTTCCGGGTTCAGGTCAAATTCGGGAGGCTGGCCGGCGGTTCCCACGCCTACCAGTTCAACGCGATAGTTTTCTCCCGATTCCATTTCAAAGTCGGCGTAGCCCGGATCTACATCCGGCTTAAAACCGGTAAAAACCATATCCGAGCCGCCGGGCCAGCTAATGGCAATCTCTACACCCGGTACACCACTTTCTACTCTATCACGAATATAGATTCTTAGCAATCCACCCCTGGTCTCATCACACAAGGAGATGGATTGAGCCACGCCAAAGGGCGCGTCCGGTCCGGGTGTTGGGGTTCGGGTGGGCGTAGGCGTACGCGTGGGCCGGGGCGTGCGGGTGGGCGTTACCGTGGGAGTACGAGTTGGGGTGCGGGTGGGCCGGCGAGTTGGCGTGGCGGTAAAACGGGGCGTGGGTGTCTGAGTAGGTCTGGGAGTTGAGGTTGGAGCCAGGGTGGGGGTCGAGGTGGGAAGGGGGGTAGGCGTCGCCAGAAAAACAACCATTTTGCTTGATGTCTGTCCCAGGGCGTCGGCCAGCGTAACCAGGGCCACAATGTCTCTGATATCGTCGTTCCGGTCGATGGATCGTTCGGCCAGGTCGGCCACCGCGGCGGCGGGGTCGGGATACCCCAGGCTGATCAGCCGCGCCCGCAAGCGGTCAACATCATAGGTGTGAACAAAAGCGGAAGCCACCAGGCGCAGGTAAACGTCCTTGTCGCGCGGGTTCAAATCGGCGGGGGTGGGCGGCACGGGGCGCGGATCAAGTATCCAGCCGTACGTAAGCGACATCACCAGACCGATCACAAACCCGACCAGAAAGCCGCCTAGCCACCATCCCCGGTCGCTGCGTTTTTTCTTCTTTTTTGCCGGCGCGCCGGCTCGTCCGGGCGGGTTGGGGGGGATAGTCGAGCGAGATGACGATCCTTCAGGTTTTTTTGACATGGCTTTAGCTGACGCGATTTTGCTTTTTTAAGTTTACATTATCCTCCAGTGTCTGGCCGATGCAAGCGCCAAACCATACGGAAGCCAGGATTGTTCAGTGTTTGTCATTGCGAGGGAGCGAAGTGGACGAAGTAATCCCATCGTTGCAAGCAAGAGATTGCTTCGGCAAAATATGCCTCGCAATGATATAACCGTAGGGCTGGACAGCCCTGATACGGAAGCATACTTTTGGCATCAAGATAATTGACGTATCTTACGCAGAGAGTTCATTAATGTCAAAATCAATATGTGCGCTTAAAGATCACGTTATAGGAATAATGGCCCCGGCAAAGCTGATTCGAGGCCTTGCGCGCGGCGCAATCCGCCGGGCTGTCGCAATAGCCGCCTTGCAGCAGCCACTCGTCGGGGATGTCGGTATCCACGGAACTGAGTTTGGCCGTCACTTCGCTTTTGGCCGGAGAGCCGTCGGCTTTTTTGGTGACGTGCAAGCTAAATCCATTCTGCCACAGATCGTATTCCAGTTTGCCCGGCCCTTTTTCGCCACTAACGTGGGGCGGCACGGCCTGAAAGGTGTCTTCAACGGTCACGCCGTCGAGCGGATTGCCGGCGGCATCCACCACAGTTACAAAAATCTGATGCGTACCCATGCAGCCGCCATTTTCCTGAATACTGTACATGCGCTGCTCGGCAATTACAAAATCAACCGGCGGTTGGGTGGGTTCCGGGGTGGCGGTCGGTTCGGGCGTGTTGGTGGGCGGGGCGGGCGTTGGTGTATTTTCGGGCGTGTTCGTCGGTTCCGGGGTATCGGTGGGCGTTGCTTCGGGAACAGGCGTGTCGGCAGCCGGGATGTCGGTTGGAACAGGGGCTGGCATATCGGTGGGCGTCGCTTCGCTTACAGGCGTGTTGGTGGGCGGCAGGGTCGCAGTAGGAATGGGGGTAGGCGTCGATAGCGCCGCCACCATCCGGGGGGTGGTGGCACCCAAGGCTTGGGCCAGGCTAACCAGGTTCTGCAATTCCACATCTTCCGGGTTTTGCCCGCGGCCTTCTTGAATAAAACGATCCAGCATGAAAGAGATATATTGTTTCTCGTTGGCCAGGCCCAGTGATTCAAGCTGCCCTTGCGCCGTTTCTATATCGCCGCTGGCGGTGTAGTCCGCCGCAATGACCAGAATTTCGGCCTGAACCTCGGCCTCGTTGATCTGGGAGCCGGTGGAAGCAAAGGTGGAATACGCGCCCAGGCCCAGCCCGCCAACCACCATCACCATCAGACAAAGCAAGGGGACGGCCAGCGCTATGATCAAAAGAAGAGTCTTTTTAGAGTCTTTCATAACTTACCACGCTCTCTGAAAGGTTACTTCCCAGGAATAGTGTCCCCAGCACAGCGAGTTGTTGCCTTCGCCAAAGATGCCGCTGTTCCAGAGAACGCGGCAGGTGCCTTCGTCGGGGCAGTAGCCGGCTTCAATCAGGCGGGGGATGCCGACTTCCCAATCGTTGGTACTCAGCAATTCGGTTACTTCGCTGGTGACGGGGCGACCGGCGCTGGGATCGTTCTTTACAAAAATATGGAGGCCGTTTTTATAGAGATCGTACACGGCCAGACCGGGTTCGTCGTCGCTTTTATGGCCGGTAAATACGCCGGGAACGGCATCCCAGGTGTCGCCTAATTCCACGCCTCGGAGGGGGTTGCCGGCGGCATCCACCACCGTCACAAAAATGCTGTGCATGCCCAGACAGCCGCCGTTTTCTTCTTTGGTCAAAAGACGCAATTTGGCAATTCTGAAATCAAATTCTGAGGTGGGCGTAGGCGTAGGCGTCGCTTCGCTTACGGGTGTATTAGTAGGTGGAACAGGGGTATTGGTAGCAGGAATAGACGTTTCGGTGGGTGTGGGTTCTTGTTCAACTTCCAGGGATGTTTCTTCTGACTCGGCGGCTACGGCGGCGGCCACCGCTTCAGCACCTTCGGCTTGCGGCGGCACGACCGGCGTAGGGGTGGCGGTGGGAACAACGGGTGTTTGGGTGGGCGTTGAGGTGGGAACCGGCGTGTGAGTAGGCGTGGGCGTGGGGCTGGACACGTAGGCGATCATCGAAATGGTACTCACCCCCAGGGCATCGGCCAGGTCTACCACCTCTTGAATTTCCGGATCAATGGGGCCGCGATTGGTGCGGATCATCTCTTCGGCCACCAGGGAAACGTATTGGGCCGTATTGGGAACTTGCAGTTCGATTAAAAGTTCTTTGCTGCGCTCGATGTCCTGATGTTCGGCGTAATCGGCGGCCACCATCACCACGTATTCCCGGGCCTGGTCCTGGGAGAAATCAGAAATTTCCACGTTGGCATAGCGGGTGGGCAGCACATACCAGGTGATAAACAAGCCCACCAACATCGCCATCAGACACCCCACCGGCATTGTAGAGAAGAGAATCAGCAATCGACGGTCGATATTCAACCCGCGCTTCTTCTTCCTTCTTTGCATAAGACTCCCTTTGCCAAACAAAACGAATGGCCGCTTCCCAACAAAAAAGATCGGGTTGGGAAGAGGCCACTTTTCAGGGGTAAAATTAAACTTAGCACATCGTTACAAAAAATGTTATAATAAGTGCCGGAGGTGGGAATCGAACCCACATGGATAAATCCACACGAGTTTGAGTCGTGCGCGTCTGCCAATTCCGCCACTCCGGCATCAATCTGGGCGTAAGTATAAACCAAGCAGCGGTATACGTCAAATTGCCTAGGCCAAATGAGTATCGGATAATTTCAAGGCAAATCCGGCAGATTTCAATATTTTCTTTTTGTTCCAGAGATAAAGGCAGACCCGATCACAAGCATCCCATTATGATGGACGAATCTCGCACTATTCAAGAGGCACAAAACGGCAGCTTGCCCGCATTTAACCAGTTGGTAATGGCCTACCAGGGTACGGCCTACAACGTGGCGTACCGGATTATGGGCCAGCAAGAAGCCGCGGCGGACGCCTGCCAGGATGCCTTTTTGAAGGCGTACAAAGCCCTCAAACAATACAAGGGCGGCTCTTTTAAAAGCTGGCTGCTGCGCATTGTGACCAATACCTGCTACGATCAGATCCGGTACAAGAGCCGACGCCCATC
Source organism: uncultured Caldilineaceae bacterium (assembly GCA_964612485.1). Classification (GTDB taxonomy): domain Bacteria; phylum Chloroflexota; class Anaerolineae; order 4572-78; family J111; genus JAFGNV01. The sequence continues at coordinate 42,542 of CAZTFF010000041.1, forward strand.
GACCTCGCTGGAAGATATGACCGAGAACCCCAACGAACACCATCCCAAATTGATCAACGGCTCGGAAAAGCCCGAAGACAGGGTACTGCGCGGCGAATTGGGCGATCTGATCCAGGCCGGAATTTCGCAATTGCCCGAAGACCAGCGGGTGGTACTGGTGTTGAGCGATGTGCAAGGATTTGCGTACCAGGAAATTGCTGAGATCATTGGCCAGCCGTTAGGCACGGTGAAATCGCGCCTGAGCCGGGGCCGGCGCCGCCTGCGCGAGTATCTGGCGGAGAAAAAGGAACTTTTACCGGAGCAATACCGTCTGAATGAATAAGTAATTGGGAATTTTTTATGGAATAAGAATTAATTAACTTCCCCAATTCTTCGGGATATTAGAGAATGGAAATTTCAGGCTAAAAATCTCCCAATCTCTAATCCCTGGATTAGACCTAATCTCCAATTTTCTAAAAGCGGAAGTTGTTTAATTTCTAAGCCCAAGTTGTAGAATTGAGATGTAACTGATGGCAGAGAATTTAACGCCCCAACCGGATATGGAAACGCTGCGCGATCTGCTCTCGCCCTATCTGGATGATGAAGTCACCGAAGATGAACGGGCGCAAGTGGAGGCAGCGCTGGCCGAATCGCCGGCGCTGCGGCAGGAATTGGCGGAGTTGCGGCAGACGGTGGCCCTGGTTTCGGCTTTGCCGCGCGTCCCGGCCCCGCGTCCCTTCACCCTGTCCGAGGCCGATGTGGGGGCGGCGGCTTCCAAACCCAGAAAATCGACTGGCCTGCCACCATGGTTGAGCGGATTGGCCGCGGCTGCCGCTTTATTGGTCTGCGTGCTGGCCGTCGGTGGGGTATTCTACGCCGGGCAGTTTAGCGGCGGGGCCGTAGGCGATATTGCGCTGGCTCCCCAGCAAGCTGAACCGGGAACAATTGTGGAAACCGTAGTAGTTGAAAAAGAAATGGCCGAGGAACCTGCGGCGGAAGAACCCGCCCCCGCCACTGTTTACGAACAAGAAGAGGCTGCCGAGGAAGCGGAGGCTCCGGCGGCGGGATCGGAGATGGCCATCGAATCGGTTGAGGTGGAAAAAGAAGTAGAAAAAGAGAGCGTAGTCATCGAAGAAAAAGCGGAAACCGCGCCTCCCGAAGCGGCAGAAGCTGAAGAAGCGGATACGCTGGCCGGCGCGGCAGAGTCGGCCAACGGCGCGGATGATGCCCAAAATCGGCTGGAAGCCCCCCCTACTGCCACGCCCGCGCCGATGGGCACCGCCCTGCCCCCCCCAACCGACAGCCCTATGATGGCGCAGGCGGTCCCGGAAGAAGATGAAGAAACCGTTGAGCAGGATATGGCTGACCGGGCCGGAGAAGGTGTTGTGGAAGAAGAAGTTCCGCTTCAAAAAGAGGCGACGGAAACAGCCGCTCCCACCCCAACCATTGTTGCTGTGCTGACCGTTCTGCCCTCGGACACGCCTGTCAGCACAGCGACGCCCGTAAGCAAAGCGACTGCCACCCCAACAGGCCCGCCGGAACCCGCCACACCCTACAGAACATTGGTGATAAGTTTAATGGTTGTCGGCATCATCCTGGTGATGCTGGCCGCGGCCTGGATCATTTTGTGGCGCAGACGTCGAAAAAAATAATCATGGCCAAAGGGCAAGAGTCAACGTTGACTTTAAAACCGAATAACATTACAATGATGCATGCCTCAAGTAAAGAATAACTCCAAGATGGATACCACTAAGACTCTCACGGAAAGAATATGGCACTACCAAATATTCTGGTCATAGACAGCGACGAAGGTTTTGGCAACATGCTCAAGGATGGGCTGGCCAACAGCGGCCACTACCAGGCCAAGTGCGTTCATTCGGGAAGCAGCGCGCTGGAAGCCGTGGTGGAAGAGCCGTTTGATCTGGTTATTATTGATATGGCGCTCTCTGATATGTCGCCCATTACGCTGGTGCAGGCCATCCGCGAGGCCAAAAACAATATGCGGATTATGATGATTCCGCTCATTGGCCAGGATTTACCGGAGCAGATCAAAACGCTCGATATCAACGGCGTGCTGACCAAACCTTTCTTTGTGGGTGATTTGCCGGATATGATCAATGAAGCGTTGGGGCGTCAAACCGCGCCGGCTACATCCTCTACAGTTTCTTTTAATACGCGCACGCCCCCTCCGCCCACCAAAGACCCTTCTCCTCCTGCCGGCCAGGAAACTGCGCCGGCCCCGGAGGATGCCCCGCCCCCCCCGGAAATCAGCGCGGTTCCGCAAGAAACCATCCGATTTTTGCGGGCCAATGAGTCGGAAATACTGCGGATTTTAGATGATCTGAACGTAGAGGTTCGGGCGGAAGCGATTTTGTTGATCGCCGGCGGCGCGTTGATAGCGCAGGCGGGGATGTTGGACCGCGATCATTGCGAAGAACTCACGATGTTGGTAGCGCAAAGTTCGCAGGCGGCGGCCCAGGCAGCCAAATTTTTAGGGGAAAGACAGGATGCTTTTGCCCAAAGCCTGCACGAAGGGGAAGAATACCGGCTTTACACGCTGACCTTGGGACAGGGGATTTTACTGTCGCTGGCCTTGAGTTCTAATGTTCCGTTGGGGATGATCCGGCACCAATGCCGCCAGGTAGCGGATCAGCTTTCCCGATTCATTATCTAAATATTTTTACATTCCTCGCAGCCGCGCCCGCGCTTCGGCGCAGTAAGGGCAGGTATCCCCTCGATAATCCCGGCCACAGGTGTAACAAATCTTTAGATCGCTTTCTATGGGCGCGGCCTGAACAGGCATGGCAATCAACATAAGTTCCGTGTCACCGTATTGTTGTAACCATTCCAACAAGTTGGTATCGCCCACCACAGCGCCCTCGGCATCAACCTTTAATATGCCCCGTAAAACATGCCCCCCTATTTCGGTTGCTTCTTTGGTCAAACGTCGCGCATCACTCTTAGAAACCGGCATACGTGCCTCCTCTAATTACTTCTCAGGTAAAACTGTTTTTAGAACGGATATCAAGGTTTGATCTTGTTCCGGCAAGACCGTGCGGGGGTCAAACAGCAGCCGATCATCCTCGATCCGGGCAATGACCGGCGGGTTGGCCCGGCGCAGTTTTTCCGCCAGCGTATCTACCGATTCCGCAGTAATTGCCAGCGCGCGGGTGGGCAGGGTTTGGCCGGGCAGGCTGCCGCCGCCAACGGTAGAGGCGCTCTCTACAGTTTGCAGCGAAAGTTGGTCCAGCGCCGGGTCTTGCTGCAAGATCTTTCGCCATTTATTGGCCCGCCGCGCCAATTGACACGGTCCCGCCGCGATCATGCGCCATACGGGCACTTCATCCACCGCTTTTTCTTCTAAATAGGCCAGCAGGGTGGCTTGCAGGGCGGCCAGGGTGGTTTTATCCACCCGCAGGGCACGGATCAGAGGATGTTTTTTCAATTTATCGATCAAGTCCGCTCTACCCAAAATCAACCCGGCCTGCGGCCCCCCCAGAAGTTTATCGCCGCTGGCCGTCACAATGTCTATGCCCGCGGCCAGGCTCTCTTGAATAGTTGGCTCGTGGGCCAGGCCGTAAGGCGCGGTATCGAGCAGGGTGCCGGAGCCAAGGTCTTCCATGAATGGCAGGTGATGCCGGCGAGCCAGTTGCACCAGTTCAACCAGGGAGGGCTGGGCTGTGAAACCGGTAATTTGGTAATTGCTGTGATGCACGGCCAGCAGCAGGCCGGTTTGATCGGGCACAATGGCGCGTTCGTAATCCTGCACGTAAGTTCGGTTGGTGGTGCCCACTTCCACCAGATTTGCGCCGGAATGGGCCATAATATCAGGAATGCGGAATCCGCCGCCAATTTCAACCAGTTGGCTGCGGCTGATGATAACATCGCGGTCTTTGGCCAGGGCGGTCAGGGTCAAAATAACCGCGCCGGCATTGTTGTTGACCACCACCGCGCTTTCGGCACCGGTTAACCGGCAGAGTAAATCGGCGGCGTGGCTGTAGCGAGAACCGCGCTGCCCGGCGGCCAGATCATATTCCAGATTTGAATAGGCGGATGCGGCCTGCTCCATAGCCTGCCGGGCGCGCCGGCTTAACAGCGCTCGGCCCAGGTTGGTATGGATGATAACGCCGGTGGCATTGATAACCGGCTGCAGCGAGGGACGGAGATCGGTGGAGAGTTGGGCGATAACTTGTTCAACCAGCGTATTTTCAGCCGGGGCCGGCTGGCCGGCCAGAATCTCCTGGCGGGCGCTTTCTAAGACCGCGCGGATGGTCTGAGCCACTACTGGTTGGCTATGATTGTCAACCAGTTTGACGACCTGATTTTCTTGGAGGAGTTTATCAACACCGGGCAATTTACGGAGTTCGGCTTTCATAGATTATTCTCGGGTTACAAAAAAGGCTTCAATTAACACAAACACGCCAATCAACACCAAGGCAATGGTCCAATTTAACGCTTTAATGAGTTGAAGATAGGCCAGCAGCACTCCCAAAAGCCCCACCCAGGCTCCCTGACGCAGCAAGCGGCCTCGGTCTCGTGCTGCCCAGCCGCTCCGGGCAAAACGATTATTCAGATAAACCGTAACCGGAATGGTGCCCGCGCTTAAACCTAAAAACAAAAATGCCAATAACAAAAACTGGGGCGCGGCTAAAATTTCATCTGGATCGGGCCACAAATGATTCACAATATATCTCATCGTGAAAAAACTGATCACAGCTACAAGTATAGAACTTAAAACCCACCATCTCTGGCGCATAACGCCCCTGCTGATTTCTGGAATGTGGATGTATTATACCTTAAGTAATCGTAAAGGTCACACACAGGGTTTGAACAGGTTAGTGTTTGTAACATAGTTATCCACTTTATTATGCATGTATATTTATTATTATTAGTTGTAATAGTAGAGCTTGTGGATATGTGGATAAAG
>CAZTFF010000042.1:0-21700 GCA_964612485.1 uncultured Caldilineaceae bacterium
TTTCAGCTTGGAATATTTTCTTCCGGTCAGGCAACTCGGCCAAGATAAACTTATCTTGCCCGGAAATTTGTGATAACACTTCTTGATTGTAAGGCTCGTAATAGATTTGGCCTCGCTGCAAAAACTGCGGGGTGTAAGTATCCAAATCAACCACCAAATAATCGATACTGTGCTGCCGGCAAAAATCTATAATGGCCTGCTCGTCATCGGCGTAATAAGCTTGCAGCGCTTCAGGTATGACATCTTTATTTTTATCAAATTCACAGCTGAACAAAACCTGTCGCCGGGCAAACAAAGGCACACTATCCAACGCGCAAGGCGTACCCGCCACCCAACTATCTTTGGGTAATGTCTGTAAAAATTTGTGCAAAGCTCGTTCAGGGGACGAGGGGTTAAGATAACTCACTTCAGTAAGGAACGGCGCGTAAACGGCCCAGCCCGCAAAAAACAGGAGCCCTGTCATCCCGGCCAAAATATAGGTTAGTCCGGACCACCTCACCCCGGCAACTCGTTCGGTTGATCGAACCGATCTTCTGAGTACGACCACCCCCAACGCGCCCAAAGCAATCCCCGCTAAAATCAACAGCCACTTGACATTAAAAGTGCCTACTTTTGTCCATTCGGAAGGATATCCAATAATCAGGCCAACTATTACAATTTCTATCGCAGCAAGTAACCAGGCCAATCGTTTAGGTCGATATAGCAGAACAACCGGAGCCTCTTTTAGAAAATCCATACTATTAAAACTAATAAAAAACAATCCAAATAGAAACAATCCTACGCGGGTATACCGGCTGGGCCAATAGAGTAAACTGGGAGAATCCGTCAACCAGATCACCAGCCACGCCAGTATATACAGAATTACGGTTGCGCCTAACAAATACCATACCACATTGGGCAAATCAAACGCCTTGCGCCCCCGTACAAATATAACTATCAACCCTATCACCAAAAAAATAAGCAAGTTGATTATATCCTCACCTAAATCAACCAAACCACCTCGTCCAACAACGGGAAAAATAATGAACAATGGTGCTGCTCCACCTGCCTGATAGGCTGGATTATTCCACAGGTATTGGTAGGATATAGTTTGTTGCGATTGAACATTTGCCGATGTGTTCGGTGAAAAAATATTAATAATTCTTGGCAGAAGAAGTGGTAAGAGAATTAACGCGCCAAGACAAAAGACAATCAATAAATAACCCAGCCCACCTCGAGCTAAAGATAACCGGCGCAGCGGCCAATTTTCCCTGATCGCATAGATACCCCAAATAACAGCTCCCAAAGCAAAAACCGGCGCGTAGATCAAAGCGCTCAACACAAGCGCAATTAACGTAGCGATATATTTTTGACAGTGCAAATAATAAACAAGAATGATAATTAGGGTAAGGGCAAAAGATCGTTGCAGTCCATTCGCAATAGAAATCGCTGAAGAAGAAGCCAGATTAAAGAATAAGAATCCAAGAGCTAATACAATACCGGTGTTGCGCCCCATAGTCAACTTCCCAAACTTAAATAAATATAAAACAGTAAGAGGCATCAGGAAAAAAGGGAGTAATTTACTAAAAAAGATGGGGGTTACAAAAAAACTGGCCAGATAAAAAAGCAGTCCATATCCCATACTTTTGAAAGTCACCGGAATTGCGCCCCACGGTAAATGAATTTCCGTATAACCCCTACTATAGTCAGGGAAAAGCTCGCCATCTTGAAATTTATTCATCCAATAAAAGCTTCGAAAATCCTCATCCACCCGAAATTCATCACCCAGCCGTGGAACTTGCAGCCAGGCTACGGCGAGTAACGAGATCACAATCAATATAAATTCTGTTTTTAATCCCTTTAAACTCTTAATAAAATACTGTTTAGTCATCTATTTTTATCCTAACCCGGATGAGCCGGAACCAAAAAGGTTTGTAGCCCGGAAATTCTTGCACAAAAAACAAGAATCTCACGGGTTAAACCCTATCAAAGCCCAATATTTTTCTGAGCGCGAAGTGTACGGTCATAAATTTTTACCAGAGCAAAAGTCCCGGCAGCGGTCAGTAAGGGAGGTAACGGCATTCTTCTGATCCGGGCATCGGCTATGGCGTGCTGAGGGGCGCATCAGAAGACTCAGCATACCGGCCTGTTTCCAACAAAATATGCTATAATTTAGAAAATTCTAATACAAGGACATCGCTGTGAAACATTATATGATAAATAAAACTTCTATCATCCTGATCGGGTTGTTTTTAATAACCACCTTGCTTATGATGATGCCATCCTACCAATTGTTGGTAAAACCTAGGGGCCAGGCGTTTGACCTGTTTTGGATTTGGGCGGGCGGACAGGCCATCCTGACCGGTGAGAATCCCTACGGCCCCGAAACCACGCAAACTATCCAATTGGGCGTGTTCAAAAAGATCATTCCGCCTCATGAATACCAACATGGCTTTCCGCATCCGGCCCATATTGCCTTTGTCCTGCTGCCGTTTGTGGCCGTTCCTTTCTCCTGGTCGGTGTTGGTATGGCTGGCGCTACAAATCCCGTTGTTCATGGTCATTCTGATACTTGGATTTGAGTTGCTACAATGGAAGGTCCGCCCCGTTGAGTTGTTTTTTCTGCCTCTGCTGACAACATTGGGCTTCCGGTACCCTATCAACGTGTATGTGCTGGCCCAAATCCACTTTTTTATTCTGCTATTCTTTGTGCTTTCCACCTGGCTTTACCGGCACGGCCATCCCCGCTGGGCGGCAGTTGTATTGGCCTGTGCGACCATTCGGCCCGATCTGGCGCTGCCGGCGTTGGTTTTGGCCTTGATTCTGATCCGAAAGTCCCCCCGGCAAAAGGAATTTATGGTAACTCTCCTCATTACCGGTGTTGTATTCCTGTTTCTGCCAGCTTTTTTCATCGGATTTTGGCCCATCACCTGGATCAATGCTATCCGATCTTATGGCAGCAATCCTTTTGCCACATGGCCTCCCGAACTTCTGCCGTCGCTCTGGTTAAGATTTGCGCTCATCACCGGGTTGGTAATCTGGGCTGGTCGTTATATCCTCCAGGCTTGGAAAAATCCTATCCGTTACACTCAGAGTTTGATGATCTCGGCCGTAGTGCTGATCAGCTTGATTATTTTTCCTCAAACCGGCTCCTATAGTTTAACGTTTGCTTTGATATCCGCTCTCATCCTAATGCGTCATGCGCAGCCCCGACTCAAAATGATCATCGCTCTCAGTTTATTGATGCCGTGGATCTACTTTGCCCTGGGCGAGACATTTCATACGCTCATTTATTTACTCATTCCCGGTCAATTTATTATCTTCCAGGAGATGGTAGCCCATAATCGGCAAAAACTCACCACAAAAAGCCTTTCATCGCCGCCACGTAAACCCAGGAACCCACAACAATCAAACTCCACCAACGCCAGTCGTCTGTTTCACGAACAGCAGCCGCAATGGCCGGCAGCATAGATTGGGCCATAAAATAGGGAACAAAACACAACGAAGCAGTGCATAACAACGCATCGCTTTTGCGTCTTAGCCCCAAATACGCCAGGAAAATTCCCAAGGGGATCGAATAGGGAAAAAGCGACAGATTGGCTTTTGGATTGGGCCGGTGGGCCAAAATCTCAACCCACCAGTTCCCCCAAATCAATATCGACACGCCAAAGATCAACACGGTGAACAAAATAGACCAGCGATTGAGCCGGGGCAGTATGGCCAAAAATACCCCCTGCGGCTTGGTCAATAAGAGGGGGATTCCCAGCCCATAGGGGATCATCAATCCGTACAACAGCAACGCATCGAGCTGCCCCTGCACGATCACCGCCCCCATCGCCACCGAGGCCATCACAAACAACAACTTTATTACAGATTTCGTATACAGGCCAACCGCCAGGATCGACAGCATGGTGAGCGCGCCGATTCCCACCCGATGGGGTAACACGGCCAGTGGGTATAACAGGGGAAACAACCAGGGAGGATTAAAAATAGTGCCCGGCCTGAAATAGGGAGCCTGCCACTGTAATGCAGCCGGCCTGAAATGATTCACCCAGTCCATAGAGGGAACAGGCAGATGGGTAAATACAAACCAGGCCACAAATACAGCCGTAAAGACAAACAGCGCCTTTGCCACCAGCAGCCCAAAGAGTTTGCCGAATTGCAGAAAATTCCTGGCGTAGTAGGCTGAAACGATAGGCATCATATGAGGCTGTAAAACGGCTTCGATGCGACCTGTGACCGGCTTAACTTTTAAATGATTCAAGGTTGAATTTCCAATTTGTATAACTGATAAGCCGTGCCCACCTGAAAAACAGGCTCCAGAAATCGAGACTCTAACTCGGCCAGGATTTTTGTGTCTACTACCTCCGGCGACTCGGATACCATAAATTCCAGTCCTGATCGATGAATCAAGAGATGGGTCACGCCGGCCTGCTGCCAGGCCCGGACAATAGCCTCGGCGGTTTGGTATTGGTAAACCAGATGCGGCAATGTATCTAAAATACTGTCGGGACGGCAATCTTTTTGGCAGTAGTAGCTGCGCGGTTCCCACAAAAATACCACCACAGCCTCGTCAGGCAGAGTCTGGTTGATCTGCTGCATGGCCTCATAGTGCGCGCCCAGATGATCAGTTAGATAGGTTTCACGAGACTCCAGACCGGTGAGATAAGGCAAGGGATTGATCTGCAAGGTCATCAGGCCCATCTCCACCAGGGTCAAGGCCAAAACCAAACCAACGGCAATATTTACAAACCGGCCCAGGGAAAAAGAAGAAATCTTTACCTCGGATAACCAGGCCCACGCCCAGCCCGCTGCCGGTGCCAACGCAACCAGCGCGGGTAACAGTAACCGCGATTGCCACAGAGAACGCGACCAGATGACGCCCATCGTCCAAAAAAGATAGTGAACCAGGGCATACATCAACAGCCAGTTGATAGCCGGAGGACGTTCTTTTTTTCGAGCGAAGACGGCCCACACCATCAACGGTAAAAAGAGAAGCAGCAGGGGGCCGGTGCGGCCATCCCAGTAATTCATATCGTTGATACCCAGGGTAAGCAGCCAGGGCAACACCAACAACGTACCCGGATCCCAACCCACACCGCTTCCGGCGGCGGCGTACCAGTCGGCACGGAAGGAGTCCCACAAGTGGCCGCCAAAGACATCGAAAAGAAACGGGTACACGGGATTGCCGGTGAACAGCCAATTTTTGATGTACCAGGGCGCGGCGATCAACAAGGCGGGCAGGGCGAAAGCAGTTAGATTGGCAAATACACTACGCGAGTTACGGGAGGTGGACCGTGAATACCAAAGGATGAAACCGGCGATGATGAGGGGGGTGACAAAACTGGTGTATTTTAATCCCATCGCCAGGCCGGCGAATATTCCACTTAGAATCAGCCAGACAAGCGTTGAACTACGGGGGGAGGCCGGCGGCGGAAAAATATCATCATTGGAGTGGTTTGTCCAGCGGATAAACACGTACACCGCCGCCAGTTGGTAAAAGGCCAGGGCCAGATCGTTGTAGGTCCACCCCGCCAGCGTGTTCAACATGGGCATGCTGGCTAACACCAGAAGCGCCAACCAGATGGTCTTTTTGCCCAAAAATCGGGCTGCAATTAGGTAGACCAGCCCGGCCAGCAGAAAAGCGTATACCGTATGCAGCAGCTTGGCGGCAATATCGCCGCGCAGCAGCATGGCCCAGGCGAATAACATTTCCATCAACGAAGGAAAGTTGAGGTGAGGAATATCGATGCCGCCGACAATGCCGCCGGCCTGAAGATAGAGCTTGGGGCCGGTGAGATGGTAAAACAAGCCGTCCCAATCGGTGGGCGGGAGCAAGGCCACCAGGAGGGTCAACAGGGCCACCGTCACCAGGTACAGCATAGGCAACAGGCCGGGGCGCTCGATGAGGGGCCATTTTTTTCTCCGGGCTGCGAGTTCGATGAGGGACGGAAGGGTAAGGAATGTTAGCAAAATGGTTACAATATAGGCCGCCACCGGATGAAACAGCCCGGCCAACCCCACGGCTAAACTCACAAACCCCAACAATCCCAGGCCGATACTTGTACCCAGGATGATGGTTTCACCGGGAGAAAAAACCGATTGGGAACGTTGCAATATCCAACGGCCCAATCCCAGCGCGATCAAGATCAGCCAGCCGGCTATGAGCAAATCTAAAAAAACATTGCCGGCAGCCGCGGCGGTTGCCGCGGAAAAGGGTTTTTGCACGGCATAGAAAGTGGCCAGAACAAAGAATATCCAGAGGATGAAGAGCGCTACTCCCAGCAGGTGTACGCGCGATGTTTTCACGGCTGGGCAACCTCCCGGCACGTTCGCCACAGCGCGCGCCCATCAAGCGCATAGAGCAACAGCATCGAGGCCGGTAAAAGACCGTGCATCATCACGTGCTCCCAGTTGCCTTCGATCAAGGCCAGGAAAACCGTCCACATCAAGATCATCAAAGTTATTTCAATAGCAACGATTATCAGATTGGTCCATTTGCGGGAAAGGGACGGAACTACGACCAGCCGATGAAAGAAGAAAAAGAGCGGCAGGTAGAGAATGATCTGGTTGGTCGTAGCCGACCGGAACGCAATCAGGCTGCCCACGATCAACGTGGTCATCACCGCCCAGGTATACGCGCCGGGTCGTCCCTGCCAGGCCAGCCACCAGCCGGGCAAAAGCGCCAAAAACAACAATACAGATAACCCCACGGTAAAGGGGGCGGCAATCGCCGCCGGAAAGAAATAATGGAGCAGGTTTTCGAGCGGGGTTCCAAAAGCAACGTAATCGGCGTAGGCAAGGGCATTACGGATAAAATCGAGTGGCCAGGTTGAAACCAGCACCATACTGGTGGTCACCAAAACCAGCAGGCTGATCCCAAAACTGATAATAACGCGCCATCGCTGCTGGAACAAGGCCCATATCAGTAAAAAAACCAGAACCAAAAAAGCCATCTGAGGTTTTATGGTTGTCAACGACAGAAAAATCCCCGCCCAAATATCGTGACGATGGTGGAGACTCCACAAAGCCAGGAACAAAGCCAGAGCCACAAGAATGGATAATTGCCCCAGGATAATGGCCCGCGCGCCATTGTACAGAAAAATACCCCAAAATATGGTGATCCAGAAAAGCCAGCGCGGCGGCTGCCAGCCGGATAACCGGATAACCAGCAGCGTTGAGGCCATAAGCATCAGTTGCAGCAACGTCATCCAAATGGCTTGCGCCCAGGGATAAGAGATGAGGCTTAACGGCCAAATAACGTAAAGGATGTACAGGGGATAGGCAAAGTAAGCCTGATCTTTGATCTCGGGGCCAACCACGCGGCCAAACATGGCAATTTGGGCCTTTTCAGCCACAGAGCTATCATAGGGATTTGTCCCGTTAAGCAAGTATTCACGCACGCCCAACCAACGCACGAAAAAATCGTTGCCGCCGCTCACTTTACTGGTAAATACGGTATAAAGCGCAAAGGATTGGACAGCGACCAAAAAAATAACCAGTACCACCAAAACACTCCAACGGATGAAAGGAGAAGGAATTGATCGGTTGGGCATTTATGGCTCGCTCCCGGCGTTATCAATGACCACTGCTTTCAAGCAACGGTATTTAATCAACACGATCATAAAGTTGAAGAACAATACTACCTCCGGGTGTATCATTCTGTAATCTTGAACGATCTTTACCCAATTGCTGCTGAACCTGTTCTATTTGAGAGCCTGGAGCCTGCTCCGGCGCTATCACCAGCCACAAACGTTGGTCGGAAGGGATTCTATTGATATTGAGGGTACGGCCGCCCATCGCCTCCCAACGATCAAAGGGGATGATCGGCTGAAACGGTTCTGACAACAAATAGTTTTCTTCAGGTTGAGCATACACAATAAATGGAATGGCCGTCCATTGGCTGGTATGAACCACTAAATCGCCCTGCTCTTTGTTCTGCCAAACTTGATCCGCTATTTCACGCAGCGGTTCTTTTGTATGAACCGGCGCGGCATAGAAATTAAAGAATGTGACCAAGATCAAAACGGCAAGGATACCGGTCAAATAGGGAAGTGGCGAGTTAAACTGCGCCCGTTGTAGCGCCGCTGCCAGAAGCAGGGTCAAAAAAGGAGTACAGATGATCAGGGTGCGAATCAAATAGATCGGTTTGAATTGTGAGATAGTGAATATGAGAATAATTGGCACCCAAATCCCCATAAAAAGCAATAGCTGCCAGCGTGTTGACTTATCCGGCTTCCGCGCAAAAATCTGGTATGAACTAATAGCTAACAAGCTGAGTACAAGAAACAAGCCGATGTAGATCATAAACGTCGAACGGGGATAATCACCAAGAATCAAATAATACATGGTGATGAAAATATAGACGACAGGCGGTGAGGCTAACCAATAATTTGAACCAAAAACAACGCCGGCCTGTTCAAAAAACGCTATCACCTGGGGCAGGAAAACAATCAAGGCAATCAGATCGGTTATCAGAAGAGGAGGCCAAACACGCCGGTAGTCTCGCCAATAAAACGCAATAAAGAAATGGTAGGTGAGAACGATAAATCCTATCAAATAATGCGTATACAACCCCAGGATAAATGCAGCCAGGTAAATGTTCCACCAACGCCATTTGTTGGTTTGAATGGCCTTGACAAACGCAAACAAGGTTATCAAGGTCAATAATAATATGAGCGTATACATCCGCGTTTCTTGGGCAAATTGTACCTGGAAAGGGAACAAGGCCAGCATCAAAGCCGCCCATACGCCTGTTCGATGGTTGAATACGCTTCGACCAATTCGGTAAATCAAAGCGATACTCAAAATGCTGAAACCGGCGGATAGAAAACGAACCGAATAGTCGGCTGCGCCCGCCAACTTCATCCAAAAATGTAACATCAGATAATAGCAGGGAGGATGCACAGACTGCCCGGCGTTCGCCAGAATTTGCCAGGGCGTTAATTTGGCAACGGCCACGCTAAATGCTTCATCAAACCATAAACTCTGGTAGTCCAAATCAAACAGCCGGAGCGCGGTTCCTAAGAGGATGTTAACGACAGGCATTAGCAAGAGTTGTTTTTTTACCAACATGGCTATATTTTATCGCGCGGTTAGCATTTCATAGGATGCAATTACTTGTCCCGGTAAAAAAAACGATACCTGATCAGGGTCCAAATTGCAATCGCCCCATCGTACCATTGGATTTTTTTACCCTCTTCCCAGGAACGGGGCGTATAAGAAATCGGCACCTCGTGGATGGCGATATCCCTTTGCAGCAATTTGGCGGTGACTTCGGGGCAAAATTCAAAACCGTCTGTTTCCAGCCCCATACCACGCAGCAAGTCGGTTTGAATGACTTTGTAGCCGGTGGCCTCGTCGGAAATGTGCGAGCCGTATAGTAAATTAGCAAACCAGCTCAAAAGCCGCCCGCCCCAGTAGAAGGTAAAAGAAGATTTGGGATTTCGCCGCAGGTTGCGCGACCCGTACACCACCCGGACCGAGGGATCGGCAAAAGGTTTGAGCAGCGCGGCATAATCGGCGGGATCGTACTCCAAATCGGCATCCTGCACCAGTACCAGATCGCCGGTTACCGCCTCCAGGCCGGTGCGCATGGCGGCCCCTTTGCCCCGGTTCGTTTCGTGACGGAAAATTCGAAGCTCCGGTATGCCGCTGTTTTGCAGCCGCGTTAGAATGACCGGCGAGCCATCAGACGAACCATCATCAACCACAATGATTTCGCAGGTTAATTTTGTGGCCCGGACGCGATTGATGATTTCTTCTAAAGTTGCTGCTTCGTTGTAAACGGGGATGATGACACTCAGTTTGAACGTTTGTTGATCCATATATCCTTTTTCCAGAAATAGTTTAGTTTGATGTGATGGCCCGCTTAAAAACCGCCGCCATTTCATCAGTATGAATTTCCTGCCAGCCGCTGTTTTCTCGCAAAAATTTAGCCAGCGTGCTGTTTTTTTCTATAAAAACCAGGTTGATCCCATCTTCATCCAAGTGCTTCTGCCAGTCTTCATCAGCCACCATCACCTCAACGTAACGGCGGATAAAGACATCGTTGTATAGATCGGTGCGGCCGTCAATGTAGACGGGATAGTCGGGCCATAGTTTGAAGATCAAATAACCGCCCCAGTTGTAACTGTTGAACATGGGGCCGGGGGGTTGATTTTTTTTGATAAATTCAACCGCCTCGTAAGGGAGGCTTTTCTGCTCGGCATCCAGATTGGCTTTGGGCGTCAACGGAATAATGATCTTGATGACGGCGGGAATGATGATCAAGATCAACAACAGCCAATTAAGATACACGCCGGGACCTAACCGTCGAGCAGGCCGCGCGCGCGAGGCGGCAAAGGGAACACGCTGATAGCCCCATACCTGCCATTGGCGCGTCCAGGCCACGTCCGCATAGCGGGCTAAAATGGGGGTGGTTACCAGGCCAAATATGGCTATATTGCGGGCGGCAAACAAGGCCCAGGCCGTCCACAGCGCCACCAGGGTGAGATCCGTCCAATCGGCCCGGCGTCCGGCGCGGGCCATGGCTACCAGGATCAACACCAACATCACGATAAACGGTTGGGCGTGTGGCAGGTGAAAATCGGGGCTTTGCCACTCCTGAATGAAATCCCGCAGCGCCCCAATGCCCACGGTCTGAAACGGATAGAGCCACATCCGCCAGGTGTGGGGATTGATCGCCACCACCAGCAAGCTGACGCCCAGGGCAAGACCCAGATATCTGAGCCGCGACCAACTCACCACCGGATCATCCTGATGCCGGGTGAGATTATTGATGGTCTCGCCCAGGCCGTAGGCCAGGATGAGCATCACCCCGATGGCATACCCCCCGTGAACATTGGCCCAGATCAACATAATCAGTGGCAGCCAGAACAAAATGCGGTTGTGGTGATCGCGCTTGTACCGGTGCAGCAAATATGCCACGATGGCCGTCAACAAAAAAGATACCATTTGCGGGCGGGCGGCCCACACCACCGAAGAGACGATGGCCCCCAGCACCATACTGAACGCGCCGATAAACAGATTGCCCTCGATCTGCCGCCAGACAAACCAAAACGATACCGTAACCAGCGCGGCCAGGGCCAGGCCCAGGGCGGCCCAACTTCCCAGGGCGTACAGGCCGTACAGGAAAACCTGAGCCAGCCAGCCGTGGTCAATCCATAACTCGCCGGCCTGCGTGTGAGAAAAAGGATCGGTGGTGGGGATGGTTCGATTCTCCACAATGTACCGGCCCGATTCCAGATGCCACCAGGTATCGGTGTCTGCCGGAACGCGCACGGCCATGGTGAAAATAGCGACAAAAAGAATTACAACCAGAAGCCTGGGAACGGTTAACCAACTCAATATTTTTCTCATGAATTATCCAACACCGGCCGGCGCAAGCGGAGGGAACCGTTAAATATTTGGAACAATTGAACACCCAGCAGTACAAACAAAAGTGTCCGGGCCAAAATGGTCACCGGCAGCAACTGATTCATCCCCCGCGAGAGCATCACCGGCCATTCTAAAAAATTGATAAATCCCAGAGCAATAATGAACAAGACCGCCCGCTTTGCCGGAAAACTCAACAGCAGCAGCGGAATCAAAAACGTTTGCCACTGGGGACTCCAGCCGGGCGACCAAAGGAAAAAAATAATAAACGTGAACGTGGTAAAGACAACGGCATCCGCTCTTTCATCGATGAGCACCCGGGGCCGGATCAAAACGAACAGCCCTAGCAGACCAAAAGGTATCAGCGTTAACCAGGCGGGGATTGTGGCCGGGTTGTTGACGGGCTGGGTTGCCAACGCCGCGTCAAAATGATCGCTGATGGGGCCAAAGTTGCCGGTGGTAGTATTGCCGTCAATCAAGGCCCAGACCGTTTGATAGGATGATTTCCCGGCCTGCGCCCCCAACGAGGCCAGGGTCATTGTAGGATTGACAAAGGCAAACGGCAGAAAGATCAACACGCTGATCAAAATCGTAAGTCCACCGTACAGCAGCGCCGATTTCCAGCCCCGCATCCGCCATACCGGAGCCAGCAGGATGATGGGCAAAAATTTCACCATTGTGCCCAAACCCAACGCAGCAGCCAGAATTTTGTTTCTCTTTTGCAACAGGGCATACAGGACCAGCAGGATAAAAAAGGTGGTCAGGGCATCAAAATTACCCAACCAGAAAAACACGGGCACAAACAGGACCGTATAAATCCAGGCTGTCTGAACAGCCACTGCTCGCCCCCGCAACAGAAAAGCCAGGCGATACAACAGATAAAGATTTCCGCACTCAACCACAAGCAAAACAAAGGCCAAAATGACGATGTAATTCTTTAGCTGTTGACCCGCCAATTCATACACAGCAATATTAAGATAGGGGAAAATAGGCGGAAACTCGTACCAGTAATGAATGAAGGGGTAGAAACCGCGGCGGGTCAGATCGGCCAAGTTGAAATAATGCTGATAATCGCCATAAAAGATCAGATTTTCCGGGGGAAAGGCCAGCAGCATCATCAAACGGCTGGTAAAAAAAAGAAAAAGGACCAAGGAGATAGTGGTAGGGGATGAAGCCGGAAGATGACGGTGTCGATTCTGGTTGGTTTGTTTTTGAGCAGCACCAGGGTGTGCCGGTAAAGTTTTTGACATAATCACATCGAAATATAGCGCGTGGCAGGAATAATTATCAAATTCTTAGGCAGAAGGGGGTGATGTTTCCTCCACCCACTCTGCTGAAGGGCGATCTTTATCCGCCACCGGCGGTAATGTGGAGATTTCAACAGATTTCACCCGGCGCAAAAACCGGCTGGCAAATAAGCGCATGACGGTGTACATCGCCTTGTAAATTTCATTTTGAGATATCTTCGACTCGCCGCGCTCGCGGTTAGCAAAAATTATGGGGATTTCACCAACCGTATAACCGAGCCGCTGGCACCGAAACAACATCTCCACCAAAAACGAATAGCCGTTGGAGAAAATGTGGTCCAGATCAATATTTAGCAATACTTCTCGATGATAACAGCGGAACCCGGCAGTACAATCGTGCGCCTTGAGGCCCAGCGTGGTGCGGGCAAAGGCATTGGCGCCCCAACTCAAAAACCGGCGGCGCAGCTCCCAATTCCGAACGCCGCCTTCAGGGATGTAGCGAGACCCGATGGTGATATGAAAATGATCGGCCAGCGCCACCAAACCGGGAATATAAGCGGGATCGTGCGAAAAATCGGCATCCATCGTGATCAGCCGGTCGGCATCCCGGGCCAGGCCATACTTGAACCCGGCAATATAGGCGGTGCCCAATCCTAATTTACCGGCCCGATGAATTACATGCACGCGGTCATGCTGCGCCGCCAGATCATCGGCAATTTGCCCTGTCCCGTCGGGCGAGTTATCATCAACCACCACCACGTGGGCATTCAAACCATCCAAACTCAAAATCTGCCTGGTTAGATCGGTGATATTTTCTTTTTCGTTGTAGGTGGGAACAATCACATAAGTTTTCAAAATAAATATCCTGCCGGCACATAAAAATTACAACAGATTTTATCTTACCACAAAGCAAAGTATTGAGCTATTTATACCACAATAAGCAAAGGAGAACATTATGACAACGCCAGGTCAAATCATCATTGAAACCATCACCAGCGAGGTGCTGCGCCAGAATCCGCTGGGCGATCCCCACCTTCGCCGCGTGCCCGTCTACCTGCCGCCGGGCTACAATGATTCTGACGCCCGCTACCCGGTGGTTTACCTGCTCACCGGCTTTACCGGGCGCGGCACCCTGATGGTAAATGATTCCGTTTTTGATGAAAACATCCAGGAACGAATGGACCGCCTCATCAACAATGGCGATGTGCAACCGATGATCCTGGTCATGCCCGACGGCATGACGCGCTACGGCGGCAGCCAGTACATCAACTCCAGCGGCACGGGGCGCTACGAAGATCACCTTATTGAAGAACTCATCCCCACCATCGACCAAATGTACCGCACCCGCTCCGACGCCCGCGCCGTTGCCGGCAAATCGTCCGGCGGTTACGGCGCGCTGGTGCAAGCCATGCGCCACCCCGATATTTTCAGCGCCCTGGCCTGCCACAGCGGCGATATGTATTTTGATTTTGCCTACCGGCCCGATTTTATCAAATCACTCAACGCTTTCGACCGGCACGGTATCCGCTCGTTGGAAGACTTACGCGATTTTTTAAACGATTTTGATCTCAAAATGCACCCCAAACCCGCTGCATTTTTTGATGTTCTTCACGCCGCCGGGATGGCTTCCTGCTATTCCCCCAATCCTGCCTCGCCCTGCGGCTTCGACCTGCCGTGGGAGTTTCACACCGGCCAATTCAAACCCGAGGTGTGGCAGCGCTGGCTGGAACACGATCCGTTGATGATGATTAAAAACGATGACTTTGCCGACGCCCTCCGCCGGATGAAATTGATCTTCATCGATTGCGGCAGCCGCGACGAATACGCCCTGCACTACGGCGCGCGTCTTTTCTCCCAAAAACTCGCCGGCCTCAACATCGAGCATCACTACGAAGAATTCGAAGGCGGGCACCGCCACACCCAATTCCGCTACGATGTATCGCTCACAGCGATCTCCCAAACATTCAATTCTTAAGGAATAAGAATTGAATAACTTACCCATTTCGCCAGGAGATTAGCGATTAGAGATTGGAGATTCAGGCTAATAATCTCCAATCTCCAATCTCTAAATTGGGTAAGTTATTTATACACCATTCCTAAACGTTTGACACGTTGTTGCTATCCACTATAATAGACAAGTGTCTTTTATAGTAAACAATTTGAATATTGTGGCAGGTTACGCCCCATGCCCTACACCCAGAACGTTCCCGCCGCCGAGCGAACCCTGCGCCTGCTGGAAACCGTGGCCGCCGCGCCCCAGGGGCTTTCGGCGGGGGAGTTGGAAGCAGAATTAAATATTTCTCGCAGCAGTTTGTTTGCCCTGCTCAATACGCTTAAAACGCGCAACTACATCGAGCAAACCGATAACCGGGGCCGCTACCGGGCCGGTCCGGCGCTGCTGGCCCTGGCCCCAACGCGGCAGCGGGGCCTGGCCGCGCTGCTAGAAGCTTTTTACGCCGATACCGAACTGGGGCTGTTCAACGAAACCGTGGCCCTGGCGCAAGCCGACGGCCCCGATACGGTAATTGTTGCGCTTCACGAAAGCAAGCAGACCGTCCGCGTGGTGCAGGAAATTGGGCAGCGCTATCCGGCCCGCGCCACCGCCGCCGGCCACGTTCTGCTGGCCGGATTGGCCGGAAAATCGTTCCACGTTCAGGAACAGGATAATGATGTTGATCTGCCTTCCCAACTGAGTCAGACCCGGCAGGAAGCCATCGCCCAACTTCACCACCCCGACCGCGTTGAACTCGCCTGCCCCGTCTGCCCGGACGGCCAGCAGGTAGCCGCCGCCCTGTCGCTGTCCCTGCCCGCTTTTCGTTGGCAGCCCGATTTAAACCTGCCGCAAACTCTACGCGCGGCGGCAGCCCGTTTATCCTATCGACTGGGCGCTTCGATTTACCAGCCCTACGGCCAAACCCAGCCGGACACGCTTGGCCCCACCACGCCGCTGCAATCAAAAGAAATCGACGCGTTCCTGCAACAAGCCTGGGGCGCGCGCCTGGCCTGCATCCGCAGCGACGGCACACCCCACGTGGTTCCGCTCTGGTACGAGTGGAACGGCCAGCACTTCTGGATCACAGCTTCAGGCAACGTCTCGTGGGCGCATTACGTGCGGGAAAATGCCGCCGTTTCGCTCACCGTTGATGAACCATGGCCGCCCCTGCGCCGGGTACTGGTGAACGGTCGGGCCAGGCCCATGGCCGATGAGGCCATTAACGGCGGCATCACCGGCCTGCGGCAGCGATTGGTGAGCCGTTATCTGGGTCAAAATACCGCACCCGGTTCCCTGAGTCAGGTCGATTGGCAGGCTTTTTGCATCACGCCTAAGAAAATTATCGGTCAGCGGGGGTTGGGGAACTAAATGACGGATCAGGCGATAAACGCCCATCTTCAAAACGTCAGTCATATTTTTCAATCGCAAGAACAGTCGTTGACCGCCCTGCAAAACATCAGCCTGACCATTCAACCCGGCGAGTTTGTCAGCCTGGTTGGCCCCAGCGGCTGCGGCAAATCTACCCTGCTGCGGCTGGTGGCCGGGCTGCTTGCGCCTACCGGCGGCACCATTTCGCTGGCCGGACAGCCCCCGCAGCAGCTTCGCGCCCGCAAACAAATCGGCTGGATGGCCCAGCACCCGGCCCTGCTGCCCTGGCGCACGGTGTTGGAAAACGTGCGGCTGCCCCGCCAGGTCAACCGGCAAGCCGACCGGCCAGCACCGGCCCCGGAAGCGCTGCTGGAGTTGGTGGGATTGCCGGATTTTGCCGATGCGTATCCGGCCACGCTGTCCGGCGGCATGCAGCAGCGGGTGGCCCTGGCCCGCGTACTGGCCGTGGGCGCGTCGCTGTGGTTGATGGACGAACCCTTCGCCGCTCTCGATGAGTTGACCCGCGAAAGCCTGGCCAACGAACTGCTCTCCATCTGGCGCAGGCTGCGCCCGACGGTTATCTGGGTGACGCACCACCTGCATGAAGCGGCCCGATTGTCGGACCGGATCATCATTCTCTCACCGCGCCCCGGCCAAATACGCGGCATCATCCCCGTTAATTTGCCCCGCCCCCGCGACGACACCGGCGCTGAATTTCAAAACATTGTGAGAGAAGCCAGGCAGGTTTTAGGAGTAAAAGCCGCGTGAATCATAGCAGGGTAGCAGGTGACAAAGTAACAAGTCGCAAGGTAGCAGGTCACAGGGTAGCAAAAAAGAAAGGGTTACGGAGTGCGGCGCAGGCAGGCCGGTTTTTTAGCAGCGAGCGGGCCATTGCCGGGGGGGTGGTGGTGGCTGCGTTATTGGCCTGGGAAATCGCCATCCGGCTGAGCGAAACGCCGGTTTATCTGCTGCCGGCGCCCTCGGTTATTGGGCAAAAGCTGTTGGACAATCCCTGGCCTTTGCTGGCTGCCGGCGGCGTGACCCTGGCTGAAGCATTGGCCGGTTTGATCTTGGGCACCGGCGTAGGGCTGGGCCTGGCCCTGCTGTTGAATTTTTGGGCCAGATTGGAACAGGGGGTGCTATCGCTGGCCATCCTAATCAAAGCCACCCCGCTGATTGCCATTGCGCCCATTCTCACCATCTGGCTGGGGTTTGGCCCCGCGCCTAAAGTTGTGGTCACGGCTCTGCTGACCTTTTTCCCGGTCCTCATTAACATGCTCAGCGGCTTCCGCTCGGTTGACAAAGCGATGCTCGACCTGCTTCACTCGCTCGATGCCGGCCCGTGGGAAATTTTCATCCATCTCCGCTGGCCGATGGCGCGGCCCTATTTATTTGCCGCGCTCAAAGTGGTTGGCCCGCTGGCCTTGATCGGCGCGGTGGTGGCCGAGTGGATGGGCGCCTCCGGCGGATTGGGCCGCGAGATGTGGCTGGCTTACGCTAACCTGAATATGCCCGCGCTCTTTGCTGCCGTTTTTGTGCTGACGACGATCAGTATTTTGTTGTACCAGGCCATTCTCCGGCTAGAAAAACGATTTTTATTTTGGGAAAAATAAGAAACAAATGAAACACTATCTTCCACTTTTACTTTTGTTGCTCGTTGGCTGCCAATCTCTGGCCGCGCCAACGAATCAGCCTGAAAAATCGCTCACGTTTATGGCCGGTTACAAACCCCAGGCCAATCTGCCCTTTGTGGGCGTGTATGTGGCGCAAGAGAAGGGGTTTTTTGCCGAGGAAGGGCTGCAAGTAACCATCCGGCACACTGCCGGCGGCGGGGAACATTTACAGCTTCTCAGCGCCGGCAAAGTGGATGTGACCACGCAGGATGCGGCTGTGCTGCTCAAACGCCGCGCCGAACCTGGCCTGCCGTTGGTTTCTATCGCTCTCATCGGCCGGCAGGGGCAGCAGGCGTTTGTGGCTCTGGATGGTTCCGGTATTGAATCGATCAAAGATTGGGAGGGCAAAAACGTGGGCTTCAAAGGAACGCCGCCGCCCGATCTATTGGCCCTGCTGGCCGCTGCCGGGGTAGACCCCGCCAACGTCAACCTGGTGAATGTGGGGTTTGATCCCCGCGCGCTGACCGAGGGGCTGGTCGATGTCTATCCGGTCTACAAATCCAACGAGCCAAACCTGATCCGCAGTTGGGGACATGACGTGAAGATGTGGGATGCCGCCGATTACGGCGTGCCGGGCCTGGGGCTGGCCTATGTGAGTACGCCCGACATCATCAACCAGGACCCCGACCGGATGGGGCGGTTTGTGCGGGCGGCCCTCAAAGGCATTGACTACGCCCGCCAACATCCCGATGAAGCCATCAACATCGTGATGCAATACGCCGGCGAGCAGGCCGACCCGGCCCATATGCGTTATATGCTCGATACCGAATTGGCCGACGCGGTTTCGCCCGCCACCGAGGAGAACGGCCTGGGCTGGCAAACCACCGCCCAATGGCAGGCCCTGCACGATATGCTGATTGACTACGAGGCGATGGCCAAACCGGTCGACGTGGAAGAAGCTTTCACCAACCAATTTCTGCCTGCCGTCGCAAAAGAATAAGCGCCATTCCCTCCTTCACCAGAACCGCAACCCGCCTCTTTACACAATGGTCGGGATATTTTATAATAGGTTGGATATTTATTGTGAAATCATTCTCGAAGAAGGAAGCTATCGATGAAAACTATTGGCCTGCTCGGCGGCATGAGTTGGGAATCCACCGGACTTTACTACCGCTTGATCAACCAGGGCGTCAAAGCGCGTCTGGGCAACCTCCACTCGGCGCGGATTGCCATGGTGAGCGTGGATTTTCAGGAAATTGAAATTTTGCAGCAGCGGGAGGATTGGGACGGGGCGGGACAAATTCTGGCCGGGGCCGCCCGGCAGATAGAGGCCGCCGGCGCCGATTTTTTGCTCATCTGCACCAACACCATGCACAAAGTAGCGCCCCAGGTAGAGGCGGCCATCACCATTCCGCTGCTGCACCTGGCCGATGCTACCGCCCAACGGATCAAGGCGGCGGGGATGACCACCGTCGGGTTACTGGGCACAAACTTCACTATGGAGCAGGCGTTTTACAAAGACCGGCTGGCCCGGCACGGCTTGAACATTCTCATCCCTCCCCCGGCGGACCGGGAGTTGGTTCACCGGATCATTTATGATGAACTCTGTCTGGGCCGGATCAAGGACAATTCGCGAAACACATATTTGAGAATTATGGACGATTTACGCCGCCGGGGAGCCGCCGGCATCATCGAAGGCTGCACCGAGATCGGCTTGCTGGTTCAACAGCAGCACACCGATATTCCCCTTTTTGATACCACCGCCATCCACGCCGAGGCAGCCGTTCAGGAAGCGCTCAAAAAATAATCATCAAACCCCTGGAAAGAAACCACATGAAACTCGAGACCCAAAGTTTGAAATTACTGCAAAATGCTCTGAATACGCTGGAAAAAGGGTTTGACTCCCTGCCGGAGACAGGCCAAACCTACGATACAAACCGGATGGCGCAAGTTTTGGAAGACGTTGCCCAGCGGCTCCAGGACAACTTTCCCTATTTCCATCCCTTTTACGCGGGCCAGATGCTCAAACCACCGCACCCCGTGGCTCAACTGGCCTACATGCTGGCCATGTGGATCAACCCCAACAACCACGCTCTGGACGGCGGGCGCGCCAGTTCCGCCATGGAAAAAGAAGCCGTGGCCGACCTGGCCCGCATGGTGGGCTGGGACCCGTTTTTAGGCCACCTGACCGGCGGCGGCACGATGGCCAACCTGGAAGCGCTGTGGGTGGCCGGGCGGCTGCATCCGGGGCAAAAAGTGGTGGCCTCGGAACAGGCGCACTACACCCACAGCCGCATCTCAGAGGTGTTAAAACTGGAGTTTGAATCGATCCCCTGCGATTCCCAGGCCCGGATGGATATTGATTCCCTGGTTAAAATATTGGATAGCGGCAACGTAGGCACGGTTGTGGCCACCATGGGCACCACCGGTCCCGGTTCGGTGGACCCGCTGCCGCAGTTTCTTGAATTACGCGACAGGTACAATTTCCGGCTCCACGCCGATGCGGCTTATGGCGGCTACTTCACCCTGGTGGATAATCTGGACCCGCCGGCCCGCCAGGCGTTTGACCGGCTGGCTGAGGTTGACTCTCTTGTGATCGACCCCCACAAACACGGCCTCCAGCCCTACGGCTGCGGCTGTGTCCTGTTCAAAGATCCGGGTGTGGGCCAATTCTACAAGCACGATTCGCCCTACACCTACTTTAGCTCGTCGGACTTGCACCTGGGCGAGATCAGCCTGGAGTGCTCCCGCGCCGGAGCCTCGGCGGTGGGGCTGTGGGCCACGCACCAATTGCTGCCGCCGGTCAAGGACGGCGACTTTGCCGCGGGATTGGGCCAATCCCGCCGGGCGGCGCTGGCGTTTTATCAAAAAATAGCCAATGATCGCCGCTTCAAGACCATTCTAAAACCCGAACTGGACATTGTGGTGTGGGCGCCTGATGGCCGCGATGCGGCCACTATCTCCCAACGCTCCCGAGATATTTTCAACGCCGCGGCCAGGCGCAACCTGCATCTGGCCGTCTTCAACTACCCCGCCAACTTGCTGGCCGATCTGTGGCCCGACGTCGAGTTGAACCGGGATCACGTCACCTGCCTGCGCTCGGTATTGATGAAACCGGAACATCTGGCCTGGCTGGATCGAATTTGGGAGATTTTGGATCAGGCCACATCTAAATCAGGGTGAAAGAGACTCCGCAAACCAATCCAGCATGAGTTGGGTTAACTCAGGATAATCTTTGATGAGCTGCGCCCCGTGTGCGGTGCCGGGAAAAACCTTGACCTCATAATTGTTCGCAATCATTTCACTCAAGTTCTGTACGGTTTCCCGGGGATACGTGTCTTCTTCCGATGTCACCAGCATCATGGGCCGAGCGCCGTAACCGGCAATAGCATCTTCAATACCAAGCTCCCACAACGACATCCCCGGGGATAACAAAACCAACGATTTAATTTCAGGATGACGGGCACCGGCTCGTAGCGCCAGATTAGCCCCCAGGCTGGCCCCGGCCATGCCAATTTGCTCTTGATTTAGTTCCGGGCGAGACCGTACCCACTCAAGGGCAGTCTCCACATCATGGTCCATCGTTTCATCAAACGTCTTTTGCCCGCCACTGCGGCCATGGCCTCTCAGATCAAACGCCAATACCCCATAACCGGCGTTCTGGGCATCCTGAGCAAAATCGTGCCACATTTCCTTGCCTTTATAGGCTTCATGCAATAATATCAACACTTTTGCGTTTTCTCTGGCCGGTGGATAGTAGATTGCTGCCAGCGAAACGCTATCCGCCGTGTTCAGTTTTACTCGCCGGGGGGATGTATCAGGCGTAGGTGTAGGCTCAACAGTTGCCGGAATAATTGAGAATAAATCAGACGATGAGGCCGGAGTGAGCCACAGAAGAAGCCCATATCCCACACCTACTCCAATTACCAGCGCAATAAAAAACACAACCAGCCCTTGTTTTTTCATACAACCAACATTCCTTCGTCCATCCCCTTTTGTTATTTTGTCAATCAAGTATAGCTTATAGCCGGCCAGGAGTCGAATGTTTGGCAAAATTGAGCCAATGAGCCAATTGACGGTCAATAAATTGACTTGGCGCGCTTTCATGGTACATTACCGCCTAAT
>CAZTFF010000042.1:21800-43739 GCA_964612485.1 uncultured Caldilineaceae bacterium
AATTGACGGTCAATAAATTGACTTGGCGCGCTTTCATGGTACATTACCGCCTAATCCATTTTATCCCGTAAGGAAAATAAACGCTGACAGAACCAACAACGGCTGCCGAGCCGCTACCCTCGTCATCCCCCAAAAAATCCAAACGCCAAAAATTATCAGGCTGGCAAATTGCCGGGCGTGTGGCCGCTGTTTTGCTGGCGATTGGAATTTCCATTGCCATTGCCTGGGCGGCTTCCCGAATAGATATTGAGCAGTTGAGATTTTACGGCTATCCCGGCGTATTTCTGGCCAGCCTCATTGGCAACGCTACCATTGCCCTGCCTGTGCCCGGCCTGGCCGTCACCATTGGCACGGCGGCGGCCTTGCCTGCCGAGTGGTGGCTGGTGGGGCTGGTGGCCGGTATCGGCGAGGCGCTGGGCGAGACCACCGGCTATCTGGCCGGATTTGGCGGCAAGGCCATCATCGAAAACCGGCAGGCTTACAACCGCATTCATTATTATATGGAAAATCACGGCATGCTGACCATCTTTGTGCTGTCCGCCATCCCTAACCCGCTCATCGATCTGGCCGGCATTACCGCCGGCGCTTCGGGCTATGGTTTTCATAAATTCTTCCTGGCGGCCTGGGCCGGTAAAACGTTAAAAACGCTGGTCTTTGCCTGGGCCGGCGCGCAATCGATGAATTGGATCAACTGGTTTTTGGCCGGCTAATTTGTTTGACATCCCACCCTACCTCGGTTATACTATGGCTGTTCTTTGGAACAGGCCTGTTCCAGAGAACAGGCTCATTCCGAGGTACAAAATATTGTACCCGGTTTTATTGTTTAAAGACCTCGATCAGGAGGAGTAGGCAGTCTGAAACTGTCAGAGAGGCAAGGTGATAGGCTGCAAGCCTTGCTCAGTGATCGCTGCCGAATGTCGCCTGGGAGTTGGGTGGCTGAACCATTTTGTAAGCCACTCCGGGTTCGCCCGTTAGCGCGAAAAGAGAGGCCGTTTGTTGAACAAAAATCGTTCAACAAATTGGGCAATCAAGGTGGTACCGCGAAAGAGCGCCCTTTCGTCCTTGAGGATGAAAGGGTTTTTTTGTTTCAACCGATCAAAACCCGTGGAGAAGACACGATGTCTCAAGAACCAACTCAAAACCTGCCCATTGATCCCCAGGATATGGCCAAAGCCTACGAACCTAAAACTTTCGAGGTTCCCATTTACGATTGGTGGGAATCGCAAGGATATTTCAAACCGGAACTCACCGGTCCCGAAGCCGAGCCGTTTGTCATTTCCATTCCACCCCCCAACGTAACCGGTGAGCTGCACCTGGGCCACGCCATGTTTGTTTCGCTGGAAGATTTGATGATCCGTTACCAACGCATGCAGGGGCGGGCCGCCCTGTGGGTTCCCGGCACCGACCACGCCGGCATCGCCACCCAACTTCAGGTGGAACGCATGCTCATCAACGAGGGCACCAGCCGCGAGGAAGTAGGCCGCGAAGAATTTTTGCGCCGCACCTGGGAATGGAAAGAAAAATACGGCGGCCATATTGTGCGCCAGCTTCGGCGGCTGGGAGCCAGTTGCGATTGGGAGCGGGAACGTTTTACGATGGACGACGGTCTCTCGTGCGCCGTGCGCGAAGCTTTTGTCAGCTTGTACGAAAAAGGGCTGATTTATCGCGGCGAATATCTGGTCAACTGGAGTCCCGGTTTGCAGACCGCGGTCAGCGATCTGGAAGTGGAATACGCGGAAGAAGCGGGCCATCTCTACTACTTCAAATATCCCATCGCCGGCACCGACAATTTTATCTCTGTAGCCACCACACGCCCGGAAACCGTGCTGGGCGATACCGCCGTGGCCGTTCACCCGGAAGATGAACGATACCGCCATTTGATCGGCAAAACTTGCCTGGTTCCCATCCTCAACCGCACCATTCCCATCATTCACGATACCTATGTGGATATGGAATTTGGCACCGGCGCGGTTAAAATTACGCCGGGCCACGACCCCAACGACTTTGTGATCGGCCAGCGCCACGGATTGCAGATCATCAACGTGCTCAACAAAGACGCCACCATGAACGCCAACGCCGGGCCGTACGAAGGCATGGATCGCTTTGAATGCCGCAAAAAATTGTGGGCCGATATGGAAACCGCCGGGCTGACGCTAGAGGTCAAGCCCCACACCATGCAGGTGCCGCGCTCCCAACGGGGCGGCGAGATTGTTGAACCGATGGTCAGCGCCCAATGGTTTGTGAAAATGGAATCGCTGGCCGCCGCCGGACTGGACGCGGTCCGCAATGGCGAGATCAAAATTATCCCGGAACGCTTCACCAAAATCTACTATCACTGGCTGGAAAACATCCGCGATTGGTGCATCAGCCGCCAGCTCTGGTGGGGCCACCGCATCCCGGTGTGGTACTGCCAGGATTGCGATGAAATGATCGCGGCCCGTGAAGACCCGAACGCCTGCCCCCAATGCGGCAGCAGTAACCTGAACCAAGACCCCGACGTGCTCGATACCTGGTTCAGTTCCGGCCTGTGGCCCTTCAGCACCCTGGGCTGGCCCGATGACACGCCCGATTTACAACGCTACTACCCCACCGACGTGATGGAAACCGGCTACGACATTCTCTTTTTCTGGGTAGCGCGGATGATCATGTCGGGGCTGGAATTTACCGGCCAGCCGCCGTTCCACACCATTTACCTGCACGGCCTGGTGCGCGATGAAAAAGGCCGCAAAATGAGCAAAACCACCGGCAACGTGATCGACCCATTGCAGGTGATGGATGAATACGGCACCGACGCCTTACGCTTCACCCTGCTCACCGGCTCCACGCCCGGCAGCGATATGAACCTGTCGCTGGATCGGGTGGCCGGTAACCGCAATTTCAGCAATAAAATCTGGAATGCCACCCGCTTTGTGGTGAACAACCTGGGAACCGCGTTTGAAGCGGCGGGCGCGTCAACCTGGAATATGA
The DNA here is from genome assembly GCA_964612485.1 of uncultured Caldilineaceae bacterium. GTDB lineage: Bacteria > Chloroflexota > Anaerolineae > 4572-78 > J111 > JAFGNV01. The sequence goes on from CAZTFF010000042.1 coordinate 24,768, forward strand.
CCGGCCTGACCATGCCCGACCGCTGGATTCTCAGCCGGCTCAACCAGCTTATCCGCGAAGTCACCCGCCTGATGGACGACTACAATTATGGCGAGGCGGGCCGCCAGTTGTACGACTTTTTCTGGAGCGAATTTGCCGACTGGTACATTGAAATGGCTAAAATCCGGCTGCAAGGCAGCGATGCCCGCGCTCAGGCCACCGTACGCCGTATTTTGGTGCACGTGCTGGACCGCACCCTGCGCATGCTTCATCCCTTTATTCCGTTTGTTACCGAGGCCGCCTGGCAGCACCTGCCGCACGATTACCAGAGTTTAATGATTGCGCCGTGGCCGCAGCCCACCCAGGCCGGTATCGACGCCGAAGCTGAAAACCATATGGATTTGTTGATGGAAACCATCCGCACCATCCGCAATATTCGATCTGAATATAATGTGGAACCGGGCAAACGGATCATCGCCGCTCTCGCCGGCGGTCAATATGAAGCCATGTTGAGCAAACACCGGGACATTCTGGTGAATCTGGCCCGGCTGGATGAAACCCAACTCACCATTGTGCCCGCGCTCGATGAAAAGCCGGCCCAGGCGGTAAGCCAGGTGATCAGCGGTGGCATTGAGGTTTACCTGCCCCTGGCCGGGATGATTGATCTGGCCGCCGAAAAAGAACGGTTGGAAAAAGAATTGGCCCAACTGGAGAAATTCATAACCAACAGTGAGAAGAAACTGCAAAACCAGAACTTTATAGAAAAAGCCCCCGCCGAAGTGGTTCAGCGCGAGCGCGACCGGCTGGAAGATTTGAAAGTTCAGGCTGACAAAACCAAGAAACAGATCCAGGATTTTGGCTGAGGCCTTGATTGTTGATCCTTGCAACCCCGTGAGGCTCAATGAGCCTCACGGGGTTTTTTTTATGGGTTCCACACAACCAGGCCACAAATAACGGTTTGGGAGAAAATTCCCCAAATTTATTGGCGAATTTTGTCTGACCACACCATTCGTGAGGTTCAACACTCTACAAAACCCAAATTTTGTCTAATCGGGGAAGACAAAAATGACGTTCATAGATAAATGAATTGAAATTTTTTGACAAAAAGACAGTATTGGTTAAAATATTTTGTAATTAATTCTAAAAAATCAGATTTGATACAAATTTTTTGGATTTTGGATATTTATCACAAAAAACCGGGCATTATCGACAACTTACCCCATAAAGATTGTGATAAATCCCAAATTCACGCCAATCCTTGGCAAAGGAGTAAGGAGATTTAAATGACCAACATCGCCCTCATCGGCTACGGCAATATGGGCCGCATCATCGAGACGATGGCCTTAGAAAAAGGCCACACCATTGCGGCTAAAATTGATCCGTTTGCCGAGGGCTGCGACGAAACGATCACCCGGGAGGCACTCTCAGGGGCGGACGTCTGCATTGATTTCACTCATCCCAGCGTGGTGGTGGACAACATCAAGCAGATGGCCGCCCTGGGCAAAAACATGGTCATCGGCACCACCGGCTGGTACGATCAAATGGATGAGATCAAACAGGTGGTAGAGCGCCACAAGGTGGGCCTGATCTGGTCGGGCAATTTTTCTGTCGGCGTCAATGCCCTGTTCAAAATTGTAGAATTTGCCGCCCGGATTTTTAACAACCTGCCCGATTACGACGTGCTGGGCCACGAATTTCATCACAAAAACAAGGCCGATTCCCCTTCCGGCACAGCCACCATGCTGGCCAATATTCTGGTAGATAATATCGCGCGGAAAGAACACGCCGTCTACCGGATGCTCGACCGCAAAATCGAACCGAATGAATTGCATTTTTCCAGCAGCCGCGGCGGGGCCATTCCCGGCACGCACAGCGTGATGTTCGACAGCCCGGTAGACACCATCGAGATCAAACACACGGCTCGGGGGCGTGAAGGCTTTGCCGCCGGCACCCTGCTGGCCGCCGAGTTCATTCAACATAAAACCGGTTTTTATAGTATTAATGATTTGATGGATGAGTTGGTTAGTGATTCAGCGATTCAACGAATCAGTGAATCAACAAATCAATAAGCCAGCAAGCCGGCGAATTAACCATTGACCATTAATTATTCACAATTAAGAAGGAGCAAATCATGTTTACAGGTGTTTTCACCGCCATCGTAACCCCTTTTAATGAAGATGAAAGCGTTAACGAAGACGCTTTACGCAATTTAATAGACTTTAACCTTGAAAATGGCGTGTCCGGCATTGTGCCCTGCGGCACCACGGGCGAAAGCCCCACCCTATCGCACGATGAACACGACCGGGTGATCGAACTGACGGTGCAGCACGTCAACGGGCGGGCGCCCGTCATCGGTGGGACCGGCTCTAACAGCACCCGCGAAGCCATCCGGCTGACCCGGCACGCGGAAGCAGTGGGCGTGGACGCAGCCCTGCTGGTGAATCCCTACTACAACAAGCCTACCCAGGAAGGCTTGTACCGCCACTTCAAAGCGGTGGCCGACAGCGTAAGCATTCCCTGCATTGTGTACAACATCAAAGGCCGTACCGGCGTCAATGTAGAAACCGATACGCTGCTGCGGTTGATTGAAGATTGCGATAATATTGTGGGCGTCAAAGAAGCTTCGGGTGATATGAACCAGATTCAGGAGGTCATCAACCGCACCCCCGACACCTTTAGCGTGCTCAGCGGCGATGACAACATCGCTCTGGATGTGGTGCGGGCCGGCGGGCAGGGCGTTATTGCCGTAGCCAGCAATTTGATCCCGGCCCAGATGTCGGAGATGATCCGGCTGGGGCTGCAAGGCAATTTTGCCGAAGCCGATATGCTCAACCGGCACTTCGCACCACTGTTTGCGGCCGAATTTGTCGAAACCAACCCCATTCCGATAAAATACATGGTATCCCGGGCCGGCATGTGCGAGGAAATTTATCGCCTGCCGATGTGCGAATTGCAGCCGGAAAACCGGGCCAAAGTGGATGCGGTGCTGGAACAATTGGAGCTGCTGCCGGCATTGCAATTTGCCTAAACAATCCGTAGGTCACGCTTTGAGCGTGCAAGATTAATAGTCACGTTATAAACGTGACCTACTAAAAAACTATTCAAGGTGACAGTATGACAAATCTACGAATCGGCATTATGGGCGCCACCGGCGTGGTGGGGCAGAATCTTATCGACGTTCTTCACAAACGCAATTTTCCGGTCGGAACCCTGCGGCTGTACGCCTCGGAACGGTCGGAAGGCAAGGTGCTGGAGACTCCCTTTGGGGCTATCACCGTGGAAAACGCGGACCGGGTGGATTACAGTCAACTGGATATGGCCTTTTTTGCCATCGGCGGCGGCTGGCCCCGCGAGAACGCGCCCAAAGCCGAGGCGGCGGGCTGCGTGGTGGTGGACAACTCCTCCACGTTTCGTTATGATGATGCTGTGCCGCTGGTCATCCCGGAGATCAACCCCCAGGCCATTGGCGACGCCCCGCTGATTGCCAACCCCAACTGCACCACGGCCATTGCCGCCATTCCGTTGTGGGTGCTCCACCAGAACTACGGGCTGAAAAAAGTCATCATCTCCACCTACCAGGCCACCAGCGGCGCGGGCAACCAGGGCATGGCCGAACTGGAGGCCGAAACTGGCAAGGTGCTGGCCGGGGAGAAACCGGGTCACGATACCTTTGTCTATCCTATCCCTTTTAACCTGATCCCCCACATCGACTCGTTCCAGGACAATGATTATACCCGCGAAGAAATGAAGGTGGTGTGGGAAACGCACAAAATCTTTGGCGATGACTCCATTCCTATCTCCTGCACCTGCGTGCGCATTCCAACAATGCGCGCCCACTCAGAAAGCATTGTGGTCGAAACCGAAAAGCCCATTGATCCCGCCGACGTACGCCAACTGATGGCCCGGACGCCCGGCGTTGAAGTAAAAGACGACATCGCCCACAACGTTTACCCCATGCCCCTGACCGCCAGTGAAAAGTATGATGTGGAAGTAGGCCGTATCCGCCGAAACCTCATTTTTGGCGAGTACGGTTTGGAGTTCTTTGTCAGCGGTGACCAACTGCTCAAAGGCGCGGCGCTCAACGCGGTGCAGATCGGCGAGATGATCGTGCGGCAGCGGTTTGCCGGCTGATCTCATCAACCCACAAATTTAACGCAAAGGCGCTGACTCAGTTACACAGAGGCACACAGAGAACGCGCAGAGTTTCGCGGAGAGAATTAAATTTTTCTCTGAGTTACGCTGTACTTCCTTCTGTAAGAAGGCTCTCTGGGTAACGGGCGGCGTCTTTTTTTATCAATTTTTGGAAAATCATAAAAATGAACCCACCTTTACCCTTTAACAAAGAGCAAATCGAAAAAATCATTGGACAATACCCCACCCCCTTTCATATCTACGATGAAAGCGGCATCCGAGAGAATACCCGGCGTCTGAAAAGAGCGTTTGACGGCGTGCCCGGCTTTAAAGAATACTTTGCCGTCAAAGCCTTGCCCAACCCTTTCATCCTCAAAATTCTCAAAGACGAAGGCTTTGGCACCGATTGCAGTTCGCTACCGGAACTGCTGCTGTCCGAAAGCGTGGGCATTACAGGCGAAGACATCATGTTCACTTCCAACGATACGCCGGCCCAGGAATATCAAAAAGCCAGGGATTTGGGCGCGGTCATCAATCTCGATGACATCAGCCATATTGAATTTCTGGAAGAAGTGGCCGGGCTGCCGGAACTGGTCTGTTTTCGCTACAACCCCGGCCCGCTGCGCCAGGGCAATGCCATCATCGGCCAGCCGGAAGAGGCCAAATACGGCTTTACCCGCGAGCAGTTGCTGGCCGGCTACCGGATGCTCAAAGAAAAAGGTGTCAAACGTTTTGGTCTGCACACGATGGTGGCCTCCAATGAGTTGGAGAACGACTATTTCATCGAAACCGCCCGCATGCTGCTTGAGTTGGTGGTGGAACTCACCCACGAGGTCGGCATCAAGTTTGAGTTCATCAACATGGGCGGCGGCATCGGCATCCCCTACCGGCCCACCGACGCGCCGGTTTCTTACGAGCGCATCGCCGATGGCGTGGGCCAGGCTTATGAGGAAACCATCTACCAACACAACCTCACACCGCCCCGCGTATTTATGGAATGCGGGCGTATCATCACCGGGCCATTCGGCTGGCTGGTCTCCACCGTACTGCACAAAAAACAGACCTACAAAGATTACGTGGGTCTGGACGCGAATATGGCCAACCTGATGCGCCCGGCCATGTACGGCGCGTACCATCACATTACGGTGTTGGGCAAAGAAAACGCGCCGCATAATCACAAATATGATGTAACAGGGTCGCTATGCGAAAATAATGATAAATTTGCCATCAACCGGATACTGCCGGAGATTGAAATTGGCGATATTGTAGCCATCCACAATACCGGCGCGCACGGCCACTCGATGGGCTTTAACTACAACGGCAAACTCCGCTCCGCCGAATTGCTGCTGCGTGAAAACGGCGAGGTGGTGCAAATTCGCCGCGCCGAAACGCCGGAGGATTATTTTGCCACGCTGGATTTTGAGCAACTGAAGACATTTAAGTAAATGAGAGTAAGCAAAAACTTTGTGGAAGATGGGGATCAGAGATTTAGAGATTAGAGATTGGAACTTGGTAATCTCTAATCTCAAATTCACCCATCTCCATTCTCAGAGAGGACAAAATGGTACAACGCAACCAAAACATGGCTAAACTACAGGCCGGTTATCTCTTCCCGGAGATTGGCCGTCGGCGCCGCGCCCTGCTGGAACAAAATCCCGACGCCAACCTCATCAGCCTGGGTATCGGCAATACCACCGAGCCGCTGACGCCGCACATCACGGCGGGCCTCAAAAATGGCGCGCAAAAGCTCGGTACGCCCGAAGGCTATTCCGGCTATGATGACGACGCCCGCGGCCAACGCCTATTGCAAGACCTCAAGGCCAAAATCGCCGCCAAACTGTACAACGGATTGGTAAGTGCCGATGAAGTTTTTATTTCCGATGGGGCCAAGTGCGATTGCGGGCGGTTGCAGGTTTTGTTTGGGAGCAACGTTTCGGTGGCGGTGCAGGACCCGGCCTATCCGGTGTACGTGGACGGCAGCGTTATCGCCGGGGCAACGGGCGCGTACAACAAAGAACAAGGGTTATTTGATAACCTCGTTTATATGCGCTGCACCGCGGCCAACGATTTTTTCCCCAACCTGGCCGAAATTCCCCGTACCGATTTGATCTACTTCTGCTCGCCCAACAACCCTACCGGCGCGGTCGCCACCCAAACCCAGCTCAAAGAACTGGTTGACTTCGCCCGCAACAACAACTCCATCATTATTTTTGACGCGGCCTATGCGGCTTTTATTCAGGATGACAACCTGCCCAAATCCATCTTTGAAATCGAAGGCAGCCGGGAAGTGGCCATCGAGGTCAATTCCTTCTCCAAACCCATCGGTTTTACCGGCGTGCGCCTGGGCTGGACCATCGTGCCGCGGGAACTCATTTTTGATGACGGCACGCCGGTGGCCAACGATTGGCGGCGCGTGACCGGCACGCTGTTCAACGGCGCGTCGAACATTGCCCAATACGGCGGGCTGGCCGCGCTGGATAACGAAGGGCTGGCTGAGATGCAACAAACGGTGGGCTATTATATGGAAAACGCCCGCCTCATTCGGCAGGCGCTCAACGCGCTGGGCATCACCACCTACGGCGGCGACAACGCGCCCTACGTGTGGGCCGAATTTCCGGGGCGGGATTCGTGGGACGTGTTCAGCGAGATATTGGAAAACGTCCACGTAGTGACCACGCCCGGCGCAGGTTTTGGTCCGGCAGGGCAGGGATTTGTACGTTTCAGCGCCTTTGGGCATCGAGAGGATGTGATCGAAGCCACGCAGCGCTTGAAAGAGCGATTGAACTGGTGAAACAAAACGGCCCGGTTAAGTATACCGGGCCGTTTTTCATTTGGCCCGTTTGGCTTCCTTCTGCCTGACATCGTGCTGCAACTCTTTTTTGCGCACCCGCAGCGCCTTGGGGGTCACTTCCAGCAGTTCATCCTGCCCCAAATATTCAATGGCCTCATCCAACGACATCAGGCGCGGCGGGGTCAGCCCCACGGTGATCTCGGCAAAGGATTTGCGGTGATTGGTAAGGTGCTTGGTTTTGCACACGTTCACCACCAGATCGCCGCTGCGGGTATTCTGGCCCACCACCTGCCCGCCGTACACCGCGTCTTCGGGGCTGACGAAGAGGAGGCCCCGCTCCTGCAAATTGGTGAGGGCATAGGTTGTTACCGGGCCGGGTTCCAGCGCCACCAGCGAGCCGTTATCGCGGGTGATGATCTCGCCGGAATAGGGCCGGTAGCCGTGAAAGAGCGAATGCAGAATACCGGTGCCTCGCGTGGCCGTGAGAAAACGCTGCCGGAACCCCAGCAGTCCCCGCACCGGAGCCAGAAACTCCAGATAGACCGTGCCGTCTTCGCCGTATTTCACATCCAACGTTTCCGCCCGGCGGCGGCCCATCATCTCGTTGATCGTGCCCATGTAATCGTGCGGCACTTCCACAAACACGTGTTCCACCGGCTCAACCGTTTGACCGGCCTCTTCTTTGAAGATCACTTCCGGCTTGCTCACCGCAAATTCGTAACCCTCGCGCCGCATCGTCTCAACGAGAATGGACAAATGCAGTTCACCGCGCCCGGAGACCACAAACTTGTCGGCGCTATCGGTTTCTTCTACCCGCATGGCTACGTTGCGTTCCAGCTCGTGGAATAATCGTTCCCGCAGTTGGCGACTGGTCACATAATCGCCCTCGCGCCCGGCAAAGGGGCTGTCGTTCACGCTGAACGTCATGCGCACGGTGGGTTCTTCTACAGTGATGGGCGGCAGCGGGCGGGGATCGTCCACATCGGCAATGGTATCGCCAATGCTCAGATTAGACAGGCCGGCGATGGCCACAATATCACCCGCGTCTACCTGTTCCTGCTCGACCCGCTGCAAGTTGCGGAAGGTAAAGACCTGGCTGATCTTGCCGGGTTCCGGCTCGCCGTCTCGATTGAGGCGCACCACCGCCTGGCCGCCGCGCAGCGATCCGCTCCACAAGCGGCCAATGCCAATCTGGCCGATGTAGTTATCGTAAGCCAGCGTGGTGACCAACAGCCGGGGCAGGGCCTCAACTTCAACCTGGGGCGGCGGCAGGTAATCCAGAATGGTATCGAACAGCGGGCGCAAATCCGAGGCCAGATCATCGGGCTGATGGCCGGCGCGGCCTTCCAGCGCTTTGGTGTAGATCACCGGGAAATCGGCCTGCTCATCCGTGGCGCCCAGGTCAATAAACAGGTCAAAGGTGGCGTTGACCACGTAATCGGGCCGGGCGGCGGGGCGGTCAATTTTATTGACCACCACAATGGCTTTGTGCCCTTTTTCCAGAGCCTGACGCAGCACAAAGCGAGTTTGGGGCATCGGCCCTTCTACGGCGTCTACCAGCAGCAGCACGCCATCAACCATGTTCATCACCCGCTCCACCTCGCCGCCAAAATCGGCGTGGCCGGGGGTATCGACAATGTTGATGGTGACATCGTTGTAAACAATGCCGGTGTTTTTGGCTAAAATGGTGATACCGCGCTCTCGTTCCAGATCATTGGAATCGAGCACGCGCTCTTCTACCTGCTGGTTGGCGCGGAATACGTTGGTTTGGCGCAGCATGCCATCGACCAGGGTGGTTTTACCGTGGTCAACGTGAGCAATAATAGCGATATTTCGAATATCGAGTCGGGGTTGGCTCATAATTTGGGTTCACACTTTCCAGATCAATCTAAAAAACGCAAAGTCGCAGGGCCGTTAAGACGCAGGAAACTCAGCGCCGTTGCGACCGTGTGCCTTTGCGTTCTGCTTGTTCAATGAATCAAACAAGAATTATAGCACGTTCCTTTATTCTGCCAAGTCAGGCGCGTCAGGCAGATCAAGCCCCATCCAGTAATGATCAAGATATTGGCCGTGCAGGAATATCTCCCTCCGCAGCGTACCCTCTATCACAAAACCTTTGCGCCGGTACAGTTGATGGCCCGATGATTATCCGTCCGTACCCGCAGGTTGATTTTGGTTATGTTCGACTCCCCGGCCCATTGAAGGAGCGTGTCCAGCAGTAAGCCGCCAATACCCAGGCCCCAGGCTTGTTGGCGGACCACCATGCCGAATTCGCCGGTGTGGCGTATTCGGGGACGGCGCCCACCGGTAAAATTGAGCGTACCCACAATGGTCTCGTCGAACAAGGCGAGCAGATAAAGCTGGTTATCGGCGGCAAGGCAGCTACGCAGGTACGACTCTTCTTGAGAAACGGTGAGGTCGAACTCGCCGGGGCCAAAACTCAGAAAGTCCGTCTCGCCGCTGATGCTGTGCACAAAATCAAGAACGTTTTGCGCATCGTAGGCAGCGGCCTCACGGATCAAAAGAAGCCGACCATTGTTTAAGGTGTGTTGGATTGGTTTCATATTACGATTTCCATTTCTATAACCTACAATCACAACTGTTTGTCCTACACTTCGGTAACTTTGGGAGGCCGAGAGAGATAAATAGCGATAAAGATCAGGCCGGCGCCCGCCAACTCGCGCCATTGAACCGGTTCCGACAGCAGCAGCCAGCCGGCCAACAAGGAGGTGAGCAGTTCGGCAGTGCCCAACACCGAGGCGCGCGTTGCCCCGGTTAACGGAATGCCTGCCGCCATCAACACCTGGGGCAGAAGCGAACTGACCGTTGCCAGGCCCATCACCCCCAGCCAGCCAACATGGGTGAGTGGAAGTACTGTCTCAAACGGCACCAGTAACAACACGGGCACAATAATCACCACCTGCCCCCACAAGGTCAAGGCGGTGCGCGGCCAGAGCGGTAAAACGCCTATCCAATTCTCAAAGCCCAGCATCAGGGTGGCAAAGCTGATGGGCATCAAAAAACTCAACCCCAGGGCGCGAAGCTGTTCTGTCGATAACCGCCCCGGCGACAAAATCAAGCCGCAGGCCACGACTACCAGCACGGCCGTCACCATTGATTTTCGGGTGAGCGGAACTTTGAAGAAAATGCGGGCCAGCAGAATGGTAAACAAAGGATGGGTAAAATAGACCAGCGCCGCCGTGGCCACCGGGACTTCCGCAATGGATCGAAAATAGGTGATGGTTCCCAACCCAATGAACATCCCCAGAGCTATGGCCCGCAGCGCCGCCGGACGCGCATTCCGTTTTCTGAAAACAAATGGCGACAAAAACAAGGCGGGAAATAGAAACCGGTACAACAGGGCTGTTTCGGGCGTCAACCCGTCGCCGTAGGCCCAGCGGGCAAAGAGTGGATTGAGGCCAAAACCAACGGTTGCTAACAAAACCAGGGTTACCCCCTGGCCGGCGCGGGTAACAGACGTCTCGTGTTCGTGGGGCATGCGCCCATTATACAGGAAGGTTCCGCGACTTCATATTTTTCCGGGCCGAAAGTGGTGGACAAATCACACCCCAAACGATATAATACCCTCATCCCCAACAAGGCAGGTTGAATTTTATGGATTTAAAAGATAAAGTGGCGCTCATTACCGGCAGCGCCAAACGGGTGGGCAAAGCCATGGCGCTGGCACTGGCCGGGGAAGGCTGCCACATTGTGATCCACTATGGCCGCTCGGCGGAAGCGGCGCAAGAAACCATGGCCGAAATCAAGGCGCTGGGCGGGCGAGCCTGGCCCCTCTCTGCCGATCTGAATGATGAAGCAGCCGTAAAAAGCGTTTTCCCCACGGCCATAGAAAAAGTCGGGCAGGTGGACATCCTAATTAATAGTGCCTCGATTTTTCCGCCGGAAAAGTTTTTGGATGCGGATTCGGCGATGTGGGATAAAAATATGATGGTCAACCTGAAAGCGCCGTTTCTGTTGAGCCAGGCATTTGCCCGCGCCCTGCCCGAAGGCGCGCCGGGCAAAATCATCAATATGCTCGATGTGATCGCCCTACGTCCTCAGAACCACCACTTTTCTTACACCATCAGCAAATACGGCCTGGAAGGATTGACCTACGCTATGGCCCACGCCCTGGCCGCCCGCAATATTCAGGTTAATGGCATTGCGCTGGGGGCGATTTTACCCAATGTGAATGATGATCCGGCGCTGTTTGAAAAAATGGCTAAAAAAATACCGGCCAAACGGACCGGATCGCCCGAAGCGGTGGTTAAAGCGATGCTTTATCTGGTTAAAACGGCCGATTATGTGACCGGCGAAATTATCCGGGTGGATGGAGGCCGGCATCTGGTGTGAGCATGTACCCTGAGGATGACAATCTTTGGTTCGATGAACCCGACGAGGATTTGGAAAAAGATCGCGGCATCAGCTTGATCACCAAACTGGTCATTCTGGTGCTGGTATTGGCGCTGCTGGTCACGTTGATCTGGCCGCTGCTGCACTACCGCACGCGACAGTTTATTCCTCCTACGCCTACCCCTTCATTTTTATTAGAGGCGTAAGTAATATTTACGAGCTTTGCGAGTCGATGAGGGCAAGCTGTTCCGCCTGGGTCAACCCCATCCGTCCCCGCCACAAATCTTTCACGATTTGGCCCTGCACCAGATGCTGCTCAACCAGGCGGGCCACATCTTGCGGCGCAACGTAGCCATACCAATCGCCGCCGGGGTAGATGAGCACGTTGCCGGCAAATTTATGCCCCCCCACGTGGCTGCTGCCCCGCAGGGTCACGCTATCGGTTAATAAATGGGCGGCCAACGCGCTTTCAAAGGCGGCAAACAGCGGCGGGCCGCACTCGCCGCAGCGAATATCCCGCCGGCCATGAATGCAGACAAAAATATGCGATCCGATCAAAGGATAATGCGAAATAGCCTGAGCCGGCTGCTGTTTCACCAACTGCTCCTCAACCAAAACCGGAATATCAGCTTCTTGCACATGCTGATAACGAATTTTATCGGGGAAAAGCAAAATATCGTAGCCGGGGCCTGAGGAGGGTTCATCGCACGCCGTCATTTTTACCGGGCCTGGAATGGCGGGGCTTCGCTGCGTAAGTTGGCCGGCCAGGGTTTGCAGAAAGCCTCCGCCGGTCTCAATTTTTTCCGGCCAATCCACCGGCCCGGTGCAAACCACCAGATGGCGATGGTATAGTTTGACGGTGCCGGGCAGGGGTTCGGGTTGTTGAACAGTCATTATTCTCCTTTCTCTTCCGTTCCTTCTGTTTCTTCCGCTTCTTCCGAGGCCAACAAGGGCGATAACACGGTGGCGGTTTGCCGGGTATAAAACCAGACCACGCCGGGTTTGCGGTTGGCATCAAACACTACCGATAGCAAGTAATCACCATTCACATCGTAGGTATAAACGTTGTAGTTTCCCCCCTCGTGAAAACTGGAATGAAACGGTTTGTGGTTCCCCAGAAAGTCGGCCAAATCGCCGGCAGACATAAAATTGGCGGCAATCAGGGCGCTGATATTGGACATCTTCAAGCTTCGCGTTTCGCCCACAACTTTAACGGGGTAGCCATCGGACCGGAGCAGCAGCACGCAGCGGGCATTGGCATTGTTTTGCAAGGCTTTCAAATGTTCGCCAACATCTTTACCGGGCACAATGCTTTCGGGCGGCGGCACCGAAGCTACCGGGCGCGGGGTGTGGATCATTTGCTCCACAATGCCCCGGATCTTTTGGACGGTAAAGGGTTTATCCAGATAGCCATCAAAACCCAACGATTCGGTGGTGGCGCGGAGCCGTTTGGTGCCGTAAGCCGTCATCAAAATAACCGGCGTGGCCGGGGAGATACGCCGCACAGCGCGCGCCAGGTCTACGCCCGTGATCTCTTTCATCACGTAATCTGTCACCACCAGATCAAAAGGCGACGAAGTTTGCACCACTTCCAGGGCTTCTACACTGCCTTCAGCGGTGATGATCTCGTAATCCGGGCCGAGCTTCTTGAGGGCAAAATCCAGCATCAAGAGAATTTCTTTATCATCGTCTACAATCAAAACACGTTTCTTGGACATAATCGTTTGCTCTTTACCATCCCCCCAAACAATTTTGATATTTTATTTCACGCCGGGCGCTATTCTACGCGATTCCACTCCGGTAAATGACGGATCATCAACACCAGCGTCAATAGAAGTAACAAATATTGTACATGGGGCGTCAACAAGAGTAAAATTATCGAAATTATGGTTGCTACCGGCATCGTAAGGATAACGCAGCGCGGAGAATATTGTTTTTTAAACATCCCCACATAGAAAACGGCCCATACGGGAATAGCAATAGCAATGGTCCAGGGCGAAACTATAAAGATCAACGCCCCGCCGGTTGCCAGCCCCATCCCGCCGTGAAATTTAATGTAAACAGGCCAGCAATGCCCCACCACGGCCAGCGTGCCGGCCAACGGTAAGGCCCACGGACTCCCTGACATTATAATATATGCCGCGGCCCAGGCCCACAACCCTTTGAGGGCATCGACCACTACCACCACGGCGCCTCGTCCAACCCCCATTAAACGCATGGTGTTGGTGCCGCCAATATTGCCGCTGCCGTGGTAGCGAACATCCGGCCCGCCGGCTAATTTTGACATCACCACGCCGGTGGGGAACGCGCCAATTAAATAGGCGGCCAGCCCCGCCAGAAAAACCTGCCCGTAAATACTCATCGGCCTACATCCAGACCCGCAGGGCATCCGGCAAGAGTTCAAATTGAAACTGCCGGCCCGCCGCACACAGAATTTCGCCATCGATATGGCCGGGGATGCCCGCTTGGGCAAAAACTTCAACACGGCCAGAACGAGCCATGGTGACCACAGGGTCGTAAATATGGGTTCCTTTTAAGGCTTTGGGCAGCAGGTTCATCAACCTCAAACGGGATATTTGCGGCGCGTAACAAATATCAAACAACCCATCATCCATTTTGGCATCGGGCGTCAGCAAGAAGCCCCCGCCGGCCCGGGTTCCATTAGCCACCGTCAGCAGCACCACCGGCTGTTGAATTTGTTCTTGGTTGTAAGAAAATTGGACCGGATAAGGCCAGCGCCCAAACAGCAGCACCCGAAACACGCTCACCAAATACCGGGGAAATCCTCGGAGCCACCGGATCCGCCGGGTATCTATGGCCACTTCCGCATCCAACCCCAGCCCCACCGTATTCACAAAAAAACGCGATGTATGGTCCACGGTTACGCGGCCTACATCAATCACCCGCTCGGAGCCGTTGTTGAGCAGCGCGCACGCCTGATCAACATCCAATGGAATGTTCAAAGATACGGCCCAATCGTTGCCGGAACCACTGGGGATCAAGCCCAATATTGGCAGGGGAACCGGTTTCTCCCATGTGAGCAAACCGTTGGCGATCTCATTGCAGGTGCCATCGCCGCCAACGGCCACAATCCGTTCGATCCCATCGACGGCGGCGGCTTGCGCCAACTGGCCGGCGTGGCCCGGCGACCGGGTTTGAACAACGTCAAAATCGAGTCCAAACTGCTCCAGGGTTTGCAGGATACGGGGCAAAGTATCAAGGGTATGGCCCTGGTCGGAAGTGGGATTTACAATGAGTCGGGTACGCATTTAATCAGATCTTCAATTCAAATGTCTAATGGTTATGTTGATGACCGGCTGGCCTTATCATACTATCACTGTTAAAAATCAGCAGATCACCTTACAGTGAGAAGTGACGAGTGAAGCATATGTATGTCACTCGTCACTTAAACACGATTCCCTCTTATTTCAAACTCACCTACTTCATTATACCACATACCCTAAAGTTAATTGGAAATAATTGCCGGGGCTATAGGCCAATGGTACAATCCGGTGTTGAATACTCATCTAACGGAAATCTCTTGATGAATTTTTGGTCGTCCGCAGCCCAATCTCATAAAATCCGGCGGCATCTTCTTCTGCTGCTGTTCGTCTATCTCATACTGGCGATTTTGCTCACCTGGCCCACCGCCCCCCGGATCACCACCCACCTGCCCGGCGACGGCGGCGACGATCCGGCTATCGCCTGGAATTTGTGGTGGGGTAAATACGCCTTGCTGAATGAAGGCCAAAATCTCTTTCTGACCGATTTTATGTTCTATCCCATCGGCATCAACCTGGCCTTTTACACCCTGACGGTTCTCAACGCCATCACCGCCCTGCCGCTAACGCTCACCCTGGGCGTGGTGACGGCCAGTAATTTGCACATGTTGTTCACCTTTGTGGTAGGGGCGTACGGCACCTTTCTATTGGTGAGATTTCTTTTGACAGCCGGGAAACGACCACCGGCGGTTGGAGACGGCCTCATCTGGATCAGCGCGGCGATGGCCGGCGGGTTTTATGCGTTTGCCAGTAACAAACTATTCTACGTGGCCCTGGGACAGTTCAACATTGCCAGTACCCACTGGATTCCTTTCGCCATCCTCTTTACCATCCGCGCCGGACGCCACCCCAACCGTTGGCAAGATGCCGTTCTGGCCGGCCTTTTTTTGACCTTCCAAACCTGGACGGAAATGACCTACGCCACCTTCATTGTGATTTTTATCGGGCTTTACTGGCTGGCCGGTCTAACTTCTTACGCTGCCGATTTCTTCCGCCGCCGACAGATTGCCTCGCCGCTGCCCCATCTGAGGGCGGGAGCGTTACTGGGAATGACCTTTGCGCTGGGCATCAGCCCTCTCCTGGCGATGATGATCCCCGCGATGCTCACCGAAGGGTACACGCTGGTGGAAGGCAGCGGCTTTGCCGGGGCCTTCAGCGCCGATTTGCTGGGCTTCGTGATCCCCACCCTGCACCATCCCTGGCTGGGTGATGGGGTGACGCGCGCCAACATTGCCGATGTCAGCAAAGGCCAGCATATTTACCTGGGCATAGTTTTATTGGGGTTGATGATCGTCAGCCTGGTCACGGGGCATCGCTACCGGGAAACCCGTTTCTGGCTCATTTCGGCCCTGGTTTTTGGTTTATTGTGCCTGGGGCCGGTCATCACCTTCAACGGTCAATCGACCGGCCTCCCCGGCCCGTTTGTGATGTTACAGCAACTTCCATTTTTCAAGGGCAATCGCTACCCCAGCCGTTACAGCGTGATGCTGGTACTCAGTTTGAGTGTTTTGGCCGGGTTTGCGTTGGTTCAAATTGGGCAGTGGGTCGGACGCGGGTCATCGTCCCCATCAAAAACAACCTTACGTATATTGCTTTACATTTTTATCCCGCTGTTTTTTCTGGCCGAACATCTTTCGATCCCCCTTCCCCAATCCGATATGCGCGTGCCCCCGCCTTATCAGGTGATAATTGACGACCCCGCCGATGTCACCGTGCTAGACATCCCCTTTGCCTGGCGCAACGGCTTCCGCATTACCGGCGCGCTTACCACCCAGTTTATGTTTGGCCAGTTTTACCAGACCGCCCACCAAAAACCGATGCTGCAAGGCAATACCAGCCGCAACCCGGCGTTTAAATTTCAATATTTTACCAACGCGCCGGTCATCAACTCGCTGCTGGCCCTGGAAACCGGCAAAACGTTGCCGCCGGAACGGTGGGAGGCAGATCAGGCACTGGCTGACAAAGTGCTTCATTTCTTCAACATCCGTTACCTCGTCGTCCGTCCGGAACCTGATAATCCCTTTGGACACTTTCCACAGGCAACACTTCCCTACATCGAGAATGTGTTACCGGTCGAAAAAATCCACAACAGCAGCGACATAATAATTTACCGCGCCGATCCGGCGGTGCAGTTTCAAACGGAATTGATCAATTCCCTTAACCCACTCACCCACCTGTACCTGGGCGAAGGCTGGGGCCAGATCAACCCGGGGCAGTTTCTGACCGCCCAGCGCCGGGAGGCCCGCCTGCTGCTGCCCCTGGCCGATGCCGATTACCGGCTCACCCTGCGCCTCCAGGCCCCGGCCACCCGCAGCCTGCGGCTGGAACTCAACGGCTGGCAGTCAAGGCCCCAACAAATCCACCCAAACTGGCAGCTTGTCTCATTTGACATTCCCTCAGAGGCCACACGCGGCCATCTGAGCGATTTGCGGCTCCATTTCGATCAGGTGTCCACCCTGCCGCTTGAACCGCCCCTACAAGACGTTTCTGTGGTCAGCGCGGGAGAAGATGTGGGCGGCTTTGGCCGTATTTTTGTCAACGGGCATCATGTTTCGCCCAACCGGCGCGGGTACAATGTTGCGATTATTCGACCGGATGGCGATATTCAGGCTGCCGCTTTTGACACCCATCTTGATCCCGCCGCCTCAACCGCGCTGACCCAATTTATCAAAACCGCGCCTGCCGATGCCTTGATTGCCGTGGCCGCTGCCGATGAAGCCAGCGGCAACTTAACCGCGGAAGCGGTACAGGCCCTGCACTCTATCGGCGCGTCCGGCGACCTGCGCGGCTGTTTCCGGTGCAGCCACGCCATCATCGGTTTTGCAGCCGCCGAAACGGGCGAGGCCAAAGAAGCCCTGGATGCGCTCAAACCGGTCAACCTGACCACCGGCTGCGGCCTCACCGAGCCTACCATCGCGGCAGTGATCGATTGGATTCAAATAGAAGCAAGTGAACACCCGTAAGGCTTGACAAAATCCTCAGGTCAATATAAAAACATTAAGGGAATGATTTACATGTTTTCCCGGAGGCAATGTCGTGCGTATTAAATTTTTGGCCCATCTAAAAGAACGCTTTACCCGCAAAAATGTTCCTCCTCCGGCTGACCCCAAACTGGTCAAGTATCTGTCCCGGCAGTCGTTTTTCAAAAACGCGCCGGAAAACATTCTGGCCAAACTTGCCAACCGGATCACCACCCGCACCTTGGAAAAGGGCGGCCTTCTGATCCGGCAGGGTGATGCCAGCCACTCGCTATTTATGATCCGCCAGGGATGGGTCAATATTGTGGCGCATAGCGAAGGGGGCGAGGATGTGGTACTCAACCAGTACGGCCCCGGCCAGATTTTGGGCGAGATGTCACTCATCGATAAAAACCCCCGCTCCAATACGGTGGTGGCCCTTCGGCCCACCGAAGTTTTTGAAATTGAATATGATACGATTTTGGAAATCCTGCACGAGCATCCGATACTGGCCATTTCGTTTCTGCAAGAAATGTCGAACCGGGTCCGTTTTGCCAATGCGTACATCGAAGAAAGCATTGCCTGGTGCCGCCACATTGCCGATGGCGATTACAGTTTTGTGCAAAAACAGGTGGAACAATCTCAGGCCACCATTGTAGATGCCAGTTTTACGCATCAGGCCCGGGCCAGCGCTTTTTTGCGTGTTTTTTTCAAAATGGCCGAATCGATCCAAAAACGGGAAGAAGCGCTGAAGCAAAAGGTCAAAGACCTCATTATTGAAATTGACGAAGTCAAACGGCAGCAAAAAGTCAAAGAAGTAGTGGAAACCGAATATTTTGAAGAACTGCAAGCCACCGCCAAAAAACTCCGCCGAGAGCGCCACGCCAAAATAAAAAAACGGCCCGCTGCCAATGACGATGCTTGATTCCCCCCTCTTGCGGCGTATTCGGGCCGTTTCGTGGCCAACACTGTTACTTTTCCTGCTAATTCTGGCCTATTCGATCTATTTTTCGTGGTACACCATCAACCGGCACAATACGCTCAACTCCTACACCGCCGATCTCTCGCTCATCGACCAACCCATGTGGAACACCGTGCATGGCCCCGGCAATTTTATGGAACTCACCTGGGGCAGCCGGCAGCAGCCCCGCCTGGCCGAGCATTTTGAACCGATCCTGGTCCCCCTGGCCTTGCTTTTCTGGCTGTGGGACGATGTGCGGATTTTGCTTATTGCCCAATCCCTGGCCCTGGCCCTGGGCGCGCTGCCCGTCTTCTGGATTGCCCGCCAACAACTATCCTTGATCGACCACAAATCATTCACAATTCATCATTCACAATTCATCATTCGCAATACCGCAAAAGTTGCACACAGCCCCCCCTTAATCCCCCCCAAAGGGGGGGAGATGATTAAGTTCTCCCCCCAAAGGGGGGAGATAGAGGGGGGCCATCCAAGTGACTTTTGCGGCACTGCTATAATTCA
>CAZTFF010000042.1:43839-45988 GCA_964612485.1 uncultured Caldilineaceae bacterium
GGGGGGAGATAGAGGGGGGCCATCCAAGTGACTTTTGCGGCACTGCTATAATTCACCATTGGGGTGCCCTGGCCTTCGCCCTGGCCTACCTCCTCTTTCCCCACCTCCAGGCCGCCAACATTGCCGATTTCCACGCCGACCCCTTTGTGGTCACGCCGCTGTTGTTCGCTTTTTGGTACGCCGGCCAAAAACGCTGGGGCTGGATGTGGTTTTGGGCCGTTATCGCTATGGCCGGGAAAGAAACCCTGCCCACCCTCACGGCGATGCTGGGCGTGTGGCTGCTCTGGACAGCATGGCGAGAAAAAAAGACCGCCGGCTACGCCGTTATTTCTCCAGTCGGTGGCCGGCGGGTGGTCGTCAAACATGGCGCCGGGCTGATCGTCATCAGCACGGCCTGGTTCATCATCGCCACATTTTTTATTGTGGCTCCGCTGGCCCGGCAATATTTTGGCACCGAAGGGCCGATCTATTTTGAAAACCGGTACGCCGGCGGGCTGAACGACCTCTGGACGCTGCTGCAAGACCCGGCGCGCTGGCAGTATGTGCTGGGGCTTTTCGCTGCTGTGGGCTTTCTGCCGGTGCTGGCCCCGGAACTGCTGGTGCTGGGGCTGCCGGTGCTGGCGGCCAACCTGCTCAGTAATTTTCCCGGCCAATACTCCGGCGAGCAGCATTACTCGGCCCCGCTGGCAGTGGCCTTTGTTCTGGCCGCTATCTACGGTGTTCGCCGGCTGGTTCATCATATTTCTCCCCATAAAATCTGGCGGCAATCCCTAAAAACAACCGCGCTGATTGCCGCCATTTTGTGGCTGCTTACCTGGTCCCTCAGCTACCACATCCGTTTTGGCTGGACGCCATTTTCAAACCGCACCGAATCTTACGCCATGCACCCGGCAGCGAAACTTTTACCAGACTTCACCCGGCAAATCCCGCCCAACGCCATTGTTTCTGCCAGCGCCGCCGTTCACCCGCACCTGGCCCATCGACGCGTGATCTACACCTTCCCCACCATGGAAGATGCGGCCTATCTTCTGGTCGATGTAACCGACATTCCTGGCGTTCATCCTAACGATGCCCGCGCAACATTGATGGATTTGCTCAATTCCAAGTGGCAGCTACAGCAGGCCGATCACGGCCTGATCCTGGCTCAAAAAACTGTACCACCCCATACCAATACGCTGCCTGATTCCTTTTTTGATTTCGCGCGCGCCACCGGACCGCCCGCCCACCACACCGATCTTGCTTTTGGCGATAGCCGTCTAAAATTGCTGGGGTATGATGTACTTGATGATCCTGACGATGGCGTCACCTTCCGCTTTTACTGGCACGCCGTCAACTCTCTGCCCGATGATCTTCGTTTGTGGCCGCTGGTGTACAATGATAACGGACGGCTGCTCAACAATCCGGTGCAGGTGCCGATGATTGCTGCGGTCTGGTATCCGCCCCACCGCTGGCAGCCCAACGAAATTATCGTCACCGAAACACTGCCGCAACCGCTACCGCCGGTATTCTATTTAGGTTTGGCCGTTGGCCCTCCCGACAGTTTTACCAACCCCGATCAACGCGCAACAATTACCCACGCCGGCCACAATCTTCGGGTTTATCCGGGCCGGTGGGCGCAACTGGCCGCGTTTCATCGCCAAGGCCCCTTTTTGATCCGTTCCCTGCCACCCGATGCTTCAACCAACCTCACGCCTGTTGAAGCCCAATTTGGCCCGGCAGTGCATCTGACCGGCTACCGGCTCAACCCGTCGCAGTTTCAACCTGATGGAGAACTTCCCCTCGTACTCCAATGGACTCCTTCCCAAACTCCGGCCACCAACTACACAGTTTTTGTACACCTGCTGGCCCCCGATGGCCGCCGCATCGCCCAACACGATTCGGTTCCCACCTGGCTCACCCCCTTCCCCACCTCGCAATGGCTGTCAAACCAACCGGTGCTCGACCGGCATCCCCTCATCCTGCCCTCCAATTTACCGACCGGAACTTATACACTACAAATCGGACTCTACAACCCCCAAACCATGGACCGCCTTCCACTATCCACCGGAGAAGATACGTTAACCCTGGTCAAAATCAACTTTAAGCAATAAAAAAGTATCTTCTCAATATTTCGGGGGAACGAGGTCTGAGCCTGTCGAAGACCGTTGGT
>CAZTFF010000043.1:0-8910 GCA_964612485.1 uncultured Caldilineaceae bacterium
AGCAAACAGCCGTCGTTTTCCAACAACTTACCCCACAACAATTTCAGAGCCATAAGCCGGAAAACAAAAAACAACGAAAACGGCTAACGCTCAAAGTGTGGCGATTGCGGGTTGGCACAACTACCGCCGATGATTAGATACCTTGCAGCCCAAACCGACTACAAAAAATGCAGCTGTAGCAATTCGCCACCACTGCCTTGTTGGGCGGCTCTTTTGGTTAGAAGTTAGTAGGCCAAAAAGATTATTGCTGATTAACGATAAACATGCCCGGCTCTTTAATAAACCCGATAAAACGTTGGTTTGAACTATAGGCTTCAACCTGCCAAAGTACCTCTCCTTTATTAAAAAATATAACAGCAGGCACCTCTTCATAGGGAGTATCTGTCTTAGTATCAAGTATAAGTTCGAAATCAGATGTTGACCGGTATATATCCAACTTATAATAGGCCGCCCCAGGAAATTCACTCCACTGAAAAACAAGATTGTCTGTTTCTGCTGCCGTAATTGCACCAATAGGAAAAATAAGTTCAATTGTGGCTTGAGGTAACTCCAAAACTTCTTCCAGTTTACTCCCATCTCTAATGGAAATTGGTTTAGTCCAAAGGCCAGCTGAATCGACAACATTACTTTCCCATTGAAGATCATACTCTCCCGGAGAAATATTTGTGATTTCAAATCGCCCTTCTGCATCGGTAACATCAGCTAAAATGGATAACGCATGATCTTGTAGTGGCTCTAAAATAACGCTTGCACCGGGTAATGGTTGATCCCCCGATACAACAATACCGCTGATAAATGGAATCCTGGGATCAGGTGTAGGCGTAAAAGTTGAAGTAGGTGAGGGAGTATGGGTAGCCGTATCAGATGGAAGTGGTGTGTTCGTAGGTAAAGATGTAGCAGTAGAGGTATTGCCAGGAGTGACGGTGGGGATAGAAGTCGAGATTGGAATGGGCGTTAAAGTAGAGGTAGCGGTAAAATGTGGTCTGGGAGTTTTTGTAGGTGTATGAGTAGGGACAATTGCCGCTTGTCGAAAGGGCAAATTACAACTCACAATTAGAATACAGAACAGCAGACTCTGAAACAAAAGCGATTTTGAATATGAACTCATTTATTACTATCCCTACTACCATAAAAATGGATTTTACACCAGATAAATTTTTGCCGCCCAACGCTAAAATTCACACGATGGCCGGGGCCAGCAAGACTTGGTGCAATTTAAGACGCCGCCACCGGCCCGATAACTTCAAAAAATGCGCTGCTAGGCCATTCGTGTGGAATGATTTGTTGGGCGGCATTTTACAATTAAACACAAAATGGAAACCGCCACCGCCCGACGGGGCGCGGAGCCGTACTGACAAGCAGTTATAACCATCAATTCGCTTCTACTCGAAACTCCAGAGTGCGACTCAATTCGCCGTATTGGTATAGATCCACCTTATACTCGCCCACGGGCCAAAGCCACCCCTCTTCATTGCTGAGACTAAAAGTGAGTGTGCCATGTCCTTCTAACTCTTTTTGCCCAAGTTCAAAATTTGGGTCTACGCCGTCGGCTTCAACCGCTATCCACACAGCCTTTACCTTTGTATCATTGGTAACATTGACGACGGCATAAAAGGTATCGTCTTGAGCAAATACTGTTGTCGGCTCGTTACCATCGGGGCCCCTAGCCATTTGTGCCTCTATAACAGCAACAGGTAGACTAAGAGCATCACCTGATTTATTCAAATAGTTGATACGAATAGACTCTCCAACAACCGTCAAAACATAATATTCCGACATGGTGTCGAAAACATCCAAATATGGAACAGCAAAACAAATCCTTCCACTGACTGTCTGTCCCGGCCCAACTGAAGACGGAATTTCACAATTATCTGATTCTTGCTTCCAGAATAGACCTTCTGAGTCTATCAGACTTGCAGACAATCGTTCAAATTTCTGTTGAGCCGTTACATCAGTATTGGTAATAGTCAATTCAGAATAAATCAAAACTTGATTTTCATACCATTGAGCTTTCAATTGAGACAATGTTACTGACAAATATTCGTTGAGTTGGAATGTAGCAGGAAGCTCCTCGCTAAGTTCAGAAGATACATTTGGCAAACTGGTTTCTGTATTCAGGGGTGGCAGGTCAATCGTAGTTTGCATATTAGGGAAGACTAAGCGCGCTGGATGAAGCTGCTCTGGAACAAGAAACCATGCTCCAAACTGACTGATGGGGAAGAACTGACCTGCCCAATGACCTGTTATTGGGACGCCAACTGGGGTGGGAAATCCGTAGTTGAGGGTTCTTATACTATCATAACGGACACCGGAAGGAGTGCCAGCAGGTACGACAATATCAACGGGATAGTTGACACCTTCTTGTGTTTCCACATACGGAC
Organism: uncultured Caldilineaceae bacterium; assembly: GCA_964612485.1. Lineage (GTDB taxonomy): Bacteria > Chloroflexota > Anaerolineae > 4572-78 > J111 > JAFGNV01. Next base: position 2,382 of record CAZTFF010000043.1, read on the forward strand.
TATTATTGTCCTCGTAAGGGGAAAGGTTGGAAACATCTGCCATTTGGTCAATTTCGAGATTGAAAGTATCAATGATATTATTATTGACAGCCTGAACCCATAATGGTGCATAGTATGATTTCCAACCAGATGGTATCTCCTTATTCAATTCAAGTTCCCAAAAACCCCAAATTCCAATTAGAGTTTGCATATTGTCTAAATTCTCAAGACTCACAATTTGAGTTGGGGATACATTCATAGTCATTTCCGGTTGAGCCATAGCCGACTCGCTGGCACGTTGAGTAGCTTCCACTCTAGCGTTCACTGTAGCATCAATATCCACAGAGTTTGTTTCAGTTCCCAAAAAACTACATGCTAGTGCAAAAATGACAATTAGGAGTATACCGATTGATAGCCTTTGCCGTTGAATTTTCATCACTATGCCTCTTTTTCCAGATAACAAAAAGCTCTCTTGACTTAGACACTTGGCTTTTGGAAATTAGCCGCCCAACGACTCCCAGTTACGCGGTGCACGCCGACTCTTACAACAAAAAGCGATGTAATTCATGAGACACCACCCCACCAGCGAACACGCTCCGATTTTACCCCAACTTGACCAGCAAGACCAGTCTCAATCAGACAACTGTCACAATCAAACGCTACTTTGGCACTCGCGTACAGTGGGTTTGTTAGGCCAGTTTTTGAGAATATTGAGCAGTATTACCAGTTAATATTAACTGAGTCATTTGAACAGAAAAAACGTGTAATTTTTATGCACTGATAGCAATGTAATTACAACCCCAACCTATTTAATGAAATTTCTCATTGGTAGTGGAATCATCCATCGGTTTGGACGAAGAATCCATAAGAAGTTTTGCTGTTCCAAGTACTCCACCACCAACCGATATAAGTGATGGAAGAGGTGTGGGAATAGCGGTTAACAAACCTACTAACAAACTTTTTCCTACAGCCGTTCCCCAGCCATCGCCAAAAGAATATTTCTGAATTAGCGTGCAAGCAATTGTCAATACAGAAGCTACTGGAATTGAGATTAACCACCCAATACCCCCCGTAGCCACTATCTCTGTAAAAAGCATGGCATCAACAGCAAACATACCAAAGCCAACTAATGGATGTAATCCAAGCATTTGACTTACTCTTGCGAACTTGCTGCTCATCTGGTGGAATACCTTCTTTCTATGTTCTAACATTATGTAAAAAGGGTATTTACGATTACAAAACAATGGCCTAACTTATTATTAGCGGGAAGCTGCCGTATATGATTACGGAGCCGTCCCTAATATATCACGATTCCTGAGGGATGTCCACTTTTTATCAGGACGCTCCCATATTCTAATATCGCGGACTCTGCCGTATTTTATTATCGGGACAATTTATGTTAAATAAGAGCCGGAAGGTTCAAAGGGAAAGAACACGGCTTTCAACTACCACTAAACAAATTTAAGGCCCTAAAGATCACCAGGACCTTCAGGGCCTCAATTAAAATCCGAACGTAACAATTTTGCAACTAACTATAGTCCGGCAGCCACTCCCGGTGCGCTTCCAGTAAATCGTCTACCAGATTCCAGATCTGGTCCAGGTCCAGTTCGGCGGCAGTGTGGGGATCCAGCATGGCGGCGTGGTAAATGTGCTCCCGCTTGCGGGTCAGCGCGGCTTCTACGGTGAGCGCCTGCACGTTGATGTTGGTCTGCATCAAAGCCGCCAGATGGGGCGGCAGCGCGCCAATCTTGGTCGGTTGGATGCCGTTTTTATCCACCAGGCACGGCACCTCTACACAGCAGCCTGGGGGCAAATTGTCAATAAGGCCGTCATTGGGCACATTGCCGTAAACCACCTGGGGTTCGCCCGTTTCCAGGCCGTGAATAATGAGCGAGCCGTACTCGCCGGAGTGGCTGACCGATTCCTCCTGCGGCTCCTCATCCGGCGTCCGCCAGCGGCGTAACTGGTCGGCGTGCCAGGGATCGGTTTCTTCCAACTCTTTGATCACCTCCCGCACGTAGGCCTGTTCAAAACGGGCCAGCGCCGCGGGATCAGGGTCTTCCAGGGCGTCCTTCAGATGTTCCCAGCCGGCAATCTGGTTTTCGCAGCGCCAGATGTATTCATCCAACGGAATGTTGTATTTATCGATCAGATCAGGGCGGTCCCGCTTGATGAACCAGGGCACGTATTCGCTGAAATGCTCGCTGGATTCGGTAACAAAGTAACCCAGGCGTTTAAACATATCGTAGCGCACCTTGTTCCAGGCCGGTACCCGGTCTTCGTCTACCACTTTGTGGATCAGGGGGTACAGGTCTTCACCGTTGCGCTCAAAGTTCAGATAAAACGCCATATGGTTGATGCCGGCCACCACGTAATTGATTTCGTGGGCCGGCACGCCAATATCGTGGGCCAGTTCGCGCGCGGTATGGAACACGCTGTGGCACAGCCCCACGGTTTTGATGGGGCTGTACTCGCTGATGGCCCAACAAATCATGGCCATCGGGTTAACATAGTTCAAAAAAGTCACGTCGGGGCACAACTCTTCCATATCGTCCAGGATATCAAGAAATACCGGAATGGTGCGCAAGGAGCGCATGATGCCGCCAATGCCCAACGTATCGGCAATGGTCTGGCGCAGGCCGTATTTTTTGGGAATTTCAAAATCCGTCACCGTGCCGGGTTTGTAGCCGGCAATCTGGAACATGCTGATGGCGTAATCGGCGCCATCCAGCGCGGCGCGGCGGTCGGTGGTGGTTTCAATGGTGGGGTCGACGCCCATCGCCTTGGCCAGGTTGCGCCCCACCACCGCCGAGGTTTGCAACCGATCCTCGTCAATATCGTGCAAACTCAGCGTGCAATCGGCCAATTCCGGGAAGCTGAGAATATCGCCCATTAAATTTTTGGCAAAAACGGTGCTGCCGGCGCCGATAAAAGCTATTTTTGTCATTGGAATATCCTCCATGTTGACTCATTATGATTTTTTCAGATAAACAACAAAGCCGCTCAATGCCTGCTGCATCGATACCACCAGCGCGCCATCTTGCACCTCGGCGGTATCGCCGGGCAGGGCGTAGGTGGCGTCAACCTGCCAGGTACCGTTTGGCAGCGGCATAGACGCCGGCGCGCCGCTGCCTCCTTTAAAGCGATGCACCACCGCCAGCGCCGATTCGTCATCTTTGGCTACGCGAAGTACGCCCTGCCAGCCTTCGGCGTGGAGATAATTGTTTAGGGGGGTGCCGTAGCGGCGCGACAGGCCGTATTTGATCACCGGCCAGACGCGGCGGTACAATTTTTGGGCGTCCAGCACCCACTGCCACTGCTCGTCGCTAAGTTCGGGAATATCGCCGGAGAAGCCCATGCGGCCCAGGAAGGTGGCGGCCATGGTGTAGATAATGCGCTGGGCGCTGTCGGTTTTGCGGATCACGGCCCAAATCTGGTTTTGGCGGGGCAGGTAGAGCCGGTGCATATTGGCCGCCAGAATGGGAATGTCGATTGTTTCAAAGGCATCGGAAAAAGACCCCATACTGCTGAGGGCCAGCAGCGACGGTTCCAGCCGCTGCCCGCCGGACGAGCAATTTTCAATCACCAGATCAGGCAGGCGCTCGCGCATCAGTTTAAAAAAGTCGTAGATGCCTTCCACCTGCTGCCGCAGCCCCTCGCCGGGCGACTCCGCGCCGTCTACGCCAAAACTCATGCTGCTGTTGTAGTCGATTTTGGTGTAGCCAAAACCGCAGCGGTGCATCAGGCCGATCACCCGCTTGGTGAGGTATTCGATCACAAACGGGTCGGTCATATCCCACAAGTGGCGGTCGCCGGCGGTAAAGGTGACGCCGTCGAGTTTGACGTGGTGTTCGGTCAATTTGTAAGCCTCGGACTTTGGGCCGACCACTTCGTGTTCAAACCAGATGCCGGGGATCAGGCCGTGGTCGCGGATGGCCTGGGCGGTAAACTCCAGCCCCTGCGGAAAATGTTCTTGGCTGGGCGTCCAATCGCCGGCGGTTTGCTGCCACTCTTTTTCGCCGTACCAGCCGGCGTCAATCACGTAGTAGCGGGTGCCGGTACCTTGCAGCCGCTTGATGATCGACATAATCTGATCGTGGGCGGGGCGGCCCCAGTTGGCGGGCCAGTCGTTGAACACAATCGGCAGGTCGTCTTCCACCGCCGGGGCGTTGTCTACGGCCCGGTGCTGGATGTGGGTCAGGCGGTAGGCCAGGTCATCCAGGTCGCCCTGCACGCAGGCTACCACCGCCTTGGGCGCGGCAAAAGATTGGCCGGGCTGGATCACTTTGAACCAGTGGCCAAAGGTGCGGTCGGCCAGGCCGCCGGAAAGCCGCACCCCATCGCCAAGGCGGCACAGTTCCATCAGCCAGGAGCCGGCCCAGTAAAGCTGCGCGCCCCACATCACGCCGGCTTCGGTGTCTTCCAACGCGGCGGTGGGGAACCAGAATTTGGTGGGTTTGGTGCCCAGTTGGCCAAAACGCTCAATGCGGGGATCAAAGCCGGCCCAGGAGCCTTCCATGTTCAGTTGTTCCAGAGGCAGGCTTTCCAGCCGGCCTTCGGCGCTCCAGCCGCTGCGGAAGCGGTGGAATACCAGGCGGTTGGGCGCGTCGGCAAAATCAAAGGGCGTGATGCCGTCCAGGGTGAAGCTGCTGAGCAGTTCCAGGGTCAGCGGCGTGGCGCTGTCGTTGATGAAGACAATTTCGATGGTCAGGGCCTGCTCGCCGGCCAGCCAGGAAACCGTGTGGCGGCAGGAAAAGCCCCACTCGCTTTTGAGGATGGTTTCAATGGTCAAGCCGTGGTCGTCTTCCTCTACGTTTTGAGACTCGTACCGCAAAGATTTGGCCGAGGGCATATCGTGCAGCGTGCCCAAAGAGATGCCGTCGATGATGGGGAACTCGCGGAGGTGCAACTGCACCAGCGGGCTGACCTGGCGCGGCGGCCAGACGGCGCCATCAGCGTTCATATCCGGGATGTCCAGGGCGGCGCGCCATTCGGGAACATCATCGAGCATATTTACGGGCACCAGTTGCAGGCCCACCACCTGGCTGTTGGTATCTCGCAGGTAACGCACCGCGGTATCGCCGGCATGAAAGGTTGAGAGAATTTCTATTGGCATAAGAGGCTCCTTAAATCTCAAATTGGGGCAGCCATTGTTTCTGGGCGGCCAGCAGGTCGGTAACCATTTGATGAATCAAGCGGGTGGGGTCGATATCCATCAGACAAAGGGTGCTGTCTTGCAGCGCCGAGGTCAAGAGGATGTCGTTGCAGCGGTTGCGGGTAAACACCACACTGCCCGCACCAATGAAGGTTATTTTCGGCATTCAAACACCTCCCCAAGCAAACATGCGCTCGGCCCAGCTTCCGACAAACGGGACCGGTTTGGCTTTGGCGCGCCAGGCATTGACCATGCCCACAATCCAGGCAATCATCAAAGCGATTTCAACCATAATAACCAGGGAAAACACAGCAACAGCGATAATAAATCCAACAAACGGAATCAAAGAAATAACCCAACCGGCCACCAACCAGACGAGCGGGGCCGCAATAGCCATGATAACCAGCATCACCGATTGTTTGGCGTGGTAGAGGGCAAACTCATCATCCCGGCGGAACAAAAACACATACAGCCAGCCAATGATCAACAACAGATAGGCCAGAAAAGCGGAAAGTTTACTTGATGTTTTCACGATGAGCCTCCAACCCCTTGTAAATTTAAATCTTTAGCCAGGTGGCAGCTAACAAAATGCCCGGGTTCAATTTCTTCCAGTTGGGGGGCTTCTTCTTTACAAATGGCTTCGGCGTACCGGCAGCGAGGATGGAAAACGCAGCCGGGAGGCGGGTTGGCCGGGCTGGGCACGTCCCCTTCCAGGATGATACGGTTGGGCCTGATATCCGGGTCGGCGGGCGGCACCGCCGATACCAGCGCCTCGGTATAGGGGTGCAGCGGATTTTTCAGCAGGGTTTCAGATTCCGCTTTTTCCACCAGTTTCCCCACATACATCACGGCAATCCGGTTACAGATATGCTCCACCACCGATAGATCGTGGGCGATAAAGATCAGGGTCAGGTCCAATTGTGATTGAAGTTCCTGCAACAAATTCAACACCTGGGCCTGCACCGACACATCCAGGGCCGAAACCGGCTCGTCGGCAATGATCAGGCGCGGGCTCAACGACAAGGTCCGGGCCAGGCCAATGCGCTGGCGCTGGCCGCCGGAAAATTCGTGCGGGTAACGGCGCATATAGGCCGGGTCCAATCCCACCGAGCGCATTAGATCGGCCACGCGGTCTTCCAGGGCGCGGCCTTTGGCCACGCCGTGGATGGCCAGGGGTTCGCCAATGATGTCCTTCACCGTGAAGCGGGGGTTTAGCGAACTGAAGGGGTCCTGAAAGATCATGCGCATTTCCTGGCGCAGGGGTTTCATTTCCTTCTGGGTCAGTTGGGCAATATCCACGGCCTCGCCGTTCCATTTGCGGTACCAGATTTCGCCGTCGGTGGGATCGTACAGGCGCAAAATGGCGCGGCCTACGGTGGTTTTGCCGCAGCCGCT
>CAZTFF010000043.1:9010-45246 GCA_964612485.1 uncultured Caldilineaceae bacterium
CCAATCTTTTTGTTCCATGAGTTTCTGCGGCGCGCGCCGGTAGAACAATTTGGCTTCAACCGACACCGGCCCCGCTGCGGAAAGGGCAAAGGTATAGCGGCTGGTATCGGTGGCAAAGGCGGCCAGGCGGGTATCTTCCACCAGGCTGATGTCGCGCCAGTAGGCGGCGGTGGGCGCTTCGCCGCTCCACTCGTCCTTTAAAATTTTGGCGTAATACCGGCCCGGATCGCCGGCGTAGTTGCCGGTCCAATCGGGCAGGATGGGACCGTTTTGCAGTTTCAGCAGGTTGCCGCCGGCATCTTGGGCCTCGATCACCAGGATCATATGGCGCATGGGTGCGCCGGTGGGCACGTGGTGGCCGGTTTTGTCGTTGGTAATGCTGACATCGACCACCACCTGATCATCGAGGATTTTGGCGGTGGTGGTCATCGTCACCGAATTTTGCATGAGAGCTTCATCATTTACGCCGGGCATCAGGTGGTTGTGAACCGGTTTGTAATCCCGTTCATCGCCGCCGGCTTCGGGAAAGACATAGTATTTGTTTTCGACCGGCGGCATGTGGCAATCCTGGCAGGTCTGGCCGGTTTCGGGATCGCTGTAGGGGCTGTTGAGCCATTCGCCGTAGGAGTTGTACACTTCCACGCCGCCCACCATCTCGTTGTTGCCCACCACGCCGCCAAACACGCCGTAGTGGCAGGGGGCGCAAAAGGCGCTTTCTTCTTGCAGCGGCAGGTAGGTGACGCGCCGGGTGACGTCGTCGTAGGTGCCAAAGAAAAGCTGCTCACCCTCCGGCGGGCGATAGAGTTTCATCGACGAGATGCCGGGTTTATCGGCATAGGGCAGTTGGGTTTCCGGGTCCAAGATCACATCGCCGATTTTATGGCAAAAATCGCACGAAACGCCGTCGGCGGCCTCGCCGGTGAGTTGCAGCGGGCTGACGCCATACGGCACCTGCTCTGAGTTGGCGGCGGTTAAATTGGTATGGCAGCCCGACCAGCCGCAGGTATTGCTGGGTTCCAGTTTGGAGGCCACCGGCGTATGGCATGCGGCGCAATTGCCCTGGCGGCTGGGGTTATCCAGCTTGTAACCCACGCCGTAATAGGGTTGGTCTGGATCAGCCGGTAAAGGTTTGCCCCGGTAATCCAGATTTTGCACGCCCTGGTTGCCGTGGATGTCGGTGCCCTGGTAGATGCTTAAAAAGCGGGGGTTGACGGCGGATTGGGCATGGGCGTCGTTTTTCCACTCTTCGTAGGCGGTGTGGCACGGCTCGCAACTGGCGGAGCCGACAAGGCCATCAAACACAAACCAATCGTAATCCAGATTATCGGTGGTGTAGTGGGGTTTGAGGGTGATGGTGACCGGTTCCAAGGCCGGCGTGGCGGTGCTGCCGCCCACGTAGTAGCCTTCGGCCCAGGCGGTTACGGATACCGGTTGGGTCAGGGTGAGGTTGGGCAGGGCGAAGGTTCCGTCTTCCAAAGTTATTGTTTTATTGTCGGTTAGTTTGATGCGGACGGTGGCGCCTTCGACCGGCTGGCCTTCAAGATCAACCACAACGCCGGTCAAATCAACTGATGTTTGGGCTAGAGCCGGCGGTTGTTCGGCCAGCGCCCCCAGCACGCCCGCAACAATCAAAAAAATACTGATGGCAAAAATCCAATTTCTTCTCATGGTCTCCCTCTTTCTCCGGCAAATTTAGGTAATCGAATAGGGATCGGCGGCATCGCGCAGGCCATCGCCTAAAAAGTTAAAGCCCAGCACGGCGATCATAATGAAAATCATAGGGCTTAAAATCCAGGTATGCGATCCCAAGGTTTGTAAACTGTTGGCTTCTTTCATTAGAAAGCCCCAACTGGTGAGCGGTTCCTGAATGCCCACGCCCAGGAAACTCAGCAGGGCTTCGGCCAGAATAATGGTGGGCACGGTCAGGGTGAGCACCACAATAATGTGGCTCAACGAGTTGGGATAGAGGTGTAAAAAGATGATGCGCGAAGCGGAAGCGCCCATTTCTTTGGCGGCCATGATGAAGTCGGTTTCTCTGAACGACATCACCTGGCCCCGCACCTGCCGCGCCAACTGGGTCCAGCCCAGCAGCGCAAAAATACCCGACATCACCAAAAAGACTTGCAGCGGCCCCCACGTGCGGGGAATAATGGCGGCCAGGGCCATCCACAAAGCAATTTGGGGGAACGATTGCACAAACTCAATGAAGCGCTGCAAAATCATATCAAAGGTGCCGCCGTAGTAGCCGGAAATCACGCCGATGACGGAACCGACGCCCACACTGATCAAGGTAGCCACCAGGCTTAGCGCTAACGAAATCCGGCCGGCCAGGCACATCCGGCCCCAATAATCGCGGCCAAATTTATCAGTGCCAAAGATATAAACGGTGCCGTCGTCTTCTACGCCGTAAAGATGTAGATCGCTGGGGAAAAGATCCCAAAGGTCGTATTCCCAGCTGTGAACAAAGAAATAAATCGGGTAGCGCCGGCTGGTGTCTTCGGTCCAGATCGGCTCAAATGTTTCTTCGTCCAGGGTCACCATCTGCTTATACGTGAAGGGCCGCCAATAAAAGTTGCCCTCTTCATCAAAAAAGTGGATCTGCTGCGGCGGGATATAGCTGCTTTCCATTTTCAGCACGGTGGGATTGGTGGGGGAAAAGAATTCGGCAAAGAGGGCCAGGATCACCAGCAGAACCACCATCAAGCCGCCAATAATGGCAACGGTGCTCTTGCGGAAACGGCTCCAGACCAACTGGGAATAACTCTCGTGGACCTCTTCTTCGGGAGTCAGGGCATCCAGCGGTTGGCTATCTTGGTTGACTGCTTCCATAAAATTTCACTCCTCATCGTTGATGTCAAAACGTTTTATATCACGATGGTGTTAACGACAGCGGCGGCTGCCGGAGACTAATCGTAACGGATACGCGGGTCGAGAATACTCAGCACAATATCGGCAATAAAGTTCCCCACAACCAGCAAGATACTGTAAATCAGCAGCAAACTGCCGGTGATGTAAATATCCTGGTTGATCAGCGAGCTGTAAAACAGCGGCCCTAAGGTGGGGATGCTCAAAACAATGGTCACTTCCAGCTCACCCTGGAGCATGTAGGGCAAAATCATGCCTTGATACATAATAATGGGGTGCAGGGCGTTGGGCACGGCGTGCTTGTAAATCACTTTGCCTTCGGTCAGGCCTTTAGAGCGGGCGGTGGTAACGTATTGGGCGTTCAAGGTGTCCAACAAGTTCCCCCGCATAATCCGCATATTAAAGGCCACGCCGCCCAGCCCGGCAATGAGTACCACCGGCCAGATATGCTTGATGAAATCCATCAGGCGGGCCATAGACCAGGGCGCCATCACATATTGAGGTGAAAAGAACGAACTCACGTGCTGCTGGCCCAGGCCAAAAATGAGCCAGTAGGCAATGATCAGGGCCAGGGCAAAGCGGGGCACCGAGGTAAACAAAAAAGCCAAAAATGCGGCCACATTATCGCTTAAGCTGTATTGGCGCGGCGCTACATAGATACCCACGACAATTCCAACAACAGAGGAAATGGCGTGGGCTAACAGCGCCAGCAGCAAGGTTCGGGGCAGGCGTTCGGCAATCAACTCGCTGACGGCTTTACCGCCATAGGCCATGGCCGGGCCAAAGTCGCCTTTGGTGACAATGCCTTTGATCCAGTTCCAATACCGTTCAATAAATGGCCCATCCAGACCGTACCGTTCTCTAACTTTATCACCGGCGACTTCTGCCTCTTGCACCGACATACCGGCCTGCTGGATGAGTTGTAACTCGTACCCGGTCACAAAATCGCCGGGGGCCAGTTCAATCACCACAAAAGAAACAATACTGACCCCAATGATAACCACAATGGCAAACAACAATCTGCGGATAAGATAATTGAGCATAAGCTGCTCCTTGAATAATAGTGAAACCTGCTGCCACTTTTTTAGCAGGGGCGAGTGGGCACTTGCCCCTGCTTTCTCTAAAAATCACAGAACTTGAGGGAGAAACGGGGTCTCTCCCTCAAGTTTTACAAACCGGTTCTATTGGTACAAAGGAACGGTCCCGGGACGGAGTTGTTCTATCTGATTTTCGGGCGCAACCCAGATTTGATCCGGCTGCACATTGGCCCAGGTCCATTGGTACAGGAAGGCGGGCGAACCGACCGGCACGTTCTCGAAGCGTTCGGCCAGCGCCAGGCCATAAGCGCCAATCACAACACCCACATTGTAAACGTTCTCGGTGAAAATGCGGTTGTATTGCGACATGAGTTCCCGACGGACATCAGAATCGGGTTCCTGCGCAAATTCGCTGACAATGCGCACCAACTGCTCTTCAAATTCTTGCAGGTCACGCTCGCCGGCATCGGCGCGGTGCCATTCCGGACGTTCGTCGCGGATCGGTGCAATGTCTTGGGCGCGGGTGAAGGGTACGGCATATTCCTGATCGCCGCGGAAGACGTGCATTTCCCACTCACCGGAGATGAACTTATCCTGGTTGGCGGGCGAGGTGCCGGGGCGGAAGTTGACCTGAATGCCAACCTCGTTCAACAGCGGCACCAGCAGCTCGGCGATTTCAACGGCGGCTTGCTGGTCTTCGTTGGCGCTCAGGGCCACCACCAGGTTTTCGCCGGCCAGCGGGCCGTCGGTCCAGTTCATAATGCCGTCGCCATCGGTGTCTTCAAAGCCAATGTCGGCCAGAAGGGCGCGGGCGGTATCCGGGGCGTAGGGATAGTACACCACCGAATCGCGGTCGAAGTAGGGCGATCCCGGATAGAGGCCGCCGGGCCACGGGCGCAAGAAGGGGCCGCGAACCACAGCCTGGGCCACGCCGTCACGGTCGATGGCCTGGCTTACGGCGCGGCGGAAACGGACATCGCGGAACAGTTCGCGCAGGGCGGCGTCGCGCTCATCAGATACGCCCAACGTAGCGGACTGGTTCATGTGCAGGTAGTAACCCAGGGTTTCGGGACCCCACTCTACGTAGAAGTGAGCGTCTTCTTCGGCCTGGCGTTTCATGGTTTCAATGAAGACGCCGGGGTTTTCCAGGTTACTGTGGTCTGCGCTGCCGGCCATGGTGGAGAGGGTCCGGCCGACGCCGCTGGAACCTTTTTCAAACACAACTTCGTCCAGGTAGGGTAACTGCTTGCCGTTTTCGTCCACTTTCCAGTAGAAGGGGTTGCGGCGCAAGATCATCAACTCGTCGGTGCGGTATTCCGTTGCCACAAACGGCCCCATGGTTACCGGCGGCAGGGCATCGGGCGGTTGGGCATTCAGGAAGCTGTCGTAGTCGGCTCCGCCAAAGGCCGGGTGAACCGGCGCCCAGACGTGTTCAGGAACTACATAAAAGTCGTACTCATCCATGTTGAACAGCATTTGCACCGGGAAGGAAGTGGGGAAGGTCCATTTGATGGTGTAATCATCAAGGGCTTCAAGCACAACGTCTTCGCCTTCGATTTGCCAGGTAGTGCGCGAGGTACTGGAGTTCACATTAGGATCAAGAATAATGTGTTCCCAGGTAAACATGACGTCTTCGGAGTTGAAATCTTCACCGTCGGACCACTTGGCGCCACGCAAGAGGTTCATGGTCAGTTCCGTGCCGTCATCCGACCATTCCCAGTCGGTGGCCAGGTTGGGGAAGGGTTCCAATACATCGTCCCGCATCCACATGGGGCCGGCTTTTAACAGCGCTTCCTGGTAGATGATGTTGAGGCCAAACCAGCCCTGGGTTTGGCCCGCGCCCAGGTTCCAGCCTTCGGTGGGGCAGGCGGAGAAGTCGCGCCAGACACCGCCGTATTCACCCAGGCCGGTAGACATACCGGACTCAAGGAAAACCTGCGGATTTTCCGGCAAACGCTCTTCAACGGGCGGCAAGGTGCCGTCGGCCACCAGCGCATCCATCCATTCCGGCTGGCTGTAGCTGTCGAGGCCCTGGTATACGATCATCTCGTCGAGCGCGAATTTCTGCGGTTCGCTGGCGCCCAGCATCGGCACGCTTTCCGGGTACGGAATAGCGCCGGCGACTTCAACCAGCTTTTCCACTTCTACCTGTACTTCTTTCTCTACTTCTTTTACAACTTCTACTTCTTGGGTTACAACAACTTCTTTCTCTACTTCTTGGGTTACAACAACGGTTTCCACTATGGTTTGCGGCTCCGCAGGTTGGGCGCCACAGGCTGCCATCATTGCCAGAATCATTACGATTCCCAAAAGCAACAACGCTTTCTTAAAAGACATTACTGTCCTCCTTTATTTTGTATAGATTAACAAAAAAGGAATAAAAGGACGCTGAAACAGGGCCTGTTGAACAGAGGCTCATTTCGTTGTCTACCAATTCATTTACTGTAAAACTAACCGCTTAACCACCCCCTTTCAAAATATGCCACTATTTATTCATACAACCAACACGCCGCTTGATGCCCTGGCTTTATTTCATTTAAGGGAGGTTCTTGTTCTCGACAAATATCCATAACTTTAGGGCACCTGCCGGCAAAGGAGCATCCTTTTATCTCTTCGGAGGCGCTGGGCACCATGCCGGTAATCGGCACCAGCACTTTTTCTCCTTTTTTGCCTAGCACCGGGATCGAGTTCAACAAGCCCACGGTGTAGGGATGCAGCGGTTCGTGAAACAACGGCCTGACCGGGGCGTATTCAACTACTTTGCCCAGGTACATCACCGCTACGTGATCGGCCATTTGAGAAACAACGCCCAGGTTATGGGTAATCATCACAATGGCCGAGTTAAAATCAGCCTGCAATTCCCGCATCAGGTCCAAAATTTGGGCCTGAACGGTCACATCCAGCGCGGTGGTAGGTTCATCGGCTACCAGAATGGCCGGGTTGCAGGATAAGGCCAGGGCGATCATCACCCGCTGGCGCATGCCGCCGCTGAGTTGGTGCGGGTACTGGTTCACCCGCTGTTCCGGGTCGGCGATGTGGACTTTGCGCATCATTTCCAGGGCAACACCCAAGGCTCCTTTGCGGTCCAACTTTTGATGCAGTTCCACTACTTCGGCAATTTGCGCCCCCACGGTATACAACGGATTGAGCGACGTCATCGGTTCCTGGAAGATCATAGAGATTTCGCCGCCCCGGATCTGGCGCATTTTGGAGCCTTTGGGGTTCAGTTTGACAATGTCCACCACTTTGTCTTTGTCTTTAACTTTGGTTTTGTCTTTACCGTTTTGACGATGGAAAAGAATCTCGCCGTCAACAATTTTCCCCGGAGGCGATTGGATAAGCTGCATTACAGAACGGAAAGTGACGCTTTTGCCGCAGCCGCTTTCGCCCACCACGCCCAGAGTGCTTTTACGGTCCAGCTTTAAGTTTACGCCGTCTACCGCCCGGACAACGCCTTTATCCAGGTAAAAGTAGGTTTTGAGATTCTTGATCTCTAAAATTGTATTTTCGTTGGTTTGCGCTGCATCAGTCATCCGTCATCCCTCATTTGTTAATTCTCGCTCTACTCAGTACAATAAAAAAGAACATAGCGACCATGCCCATTCCAGATGCAACGGGGCAACTGAATTTGGCCTGAGCGTTATGTCTGCTTTTTCAGGAGATACCGCGTTGACCGCCAAGTCTTTTTCGGTATCTCCTTTTTAATTTTCTATCCTCTCGACGCGAGAGGCCCTCGACGCGAGAGGCCCTCGACGCGAGAAGCCCTCGATTATTTATGCTGATTGGCGAACAACCAGTTCAATATCCACATAGACCGGCGTGAGGGCGCCATCACCATTATCGAACATTTCAAAAAGTCGCTGGGTGGCCACCTGGCCCAGCCTATGTTTATCCACCCGGATGGTGGTTAAGGGAGGCGTTGCTTTCTCGGCCCAGGCAATATCATCAAAACCAACAATGGCCATATCCTCCGGGATACGGCAGCCGGCCTCGCGGCAGGCCTGAATAGCCCCCATCGCCAAAAGATCATTATAGGCAAAAACCGCCTCCACTTGAGGGCTTTCTCTCAGTAACTTTTTCATGCCCTCATATCCAGACTCATAGGTAGGGTCTTTTCCGCGAACAATCCATGCTTCCATCACCGGCAGATCGTGCGCGGCCAGCGCTTCTTTGAAGCCGTGCAGCCGCCGCACAACGGTAGGGGGCAAAGATTGCCCCACCAGCATCCCCATGCGGGTATATCCTTTTTTAACCAGATAATCAACCGCCAGCTTGGCGCCTTTGCAGGTTTCTATCATCACGGTTCCAATACCAGGGTGATCAATCAGTTTATTAATAACGATAAGTGGACGAAAATAATTGGCAAATGCTTTGAGATTTTCTTGACTGAAGTAGGTAGGATAGATAATGATGCCGTCTACAGCGTGGTCGGCCAGGGAATGGAGTACATCCACTTCCTGTTCGGTGGTTTCATCAACATTGCAGAGGTAAACGTTATACCCTTTGGCCTGGGCTGCGTCCAGCACGCCGCGGGCAACCTCAGGGAAAAAGGGATTGTAGGTAATATCACCCATCACCAATCCAATGGTGTGGGTTTTTTGCGTGACCAGGGCTTGCGCCACCTTGCTGGGCCGGTATCCCAACTCTTGAATGACAGCCATGACCCGCTGGCGGGTGGCCTCGGATATTTCTCCCTGGTGGTTTACCACCCGGGAGACGGTTTTGATGGAAACACCGGCTTGTTGCGCCACATCACGCATAGTTACAGCCACAAGGCGACTCCCTCTTAGCCGTAGCAATGATACCGGCAAAAATGATTACGGTATCGCTTTCGTTGTCGCTATCGTTAACGACAACGTTGACGGCAGTATAACATGTCTTTTTTATACTGTCAATTTCGCTATGCATATTTTGAAAATCTATGTTGATTTGCGTACGACCAACTGCACGTCTACTAAAATGGGCGGAAATGTTCTTTCGGGATGATCGAGCATATCAAATACGCGGCTCATGGCCGCCTGGCCTAATTGATATTTGTCGATGCGGATGGTGGTTAGGGGGGGCACAGATTTAGTGGCCCAGACAATGTCATCAAAGCCAATAATGGCCATATCTTGCGGTACGCGCCGGCCGGCTTCCTGGCAGGCTCGCAGCGCGCCCAGGGCCAGCAAATCGTTGTAGGCAAAGATCGCCGTTACCTGTGGATATTGCGCCAGCACCTGTTGGGCGCCTTCGTAGCCACATTCAAAGGTGGGGGCCTGGTTGGGAACCAACCAGGCTTCGTTGACCGGCAGGTGGTTGGCCTCCAGAGCTTCCCGAAACCCCTGGATCCGGCGAACATAATCTTGCTTTTCAGAGGGGTTCTCCACGCCGGTCAACATGGCAATGGCCGAATGCCCTTTAGCCGCCAGATGATCGACGGCCAATTTTGCGCCCAGGTGATTATCAACGATCACTTGGCTGACATGGGGGTGCTCAAAAAAATGATTAACGACCACAACCGGTCGATAATATTCGACAAATTTTTTCAGGGTTTCTTCGCTGTGGTAGGTGGGATAAAAAATGATGCCGTCCACGCCGTGATCGGCCAGAGATTCCAGCAGGGAGCGTTCCTGCTGCGCGTCGCCATCGGTGTTACACAGAAAGGCGCTGTACCCTCTGGTATTGGCCGCATCCAACACGCCGCGAGCAACTTTGGGGAAAAAGGGGTTGGTAATATCGCCTACCAACAGCCCAACCGTGTGGGTTTGCCGCGTGACCAGGGCGCGGGCCAGCCGGCTGGGGCGATAGCCCAATTCTTCAATAACCGCCAGCACCCGCTGGCGCGTGGACTCAGAAATCTCTCCCTGGTCATTCACAACCCGGGAAACGGTTTTGATGGAAACACCGGCTTGTCGCGCAACATCACGCATGGTCACGGGCACAGCGCTGCACCTCGGTGGCAGGAGTAAAAGATAGGCGGACGTTGTCCGCCATCGCTAACGACAACGTTGACGGCAGTATAACATGCCCTGATTATCTTGTCAAAAGATGAACCTATTTACTGCCCGTACACATTCATATAACGGTCGTGCAATTTTTGCACATCTTCCGGGTCCAATTCATCCGGCTGGCCAATTTGCAGCGCCAGCCACACGGTTTTGGCCACATCCTCGGTCATCACCGCGGCTTTGACCGCTTTTTCCGGCGTGGGGCCAACGGTGAAGACGCCGTGGTTCTTGAGCAGTACCGCCGGAGAACCCCCAATGGACTCCACCACCACTTTACCAATTTCCTCCCCGCCGATCAGGGCAAAGCCGCCCACCGGGATGGGGCCGCCAAACTCGTCGCCGATGGCGGTGAGATAAACCGGGATCGGTTTATTGACGGCGGCAAAGGCCGTGGCGTAGGGTGAGTGGGTGTGAACCACGCCGTTCACATCGGGCCGGTGGCGGTAAATGTAAAGATGGCTCAACGTATCGGACGAGTATTTGAGATCGCCTTCAATAACGTCGCCTTCCAGGTTAACCACCACCATATGTTCCGGCTGCAAATCTTCGTAGCGCACGCCCGAAGGTTTGATAACCACGTAGCCTGTCTCGGCATCGCGGGCGCTGATGTTGCCGCCCGTCCATTTGACCAGATCGTTTTGGGGCAACTCCATGTGCAGGTCGTACAATTTTTGGCGTAAAGCTTCGAGCATAAATTTTTCTCCTAAAAAATTAACGCCAAGGCGCAAGGCAGCCAGGACGCAAAGGTTTTTACTTTCCTTGCGTCCTGCGTCTTTGCGTCCTGGCGTTGAATGATCTATTGACTTAACAATGCATCCACGGCAGTTCGTTCGATGATGAGTCCCTTTTTGTAGCGCTCCATGAACGCGGTAAATCCGTCCACATCCGCCGGGTCGGGCGCGATGGTGGTGCCTTGTTCTCCGGCAAAGACCTTGTTGGCGAGATAGCTTTCCAGCGGCTCATTCGGCCCTTTGTGGAACATATAGGCGGCCAGCAGGGCAATGCCCCACGCGCCGCCCTCGCCGGCGCTCTTCATAACGGAAACGGGGACATTCATGGCCGCGGCCATGATCTTTTGCCCCACTTCCGGTGTTTTGAAGAAACCGCCATGACCGAGAATTTGGTCGATCTTTACCTGCTCCTGTTCAAAGATGTCCAACCCAATCTTCAACGCGCCGAGCGCCGCAAACAGGTGGACCCGCATAAAATTGGCCAGCGTGAAGCGGCTTTCGGGGGTGCGGACAAATAGGGGGCGCCCCGCTTCAAGGTGCGTGATATGCTCGCCCGAAAGGTAATTGTAAGCGAGCAGCCCGCCGCCATCCGCATCGCCGGCCAGCGCCTGGGTATACAGCATTTCAAACAAGTCGGATTCGCTCAGTTCCACCCCCAGCGCCTGGGTGAATTCCCGGAACAGCTCAACCCAGGCATTGAGATCGGAGGTGCAGTTATTGCTATGAACCATCGCCACCGGCTTGCCGGCGGGCGTTGTCACCATATCAATCTCGGGATAGAGCTTTGACAGCGGCTGTTCCAAAACGATCATGGCAAAAACCGATGTTCCGGCGGACACATTGCCCGTGCGCTCGCCCACGCTATTGGTCGCCACCATGCCGGTACCGGCGTCCCCCTCCGGCGGGCAGAGCGGAATCCTCGCCTGTAACTGCCCCGTGGGATCGAGCAGTTTTGCGCCTTCTTCGGTCAGAGTGCCGGCGGCCTCTCCGGCGCCAAGGACTTTGGGCAAGATGTCCTGGAGCTGCCACGAGACGTTTTCCGCTGCAAGCCGCTCGTTGAATAGCTTGATCTTGCCGGCATCGTAGTCATTGGTCCGGCTGTCGATGGGGAACATGCCCGAAGCTTCGCCAATGCCCAACACCTTTTGCCCCGTCAGTTTCCAGTGGACATAGCCGGCCAGCGTGGTTAGATAGCCGATATCATTGATATGGGATTCCCGGTTCAATATCGCCTGGTAGAGGTGGGCAATACTCCAACGTTGGGGAATATTGAATTGGAATAGCTCGGTGAGTTCTTCAGCTGCCTGCCCGGTGATGGTGTTTCGCCACGTCCGAAACGGGACGAGTAAATTTTCGTCCTGATCGAAGGGCATATAACCGTGCATCATGCCGCTGAAACCGATCGCGCCAACAGCCTGGAGCGGAACGTTGTAATTCTCAAGAACCTCGCTGGCAAGCTGCCGGTAGCTTTCTTGCAAGCCTGTCCAAATATCTTCAAGGCTGTAGGTCCAGATGCCGTTTTCGTATTGGTTTTCCCATGCATAGCTGCCCGAGGCGATCGGCGTATGATCCTCGCCAATCAACACCGCCTTGATGCGCGTTGAGCCGAACTCAATGCCAAGCATGGTCTTTCCACTCTTAATTGTTTGGGAGATGTCGTTTTGATTCATCTTTAATTCCTTTGGATTACGCAGCCATGTCATTTTGAGCGACGACAGGAGCGAAAAATCCCTAAAATGTAACTTTGCAACCAGAATTTTGAGGGATTCTTCACTCTGCTTCAGCCGCTTCGCTATTAAGCTCCGTTCAGAATGACATTTGTGCAAGTTAATTAATTCTCATCCCTATAGAAAACTCCATCGGCTCATGTTTAGAACAAGGGCAAGTATTTTTAGCCCTCCCCTAACCTTTCCAGAGGAAAGGCTCCCTCCCAAAGGGAGGGGAATTTTACTCCCTCTCCCGCTGGGAGAGGGGTGGGGAGAGGGTGAATCTTCATTTTGTATATTCGCACTTGTATTTGACATGAGCTAATCTATCCAAACATGATTAGCGGTGGTAGTACACTTTCCAGCCCAGGTACTTGCTGAACGCCTCGTCTACGGCGGCGGCGGTTTGCGACAGGTTGATGGCGGTGTGATGCTCGAAGCCGTTCTCGCAAATATAGCGCAGCAGGCCTTGCAGGTTGGGCACTTTCACCACGCCGTAACCGCCAAAGGTTTGGAGCGGATCGTCGGTGAGTTCGCCCTCGCCCACGTAGGCCAAAATCTTGCCGTTGAAATCGTCGGTGGAAACGCGGCAGTAGGTGAACGGCTCGGCCCGCATCCGGCCCACCACTGTGCCGTAGGTGTTTTCTTTGCCCACCGAGCCGGCGATAATTTCCTGAAAATCCATCACCGGGATGTCGTCGGGCGAGATCAGGCCGGGGTCATCGGCATCGGTAAAGACGCCTTTGGGCAGGTTGGAGCAGTGGAAAATCACCGCTTTGTCAGGGTCGCCGCCGTAGTTATTGTTCCAATCGACCAGGGCACTTGGCTTTTGCGATGCCAGGGCCATGGCGTACATGCCCACCACCCCGGCAATATCGGTTTCGCAAGCCGACGGCATTAAATCGTTGCTCATCATGCTCATCAACGTGCAGGGTACTATGCCGTAAAATTCCTGCATCGAGGTCCAGCATTGGATGGCGCTGGCTTGCAGGTTGTTTTCACCCATCCAGTCATCAATCACCACGCCCAGTTTGCCCATTTTGACCAACGAGTCTTGCGGAATATTTTGGGTAGGCACATAGTCGTTCACCTGTTCAAGTTTGGCTTTGAGTTTGGCGTCATCATCCCCGATGCGGGCCGCCATGCCAAACAACTCCGAAAGGTCGAGCGTTTCCACGGACAGGCCGGCCCGTTCCAACAATTTTTCGCTGTAGCGCACGGTGTTAAAGGCCGCGGGGCGCGCCCCAATCGCGCCCAATCGCGCGCCTTTCAAACCGCCGGTCACACGGCAAATGCTGACAAATTTTTCCAGATCAGCGGCAAAGGCCTCGCTTTCGGGATCAACCGTGTGCAAGTCGGTCAGCGAGTATTGAATACCGTACTGGTGCAGGTTATTGCAGGCCGACATTTTGCCGCAGAACGAATCACGGCGGTCGGCAATGGTCATATTCTGCGCGTCGTCGGGAAAGGCCTGAACCAGCACCGGCACATCCAGCCCCGACCAGCGCAGCGTGTTGGCAATAGCCCGTTCATCGCCAAAGTTGGGCAGCGTTACCAGCACGCCGTCAATCTCATCTTGATGCTGCTTAAAGAGATCGGCGCACTTTTGGGCATCGGCCACGCTCTCGATGCTGCCAAACGGCGTGGCGTCTTCATCGATAATAATGGCCTTAATGCCGGCCTTTTCCAACACTTGCAGAATGGTTTTCCGGCCAGCCTGACACAAATGATCCGGGAAAAAGCCCCGGTTGCCAACGATTACGCCTAAAGTTACTTGTTTCATGAGTAAGTCTCCTTTGAACTAAAGTTAGTATTTTTGGTTTACACTGAGGTTATAAAATCCGCGAAGAACGCAAAGAAACGCTAAATTTTTATTTTTTTGGCGTAACTTCGCGGGCTTAGCGGACTCAAAAATTCTAGCCCAAAAAGTACATTTTCCACTTCAGCCGCTTCGCTTCCAAGCTTCGTTCAGAATGACATGCGTAAATCCTGAACTTTTTAGTACCTTCTCAATCAGTCTTTCTTTGCGAGCTGGCCCGCACGACAAGTTCGGGTTGGAGCAAGAGTGGTTCCGGTTGGAAAGCCTCGTCGGGATTGCGGCCGGCATCGATCATTTTGACCAGTTCCTGCACGGCGATACAGCCCAACTGGTGCAGATTTTGCCGGATGGTAGACAGCGGCGGCCAAAAGAAGGGCGACTCGGCCAGTCCATCAAAACCGATCACGGCCACATCCTGGGGCACGCGCAGGCCGCGCCGGTGGGCGATTTGCAAGACAGTCAGCGCCATTTGATCATTGGCCACAAAAATCCCGTCCATAGCCGGGTATTGAGCCAGTAATTGTTCGACAGGCTCGACGGCGCTTTGTGAGGACCAATCCCCTTCAATCCAATGGGTGGGTTTCACCATTCGACCCGATTCATGCAGCGCATCCCGCCAGCCTTCAAATCGCTGTTGAGCCTCCCACCAGCTTAAAGGGCCGGCCAGATGCCCAACCTGTTGGCATCCCTGCGCCAGCAGGTGTTCGGTGGCCATCCGCCCGCCCCGGTAATTATCAATCGACACGATGGCAATGGCGCTTTTTTGCCGGGTAGTCAAAAAAATGATCGGCACCGGCAAATCGGGCAGTTGGCCGCGCAGCCAATCGTGGTTACTGCCAATCTCAGACACGGCCCAAATGATGCCGTCTACCTGGCGGGCCAGCAGGTCGTTGAGGATGGGTTCAGTATCTTCGGTATCAAAGTGGGGTAATTTTTTGAGCAGCAGCGCATAGCCCATTTCTTCGGCGCGGGCGGTGATGCCGTTGAGCGTGCGCGAGGGGCCAATAAAGCGCAGCCCGGCAATCACCACCCCCAGCGTGGTGCTGCGCTGCTGGATCAGGCTGCGGGCCAGCGCGCTGGGCCGGTAGCCCAGGCGATTGATGATGTCCAGAATTTGCTGCCGCGTTTCCGAGGCCACATCGGGCCGGTCATTGATGACCCGCGAAACCGTTTGGGTAGACACGCCGGCTTCGCGGGCAACCTGTTTGATGGTGACTTTTTTGCGGAGAAGCGTCATTGTTTCGCCTTTGTTATCGATCCCGTTATCGATAACATTTTAATATCAAGCGGTTTTTGAGTCAAATAGAGGGAAGCTAATATTCAGGCCAAAGGATGACCGGACTATAGGGTTGACTTATAGGATGGATATAGGAACCCCGAAGGATGGTCGAAGGATGCGCAGGGGTTATTCAGGCTACGGCGGAAGCTTTTTCTAACCCATAATTGCCAGGGCATCTTGGCTGAACCGCCGGCGAGCGGCGGCGATGCCAGCAGAACCGATGCCGGCTGACATCATTCCCAGCACCACCCCGCCGATGACGGGCGGGGCATTTAGCGGCACAAACGTTGCGCCCGGGGCTATGGCGTGGATCGTTTGTTGCAATTCTTCGACAACAACCGGGCTGCCTTTGTAAAAACTGCCGGCCAGTACAATTTCAAAAATTTTCGCTTCCAGTTCAAGCTGGCGGATGACGCCCACCGCCAAATCGCCCAACGCGCGCCCGGCCCAGCGAACCAGCTTTTGGGCCACCGCATCGCCTGCATCGGCCACCTGAAACACCAGGGGAGCCAGGCCGGCATCAAGCGGAATTCGCCGGGTGGTATACCCTTCCAGCAAGTTTTCCACATCCTGGGCGTGGGTGGCGTCCACAAAAGCCTGCGCCAATTGGGTCGCCGGGCCGCGCCGGGTCCAGGCCAATGATATGGCCTGGAATGCTTTGTAAACCAACTCGCTGCCGCCGGCGCCCTCGGCCAGCATGTAACCACAGCCGGTTACGTGGCCGATACGTTGGTTTTTATCCCAGCCCCAGCAGTTGCAGCCGGTACCGGCAATCAATGCCAGCCCCCAGCCGGCAGACACGCCGGCCAGCATCACGATCATAGCATCGTTGACCAGTTCTAACGGCGCCCGAAGTTTCAGGCTGCGGATCACGTTCAGAATTGGCTCGCGCTGGCCCGGCCAGTCGTAACCGCCCACCCCAAACCCGGCCCCGGCAATTTGATTTTCCGAGAGTCCGGCGGCGCGCAGGGCGTCTTCGGTGATGGCGTGCAGCACCCGGCGCAAGCCGTCAAGCCCCACATCATCGGGATTGCCGGTTCCGCCGCGACCAAAGCCTAATACCCGGCCGGTTTCGTCGGCAATCAAAGCGTGGCTTTTGGTGCCGCCAATATCTATGCCCAGAAAGTAACGCGACATTAGTCTCTCCAAAATTGAGGCAGGTGCGCCCGGTGCGTTGCCAGCATATCGTCCAGTACGGTTTGAATCTTATTGGCTTCCGGCCCCAAGGGATGAACAAGTAAGGCCTTGTACGCCGCAGCCCGGTCGCCATGAACGGCAGCTTCGATGGTGAGCAGTTCGTACATTTTTACCGCCGCCAGAAAGCCGAAACATTCGTCGGGCAGGGGGTCGGCGGGCAGGGGGTGGATGCCATTTTTGTCCACTTTGCAGGGCATTTCCAAAACCCAATCCTGAGGCCAGCCGGGGACCGCGCCGTTGTGGCGTACATTGACCACGTGGGTTTCGCCCAGATCATTGTAGTGCGCGGTGAGGAGTTGGGTGGCAATGGTGGAGTAATATTTGCCGCCGCGCTGCATCAGTTCCTCCGGCGGTTCGATGCGGTCCGGTTCGGCGTATTTCTTCAACAGGTCGGCCTCAACTTCTACCACTTCCTCGGCGCGGGAGGGCGGCCATTGATCCTGGGCGGCCACTTTCTGGTGGGGATAGTAGAAGTATTGTAAATAACCGTTGGGGATCATGCCGAGTACCTCGATGGTACGCGGGTCGAACAGGGGGTGTTCTTCATTCTTAAACTGTTCCAGATAGCATTCCAGCACTTGCGGCCAATAATCCTGCCCGTCGATGGTCAGCCCGCGATGCCAGCTCAGATGGTTCAAGCCCAGCGTATTGAGCAGGGTTTTCTGCGGATCGCCTTTGATGCCGTGGCGCTCTTCCAACATCTCCAGCATATCCATTTTGATCATGGGCGCGTTACAGACCCCAACGGCAGGTACGTCCGGGGCGTGGCGGAAGAGCGCCTCGGTGACCAGGCCGGAAGGGTTGGCAAAGTTGACCAGCAGCGCGCCGGGGGCCACTTGCTGCATCTCGCGGGCCAGGTTGAGAATGACCGGGATGGTGCGCATCCCCTTGCCCATCCCGCCGACGCCGGTGGTTTCCTGCCCAATCAGGCCATTCCGCCGGCCCAGGTATTCATCGCTGCGGCGGGCTTCCATACCGCCCACCCGCAGTTGGGTGATGACATAACTTGCCCCCTCCACCGCTTCCCGTTGATCCGTGGTCAGATGCACCTCAAAGGGCGCGCCTTTGGCCTTGACCATGCGTTGGGCAAATTTACCGACAATGTCCTGGCGTTCTTGAGAGATGTCCATCAACCATAGATCGGTGAGGGGAAAGGTGTCGACTCGATCCAAAAAACCATTGATCAATTCGGGGGTGTAGGATGATCCGCTGCCGATGACGGCTACTTTTAATGCCATAATTAATTTATCTCCAAATTCTGTCTATTCAGCGTATTAAATTGTGACACATTCAATATACGCTCAATCATAATTAATTTATCTCCAAATTCTGTCTATTCAGCCCCAAGATTGCCGGGGTTCGTGCCTCAACCCGACCTACTTGCTCGATCTCTAACGCAAGCTGTTCAATACCTCTGAAATTGAAAACTCACAGCCGCAGGTATAACGGTCGGCGCCGCCGTAGTAGAGCCAGCAGGTATCGTCGTCTCGTTGAACCAGCCCGTTGGAGAAAACCACGTTATCGTAGTAACCAAATTTTTCATACTCCTCTTCGGGGGCCAGCAGCGGTTCATCGCTGCGAGCGAGGACGCGGCTGGGGTCTTTGAGATCAAGCAGCATGGCGCCCAGGTAATAATTTTGGCCGTCGGAGCCGTGGTAAATTTCCAACCAGCCCTCATCGGTTTTGAGAGGTTCCGCGCCGCAGCCAATGCGGGCGCTGTCCCACATGCCGGGGCGAGGCAAAGCCAGCGGTTGGTAATCGCCCCAGTGCAGCAGATCGGGGCTGAAACCGAGCCATATATTGTGCCCACCAAAGTATACGCCCGAAGGTCGATTAAAGCAGCAGTAGCGCCCGTTGATCTTTTCCGGGAAGAGGGCCACGTCTTTGTTGTCGGGCACAAAGATGACACCCCGGCGCTCGAAGGTGCGCCAATCCTGGGTGACGGCCAGTGTTTGGGTGACGCCCCAGTCGGGGTCGCCGCCGCTGAAAATGATGACCCATTGGCCTTCCAAATACAGCACACGGGGGTCTTGCAGGCCAAAACGTTCCCATTCTTTCTCGCCGGAGAGGGTGGGCTGGGAGGCGATCTCGAAATTCCGACCGTCATCGCTCCAGGCCAGACGCAAATTGCTGACGATGGCATCGTAGATAATGTCGGCTTTAACAAAGCGGGGGTCGGAAATATCCACCTCGCGGCGCGGCCAGGTTTTGACGATCATTTCCGGTTCGCCATGGGAGAAATCAATCAGCGGGGCCGAGACCCATTCGGGGTCGGTTTGGATGGGGCGCTCGATAACTCTCACCAGCAGCCCCACTTTATCCTGGTGCCTAAACGCGCCGCAGTTGTAAGCGCCCAACACTTCCCAGCCGTCAAACATTGGCGGGACATCAGCGGGGGAAATGAGGGGGTTTTGTTCAAATCTCTTAAAAAGCATTCTCTATCTCCTGGGTATTGAAAACGAACGAGGCGATTATCCGGCATTCGGCCATATCGCCCCGTAATTATGCGTGTTTGGGTTGACTTTGCCTTATGATTTGATGGCGCCGCCCATCAAGCCCTTCACAATCCGTTCCTGGAAGGCGATGAACACAATGTAAATGGGAATCATACTGATGACAATGCCCGCCGCCACCAGGCCGTAATCCACCCGGCGCTGGCTGCGGAGCAGCGGCAGGGCCAACTGCACGGTGGCGGTATCGCCGCTGAGCAGAATGAGGGCGAAAAGATACTCGTTCCAGGCGTAGATAAAATTCAGCACCAGCACCGTGGCGATGGCCGGCTGCGACAGCGGGAGAAAAATATGGCGCATCAATTGCAGCCGGTTGGCCCCGTCAATGACGGCGCTTTCTTCCAACTCGCTGGGGATGCCGCGCATATGGCTGGCCAACAGGATAATGGTCAGCGGCAATCGTGATCCAACGTAAAAGAGCACCAAAAAGAGGGGATTGTAAAGCAGGCCCGTGTTGGCGGCCAGCAAAAAAACAGGCACCAGCACGGCAAAGGTAGGGATCAGAAAGCCGGTGCCAAAGATGGTTTCCACCCACCGGCTGGATCCCACCGGGATGCGGGCCAGGGCATACGCCGCAATAAAACTGATGCCCAGAGTCAATATTTCAGACGCCAGGGTGATCCAAAACGATGTCACCATGGTGTTGATGATGTTGACCCGCTCCTGGGCCAGGGCATATTTGGCCAGGCTCCAATTTTGGGGCAGGCTCAACGGCGAACCGAAGATTTCTAGGTTGTCTTTCAGGGAAGAAACGACCACAAAATAAACAGGGATGATAATAGCCAGGGCATACAAAATTGCCAGCGTGTAACTGCCCACCATAAAAATCGAGTTGGTATTTCGCCAGCGTTTGAGAAAACGGGAACGGGTTATTGTTTGCATCACACTACCTCTTAAAATTCGTAATCCCGGCGGGTAATTTGTCGAATGATAAGCATACCCAACAGACCGAAGGTAAATATGATCACGCCAATCGCCTGACTATAGCCCAGGAGTTTAACTTCAAAGGCCTGTTGAAACAAGTAATAGCCCAGGGTTAAGGAGGAGGTCCCCGGCCCGCCTTTGGTGAGCAGCAACACATTTTGCGCCGAACCGAGCAGCAGGTGCATCAGGTGCAGCATCATGGCAATGCCGAAAAAATCCAGGGTCAGCGGAAAAGCGATTTTCCACATAATGTTCCAGTAACCGGCCCCGTCCAGTTTCGCCGCCTCGTACAGATCCGGCGAGACAATGGATAAACGGGTGAAGAACAGCACCGAATAGAAACCAATCCCCGCCCACAGATCAATGGCGATAATGGCCCCCAGCGAGGTGGATGGATTGGCCAGCCAGACGCGGGTCAGGCTTTCTAACCCCATGGCACGCAAGAAAAAGTTGATAATGCCATCGGGCAAATAAAGCCCCAGAAAAAGCAGGGTCAGGGCCGGCACGGCAAACATAACCGGGGTAAAGTAGATGGTTCGAAAAATGCGGTAGCCGGGCCGGCGCAAGCTCAAAAAGAAGCCCAGGATAAAGGCGGGGATAATCGTACCCGGCAAAGCCACCAGAATGTGAATGCTGGTGTTTTGCAAGGCCGTGTAAAACTGGGGTCGGGTGAACAACCGGTAATAGTTGCCAACGCCGTCAAAGCTACTGGGCTTGATCAGGCCGCGCCAATCGAGGGTACTCACATAGAACATATTGACTAACGGCCAGAGCATCATCACCGCAAACAGCAGCAGGGCCGGCAGCACCAGCAGCCAGAAGGCCAGATAGGTGTTGAAGGCGGTGCGCTTGTGGTGGACCGGGGCTGAACCAAGAACTACTTTGCCACCATCGGTATCTGAGAGGGTACTCATAAGAACATTTCCTTTAACGCTATGGGGATAGGGCCTGCCCGGATGTTTCGGGCAGGCCCTCATTGCAAACTTATGGGCAAACTTATGGCTGGTAATCGGCGTAAACGGCGTCGATGCCCTGCAAAATTTCTTCAGCCGTCATACCATTGGGAATGAAGGAGTCGTTGGCCACTCGGTCCCATTTTTCTACCACCGGGCCGGGGATGAGCAGTTCGGTCAGAAAAACATAGGTAACTTTTTCCGGCAGCGCCAGCGATTCAACAAAGAGCGGATTGAGTTTGCTTTCATCCACTTCAACGCCCGTGATCGGCGGGATCATGGCGCCATCCTCAACAAAGCGGGCGATATTTTCGGGCTGGTACATAAATTTGACAAGCTTCTCAATCGCGTCGATCTTCTCCTGCCCGTTGCGGGTGATATGGATGCCTTTGGCCGTGAACCCCGCCCAGGCGGTGGGGTTCGGATAAGGCGAATTTTCCAATAACGGCAAACCGCCCAATTCAACACTGTCCAGCAACTCTTCCGGGAATTCAGCATAGCTCCAGGAGCCGCCGTGCATCATGGCCGCCTGGCCGGAGAAGAAGAGTTCGTTCATGCTGTTGAACTCCAACCCTTCGGCATTATCGGCAAACACGCCGTTGTCGCGCAGTTCTACAAAGGTTTCCATCGCCGCCAGGGCATTTTCGTTTTCGGCAAAGCCGCCGCTAACCAGGAGGACTTCATATTCTTCAGGGGTCAAGCCGCTGACCAGCAACATTTGCGACAGGCGCGCGCCGGTCCAGTCGGAACCGCCCACCGCAAAGGGCTGGTAGCCGGCAGCGCGGATTTTTTCCGAAGCGACCAGCAGTTCATCCATGGTCTGGGGAATCTCTACCCCGACCTCTTCCAGAATGGCCGTATTATACCAGATGGGCCAGTTAAAGCCCTCTAACGGAAAGGCGGCAAATTCCCCATCGTCGGTATATTGCGATAAGGCCGTATCCAAAAATTGGTCGCGCAGGCCCCAATCGTCCATATATTGGCCCACCGGCACGGTCACGCCTGCGGGCATCCATTCGAGCGAGTCGGCGTAGTAGTTATGGAACACCAGGTCCGGTTCTTCGTTGCCCAGATAAGCGGTTTCAACGGTCGTTGGCAGGTCGGCGTCCGGAACAATCCGTTCCTTGATCACAATATTGGGGTTGGCGACCATAAATTCTTCAAAGATGGCTCGCAAGGCCGGCCCTTTGCAATCATCCGGCCCCCAGTTGTGGATGATGCTCAGTTCCACGGTTTCCATTTCCGGGGCCGGTTCGGGCGTGGCCGTGACCACCACTTCTTTTTCTACTTCTACTTCTTTTTCAACCACCACGGTTTCAATAATGGTTTCGCCCTCTTTTTCCACAATCACCGTTTCCACAATGGTTTGGGGGGTAGGGGCTGCGCCGCATTGGGCCGCGATCAGGCTCAAAACAAGCATTAAAACGAGTAATGCTATCACTTTTTTCATGATTCTTCTCCTTGACACAAGACTTATGGTTTGGTACACTTCTGCCTATGTGGAGTTACTCCACTGACTTTATGTGCACAGGTTATTAAACTCGGCCAAGAGCGATAATCTGTGCACGCTCTTCAACACTGATGATTTGCTTAACTGCTACGCCTGACGTCTACCTCCTTTCTGCCATACCCCGGCCTGGTTAAGATTACCGGATCAGGGTATAGGGTCAACATCATTGGTGAATTTCTCCGGGTAGATAATGTGAGCGATACAACTTCATTAAACCATATTCTCGCGCCCTCTACCAGTGTCATTGTGCCATGATTGTGCCAAACTTTTACGAGACAAACCCATGAGCCAAAAAACGGCTAAGTCCCCCACGGCTGAGTTCATCCGCCAGGTGCGCAGCGCGCTGGCCCATTTATACGACCACGCCCACCTGCAAAATCATCCCCTGGTTGCGTTGCTAGAGTTGGATGTTGATGATGACAAGATGACGCGCGCCCAAAACCTGCGGAACCTGCTGCTGGAGGCCATTGAAATGCTCAGAGCGGAGGGCCAGGGCCAAACCGAGGCCGGACGCGCCTATACGATTCTCACCTATCGCTATGTGGACGGGCTGTCGATGCCGGAGGTGATTGATAAACTGGTTCTCAGCCGCCGGCAGGTGTACCGTGAACACCGCAAAGGGGTAGAAGCGGTGGCCAGTTTACTGTGGAACAAAAGCCGCCACGCTCCAGCCGAAAAAAGCGCTTCCCCGGAGAGCGGCCCTGCCGGCGACCCCGAACCGCCGGCCCTCACCCGCCTGGAAATGGCCCAGGCGGAAATAGATCGGTTGCAGAAAACGGTTCAACTCGAATCCCTTGATGCCCATCAGGCCCTGAGCCAAACCATGACCATGCTCAAGCCGTTGATCGAACAGACCCCCATCCGTATTGATATTGCCTCCCCTCCGCCGTGGCCGCCGGTGGTGGCCGACCGGGTGATGCTGCGGCAGGTGTTGTTGAATTTGCTGAGTTACGCGCTGGAGCGGCTGCGAAGCAATCTGGTTGTCCGGACCGTCGAAGAGAAACAGGGCTTGCGGCTTGAGTTTTGCGAACAACCGCAAACGGGCAAAGCATCTTCTCTTTCACCCGCTGCCGCCCCTAAACGAAGCGGGGTGGGGTTGACCGTGGCCCGCGCTTTGGCCGAAACGCAAGACGGGCGGCTGGAAGTTTTTGATGAGGCGGCGGAATGGCGCGCCCACCTGGTGCTGCCCACCTCGCGCCAGGCCCTCATTTTAGCCATTGATGATAACGAAGATATTGTGGCGCTGCTGAAACGATACCTGGGCGGGTACGCCATCTCCGTGGTGGGCGTGTCTGACGGCCGGGAAGCGCTGCAACTGGCCGCCGAGTTACAGCCGCAGCTCATCACGCTGGATGTGATGATGCCCAACCAGGACGGCTGGGAAGTGCTGCAATGGCTGAAAAGTTCGCCGGATGTGGGGCATATTCCGATGGTTGTCTGCTCTATCCTCAATGAACCCCAATTGGCCCAGGCCATGGGGGCCAGCGATTACCTGACCAAGCCGGTGGATCAAACCGAATTGCTGGCTATGTTGCAGCGTCACCTGGGCGTATTGCCGCCGAGCGGGTCGTCGTAGCCAGCGCCGCCTGGAGCATGTGCAGCACTTCGGTCAACGAGAAATCCTTTTTCCGGGCCAGCGTAATCTCGCCCGGCAGCGGTTCTGCCTCTTGCTCCAGGCGCTGCGCCGAGATGATGATGAGCCGGGTTTCGGCCAGCGTTTCATCGTGGGCTATTTCTTCGATCACCCGGTAACCATCCATATCCGGCATCACCAAATCCAGCAAAATCAGATCCGGTTTGACAGCCCGCGCGCCGGCCAGGCCCTCCTGCCCGCCCAGGGCTTCGACCACGCGGATGGAGGGGTCAATTGCGCCCAGCATGCGGCTCACCAGCCGGATAATATCGGGATTGTCATCGATGACCAGTACGGTTTGCGGCATCCGGGGCAGGGCGGCCAGGGCGTGGTGCAGGTCGTCTTGCTCAAAAGGCTTCACCAGGTAATTGGCCGCGCCCAAAATTGAACCTAAACGCAGCATGCTGGGCAAGGGGCAGCTTATCAGCGGGGTGTAGGCGGGCAACTTCAGCGCCTGGGGATGGAGCGAGCGGGCGGCGGCCCAATGGGTATCAAGGATCACGGCGATGGGAAAACTGTTTTGGATCAACGCCTGCGCTGTTTCGAGGGTGTCGGCCACCATAAACCTGAACCCTTCGATGTAACGGTGCAGCAAGTTGACAATACGCCGGTCATCGTGAAAAACCACAATGGCCGGTTCTCCTTTAGCCGGGCGAGGAGAACTTCGAGCGTCCAGCAGCGGGGAGGGCGCTCCGGCTATTTCTTCCTGAGGCAGGGGCAGGGTAAATTGCACGGTAGTGCCCCGGCCAACTTCGCTCTCCAGCCAAATTCTGCCGCCGTGCAGTTCAACAAACCGTTTGCTGACGGCCAATCCCAAACCACTGCCGGTGACGGATTGGTGGGTTTCGGCCTGGCTGAAAGCCTCAAAAGCGGTAGCCACTTTTTGCGGGGGGATGCCCGCGCCGCTGTCTTCGATGGTTACGGCTACCTCCTGGCCCCGGTTTCGGAGCCGCACCCGAATAAACCCCGCCTCGGTAAAACGGGCCGCGTTGGCCAGTAAATTCAAAAGCACCTGGCGAATACGCGTCCGGTCCAAATTCAATAAGGGCAGCGTATCCGGTGTATCGATCAACAAGCTCAACCCTTTGCTCTCGACCAACCGCTGCATCATTTCCCCGGCCTCGGCCACTACCTGCCCCAGATCGGTGGCTTCTTTGATGAGCGGCATGCTGTCGGCCTCTATCTGCGATAGATCGAGCACGTCATCCACCAGCGCCGATAGATGGCGCGCGCTCCGGTACAGCGCCATCATATCGCCGCGATACTCGCGGGGCAGGGAGACACCGCGATAACTTTCCGGAGCCGTGGCCATCATTTTGCTGAAGCCCACGATCAGGTTCAACGGAGTCCGTAGCTCGTGGCTCACATTGGCCACGAACTCGGCCTTAAATCGGTAGGCTTTTTCGGCGGCCTCCTGGGCGTAGGCCAGCGCCTCGTTCGCGTTTCGCAGCCGGACGTAGGCTTCATCCAGGCTCTTCATCACCCGCTGCAGCTCCGCCCGATGCGCCTGGGCATCTTTCGCGTTGCGCTGGGCCTGCTCCGTCATGCGAAACGTCCAATCCAGGGCGGTAAACAGTTTCCGGGAATTCAACGATGCGGTCAGGGCCGTCAGCAAAATAAAGGCGATAGGCAGCATCACTTCCGCCGGGCGCGCCTCATAATAGTCTGTGCCGGCCCACCACACCAGAAAGATAGAGATAAAGGCCACGCCCCAGGTAACGCCGGGTTTGGTGAGCATCACCGTGACCAAAAGCACCAGCAGGTACAGGTACAACATGGCCGGGTCATCAAAAAACACCACGATCATCGTGACCCCGACCACCAATCCCGCCAGGTAAACGGCCACGGCCAGATTGAGATGTTTGGTTGACAGGCGATAGCTCAGCCACGATACAGTCCCGATCAAAACCAGGGCCAGCAGCGTGTACACAAAGCGGGGCCTGAAGTAAAAGGCGATGAATACCGCCCACAGCCACATCACAATCATATTGACGGCCAAAACGGTACGCAGCGAGTCTTCAATCAGATCATTGAAGGCTTGCACCGTTTCGGCGGTATCTTTATGTTCATAAACACCGGATATTGTTGACATCTTTGCTTCCTGACCAGGTATTTTATGGCCGGGCGCGCCCGGCAAATGGATGATAGGGCCTAACCCGTAAGATTCTTGTTCTTTGTGCAAAAATTTCCAGATCACAAACTTTTGTGGTTCCGGCTCGTCCGGGTTAGGAATAGTATAACTTTTTTGGAGAAAGGCGTAAACTTGGGGGATACGCTATGGAGCGAGGATGACAGGGGCAGAACAATGTTCTGTCCCTACCAAGCGAACGCGTTCATTCGCCGCTGATTTTTGAGAAGTTACCGGGAAAGGTGAAATTTTGGGATGGATCGGGCTGTGGGATCACTATCCCTTGGACGCCCCGCCGGTGATACCTCGGATGAATTGGCGCTGGAAGATGAAATAGATAAGGATTGTTGGTAACGCCACAATGGTGGCCCCCGCCATGGTTAAAGGAACATCGCGGGAATAACGCCCCTGGAAAAAGGCCAGCCCCAACGGCAGGGTGCGCAACTCTTCGGACGAGACCAGGACCAGGGCCAGGAGAAAATCGTTCCAGGTCCAGACAAAAAAGAGCACGATCATGGTCAGGATAGCGGGCCGGGCAATGGGCACCAAGACGCGCCATAAGGCACTCCAACTGGTGCAGCCGTCAACTCTGGCAGCATCGACCAGGTCCTGGGGCACGGCGGAGAAAAAGCCGCGCATCCAGAAGGTGCCAAAACAGACGCTCATCCCCACCTGGGGCAAAATCAAGGCCCAGTAGGTATTCAGCAAACCGATCTTACGCAGGTTATAATAGAGCGGGATGATAAAAGCCTCTTGCGGCACCATCAACCCCAACAAGAAAACAAGGAAAAGTACCCGGCTCCAGGGAAAGTGCATCCGGCCAAAGGCGTAGCCCGACAGCACCGACAGCACCGTGGAGATGCCAATGACCCCCACCACCACAATGACACTGCTGCGGAAATATTGGTCGAAACGGGCCTGGGTCCAGGCTTTGGTAAAGTTGGTCCACTGCCACACTTCCGGCAGGGTGAACACGCCCTGGGTAATTTCTGCTCTGGATTTAAAAGCCGCAATGGCAACGATGGTGAAGGGAATTACGGCCACCAATAAAAACAGAATCAGGACAAAATAAACCGGCGCAATCTGCCCGGCTTTACGGAGCCGGTACCGGAGGCCGGCCCAAGACGCAACCTGATCGGCAGAAGACTCGCGGGGGTGGTCTGATTGATGCGTTTTGCTTGGGTTGGTAGTATGAAGCAGTGAAATATTTCTTTTGCCGGCCATTTTATGCCTCCGATGTCTGCTGGCGAATGGTTGTCAATATGAATGAAAAAATCAGAATAATGGCGGTAAGGACAACCGCGATGCTGGCCGCATAGCCTGATTGGTTGAGTTGAAACGCGTTGCGATAGAGCCACAGGCTGACCACGGTTGTTTCTTCGCCGGGGCCGCCACGCGTGGTGACAAACACCAGATCAAACACCCGCAGCGCGGTGATAAAGGTGATGACCAACGCCACCGAGAGCTGGTTGCGGATACCGGGCAGGGTGATATGCCAGAATTGGTGAAACTCGTTGGCGCCATCGATCTTGGCCGCATCATACAGGGTTTCTTCAATTTGCTGCACCCCGGCAATGAACAACACCATACAAAACCCGTATTGTACCCAGGTGCCCACCAAGCCCACCGCCGGGAGGGCAAACTGAAAATCGCCTAACCAGGGACGGGCCAGAAAATCCAGGCCGATGGCGCGCAGGGTTTGATTAAGCGGGCCAAAGGCAGGGTTGTAAATCCAACGCCAGACCACGCCAACAACCACCATCGACATCACATAGGGCACAAACAAGCCGGCCCGAAATATATTCATACCGCGCAGGCGGCGGCGCGTCATCAAAGCGGTCAGCAACAGGCCCAGCCCAATAGGGAAGAGGGTGTAGAACAGCATAAACTTGAGATTATTCCACAGCGCGGTATGAAACGTACCGTCGTGAATAATGAGTTGGTAGTAGTTGTCCAGCCCGGTAAAAACCGGGGCGCGAACACCGTCCCACTCGTAAAAACTGTAGCGCATGGTATCGAGAATGGGCCACAGGACAAACAGGCCAAAAAACAAGAAACTGGGTAAGATGTAGAGATAAGCAATCCAGTTATATTTCTCGGAACGGATATTTGAACCTTGCATCACAAACATCACCTCACTTCTGGGGGTAGCGACCGGCCCGGCCCGACAGACCGGGCCGGTCTTGAGAAATTAGCGGGGCATCACGCGTTTTCTAGTATCCGTGGTAGCCGGCGTAATCTTCCTCCAGCTTCTGAACAAACTCTTCCGGCGTAATTTGCTTGGCCATCAATTCCTGAATGGCGGCGCTGTAGGTATCAAAGAAGGTGGGGGTGGCCCAATCGGTGTAATGGCCCACGCCGTCAATTTCGTTCATATGGTTCCAGGCATTGACCAGGTCGGCAAAAAGCGTACCTTCTTGCAGAACGCTGGGCTCAACCGGCGCCACCGGCACGGTGCCGGATTCGATTAACGATTCCGCCATCTGCCTGGACATAATCATATTGATATACTCCGCCGCCAGGTCAGCTTTGGTTGAACCGGCCCGAATAGCGAATCCGCCGCCGGTTCCGCCTACCGTCAATTTGTAGCCGCCCTCTTCCATCGGCGGCACCAGGAAGAAGCGGATTTCATCGGCGTAGGGGCCTTGTTCAAAGGTGCTGCTCATCCAACTGCCGGTAATCATCATCGCGCCTTCGCCGCTGTCAAACAGGGCGGTGGAGTCGTCGTAGCCAATGCCTTCAAAACCGGGCGTGAAATAACCTGCGTCCACCCATTCTTGCACTTTGGCCGCGGCTTCGATATTTTCCGGCGTATTCCAGGTGGCCGGTTCCCAGGCAAACATGATGTTGTCGATGTAGGAGCGGTCGGGGATCAATACATTCTGGATTTCGCTGTGGATGTGAAAAGCGGGCCAGCCGTCCAGGTTGCCAAAGGTGATGGGCACGTAGCCGGCCTGTTTGATCGTTTCCAGCGCCGCTTCAAATTCGGCAAAGGTTTGGGGGATTTCCAGGCCCAGTTCGTCAAAGATGTCTTGGCGATAATACACCCCCACCAGTTCGGCGTTGGGCGCAATGCCGTACAGATTGCCTTTGCCAAAGGTCTCGCCGTCGGGCGTAAAGCTGTTGCGGGCTGCCAGGCCGGGCGAGAAAATCTCGTACCAGCGATACTTTTCGGCGTAGGGAGACAGGTCGGCCAGCAGGCCGGCTTTCACCAGCGCGCCCATATCCGACAATCCCTGGTTCACCTGGATAACATCCGGCCCGTTGGGGTCGCTCAACGAGAGTTTGGCCGTGGCTTTCATATCTTCAAAAGATTTGACTACCCGGTCAACCTTCACTCCCGGATGCTGCGCTTCAAATTCGGCGATAATGGCTTCGATCATGGCGCTTTCCGCTTCACGCGACCAATCATCCCACACCACCAGGGTAACCTCTTCGCCCATTGCTTCAGCGGTTACCACCACTTCTTTAACCACCTCTTTTTCCACTTCCTTGACCACTTCTTTTTCCACTTCAACGGTGACGATCTTTTCGACTTCAATTTCTACGGTTTCTACTTTTTCAATCACTTCAGGAGTGGGGGTGGCGCCACAGGCGCTGACCACCAGCATCAGTACTACCAGCAAGCCTAACGTCATAAACCATTTTGTGTTCATTTTTTTTTCTCCTTTAGTCAGGTACTCAATTTTTCTACACTTTACGGATAACAAAATAAATTTTTAACCCTGCAAAATTGTTCCGGTAAGTTCAATCACCTCCTTTTTGCTAAAAAATCTGGGAGACACAATGTATTCGCCAATTGAACCTACCTGCCGTATAATGTAGAAAGGCCGATGCAGCGAGCATCCGGGGACTGACCGGGCAGGCTCCAGGCATTGTGCCGGTTCAGGGAGATACCGCTGTTTGCCAAAAGCGCCGGTATCTCCTTTTTTATAAAATATCAAATCACGTTGCTGTAATACGACATTGCCTCTTGCACCTCGGCGGCGGTTGGCACCCGGCTAACGCCGCAGCCGGTGGTTGATAGGCCGCCGCAGATGTTGCCATACATCAAACATTTCTCCAGCGGTTCGCCGCGCAGATAGCCGTACATAAAACCGGTATTGAAAATATCGCCCGCGCCGGTCGTGTCCAGCACCTTCACCTCAAGGGCTGGGACGCGCGTCACTTTTTCATTGGTCTGGGCAATGGCCCCTCGTTGGCCCTGCTTGATGACCACGATGGGGGTCAAGGCGGCCAGTTGGGCCAGGGCTGCTTCTACCGTGGCCGCGCCGGTCAGGTCCAGCGCTTCCTGCTCATTGGGGGCAAAAATATCGACCGCTTGCAGCGTCTCAACCACCGCCGCATCCTCCAGCGTTGACCGGTGCATCTGGCATTCCAGAAAGATTTTGGTGCCGGTTTCACGGATGTTTTTCATCAACTTATGGGCCTGGATGCCGCCGTTCAAATTATTGAACAGAAAAAGTTTCGGATGGTGCTGCTCGATGATGGGCAGGATCGAGGGATCGGGCGGTTCATCCTCATAGGTCACAAAAGCGCGCTCGTGGGGAAAGGAGAGGGAGGTGGTAATGCTGTAAAGCGGGTAATCGTGGATCCGAAAGAGGCTGTCATCCAATCCCTCCTGCCGGGCTGTTTCCAGAAAAAGCCGGCTCAACGGATCGCTGCCAATGTCAACCCGCCAGCCCACGCGCAGCCCCAACCGGTGCAGGGCGGTGGCCGAATAGAAACCGGCGCCCGGCGTCATATAAAAATCGGAACTGTAGATTTCGGTGCCCAGGCGGGGCATCTCCGGCAGGCCCGTATAGATCAGGTCCCAGACATAGCCGCCGTAAAAGACAACATCATAGGTTGCGGAGGGAGTCTTTTGAGACATTACTGCCATGCTCCAATATGCTGCCGGTGGGCGGCTAAATATTCATCCACCAGGGTTTCGGCCAGGGCGTAAGAAAGCACCAAAGGGTGTACCATGAGCGCCATCACAGCGGTTTGGCGGCAGCGGTTAAGAATGGCGTCCACGGCGCGCCGTTCGTACTGTTTGACGACGCGCATCAACAGTTCCTGCTCTTCCGGCACCGCCCCGATGGAAAGCGGTTTGACGCCGCCGCCATCCACCACGCAACTGACCTCCACCACATCATCATCTTGCATACCGTCGATGGCCCCGTTGTTGGGCACGTTCAGGCCAATGTGGGTGGGCGCGGCGGTTTCCAGGGCCTGGATAATGTCCAGCGCTACCCCGGCGTAGCCTTCGCCCTCGTCATCGTGCAGGCCGGCGGCTGGCGCTGCGCTCCGGTCGGCTTCGGCCATGCCGGGGGCATTGGGGCGGGCGTAATGCATGTAGGTGGCGTTGCGGCGGCGGTTGGCGGCTACAAAGGCATCGAGCGCGGCCTGCGGGTTTTGTTCGGGGTTGAGCTGCTGGAGTTCCGCCAGCAGCCGGTGGTTGAGTTCCAGCACTTCTTCGCCGCGAGTCTTGCCATCGGCCTGAATCTCGGCTACGGCCTTATCAGAGTAGTAGAAGTAGAAAAGATATTCGTTGAGCCACATGCCAAAGTGTTGGATGAGGGCGGGGTCGAACATACTCATATTGGTTTGGGCGATGAGCTGGGGATCGGCCAGGGCTTCGGGCAGAATATCTTTACCATCGAGCCAGACCCGCCGCGTCCACGAGAGGTGATTGAGGCCAAATACCTCGGCGTGCAGCCGGTGAGGATCAACCGCCAGCCAGCGGGCCAGATCGTGCTGGGCCATATTGGCCCCATCGCAGATGCCAATGGCCCGTTCAAAGCCCCGCCGGTGCAGCGCCTGGGCCACCAGCCCGGCGGGATTGGTAAAGTTGAAGAGCCAGGCTTCGGGGCTGATCTCCTGCAAGAGTTCGGCATAACTCAAAATGGCCGGGATACTGCGCATGGCCATGGCAAAACCGCCGGGGCCGGTAGTTTCCTGCCCCAGCACGCCGTGCCGGAGAGCGATTTTTTCATCGAGTACCCGACCCGCATCACCGCCCACCCGGATGGTGGTGACTACGTAACGCGCGCCGTCAAACGCCGCGCGAGGATCGGTGGTGGTGGTAATGCGTGCATTTTGACCTTTGGTTTTGACCACGTGGCGGCAAATGCTGCCCATCACCCGCAGTTTGTCCGGGTCGGTGTCCATCAGGCAAATCTCGTCGAGGCCGATCACATCGGCCCGGCGCAGGGTAGAGGCGACAAAGAGGGGGGCGCGAACACCCCCACCGCCAATCACGGCAAGTTTCATTGATTATCTCCTTCTGATAGAAAAGTTGGCAGTATATCCGGCACGGTTGCGGCGAAACTCAATTCAGATGTGGGGTGCTCCCCTTCGTCAACGTGAATGTGGAAACGGTCGCCTCGGATAAAGGTGCGGCTGATCTCGATGGCCTGGCCGGTGTCCAGATAAGTGACCTGCTCTTTGAACAACAGGGCGGCGGGCAGGGATAAATCCAATAGCTTTGCCTGCTCATCATCGGCCAGCACCGCGCCAATGGTTGAGGTGCTGCTGGCGAGGGTCAAACCATAAACATCCCGCAGCGTGGCAAATAACGACCCTTTTTCCAGATCATGCTCCAGTAGATTGGGACACAGCGCGTGGGGCAGGTAAACGCCGGTGAGAGACATAGGCCGGTCATCGGCCAAACGCAGCCGGTAGAGGTAAACCAGGGGCGCGCCTACCGCTACGTTGAGCGTTTGGGCCAGCACGGTAGAAGCATTGACTATTTTGGCTTCCAGCATCTTTGTTGAGGGCTTCAAGCCCAGCCGAGTCATTTGCTGCTCGTGGCCCAGCAGTGGTTCCGCATCCGCCGGCTGGGTTTTAGGGGCCACGTAAAGCCCTTTACCGGGGATCGATTGAATAACGCCCTCGAGCGTCAACTCGCTGATGGCGCGCCGCACGGTCATATGGCTCATATCATACTGCTTGCACAATTGCCGGTGCGAGGGCAGTTGATCGCCGGGGATCAATTCGCCGCGCGCGATGGCATCAATAATGGTTTCTTTCAGTTGAGCATAAAGGGGCAAAGGCGAAACATTCATAATTTCATCTCATATCTTACTGTTATATACTGTTATATAACAGTATATAACAGATAATTCTGTTTGTCAAGTAGTTTTTATCCAAAAAATGAGGGTTGCTGGTTTGAGGAAAATCAAGCGGTTTGGGCGGCGGGATCGAGAGGAATTTTTACCGGCTGGCCGCCCTGCTGCGCCGACTGGCGAAGGGCCAGGATGAGTTCCTGATCCAATCGCGCTTGCCGGGGGCCGTAGGTGGGGGCGGTGTTGTGGCGCACGGCATTCACCAGGCTCAGCAGGCAGCCGGCCACGCCAATTTCGTCATCGTGCCACTGGGGGCCGTGGCCCTGCCGGGCGGGGCGAAAGGGATTTTCCCAGGTGATCGTCGGGTAATCGGGCCGGCCGGTGTGGGCCACCATGGCCACCAGCGCGCCGCCGTCTACCCGCTCCCAGCGGCGTTCCAGGGTGATAAATTGCGGGGCTTCGCCGTTGGGCGTTAGCAGGCTGAGTTGTTCTTGCACTTCCAACCCCACGCCTACGGTGATGCCCATCCCTTTTTCGGCTAAAAAGCGGCTGCTACGCCACCAACGCAGGGGCGAGTCGTAACCCACGCCGGTCCAGGAGAAGATACCAAGCTGCCCGCCGTCAAATTCGATGATGCCATGTTCCAGCGTTTCTTCTCGCAGGCCGTGGGTGCCGGCAATCCGAGACCAGTGAGGCGCCAGATCATACTGCTTAACCGTCCCGGTTACCTGAACCGGCCTGGCCGCAAACCCCAAATAACTCCGCAGCACGCTGACACCATGGTAGCCGTGCCCGGCAAAATCATTGAACGATGAATAGACCCGGCCAAACAACCCGGATTCGATGAGTTTGAGCTTGATCTGCTCCAGCGGGCGGCGGTGGAACTGCTCGGCCACTTCCACCTTGAGGCCGCGCTCGTTAGCCGCGGCGATAATTGCGTCAGCTTCGGCCAGGTTGTGGGCAATGGGGGTTTCCAGTAACACATTCAAACCGTGCTCCACCGCCATCAGCCCAACCTCTCCGTTGGCGTGATAAGCCACGGTTACAATACCCATCTGGGGCGCAGTTTCACCAATCAGTTGGTCTAAATTGGTATACCAGGGAACCTCTAATTCTTCCCCCAACCGTCGGGCCGAATCGGTGCTGCGGCCCCAAACGGAAACCAGTTCCACCTCGTTGGGCAGCGCTTTGAGCAAGGGCCCATACAAATAAGATGCTCGTTTAGCGGTACCGACAATGGCTACACGCAATGATTCTGACAAAACTATCTCCCTATGACAAATTTAGAGTTTGCTCTCGGCCCCGGCAATAATTACGGTGTACTCCCCGCGTGGATCAGTTTTTTCTACCCGCGTCAACAGTTCAGACAGGGTACCGCGCTCCACGCATTCGTGCAGTTTGGTCAGTTCGCCGGCCAGGGCGGCTTTGCGATCCCCATAAACCTCCAGGGCGTCAGCCAACAAGGCTTTGAGGCGATAGGGGCTTTCGTAAAAAATGAGGGTGTGCGGGGAATTTTCATCAACCGCCAAAAATCGACGGCGGGGGCCGCCTTTACGCGGCGGAAAGCCGCGGAAGGTAAAACTATGCACGGCCAAACCGGACAACACCAGGGCCATTACCACGGCGCTGGGGCCGGGGATCATCGTCACTTCAATCCCGGCCTCAATCGCCTCGCGCACCACCGAGAACCCGGGGTCGGAAATGCCGGGGGTGCCGGCGTTGGTGACCACGGCCACGGATTTCCCCTGTTCCAGCATCGATTTGATTCTGCCGGCGGCGCGTTTCTCATTGTGCTCGTGAAACGAGATTTGCGGCTTGCTGATGTCGTAATGTTTGAGCAGCCGCCCCGTTTTGCGGGTGTCTTCGCTGGCAACTACGTCTACCTGGCGCAGGGTTTCCAGCGCCCGGAGGGAGATGTCGCCTAGATTGCCAATGGGAGTTGCCACAAGGTAGAGCATGAATACCTGTCCCAACCAGAACAAATTTGTCAAACTTTGTCGACAAGAATCAAATCTGGAATATTGTTGAAATCTTTTGGATTATGCGTTATAAGAGGAATATCATAATGGAGCGCTGTTGCCGCTATCCATGCATCTTGGGGGGAGATAGGCGTGCCCAGCATCCGTCTTTGTGCTCGTAAACCACCCCATAATTGACACAAAGCAAAATCAAAGGAGAGAACGAGATATGTACCCCGTAACGTTTGCGTCAACTTGCGAGTTCGCTGTTCGCCCCATTCTCGAATAGCCGCCCACTGATACAATTCAGCAACTGTCATAAAAGACAGCGCCAGTTGTTTTCCCTGTAATTCGGCAAAATACAGTTGAGCGCGGCTGTCACCTTTCAACAGGAAGGATACAACGTTAGTATCGACTAAAACAATATTCATAAATCGGCCCGACGATCTTCGGCACGCTGCCGGTAGATGGTATCAATAAACTCATCAACCGACTCTTCTTCAGGCCAAAAATCAACCCGTAATGCAGAAACATTGTGTACAGGCAGCACGGCTTGCGCGTTTGCCAGCGATTCAAGGGAGTGCGGCTGCCAGAAATCTGTAGAAAAATCTTTTTGATGATGTTGGAGTAAGAATTGCGAAATAGCT
This sequence comes from uncultured Caldilineaceae bacterium, assembly GCA_964612485.1. Classification (GTDB taxonomy): domain Bacteria; phylum Chloroflexota; class Anaerolineae; order 4572-78; family J111; genus JAFGNV01. The sequence goes on from CAZTFF010000043.1 coordinate 44,947, forward strand.
TGAAGAAGCTCAACCTGCTCCAACGGCGATAGTTTTTGCGCTGATTGAATGAGATTTTGTAATTGAGAGGTCATAACGCCTCCTGTACACGCTCTTGGCCACAATATACTTACATTTTACCTTAGACAACCAAGGATGTAAACCTCTATTCTTCATCCAACTCCGGCGCTCGCGGCGCAACGCGGAGGGTAGACTCATTTCGATACGTCACCAGGCCGGGGGCAGACCCTTTAATGGCCCGGACATATTTTTTGGGGGTCACATCCACATCCACCGCCGTATCGTTGCGGGCGCGGGAGT
>CAZTFF010000044.1:0-44406 GCA_964612485.1 uncultured Caldilineaceae bacterium
TAGTTTACCAGCTTTCGCCTTTGTTGTCTCATTTAATCGATATAATGTCTATTTTCATGGATTAGACCTAATCTCCAATTTTCTAAATGGGGAACATCCTGTTTTCCAAGCTTTTCTACCACCAAGCGTATAATCTACCAAACTCATAATACTTCTTGGCCATAAAAGAGGGGGTAAACCTTGCTTCGCCTATTTTCATCCATACTTGAATGGCTGCAAAATCTGTTGGGAGTTTTTGTTGATAAACCTGATCAGGATTCGGATGACGGTTTCTCGAACGGCGATCTTGTGGTGGTCGAAAAACTCCCCAAAAAAACGTCTACCCGCTCACCCAAAGAAAATGTGGCTAAATGGAGCCAATTTGCCAAAACCTTTGCGCTCGACCGCTGGGAGTGGATAAAACGCCACCCCTGGTTTGTGGGATTCATCATTGTGGTCATCGCCATTGCCTATTTCAGCGAGGGCGATTCAAACACCCCCCCCTGGTGGAGCGAGTTCTGGCCCGGCGTTCAAAGTTGGTGGCAACTGGCCTGGCAAGAACACCCGGTTACAATGACCCTGGTGCTGGTGCTGCTGTTTCTGCTCCTGTTCGGCATCGACTGGCTGCGCCAACTGGATAACTGGCTGCTGGGCTTCTGGAAATGGGCCACCCGCCACCGCCAAATTTCCACCACGCTGGGCGTGCTGCTCATCATCCTTATTTTTTATATTCTCTCCAACGCCAACACCTGGGCCTTTACCTCGGTGGAAATCTGGTCCGAAGAAGAGTTGGGCCAAAACGGCAATCAGATTGCCGTGCAGTTTCGGGGCAATCTCAACGCCATTGGTACCGTTTCTTTTGAAACATTGACCATTTCCGTTCCTACGGCCCCGGCCATTGTTACCAGCGCCCAAAGCAACCTGACCCCACTATCGCTGGACGATTGCCCGCAGGTTATGATCGGCCCCAAGTCCTTTGTGGCCCTGGCCGGACGCTCGCCGGTGCTGCTGCCCCGGTTATCACGGGCGCAAGCCGATAGCGGCACCGCCGGACAAATCTCGCTGGGCACCACGCTGGGCGATTTTAACCTGCCGCTGCAAGGGCTGTTTCGCCTGATCTTTAGCTACACCTCGCCCAATTACCGGGAACTGAGCGCCCAGATCATCCCGGCCAGCCGCAGTTCAAATTCCGATGACATTCGAATTATTGTTACGGCCATTGATGGTAGCCGCTGGGCGGTTGAAGGCCCCCGCAACACCCTGCCCCAACTCATCAATTTTCTAACCTATCGTATTGCCCTGGATTGGAAAGCGCAGGAAACGGGCCAGCCCGCCGATGAGGTAAAAAGTGCCGATCTGGCCCTGGCGTTGGGCAACGAAGCGTATGGAGCCGGTGATTTTGATGCGGCGCTCACCTATTACCGCCTGGCCGAATGGTTTCGGGCCGACAGCGCCATCATCGAGGTGATGCTGGGGCTGACACGGCTGCAACTCAGCAACACCGCAGCAACCGAAACCGAAAAAATAAAACTGCTGGACCAGACCTCGCGCGCTTTTAATCAAGCCGCCACCCTGGACCCCAACAACACCGATCTGTTTCCCTACCTGGCCTGCCTGCACCAGCAAACCGGTGATACGCAACGCGCCATTGAAAAAATGGAATCTTTTAACCAAACCATCAGCCCCGATAATCCCGACGCCAAACAAAAACGGATCACCGAACTGGTCAACAAACCACCCCTTGGCCCCGGCTCGCGCCTGTCGATCTTGCAGCGTGAGGCCGGCTTTGATCTGTACTATATTTCTGATGACGCCGCCCAATTTACCCAGAACCTGCCCTACAACGCGGACCTGGACCAGCGCCAATTCGGTTCGATCACCACGGGCGAAGCCCCACGCCAGATCTTTGCTGTGCCCGACGGCGCTTATTACGTTACCCCCGACGGGTTGGTTAATTTCTTCCGTCCCGGTAATCCGGCGGCCATCATTCCGGTGATCGATGCCAACAGCCTGCAATTTTCTGTTTCCCCCAACGGCGATGTGACGTTGGGCGCAGCCCTGGCAGACGACGAACCGGATCAGGTCATCAACAATATGGGCGGAGTCCGGCAGGTATTTGCCGATGGGAACTACCTGTTTGTGGTTGACCGCTTTGGCCGTATTCTCCGGCTGAATGTGATCCAATCCGGCACCGGCGGCCTGGATATTACGCCCGAAGCCGTAACCGAAGTAGACGCCGCCCAAATTTATGTGGATAACGCGCTTTACGTGCTCAAAGAAGACGGCACCGTGTGGCGCATATCCGAACCCCGCACCGGCGATCTGAAATCCATCCGCCAACTGGTCAATGATACCGACAACCGGGAAATTGTCGCCGCCGATAACGTAGTTTATATGCTGCGCACCAACGGCAATATCTGGCGCTACCTGGATGGAGAAGGCGTTGAGGGCGACACGCTAAAACGTATTGACACCGGCGTGGGAACCAGCCGCATTTTCATCACCTCGCAGGGCCTCCTGGCTCTAAAGAAGAGCGGGATGACGTGGCTGATTCGAAACCCGCAAAATCCGGTTAGAGAAAATTTCCGGGAGCTTGATCTCCCCAACACCAACCGGCTGGCCATCAATGCCGCCAGAACGAGCCTGATTGCCCTGGAACGGCCTGAGTCTAAGGGATTAAACCCCAAAATGTATCAAAATATACTCCAGGCGTCAACCTCACAATCGGTCGATGTGGCTCAGGCTCCGGTCACTATTATAACCCCGTCCCCCACCTCAACCGCTATTCCCACCTCTACGCCTACCCCGTCGCCGGCAACCGCCACGCCGCCGCCCGCACCAACTTCAACCTCAACGCCCAGCCCTACCCCCGTGCCCACCCTGTCGGTTGAGCAGGAAAGCAGCGGCGCGCTGGCCTCGTCCAACACTATTTCTCAAACACGGGCGCCGGATGATGCGGTTGAAATATTGATTTCCCCGCCAGGCGACAGCGCCGAACTATTCTGGATTGACCAAACCGAAGTGACCAACCAACAGTATCAAGCCTGTATCGAGGCCAGCGTTTGCTCCGAAAACCAGGCCGGGTACGCCGATCTTTTCTACCGACAGACCCATCCGGTGGTGGGCGTGAACTGGCAGCAGGCGCAAACTTTCTGCCAGTGGATCGGCGGCAGTCTACCCACCGTCTCCCAATGGCGCGCGGCGGCATCGCCCGATGGCCGCCCCTATCCCTGGGGAGATGCCGGGCCAGCCTGCCAGCGAGCCGTCATCAACGATGCTTGTGATACAGACCCGCCCGGAACCCGCCCGGTGGGCAGCAAACCGGCAGGGGCCAGCCCTTACGGGGTGTTGGATCTGATCGGCAATGTCTGGGAATGGACCGCCACGATTGGCAATAAAGATGACGCCCGCGCCACCATAGGCGGCTCCTGGAGCAACCCCGACGGCACCGACGAAGGCGGCTTCAATGCCTTTTACCCGGACACCACCATTTCGCAAGGCATCAGTCGTCAGGTGGAAAACCTGGGTTTCCGCTGTGTCCGTTCTTTCCAGCCGGCGGCCCAATAACCCCAAACAAGTAAACAAGCGTTCCGGCTTGCATAATTTTTGATTTTAGCCTACACTACGCGCAATCAAACTCTCATTCCAATCGACGTCGCTTTTTGGGGGACTTTTTGCCAGACGTCCACATCGTTGTAGACGTGACTCTTCGCCGTTCGCGCCGAAGCGGACGATTCGACCACCCCATAACTGGTCGCTCCCCATCATCATAAATAAGCATTTCTAATTCAACATCATCCAATTACAAACGACGACTCTTCATGCTCGTAAAAAACATGTCACGAAGCATCGCTTAACCCCATCTGGCTGAAGGGGTTACTTCTCTGCACAACAACAGGATAACGATGGAGAAAATACGCTAATCACAATCAAATGCAAAATCATTGCTAAATGGTGTGCCATCCGCCAACCAGCAAGATCCAAACTAAACCACATCTTAATAGGGAGAAAAAAATGAGAGAAGATCATCAAGAACAACACAGTAAAGTAGGATTGGATACCCTGGGCATCACCAATGTTCACGACGTGTATTGGAATCTGCCCACTCCGGCCCTGTACGAGGAGGCGATTCGCCGCCGCGAAGGGATTGTGGCCCACTTGGGACCGCTGGTTGTGCGCACCGGTCACCATACGGGCCGCTCGCCCAACGACAAATTCACAGTCAAAGAATCCACCAGCGCGGACCACATCTGGTGGGGCAAGGTCAATCGCCCTTTTGATGAAGCCCGGTTTGACGAACTTCATCGCCGGATGGTGTCTTACTTGCAGTTGAAAGATGTGTTTGTACAAGATTGCTGGGCCGGCGCCGAGCCGGAATATCGCCTGCCGGTGCGCATCATTACCGAATACGCCTGGCACAGCCTGTTTGCGCGAAATATGTTCATTCAGGCCACGCCCGAAGAGCTGGCAACCCACGAACCTGAGTTCACGGTGATCGATTGCCCCCGCTTTCACGCCATTGCCGAAACCGACCAGACCAATTCGGAAGTTTTCATTATTGTGAACTTTGCCAAAAAGCTGGTTCTTATTGGCGGCACCAGCTATGGCGGCGAGATCAAAAAATCCATCTTCACGGTGATGAATTACCTGTTACCGTTTAAGGATGTGCTGCCGATGCACTGTTCGGCCAACTACGGCTCCCAGGGCGATGTTGCGCTCTTTTTCGGACTGAGCGGCACCGGCAAAACCACCCTCTCCGCCGACTCGACCCGTACCCTGATTGGGGATGATGAACACGGCTGGAGCGATCGGGGCATCTTTAACTTTGAAGGCGGCTGTTACGCCAAAATGATCCGTCTCTCCCCCGAAGCCGAGCCGGAAATCTATTCGACCACGCGCCGTTTTGGTACTATTCTGGAAAATGTCAGCGTTGATAACGTCAGCCGCTATTTGGACCTGGATGACGGTTCGCTTACCGAGAATACGCGCGGCGCCTACCACATCACCAGCATTCCCAACGCCGACACCACCGGCATCGGCGATCATCCACAAAATATCATCTTTCTGACCGCCGACGCCTTTGGCGTATTGCCACCCATTTCAAAACTAACGCCCGAACAGGCGATGTACCACTTCCTGTCCGGCTACACGGCCAAAGTTGCCGGCACGGAAAAAGGTGTCACCGAACCGGAAGCAACCTTCAGCACCTGCTTTGGCGCGCCCTTTATGGCCCAACACCCCAGCGTGTACGCCAAACTGCTGGGCGGCAAAATTGAAAAACACAATGTCAATTGCTGGCTGGTAAATACCGGCTGGAGCGGCGGGTCTTACGGCGTCGGCTCGCGGATGAAGATTGCCTACACCCGAGCCATGGTCAATGCGGCGCTGGATGGAAAGCTAAATGATGTCGAATACACCACCGATCCGGTATTTGGCGTTAACGTGCCCACTTTCTGCCCGGATGTTCCTTCCGATGTTCTCCTGCCGCGCGGTACATGGGACAACGGCAGTGATTATGATGAGCAAGCCAAAAAACTGGCCGGTATGTTCATTGAAAACTTCAAAGAGTTTGAAAGCAACGTGTCCGACGCGGTGAAAGCCGCCGGGCCTAATATTGACTAAATACAGCGTTGCCTAAACTTTCTCCGGAATTTTCAAAACCGGAAAGCGTAGAATCCGCGAAGTCACGCTAAGATAGGTCAGTTTTTTTTCCTGGCGTGACTTCGTGGATCGAGTTTCCGGCGCCGTTTCATCAACGGGTCTGTTAATGATGGTTCCCTTTACGCGGGACGGATACCGAAAACAGGTTTTCTGATTTTTGTATCGTACCGGCTTCTATTTTAGGCGCTCCTTGCTAATTGATAGCCTATGATTGTGAGGGCCGTAAGCAATCCTGATTGCAGATTGTTCAGAGTTTCCACGTTGTTCCAATCAACACCTAAATCCACAATGGTTTCGGCCACCGCATCGAAAATGCCGGTGATAATGGTTTTGGCCCCTTTAAGTTGGGCGGTTGGGCGGCTTGAATGGTTTGCCATTGGGTCGACCTCTTATTTATGCAACTGTGTGTTAAGTATACACCATTTCCGGGGTTCATTCGAGTTTTGAGGCAAAACGATGCTCGTTATTTGACCTAAATTGCAACTTTCCGCATTGGCTGATAAAATCACCCAATAATCTAGATGGATTGAGGAAAGAGAAAAGAAAAATCTCTTATGAACGATTCCCATGCCTGGCCCGATCCGGCTGATTTTGATGACCTTGAGCCTGCGCCAATTTTTGATGACGACCTGCCGCCCGACCACCGGTCGGGGTATGTGGCCGTGATTGGCCGGCCCAATGTGGGTAAATCAACCTTGATGAATCACTTTCTGGGCCAAAAAATCGCCATTACCAGCCCCAAACCCCAAACGACCCGCAACCAGATACTCGGCATTTTAACCCTGTCCGCCGCCGGTATTGAAGCTGCTGAAGACGGCACTACGTTTGATGGGCCGCCGGCTCAGGTGATTTTTATCGATACGCCGGGCATCCACCGGCCTCACCATAAATTTGGCGAATACCTGACCGAAACCGCGATTGAAGCCATTCCAGACGCGGATGTGGTAGTCTGGCTGGTTGATGCCACCGAACCGCCCACCGAAGAAGACCAACTGGTGGCCGACGCGCTGCTGGAAATGAGAACGCAGGCTCAAAAGCGAAACCATCCCGTTACCCCTACTATTTTGGCGCTCAACAAGATTGATCTGCTTTCAACCCAAAAAATGGTGGAGATCGAACAACCGTTTTTGGCCCTTTATCCCACCGATGATTGGCTGACGCTCTCGGCCCGGCAGGGCGAAAATCGGGCCGAGTTGCTGCGCCGCATTATCCACCGGCTGCCGCCCGGCCCGCGCTACTACCCGGAAGAGCAGGTAACAGACCAACAAACCCGTTTTATTGTGGGCGAGCTTATCCGCGAAGCAGCGCTCAAAACCCTGCACCAGGAAGTGCCGCACGCTCTGGCCGTGCAGGTGATCGAGTTTAAAGAGCGCCGGCAGAACTTAACCTACATCAGCGCCAACATCATTCTGGAACGGGACTCGCAAAAGAGCATTGTTATCGGCCAGAAAGGAAAAACGCTCAAAAGGATTGGGCAATTGGCTCGCCCCAAAATTGAAGACCTTATAGAAAGCAAAGTCTATCTGGATTTATGGGTGAAAGTCAGGCCCAAATGGCGCAAAAAAGAAAACGAACTGCGCTGGCTGGGGTATCAAAAACCATAAATTCTTGACGTTGCACGATAGTTAAGATATACTCGTTCTCATCCAACGTATCAGGAAACCGCTATGTCACTCAAAGAGAGAACCCACTCACTGTTTCAACAACATTTTAACACCGAACCCACCCATTATTTCCGCGCGCCGGGCCGCGTCAATCTGATCGGCGAACATACCGATTACAACGACGGTTTTGTGCTGCCCTGCGCCATCAACTACGAAACAGTATTGGCCGTCAAACCCCGTGCCGAGACTCAAGTTCGCGCCCTGGCCGCCGATTTTGGCGAGCAGATCAGCGCCTTTGATCTGGCCGAGCCAATCGGCAAAGATAACGCCGCGCCCTGGAGCCAATACGTGCGCGGCGTGGCCTGGGCCTTGCAGCAGCGGGGCTGCACGCTGCAAGGCATGGATGTGGTTATGTCCGGCAATGTGCCGCTGGCCTCGGGGTTGAGTTCCTCTGCTTCGGTAGAAGTGGCTGTTGGCACAGCGTTCAACCATCTTAGTAACCTCAGCCTGGACGGTAAAACTATTGCCCTGGTGGGCCAACAGGCTGAAAATGATTTTGTGGGGATGAAGTGCGGCATTATGGACCAGTACATCTCGGCGCTGGGGCAGGAAGGACACGCCCTGCTGATTGACTGCCGCAGCCTGGATTACCGGGCGGTTCCCATCCCGCCGGGTGTGGCAATTATGATTGTGAACAGCAACTTCAAGCGGGAAGGATTGGGCCTGCTCGACAGCGAATACAATACCCGCCGCCGCGAGTGCGAAGCAGCCGCCGCCCACTTTGGCGTGCCCGCCCTGCGCGATGTCTCGCCCGATGAATTTGCCCTGCACGAAGATGAATTGGGGGAAACCGTGGCCAAGCGCGCCCGGCACGTTATCACCGAAAATGGCCGCACCAAGGCCGCGGTTGAGGCGCTGTCTAATGGCAACCTGGCCTGGATGAGCCAACTTATGGCCGACTCCCACGCCTCGATGCGGGATGATTTTGAAATCACCGTGCCGCCGATTGACGCGTTGGTAAAAATTGTAGCCGAAGTTTTGCAAGATAAGGGGGGAGTCCGCATGACCGGGGGCGGGTTTGGCGGCTGTATTGTGGCCCTGGTCCCGGAAAAATTGGTTCCCCACGTTGAGCAAGCTATTGTGAACACCTATCCATCGGCCTCCGGGGGCCTGGAAGCAACAATTTATGTATGCCGCGCCTCTGCGGGCGCCGGCCCGGCGTAGAGCCAAAAGGCCATCCAGCATTAACTCAGAAGAAAAGCCCCCCGTTTTAATAACGAGGGGCTTTGTTGATGTGCTGTAAGAGCAACATCAGAAAGGATAGAGATAGGTTCAAGCGGTGTACCCGACCGTCTAAACCTTCAGGTAATTGTTATTCTATGTGTGGCAGTGGCGGGATGGGACGTGAAGAATCATGCGACCACAACGGTCGGTCCACCGCCGTACCGGCGGCCACTTGGGGAAATACCAGCTTTTCAACATCCAGCAGCGTATCGGTCATCAGCGGGGCAACACCGGGTTTGCGCCCCGGCCGGTTGATGAGCAGCGCATCCATGCCAACATTGTTCGCGCCAACAACATCATCCATCAAATTATCGCCCACATACAACGCCTCAGAGGCCATAACTCCGGCAGCTTCCAGACCTATCTGAAAAATAATGGGATTGGGTTTGGCCACCCCTTCGTTGGCAGAGATTATCACAAAATCAAAATAAGAGTCCAGTTTGAACTGAATTAATAAATCCAATAATGTTTTGGCATAATTAGATATAATGCCCATGGGCACCCCCCGGCCCTTTAAAAGCCGGAGCGCCGGCAGCGTATCGGGGAAAAGGCTCTCGAAATAATGACACTTGAATAACTCCCACATCGCCCGCGCAATGTTGGGGCAGCGGGGGAAAAGCTCATTAAAAATTGTCAGCCACCAATCATTAATTTGATGATCGTTGCCCAGGCCAACCACTTCATCGCGCCGATCTGATAACATTTTCAGCATATTCAGGCGCAAATCGGCCCCGGAAAGAAAATCGTGCGGAATGTCAACGGCATCGAGAAAATTTTGAAACGGGGCGTCGTCTTCAAACCCCAGCAGGGTGCCGCCGGCATCAAAAATTACCGCCTGATAACGACGTCCTTCACTATTTAACGTTGACAGCTCATTTGGCGTTGAAAAAAACTGTGGCATGCTGCTATCCTCCGTGATGATTTCAAAGTTTAACACCAGTAAATCAGAAAAGCGCTTAAAAAACATAGAAATATAGTTAGAATTATTTTTTGATGCGGTTTGATGCGGCAGCGGGATCATCGAGCATTGAAAATCAAAAGAAAAATATCCGACGCAAACGCCATATTTTTTCTTGCATCTTTTTGCATCCTGCCCGGTTGGCATTAAAATGAGGCCCGGAAGAAGGTGAAAACTATGACACAGGAACGATTACAGAAAGTGATGGCCCACGCCGGCGTTGCCTCGCGGCGGGCCAGCGAAAAGATCATCCAACAGGGCCGGGTGACGGTCAATGGGCAGGTTGTGACCGAGTTGGGGGTTAAGGTTGATGCGCGTCACGACGTGATAAAGGTGGATGGGAACCTTCTGCCGAAACAGGCTGAAGAACACGTTTATGTTTTGCTTAACAAGCCGGCGGGCGTTCTCAGCGCCGCCAGCGACGAGCAGCGGGGCCGAAAAACCGTGGTGGACCTGGTGGATGTGGACGCGCGGATTTATCCGGTGGGCCGGCTCGATCTGAACAGCGAGGGGCTGCTGCTGCTCACCAATGATGGCGCTCTGGCCGAAAAGTTGATGCATCCCCGCTACCATGTGGAGAAAGAGTACCAGGTGCTGGTCAAGGGACACCCTACCACGGAAACGCTGTCGCAATGGCAGCGAGGCGGCATCGAGGTGGAAGGCAAACCCACCGCCCCGGCCACCGTAGAACGGCTCAACGCGGAAGGTGAGAATTTCTGGCTCAAAATTATTCTTACCGAAGGGCGCAAACGCCAGATCCGGGAAGTGGCCAAACAATTGGGGCATCCGGCCCTGCGGCTGGAACGGGTTCGCATGGGGCCGATCAAGCTGGGCAAGCTCAAAACAGGCCACTGGCGGCACCTGACCCAGGCCGAAATACAGCGCCTGCAACGGGCCATCAAGAGGCAAAAATCTTAAACCCTCCTAGGGAAAGGAAACACCATCTTGACGCCACAATCAACCATTGCCATCGACGGCACAGCCGCCTCCGGCAAAAGCACGGTGGGCGCGCAACTGGCCGCGGATCTGGCGTACCTCTATTTTGATACCGGTGTGATGTACCGGGCCGTCACCTGGGCCGCGCTGGATCGAAATGTGACCGTAGACAATATTGAAGCGGTTTCCAAACTGGCGGAAACACTGGTAATTGATGTAAAACCTGGCGGGCCGGACGAGTCCGATGGCCGCCAGTACACCGTGCTGGCCGACGGGCAGGACGTAACCTGGGCTATCCGGGACCCGGCGGTGGAGCAATATGTTTCGCTCGTTTCATCATACCCCCGGGTGCGCGCCGCACTCACCGAACAGCAGCGACGGATTGCTTCGGAGGGACGGGTGGTGATGGTGGGGCGCGACATCGGCACCGTGGTGCTGCCGGATGCCGAATTGAAGATATTTTTGCGCGCCTCGGCAGAAGAACGCGCCCGCCGCCGTCTAAAAGACAGGCGAGCGCAGGGCCAAAACGGAAGTTACGAAGAAATTCTGGCCGCCATCAAAGAACGGGATAAACAGGATATTGAAAAGCCCATTTCGCCGCTGGTGCCCGCCGACGACGCGGTGATCATTGATACCGACGGGCTGAATATTGAAGCGGTGATGGGGGAGATCAAGAGGCTGGTTGAATCAGATGAGTGACGAGTAAATCCCCCCGTATCTTTTGAAAAAAGGCTCTCTGTGTATTCTCCGTGAATCTCTGCGTAACTGAGTTTACACCGGCTCAGAGTAACGATATAATGTATCCTCTCAATATTTCCGGGGACCGAGGTCTGAGCCTGTCGAAGACCGTTGGTTTCGACAAGCTCAACCAACTCTGCCCAAGATTATTGAGAAGGTACGATATAATGGAGAAATTCAAACATAGTAAGAAGAAAGGATTTTTCTCGATGGCCTTTAATTTGCGCAATCGAAATTTTGTCAAACTGCTCGACTTTACACCCCAGGAAATTGGCTTTTTGCTGGAGCTGTCGGCCAATCTGAAAGCCGCCAAGTACAGCGGCTACGAACAACCCCGGATGACCGGCAAAAATATCGCCCTGATCTTTGAAAAAACCTCTACCCGCACCCGCTGCGCCTTTGAAGTGGCCGCTTACGATCAAGGCGCGCGCGTGACCTATTTAGGCCCGACCGGCTCGCAAATAGGCCACAAAGAGTCTATGAAAGATACCGCCCGTGTGCTGGGCCGCATGTACGACGGCATTGAATATCGCGGCTTCTCCCAGGCCACCTGCGAGGAACTGGCCGCCTACGCCGGCGTGCCGGTATGGAACGGCCTGACCGACGAGTACCATCCCACCCAAATCCTGGCCGATTTTTTGACCATGCAAGAACACAGCCCCAAACCCCTCAACGAGATTTCTTACTGCTTTATGGGCGATGCTCGCAACAATACGGGCAACTCGTTGATGGTGGGCGGCGCAAAAATGGGCATGGACGTGCGACTGTGCGCGCCCCCAACCAACTGGCCCAATGAAGTTCTGGTTGAACAGTGCCGGGCCATTGCCGGGCAAACCGGCGCAAAAATCACCCTTACCGAAGATGTGGCCGAAGGTGTAAAAGGGGTGGATTATCTTTACACCGACGTGTGGGTTTCGATGGGCGAGCCGAAAGAAGTTTGGGCCGAGCGGATTGAGTTGCTGACCCGCTACCAGGTTGACGCCAAAGTGGTGTCGATGACCGGCAATCCTAATGTGAAATTTATGCACGACCTGCCCGCTTTCCACAACCGTGAAACCACCATCGGCGAGCAAGTTTATCAGGAATTTGGCCTGGAAGCGATGGAAGTAACCGAAGAGATCTTTGAGTCGGATTATTCCATTGTGTTTGACCAGGCCGAAAACCGGATGCACACTATCAAAGCGGTCATGGTGGCTACCATCGGCGATTAACTGTTATTTTTAAAGTGCAAATGCCCCAATTAAAATCCCATCAAACGCAACAATCATTCGATGGGATTTTGCGTTTTAATAAATATAGAATAGAGTTGCCGAGCGTTATCCTCTATGATATGATTAGTATCCCCCACCTATACAAACGATTCGCAATATTAAAATATCGATTCTTGGGAGCAAACATGGTAGATAAAACAGCAGAAAAAGAACAACGACGTGAACTCAGACCGTTAATTCGTTTAGGAAAACGCGTTCAAGAAGAAATTGGCGAGTTTATTCATCGGGAAACATCCAGCAGTATTGTGCTGCTGATTGCCGCCATTATCGCCATGATTCTGGCTAATTCGCCGCTGGCCGACCAATACTTTGCCCTGTGGAAAATCGAGGCTGGGATACGATGGGGTGATTTTGCATTTATTGAAACCCTCTCTCACTGGATTAACGATTTTCTCATGGCCATTTTTTTCTTTGTGGTGGGGCTGGAAATCAAACGTGAAGTGATTGTTGGCGAATTAAGCTCGATCCGTAAAGCCACGCTGCCGCTGATAGCCGCCATAGGCGGGATGGCCGGGCCAGCCCTCATCTTTGTTTTTTTTAACGCCGGCGGCCCGGCCATCGACGGTTGGGGCATACCCATGGCCACCGACATCGCTTTTGCCCTGGGCGTGGTGGCCCTGTTGAAAAGCCGGATCCCTGCCGGCCTTAAAGTGTTTATCACCGCTCTGGCTATTGGCGATGATATTGGGGCCATTTTGGTCATTGCCATGTTTTACACGCAAAAAATCGTGCTGGAGTGGCTGGTAATTGTGGCCGTGTTGATGGTAGTGATGCTCATCTTCAATCTCATCAGGTTCCACCATTTGATCTTTTACGGCCTGATTTCTATGATGGTCTGGTTTGCTATCTTTGAGTCCGGCGTTCACGCCACCGTTGCCGGGGTGCTGGTGGCGTTTGTTATTCCGGCGCAGGCCCGACGACTGCCGCTGGATTTTGTCAAATGGAGCCGCGAACGGCTCAATAGAATTGAAGAAACCCACGATCCCGCTGCCCACGATCTCACCCGGCACGAACAACAAGCCGCGGCTGCGGCGCTGCAATCGGCGGCCTGGGAAGTGCAATCGCCCCTGCTGCGGCTGGAACACAACCTCCACCCGTTAACCTCGTTTGTGATTTTGCCTCTCTTTGCCCTGGCCAACGCCGGGGTTCAAATAGGCGGCGGAAGTGTGGTGGATATGCTGACCACGCCGGTGAGCCTGGGCATCATCCTGGGGCTGCTGGTGGGCAAACAAGTGGGCATTACCCTCTTTACCTTTGTGGCGGTTAAAGTGGGCCTGGCCGATCTACCGCAAGGCGTCTCCTGGAAGCATATCTACGGGGCCAGTTGGCTGGCCGGGATTGGCTTTACGATGTCTATTTTCATCTCGGCGTTGGCATTTCGTGGTGATCCGGCGCTACTGGACCAGGCCAAACTAGCCATCCTCACGGCCTCAATCATTGCCGGGGTGGGGGGATACTTGTTTGTTTATCTGACGAACAAACCTGACGAAAAAAGTTAAAACGGCAGGAGGAGCCGAGTATGAGTCCAATAATAAACCGTACCGGGAAGACCATTGAAACATTTAAAAAAGCTCTCACCAATAACCTGTACTACAGCCGGGGACAGGCCGCCTATACGGCCAGCCGTCACGACGCTTACATGGCCCTGGCCACCACGGTGCGGGATCATCTGATTGATCGCTGGCGCAAAACCGTAGACGCCTATTTTGAACATAACCCCAAATTTGTCTTTTATCTTTCGGCGGAATATTTGCTGGGCCGCCAGCTTGGCCAAAATATGCTTTACACCGATACCGGAGCAGTAGCCGAAAAAGCATTGGCCGAATATAATATCAAACTTGATGAACTGGTTGAACTGGACCAGGAACCGGGCCTGGGCAATGGCGGGCTGGGGCGGCTGGCCGCATGTTTTCTGGACTCGCTGGCCACGCTGGACATCCCCTGCATCGGCTACGGCATCCGCTACGAGTTTGGCATCTTCAAACAATCCTTCAAAAACGGCTGGCAGGTGGAAAGCCCCGACGAATGGCTCTACATCGATAACCCCTGGGAGTTTCCTCAACCCGATGATATGGTTGAAATTAAATTTGGCGGGCGTACCGAACCGTACACCGATGAGGCCGGGAATTACCGCGTCCGCTGGATACCGCAGGAAACCATCCTGGCCGAACCTTACCACACCCTGATCCCCGGCTACCAAACCGAAACCGTTAACCTGCTGCGCCTGTGGCGGGCACGGGCCAGCAAAGCGTTCGATTTCCAGTTGTTTGATGAGGGAGACTACGCCCGCGCCGTTGAACAAAAAGTGTTGTCGGAAAATATCACCAAAGTGCTCTACCCCAACGACGATACGCCCCAGGGCAAAGAACTGCGGCTGCGGCAGCAATATTTCTTTGTGTCCGCCTCGCTGCAAGATATTATCCGCCGCTATTTTGCCTTTAACCAAGATTGGCAAACGTTTCCCGAAAAAGCCGTCATCCAACTGAACGATACCCACCCGGTCATTGCCATCCCCGAACTCATGCGTATTTTGATTGATGAACACGACCTTCCCTGGGAAGAAGCCTGGGGCATCACCAGCCGCACCTTTGCCTACACCTGCCACACCCTGCTGCCCGAAGCCCTGGAAAAATGGCCGGTGGGTCTGTTTGAACACCTGCTGCCGCGCCACCTGGAAATCATCTACGAGATCAACCACCGTTTTCTGGACGAAATCCGGACCAAATTCCCCGGCGAAGACCTCCGCACCATTGCCATGTCGATCATCGAAGAAGGCTTTGAACGCCAGGTTCGGATGGCGCATCTGGCCTGCGTGGGCAGTTTTTCCATCAACGGCGTGGCCGAATTGCAATCAAAATTGCTACGCGAACAAACCCTGCGTAATTTTGCCGAAATGTGGCCCGAAAAATTCAACAACAAAACCAACGGCGTTACCCCGCGCCGCTTTATGAAACTGGCCAACCCCCGCTTGTCTGATCTGATCACCAAAAATATCGACGATGATTGGCTTAAAGACCTGGATCAACTCCGGCAGCTTGAAAGCCTGGGCGACCGCGCCGCGTTCCGCAAGCGGTGGCGTCAGGTCAAACAAGAAAATAAAAAAGAACTGGCCCAAGCCATCCAACAGCTTACGGGTGTAGAAGTAGACCCCGCCTCGATGTTTGATGTGATGGTCAAACGCCTGCACGAATACAAGCGCCAACTGCTCAAGGCGCTGCACATAGTGACGCTCTACAACCGGATCAAGGCCAACCCCAAAATCGACCTTGTGCCGCGCACTTTTATTTTTGGCGCCAAAGCCGCGCCCGGCTACCGGATGGCCAAACTCATCATCAAACTCATCAACTCCATCGCGGAGGTAGTTAATAATGATCCCGATGTGGCGGGGCGGCTCAAAGTGGTTTTCATACCGAATTTTAACGTGACCCTGGGCGAAAAAATCTATCCCGCCGCCGATCTATCGGAACAAATTTCTATGGCCGGCAAAGAAGCTTCCGGCACGGGCAATATGAAATTTGCTCTCAACGGCGCGCTCACCGTGGGCACGCTGGATGGGGCCAACATTGAGATCCGCGAGCGGGTGGGCGAAGACAACTTTTTCCTCTTTGGCCTGACCGCCGATGAGGTATTTGAACACAAAGCTCAAGGACACCGGCCCTTGATGTATTACCGCAATATCCCGGAACTCAAAAACGCTATCGACGCCATTGCCTCCGGCCGGTTTTCAAATGGGAATACCACCCTCTTTCAACCGATTGTCGACTCGCTGCTGCAACGGGACGAATACCTGCTGTTGGCGGATTACGAATCTTACATTGAGTGCCAGGATGAGGTAGACCGGCGCTTTAAATTGGAAGAATCGTGGACGCGCGCCTCGATCATCAACACGGCCCGCTGCGGCTTCTTCTCTTCCGACCGCTCGATGCGGCAGTATTGCGACGATATTTGGAAAATCAAACCGGTCAAAATATAACAAAAAAAGGAGAATTATCATGGCCAGGAGAAAACAATCACGTGGAACGTGTATGTATTGCGGCCGGGAAATGGCTAAAGGCGGCATGTCGCGCCATTTGCCCGCCTGCCCGGAACGGCAAAAAACCATCGACAATATCAAACAAAAAACCGGCCCCGAACAGTTACTTTTCCACCTGCGGGCCGAAGATGCCTACGGCGGCCACTACTGGCTGAACCTGGAAATGAACGGCACGGCCCCGCTCACTGCTCTGGATTCCTATCTGCGCGCCATCTGGCTGGAATGCTGCGGCCACCTGAGCGACTTTTTTATGGGCGGAGCCTGGCGTACCGAAATCGACATGGCTATGAGAGCCGACCAGATTTTCCAGCCGGAAACAACGTTAACCCACATTTACGATTTTGGCACCTCTTCGGAAACTACCATCAAAGTGGTTGAGGTTCGCCGGGGCAAGCCCACCACCCCGCACCCCATCGCGCTGATGGCCCGCAACAAGCCCATCGAAGAAACCTGCATGGAATGCGATCAACCCGCCACCTATTTGTGTATGGAATGCATTTATGAATACGACACACCCGGCACGCTGTGCGACGTACACGCCCGGGAACATCCGCACGACGACTACGGCGGCCTTATGCCGCTGGTCAACTCGCCGCGAACCGGGCTGTGCGGCTATACGGGGCCGGCGGAACCGCCTTACTAAATCAAAGGATGAATGAAATGCAAACCCGATCCGGCCAGAGTTTTCCGCTGGGCGCAACCGTCCATCTTGATGGCGTGCATTTTTGCGTCTTCTCCAAAAACAGCACCGCGCTGGAACTACTGCTGTTTGATGAAGTTGACGCGCCGCAGCCCGCCCAGGTGATTCCCTTTGACCCGCAGCATAACCGTACCTTTTATTACTGGCACATCTTTGTGCCGGGGCTGAAACCCGGCCAACTCTACGCCTACCGCGCCGGCGGCCCCCACCAACCCCATCACGGACACCGCTACAACCAGGAAAAAATATTGCTTGATCCGTATGGCCGGAGCGTGGCCATCGGCCAAAATTTCAGCCGCCGGGCCGCCATCGAACCCGGCGACAACACCGCCCATGCTATGAAAAGCGTGGTGGCCGACCCCGATTACGATTGGGCCGGCGATCTGCCCTTGCGCCATCCTCTCACCGAATCCGTTATCTACGAAATGCACGTGGCCGGCTTTACCCGCCACCCCAACTCCGGTGTCTCGCCCGAAAAGCGGGGAACCTACGCCGGCTTGATCGAAAAAATCCCCTACCTGCAAGAGCTGGGCATTACGGCGGTTGAACTGCTGCCGGTGTTTCAGTTTGACGAACAAGACGCGCCCGATGGCCTGATCAATTACTGGGGTTACAGCCCTATCTCCTTTTTTGCGCCCCACCGTGCCTACAGTTCCCAACAAGGCCCGCTGGGTCCGCTCGATGAATTCCGCGAGATGGTCAAAGCCCTGCACAAGGCCGGCATCGAAGTGATTTTAGACGTGGTTTACAACCACACCGCCGAAGGCAACGAAAACGGCCCCACCTACTGTTTTCGCGGCCTGGAGAACCGCGCCTACTACATTTTAGAAAATGACCCGGCCAAATACGCCAACTACAGCGGCACCGGCAATACGCTCAACGCCAACCAGGCCATTGTGCGCCGCATGATCATCGACAGCCTGCATTACTGGGTGCAGGAAATGCACGTGGACGGCTTCCGCTTTGATCTGGCCTCGATTTTGGCCCGGGATGAACAAGGCCGCCCGCTGGTCAGCCCGCCGGTGTTGTGGGATATTGAGTCGGACCCGGTGTTGGCCGGCACCAAGCTCATTGCCGAAGCCTGGGACGCGGCGGGACTGTACCAGGTGGGCACGTTCATTGGCGACCGCTGGAAAGAATGGAACGGCAAATTCCGCGACGACGTGCGCAGCTTTGTCAAAAGCGATAAAGGCATGGTGCCCAAACTGGCGACCCGTTTTTTGGGCAGCCCCGATCTTTACAGCCACGAAGAACGCGAGCCGGAACAAAGCGTCAACTTTATCACCTGCCACGATGGCTTTACGCTCAATGATCTGGTGTCCTACAATCGCAAACACAACGAAGCCAACGGAGAAAATAATCGCGACGGCCATAACCATAATCTCAGTTGGAACTGCGGCGTGGAGGGCACTACCGACCGCCCGGAGATAGAAAACTTGCGCCGGCGCCAGATCAAAAACTTTCTAACCATCAATGTGCTGGCCCTGGGCGTGCCCATGCTGCTGATGGGCGACGAGGTGCGCCGCACCCAACAGGGCAACAACAACGCCTATTGCCAGGACAACGAGATCAGTTGGTTTGATTGGGAACTGCCGGAACAACACGCCGACCTGCACCGCTTTGTCAAACAGTTGATTCAACTCCGGCTCACGCTCAATGTTTTCAAGCACGATATACCTCACCTGACCCTGACCCAATTTTTGGAACAGGCCAAAATTCAGTGGCACGGCGTCAAACTCAACCAGCCTGATTGGGGATACCACTCACACGCGCTGGCCTTGACGGTGGTGAGTTGCGGCGGGAAATGTCTCTTTCACATCATATTCAACGCTTACTGGGGACCGCTTGAATTTGAGATTCCGGCGCTCAACGGTTACAACTGGACCCGAATCATTGACACCTACCTGGAATCGCCCCAGGATTTTTGCGAGTGGGACAGCGCGCCTGCTGTAGCCGGTTCCAACTACCTGGTGAAAGCGCGGTCGGTGGTGCTGCTGGCCGCCGAAATAACCAACAACGATCAATCCTAAATAGAAACTGGAGGAATCCATATGAGCATCCATCTTGGCGCGCAACCCGGCGATATTGCCGAAACCGTTCTATTGCCCGGCGACCCGCTGCGGGCCAAATATGTGGCCGAGAATCTGCTGGAAGATGCAGCCTGCTACAACCAGGTGCGCGGCATGCTGGGATTTACCGGCACGTATCAAGGCCAACGGGTCTCAGTACAGGGAACGGGGATGGGCGTCCCTTCCATTTCCATTTACGTGCATGAATTGATTAACGCCTATGGCGCCAAGAATTTAATCCGTATCGGCACCTGCGGCGCGCTGCAACCGGATTTACCCCTCCGGCAAGTTTTACTGGCGATGTCGGCCTGCACCGACTCCAAGGTGAACGAGCTGCAATTTGGCGGAATGTCCTACGCGCCCACCGCCAGCTTTTCGCTGCTCAAACGGGCCTACGACAGTGCCCGGCAGAAAAATATCGAGGTCAAAGTAGGCAGCGTGCTCACCAGCGATTCATTCTATGTGGATGACTCGCACTGGTGGCAGCTCTGGTCCGATTTTGGCGTGCTGGCCGCCGAAATGGAAACCGCCGCCCTGTACACCCTGGCTGCCAAATTCAAGGTCCAGGCGCTGTCGATACTCACCGTCAGCGACAATATTGTAACCGGCGTGGCGGAATCGTCGGAGGCGCGCGAGCAGGCATTTATGCAGATGGTTGAACTGGCGCTGGACACCGTCGGATAACTGACATAACGCAAAAGGACAAATCTATGGAATGGCACAAGCTGTCCATTGAAGATACGATCCAAGAACTACAAACAAATCCCCAAACCGGCCTGGACGAGGGCGAGATCCGGCGGCGGCAGCAGCAGTACGGCCCCAACAAATTGGTTGACCGCGGGATTAAAAGCCCGTGGGTGATCCTCCTGAACCAATTCAAGGAGATCATGGTCATTATTCTGATCATCGCCGCGATTATTTCGGGCGTGTTGGGCGAATACATCGACAGCGTGGTGATTTTGGCCATTCTCATTCTCAACGCCATTTTGGGCTTCACCCAGGAGTTTCGGGCCGAAAAATCCATGGCCGCGCTCAAAGAAATGGCCGTGCCCACCGTGCGTACCCGCCGAAACGGGCACATCCAGGAAATTCCCTCCACCGACCTGGTGCCGGGCGATGTAGTTTTGCTGGAAGCAGGCAACCTGGTTCCCGCCGACGGCCGGCTCCTGGAAAACAACAGCTTGAAAGTGCAGGAAGCCGCGCTGACCGGCGAATCGGAACCGGTCGAAAAGAAACTGTCCATCCCGGAAGGCGAAGACCTGCCGCCGGGCGACCGGCACAACCTGGTTTACCTGGGCACCGTTGTTACCTATGGCCGGGGCGAAATGCTGGTCACCGAAACCGGCATGAACACCGAACTGGGCAATATCGCCGATTTAATTCAGGAAGCCGAAGACGAAGAAACCCCGCTCCAACGCCGGCTGGACGGCCTGGGCAAAACCCTGGCCTGGATCGCGCTGGCCATCATCGCGGTGGTGGTGGGCATGGGGTTTTTGCAGCCCGACCCGGATTTGGAAACCCTCTTTCTCACCGGCGTCAGCCTGGCCGTGGCCGCCATCCCCGAAAGCATGCCTGCCGTGGTCACCATCACTCTGGCCCTGGGATCGCAGCGACTGCTCAAACGCCGCGCCCTAATCCGCAACCTGCCCGCCGTGGAAACCCTTGGTTCGGTTACGGTGATCTGTTCCGATAAAACCGGCACCCTCACCGAAAACCAGATGACCGTCACCATTTTGGACGTGGCCGGCCACACCCAGGAGTTGGAAACCGTGGTCGATCACCGGGAAGACCTGCATCGCGCCCGCCGGGCCGACCGCGAAGCATCACCCACGCTCACCGCGCTGAGCGTGCTGGTGCGGGCCGGCGCGCTGTGCAATGATGCCGTGCTGGAAACCGATGAGGAGGGTACCGTACAAGCCATTGGCGACCCCACCGAAGGCGCGCTGGTGCTGGCCGCCAAAGAACTGGGGTTTCACAAAAGCGATCTCGAAGCCGAATGGCCCCGCGTAGCCGAAGTGCCGTTCACCTCGGAGCGCAAACGCATGACCACCGTGCATCAAACCGGTTCCGACGTTCAAGAGAGCGATTTGCCCTGGAAAGACGCCCCGTATGTGCTGCTCACCAAAGGCGCGATTGACAGCCTGCTCCAGATCACCAACCGGGTGCTGGTCAACAACGAAATTGTACCGTTGGATGATGACCTGCAGCAGCGCATCGAAGACGCCAACGCCAATTTTGCCCAACAGGGGCAGCGGGTACTGGGCGTTTCGTTCCGATTTTGGGAAAGCGACGAGCTGCCGGAAGAAGAATCCCAGTTGGAGGTGGAGGGAATTTTCGTCGGCCTGATCGCTATGATCGACCCGCCACGCCCGGAAGTAAAACAAGCGGTTGCAACCGCCAAGACCGCCGGGATTCGCCCCCTGATGATTACGGGTGATCACCCGCTCACGGCGCTGCAAATTGCCAAAGATCTCCAAATTTCCGAGAACGACCAGGCTCTGACCGGGCCGGACTTGACCCGGATGTCGCTGCAAGAGTTGGAAGAGGTGGTGGAAGAGGTATCGGTTTATGCCCGCGTGGCGCCGGAACACAAGCTCAACATTGTAGACGCCCTGCAAGATAAAGGCCACATTGTAGCCATGACGGGCGACGGCGTGAACGACGCCCCGGCCCTCAAGCAAGCCGACATCGGGGTGGCCATGGGCATCACCGGCACCGATGTTTCCAAACAAGCGGCGGATATGGTGCTGCTGGACGACAATTTCGCCACCATTGTGGCCGCCGCCGAAGAAGGCCGGGTAATTTACGACAACATCCGTAAATTCATCAAATACACCCTCTCCAGCAACACCGGAGAGATATTTGTGATGCTGGCCGGGCCATTTATCGGCATCCCGCTGCCGTTGCTGCCGCTGCAAATTCTGTGGATCAACCTGGTCACCGACGGCCTGCCCGGCATTGCCCTGGCCGAAGAACCGGGCGAACGGGGCACGATGTCCCGCCCGCCCTTCGAGCCGCAAGAGAGTATTTTCAGCCGGGGGATTGGCGTCCAAATTATCTGGGTGGGCCTGCTGATCGGCCTTGTTTCTTTAGGGGTTGGCTTTTTTACCTGGCTGCAAGACCCCAACGCCCCGTGGCAAACGATGATCTTTACCACCATGGTGCTGGCCCAAATGGGCAATGTGTTGGCCCTGCGCTCCGGCAGAGATTCGCTGTTTCGCATTGGTCTTTTTTCCAACCGGCTGATGGTGATCGCTGTCGTTATCACCATTTTGCTGCAACTGATACTGGTGTATACGCCTTTCTTCCAAAATATCTTCAAGATAGAAGCGTTATCGGCGCAGAATCTACTGCTCTGCCTGGTGGCCGGCAGCGTGGTGTTCGTGGTGATCGAACTGTATAAATGGGCCAACCGGCTCCGGGAAAATTCCGGGGTATAGGGGTTACGCCTCGTCGTTGGGGGACACCTTGCGCCGCAACGCCTTGGTGCGGCCTCGTTTGCTTTTACGATCCAATCGTTTTTGATGAGATCTGCGCGAGGGTTGGGTGGATTTTCGCTTTTTACGGCGCGCGGCCACGCTGCGAATCAAATTTCGCAGCCGCTCCAGCGCATCTTCCCGGTTTTTCTCCTGGGTGCGATACTGCTGGGATTTGATCACAATTACCCCGTCTTTGGTGATGCGCCGGTCTTTTAAGCGCAGCAAGCGCTCCTTGTAAAAATCGGGCAGGGAGGAGGCGTTGATGTCAAAACGCAAATGGATCGCGCTGGAAACCTTGTTGACATTTTGCCCGCCCGCGCCCCGGGAACGAACCGCGCTCATTTCAATTTCTTCGTCGGGGATGGTAACGTTTTTGGAGATTTGCAACATACTTCTTACACGTCTGGCGGTCTGTCGCCGTAATACTGGTAATAATTCACTTCGATGGAGCCGTTGTATAACTTGCGCACCCGGTTGGGTCGGGAGCGTTTGAAATAATCGGGGAACTTTTTGTCGGCGGTCAAAATATAAAGCGACCAGCCGGTTTTCTTTTTGAACATTTTGTTTAACGTGATGTAGAGCTTGTTCAACGCTTTAAAATCGACCAGTTTGATACCGTACGGTGGATTGGAAATAACGATGCCATATTGCCGGTCGATCCACAGATCGTTGAGGTTTTTCTGCTCAAACACAATATCATCACCAACCCCGGCATTGTCGGCGTTGGCTTTAGCGGCCTCGATGGCCGCCGCATCAATATCGTACCCCAAAATTTGCAGATCGCCGCTTAAATCAATGGCCTTCCGCGCCGCCCGCCGGGCATTGCGCCAGGCGTGAGCGGGAATAGCGGGCCAGCCCTCCGCAGCAAACACCCGATTTAAACCCGGCGCAATATTGCGGGCCAGCAGCGCCGCTTCGATGAGGATGGTGCCCGCCCCGCACATCGGATCGATCAACAGCCGCTCTTTGTTCCAAAAAGTGAGTTGCACCAGCCCCGCTGCAAACGTTTCTTTGAGCGGCGCTTCGCCGGTGGCCTGGCGGTAGCCGCGCCGGTGCAGGCCGGAGCCGGAGGTGTCAATCGTCAGCGTGGCCACATCCTTCAGCAGCGATACCTGGATGGTAAATTCCGGGCCGGTTTCTTCGAACCAGTCGGTTTGGTAGGCGTCTTTCAAGCGTTCCACCACCGCTTTTTTCACAATCGATTGGCAGGCTCGCACGCTGCCCAGCGTGGATTTGACCGATTTGCCGGTGACGGTGAATTGGCCGTCTGGGGTGATCCACTGTTCCCACGGCAGCGCCCGCGTTTGTTCAAACAACTCATCAAAAGTAAGGGCCGGGAATTGGCCCATTTTGAGCAGAACCCGGTCGGCGGCCCGGAGCCACAGGTTGGCGGTGGGAATATCGGTGGGAGTGGCCTCAAATTCAACCCTGCCCTCCGACACCGAAATGTTTTCAAAGCCCAAGGCCTCCACTTCCCGTTTGACCACGGCTTCCAGGCCAAAGGTCTCGATGGCAATCAGGGTAATTTTATTGGTAGCAACGGTATTGTTCGACATAGCTCTATTTTTAACATGAATAACTCAAATTGACGAATTTAGCCAAAACGGATGAGTAATTCTACATACTACACAAAATAAAAGAGTGGCCAAGCACCAGATGTACTCGACCGCTCTTTTTCTTACAAACAAAGTGCCAAGGGTTTAAATAAACAGAACCTGCGCGTTTTCGCTCATTTCCATAAATTCCATCGCGCCGATGACATCATCAACGCCATCAAAGAGATCGTCTTTCTCCAGCTTCATCATATCCATCGCCATCCGGCAGCCGTACATCTTGCCGCCGGCATCGTGGATCATTTCCAGAAATTCACCCACCGGGGGAAAGTCCAGCTTCTCGATCTCTTGCCGCATCATCGACGAAGCCATATCGGTCATACCGGGCAGCATGCCTACCACATTGGGAATCCCCATCCCGTTGGGCATGGCCATGCTGGGATTACCCAGAGGCGTGCATTTGAGCTTATCCATTTTTTGTTTATTGACGATGTCCAACCCCCAGAAGGTAAAGAACATGGTCACATCGATGCCTTCCATCAAGGCCGCGTTGGCCAGCACCAACCCCGGATAGGCCATATCCAGCGAACCTTTGGAGCAGATGATACATAATTTGCGATCGCCGTTACCGTTTTCCATCATAGTGTCTCCTTATCAACACAAATACTTAAATACAACCGGTGGGTTTGCCCAGGCCGGAAACCAGCGCAACTTTTTTGGCCGGGCCTTTGGGAAACAGTTTGTACAATTCTTTGGTGGGCACCCCGCCGGCCTTGGTGATACGGCGCAGGCTGGGGGCTTCACCTTTTTCCTGATAATCGGAGCGGCAAAACTCGATCACCGTCCAATGGCGGTCGGTCAACTCATCGATGCCAATGCTTTTGGCCAGTTCCGAGGCAA
Source organism: uncultured Caldilineaceae bacterium (assembly GCA_964612485.1). Classification (GTDB taxonomy): domain Bacteria; phylum Chloroflexota; class Anaerolineae; order 4572-78; family J111; genus JAFGNV01. The sequence goes on from CAZTFF010000044.1 coordinate 25,166, forward strand.
TATCTTTATTCCAGACATTGGCATCGACCATGAAACCTTCTCCATCAAATTCTACGGTTTGTCCTGCAATTTCTTTAGCTGCCATTTTGTGATCTCCTTGTTCGAATCCCCATCTGTTTGGGGGTGTAAATTTTTATTTATCCAACGGATTTCAATATTTGCAAGGTTTTGGCTAACCCTTTTCTTACTTCGGGATCATTCATCTGGCGGATGATGCTGATGAGCGAGGTATCGACCGGCTCTTCATCTTTCACAATATGGGCGGTGTTGCGCATCATCGTCATGATTTCCGGCTGGGTCATCTCTTTGACCGTTTGTAAAATGAGCACAATGTTATCGCCCAACTGCTCAACATCTTCTTCGGTAAAAGAGGTCACTACCTTGTCCATCATTTCCAGCCCACCCCGGGCAAAAACAAAGTAACCTTTTTGCTCCATCTCGTTCAGATAATTCATCATGGTCAGAAAGGCGTCCTGGGAGAGCGGGCTTAAATCCTGCCAGAGTTCCATGAAACTTTCCATCTGGTCGAGCATTTGCTCCAGGTTGCGGGTATTGCGCAGTAGCCGCTTGAACAAGCGCAGCATGTCTTCAATTTGCACGTGCTCCTGCACTTCTTCCAATTGCTCCACCGATATGCGGAACAGGTCGTTGCCAATCGGGATCAAATCGTCTTTCAGCTCGTCCCACTCCTGCTGGCGGCGTTTCTGGCGGTGCGCTTCTTCGGTGAGAAACTCAACCTGGGTAGCCAGCTTATCCAGTTTTTGATTCAGTTCGGCCAGGGTATCAACGCTTAATGTTTGTTCCATGCCGGCCTCCTATTGCCACTTCCCGGCCATGGTCATCTGGGCCGTAATGGGCATTTCTTTGCCTTTGAGCAAAATATTCCAATACATCCAACGGAACATCATTTTGCCCCAATGGTTCATTTCCGATTCTTGCAACAGCGAGAAAGGGCCAATGCCCGGCAAGGGGAATTTACCCGGCAGCGGTTCGACATCGTAATTGAAATCGATGAGAATGCCTTTGCCAAAGCCCGACTCGATGTAACAGTTAGCGTGGCCGTCAAATTGGTGGGTCATCTCCAGGCCGTCAATATAGCGCATAAAATTCTCCACAAACACTTCCACGGCAAAGTGGGCCACAGACCCGGCTTTAGAAGTGGGCAGCGCGGCAGCGTCCCCCAGCGCAAAAACATTGTCGTATTCTTCCGACAAGAAGGTGTGTTTATCCACCGGCACGTGGTTCAGTTCGTCACCCAAACCGGAGCGTTCAATCACGTCCGCGCCCATATTGGTGGGCACAGACACCAGCAGATCGTAATCCACCACCTGCTCATCGTACGCGTAGATTTTCTTTTCATCCGGCTCAACCCGCTCGATCATAAATTCGGGCACGACGTTGATGTTCTTTTCTTCCAAAATATTGCCCAACAGTTTGGCCGCGCGCGGTTTGGTAAACGCGCCGGGCAGCGGCGTTACCAGGGTCAAATCAACCCGATCCCGCATGCCGTGCTCGTGAAAGAAGGCGTCGGCCAGGAAAATGAATTCCAGCGGGGCAACCGGGCATTTGAAGGGCATTTCGGTGATGTTGACCACCAATTTGCCGCCTTCCCAGGTGCGTAAATGCTTGGCCAGCGCCACCGAGCCTTCGATGGTATAGAAATCGTAAATGGATTTGTGCCACTCGTGCTCTGCCAGACCGGGAGTTTCATCGGGGCGGGTTTGGGTGCCGGTGGCGATGATCAGATAATCGTAGGGGAGAATACGGTTGTCTTTGGCCAATCGAACCTGATTCTTGTCCGGCTCGATCAACTCAATCTCCGACATAATCATCTCCACGCCGGCCGGTACAAAATCACGTTTGGGTTTGATGACATCATTTTGGCCGTAAATGCCAAAGGGAATAAAAAGAAACCCCGGTTGGTAGTAATGGGTTTCGTGCTGGTCAACAAGGGTAATTTTCCATTCGTCGAGATCCAATACGTGGCTCAACTTGTTGACGATCATTGTTCCGGCGGTTCCCGCGCCGAGAACCAGTAACTTTTTCATAATAAAAACGCTCCTGATTGATACGGGCTTCAGCCCATTGATTTAGCCATAGACTCTAATTTTCCCACCAACGAATTACGCTCGGTGGCAATATGAGCCACAATATTGGCAATTCGCTGTACAAAAGAAAGCACTCGGGTTTGTTCTTCCTTATCCAGATAAAACACCTCGGTCAGATGGGTCGTTAAGATTTTCGGCGGCACGCCAAAGGTCTCCGCCATCTGACTGACCTGATCAGGATCAGGCGGCCAATTCTGAGGCGCAACGCCGCCCACTACCACCATTCCTTTCAACTCGGCCCCCACGCGAACCATGCCTCGCGCGCACAACAACCCCAAATGGCTGGGCATGAATTTGGGTTCCAGATCAATGGTTTTGGCCAGCGCGTGCCAGCTTTCAATGCATTGATGCACGGCCTCGGGATCATCACTAATGGCCTCAAACAAACCGCAGGGATGGCTGAATTGGGTGATCGGATTGCCTTCCATATCGGTAATTACCAGCATCACCCCCAGGATATCGGCAAAGGTATCTTGAATCAATTGCACGCATTCCAGCGGCAGCAGCGACTCGAAACAATCGTCAATCGATTCGATGTTCGGCAGCGTGGACAGGGCCGACGTTTCCGGCGCGGGCGACGACGCCTGCGCCCGGAGCCAATTGTCCACCGCATCGCTGGGAAAACGCCACTGCTTGCCCACCTTTACCGCGGGCAAACGACCGTTTTCGGCCATTCGATAGATGGTAGAACGATCCACCTGCAACATCTCTTGAATATCTTTTGCGGTCAACATCTCAGCCATTTTTCCAAAATCCGGTTGTGAAATATTTTTCAGCACATAGTGATTATAATGCATATGATGCAGATAGAATAGTGACAAATGTCACGGTTCCCATATGACATTTGTCACATTATGCATATCTTGCATCAAATGCATACAATGCATAATTTTTTAAACCACAAAACAAAGTGAATTTTGCATAAATAACAATGGAACCTCTTGACCGTTTTCGGCGTCTATGTATCATGAAACCAGGCTAAAAAAGGAGCTGCCGTATGTCCAGAAAATTGAATTTGTTTATTCACCACTATTTTACGCCATTTATTGTCCCTCTACTTCTATTATCTATTATTCTACTGGCTGCCTGCGCATTTGGCGCCAACGCCACCGCGCAAGCCACCGAAAATCCTGTGGCCGAAGCAACGCCCACTGCCACCCCAACCGTCCCTCCGCCCCCGCCGCGCGTGGCCTACAACCCCGTGCCCGCCGACACCATCGCTCCCATCATCATCCAGCGATTCCCCCGCCCCGGCGAGGAATTTCCTGTCGACAGCACCATAGAGTTGGTGTTTGACCGGGCCATGGACCAAACCGCCACCGAAAGCGCTTTTACCCTGCAACTGGCCGCCGAGCAGCCCCAGCCGATTGGCGGCACTTTCACCTGGCCGGATGAACGTACCCTGAATTTCACCCCTGCCGAACCACTCAACCGGGTGAGCGTGTACGACGTCATCCTGACCCAAACCGCCGCCGCTGCCGACGATGCGCCCCTGGCCGAACCGTTCACCTTCCGTTTTAGCACACCGGGTTATCTGGAAGTGGCCCAAACCATTCCCGCCGACGATACCACTGATGTAGAAACCAATCCCACCCTCACCGTCATCTTCAACCGGCCTGTGGTGCCGCTGACCTCGCTGGAACAGGCCGAGAATTTTCCCGACCCGCTGGAATTTGACCCCGCCATCCAGGGCAGCGGCGAATGGCTCAATACCTCTATCTACGTGTTTACGCCCAATGCCCCCCTGCCCGGCGGCGTCACTTTTAACGCTCGCGTCAAAGCCGGCCTGACCGACGTGACCGAAAAAACCATCCTGCCGGAAGATTACGCCTGGAACTTCACCACCCAGCCGCCCGAAGTGGTCTTCACCCAACCCAACGACGGCGAAACCTTGATCCCCATTGAAAATGCCGTCAAAATAGAGTTCAACCAGCCCATCGATCCCCAATCCGCCCAGTCTAACTTTGAAATATTTCCCACCGGCCTGTTTGGCCGCAACCTGGACGGCGACTTTCTGGTGCAAGAAAACACCCTCACTTTCACCCCCACCGAGCGGCTGGAGTTTGATACCACCTATCAGGTCAACGTCAACGCCGGCGTCACCTCGGTGGCCGGCGGCGAGGGGATGCGCGCGCCCTACCGCTTCCAATTTACCAGCGTGCCCCTGCCCAAAATCGTCCGCACCGAGCCGTCAGACGGCCAGCGCGACGTATGGCCTTACACTCAATTCACCATTTTCTTCAACACGCCCATCAACCCGGCCACAGTGATGGAGCACGTGAGCATGACGCCGCCCCTGCCTATCACCCCAACCCGGGTTTACACCAACTACAATCGTTGGGACAACAGCTTTAGTTTTAATTTCGACTCCCAGCCCTCCACCGATTACGAAGTACAAATCACGCCCGGCATCGAAGACCCCTACGGCAACCAAACCCGCGAAAACCTGACCGTGCGCTTTCGCACTGCCCGTCTGGAACCCAACTACCAGCTTCGCACCCCCGATCTGGTGGGCACGTACGATGCGGCCCTGCCGCCCAAAGTCATTTTTAGCGCGGTCAACGTCAACCGAATCGATCTCAAACTCTACCAACTTGATCCGCAAAATATCGTCCGGCCTATGTGGGAGTGGAACGATTACCAGCCCGATCCCGCCGCGCTCATCCGCGAGTGGCAAGAACGGCTGGAGGCCGTAAATGATGAAGCCGTCTACCACGTGGTCGATCTGACCGAAGACGGCGCTCCTTTGGAACCCGGCCTCTACTTTTTAGAAACCGACTCGCCCGATGTGGACTCCCGCAACAGCTACCGGCCCCGCCATCTGCTGGTGGTTACAGAGGCCAACCTCACCCTCAAAGCGGGCCAGCGCGAGGCGATGGTCTGGGCCACCGACCTGGCCACCGGCCAACCGATTGCCGGATTAAACCTGGAATTTTACAACGAAGACGCCCGGCGCGTGGGCACTGCCACCACCGGCAGCGACGGCGTGGCCCGCCTGGAACGAGACAAACAGCCCTACCGCAGCAACCTGCTGGCCGTATCCGCACCCCAGGGCAACCAGCAATTTTTCAGCGCCGTATCCGAAAACTGGTCGCGCGGCATCAGTCCCTACGAGTTTGGCCTGGAGTTGGCCTACCAACTGCCCGATTACAATGTCCACGTCTACACCGACCGCCCCATTTACCGTCCCGGCCAGACAGTGTATTTCAAAGGCATTGTCCGCGCCGAAGATGATGTGGACTACCGCCTGCCCGACCTGGGCCAGATCCACATCACCGTGCGGGATGCCGCCTACGAGACCATTCTGGATGAAACGCTCAATCTCACCCCCGCCGGCACCTTCAACGGCGAAATCACGCTGGAAGAAGGCGCTTCGCTGGGCAACTACTTCATCACCGTAGATTTTGTTGACCAATATTTTGAACAACCGTTTCAGGTGGCCGCCTACCGCCCGCCGGAATTTGAAGTGACCGTAGAACCCGGCACCGACGAACTGCGGCGCGGCGAAAGTTTTACCACCACCATCAACGTTAATTATTTCTTTGGCGGGCCGCTGGCCGGCGCAGACGTAAACTGGAACCTGCTGGCCGAAACCTATCGCTTTGAACCAACCCAACTAGGCAGCTACAGTTTTAACGACACCGATGATCCCTACACCTGTTTTGACTGCTGGTGGTGGCACGAGCCGCCGGTGCCCACCTCGTTGTTGAGCGGCAGCGGCACCACCGACGCCGCCGGCCAATTGCAGCTTGAATTTGATGGCGCGGAGATCGACCAATTGCTGGGCCGCGGCAGCCACCGCCTCATCATCGAGGCCACAGCCACCGGGCCGGACAACCAGGTGATTTCGGGCCGGGAAACTCTGATCCAGCATAAAGGCGACTATTACCTGGGCCTCAGCCCGCAAGAGTACGTGGCCGACGCTGGCGAAGAAACCGCTATTGATCTGGTGGCCGTGGATTGGGCCGTGGACCGCCTGCCGGAGAAAGAGATTGATGTGCAAATCATCCGACGCGAGTGGGTCAACACCTTTGTTGAAAATGACGTGGGCGGCGGCTACTGGACCACCGAAACGCAAAAAGAATTGACCGATCGCTTTACCGTCACCACCGATGACCTGGGCGAAGCAGTGGCCCGTTTTACGCCGCCTGAAGGCGGCTCGTATCAGGTGGTGGTGCAGGATGCCGCTTCGCTGGTGGAGCCGGAAACCGAAAGCAACGATCCGGTTGCCAACCTGCCCCACTCCAACATTCGCTCCTCCATCTTCATCTGGGTGGCGGGCGATGACCGGGTATCGTGGCGGCGGGAAAATCACGACCGCATCACCCTCATCAGCGACAAAACCGAATACACGCCCGGCGAAACCGCCGAAATTCTGATCCCTTCGCCGTTTGAAGGTGAACACCAGGCGCTGGTCACCATTGAACGCGGGCGCATCATCGAACACGACGTCATCGAAATGACCAGCAGCAGCCAGATTTACCGCCTGCCCATCACCGCAGATTACGCGCCCAACATCTACGTGTCGGTAGTGCTGGTGCAGGGGCGTACCTCCCCTGTCTCCCCCCCGGCGGGAGGGACGGAAGGGGGGGCAGATTCACCGCGCCTGGCCGCGCACAAAGTGGGCATTTTGCCGCTCGACGTGACGCCCTCGGCGCAAGAATTGACCATTACCCTGGCCCCCAACGTGGAACAGGCCCAACCGGGCGAAACTGTCACCTACAACCTGACCGCCACCGACGTGAGTGGCCAACCGGTCGCGGCGGAGTTCTCGCTGGATTTGGTGGACAAAGCGGTGCTGAGCTTGCAGCCGCGCCAGGATAACGCCATTGTCAATGCCTACTACGGGCGGCGCAGCCTGGGCATCAATACTGCCGGCGGGCTGGCCGTTTCGGCCAATCGTTATCTGTTGGAACTAGCCGAGGATTTGGAGCTGGATCAGGAACAATTTGTGGCGCAGAAAGAAGTAGACAGCGCAGTCAGATCGGACGGGATTGTGCTGGAAGGAGAAGTGGCAGAAGAAGAGGCCATGGAAATGCCCGCCGCCGAAGCGCCCGCCCCCACGATGGCGGCTGATGAAGCGTTGGGAGCTGGCGAAGCGGCCAATGGCCGGCAGCAAGCCCAAATCCCCGCCGGTATCGAAGTCCGCGAGGATTTCAGCGATACAGCCTACTGGAACCCAACGGTGGTCACCGATGAACAGGGCCGGGCGGAAGTCGAGTTGACCCTGCCCGATAACCTGACCACCTGGGTGATGCGCGGCGTGGGCGTTACCGACAATACGCTGGTGGGCGAAGAAACGGCGGAACTGCTTTCGACCAAACCGCTGCTCATTCGACCGGTGGCCCCGCGCTTCTTTGTGGTGGACGACCGCGCCCAACTGGCGGCCAACATCAGCAACAACACCGATGCCGCGCAAGACGTGGAAGTTACCCTGGCGGCAGAAGGTGTGGTAATTGACGACCAGACGCCCGCCGTGCAAAACGTCACCATCCCCGCCCGCAGCGAAAGCAAAGTGACCTGGGAGGTGACGGTGGAAGATGTAACCGCCGCCGAACTGGCCTTTGCCGCCGTTAGCGATGATGGCGAATACAGCGATGCGGCCAAACCACGCCTGACTACCGGGCCGGACGGCTCGCTGCTGGTGCTGCGCTATACCGCGCCCGATATTGCGGGCACAGCGGGTCAACTCATTGAAGCCGGCAGCCGCACCGAAGTGGTGGCTCTGCCGCCCAACTACGATGACCGGCGCGGCGAGCTGCGCCTTCAGCTTGACCCCAGCCTGGCCGCCGGCATGCGCGATGGCCTGGATTACCTGACCCACTATCCCTACGAATGCACCGAACAGACGGTTAGCCGCTTTTTGCCCAATGTACTCACCTGGAACGCGCTGCAATCTTTGGGTCTGGAAAATGAAGACCTGGAGCAGACGTTACCCGGCCTGCTGGAAGAGGGGTTGACCAAACTCTACACCCAGCAAAAACAGGACGGCGGCTGGGGCTGGTGGGCCGGCAGCGAAAGCAACGTCTACATCACCTCGTACGTGGTTTTTGCCCTGACCAAAGCCGACCAGGCCGGCATCGATGTCTCGGCTACAGCGTTAGCCAACGGGCAAAACTATCTGCTTTCTCACCTGCAAACCACCCGCGAGTTGAACAGCACGTTTGACGCCAATCGACACGCCTACGTGCTGTACGTGCTGGCCGAAGGCGGACGCGCGCCGCGCGATTCGCTGGCCGATTTGATTGAAGCGCACGAGAAATTATCGCACTACGCCCGCGCTTACCTGGCCATGGCCCTGCACCTGACCAACCCGCAGCAGTATGAAGGCACTATCGATACCCTGCTGTCGGATCTCAACAACGCGGCCATTTTGAGCGCCACCGGCGCGCATTGGGAAGAAGATCGCTACGATTACTGGGCCATGAACACCGACACCCGCTCGACGGCCATCATTCTGAACGCGCTGACCAAACTCGACCCGGAGAACGAACTCAACCCCAACGTGGTCCGTTGGCTGATGGTGGCCCGGCAGGACGGTATTTGGGAAACCACCCAGGAAACCGCCTGGGCGCTCATCGCTCTGACCGATTGGATGGTGTACACCGGCGAGTTGGAGGCCGATTACGAGTATCTGGCGACATTGAATGATGAGGAACTGGTTGACGGTACGGCGACCCCGGAAAATGTGGATGAAAGCGTCAAACTGAGCGTAGACATCGCCGAGCTGCTGGCCGATACCGGCAACCTGCTAACGGTGGCCCGCACCGACGGCAACGGGCGGCTCTACTACAGCGCCCATCTGAAAGTGTACCTGCCGGTGGAAGAGATCGAAGCGGCGGATCGCGGCATCATCGTCAACCGGCGGTATACCCTGGAATCATGTTTGCAGCAAAAGGCTGAGGATAAAAGTGTGGTCTGCAGCGATGCGCGCGAGGCCAAACTGGGCGATGTGATCCGGGTCAATCTGACCATCATCGCCCCCAATGATCTGTACTACGTGGTGGTGGAAGACCCTCTGCCCGCCGGCGCTGAAGCCATTGATACCGGCCTGGCCACCACCAGCCTGCTGGCTATGGACCCCACCCTCTCGCGGCAGGATTCGCCGTACTGGTGGTGGTGGCGTTGGTACTCGCGCAGCGAACTGCGGGATGAAAAAGTAGTATTGTTTGCCGACTACCTGCCCAAAGGCACCTACGAGTACAGCTACACCATGCGCGCCACCCTGCCCGGCGATTACCACGTTATCCCCACTTTGGCTACGGAATTCTACTTCCCCGAAGTATTTGGCCGGAGCGATGGACGGCTGCTGAGTATTGGCCGGTAGCAAACAAACCGGAAACAGCGATAGAATTCAAAAAAAGGCCGGAGGTTGATTATCAATCTCCGGCCTTGGTCTTGAAAAGTGGTACTATTTCCCGGCAGTGAATGGAAAAAGCAGACAAAACAAAAAATCCCTCAACAGCAGCGAGGGATTCCTTTGGCCTGGTTGCTTATTATTCAATTAAACAATTTCTAAACTGACCCGCTTACCATCTTTGGCGGCGCTGGTGCGTAATAATGTTCGCATGGCGTTGGCTACACGCCCCTCTTTACCAATGATCCGGCCCATATCATCGGAATGAACCTTGAGTTCGAGTACAATCATGGAAGACCCTTCCACTTCATGAACTTCAACTTGATCTGGATTAGTTACCACGGCCTGGGCCATACGAAGAGTGAGTTCTTTTAGCTGTCCCATTTCTCGAACCTCCCAATTCGGAATACTGGTTAGATTGTCGATTAAATAAGTATATCAGGTTTACAGGGCATGGTCAAGCTGAGAATTTCATCCATGAAGGCTGCCACTTTGCCGTTTTGAGCAAGATGGGTATGATGACCCTGCACAATATTTGTACCACGATAGGAGACTCTATGCCTCAGCACTCGCTCCCCCTCAAAGTTGGCGTTATTGGCGGCGGAATTGGCCGCACGCATTTATTGGGGTATCTGGCGCAGGGCGAACGCGTTGACATTACCGCCCTCTGCGATCTGGACCAAACCCGGCTTGATATGTTGGGAGATGAATTTAATATCCCTTTTCGCTACACAAGTACCGACGCGTTATTTAAAAGCGGCAACATCGATGCCGTCAGCATCTGCCTGCCCAATCATTTGCACGCTACTGTTTCTACCGCCGCCCTGGAGGCGGGACTGCACGTGTTATGCGAAAAACCCCTGGCCGAAAATATAGCCTCCGCCCAGCAAATTATGGCGGCAGTAGAGAAGGCGTCCACCAAGTTTATGATGTGCTTCAACCGGCGCTACCGGCAGGATGTGCAATGGATGAAAAAAATTATTAACGAAGGCCGGCTGGGCCAAATTTATCAGGTAAAAACCGGCTGGCTGCGGGAAACCGGCATTCCCGGCGGCTGGTTTAGCAGCAAACAGATGGCCGGCGGCGGGCCATTGATTGACCTGGGCGTTCATATGCTCGATTCGGTGATGTGGCTGCTGGATTACCCTGCACCGCTGACGGTGAGCGGCCACGTGCAGGCCATCTTTGGCCCGCAAAATCGTAAAAGCTGGGTCAGCCGGAGAACACCGGGGCCGTTTGAGGTTGAAGACTCCGCCACCGCCTTTATCCGTCTGGAAAATAATATCGCGCTGCAACTGGAAGCCAGTTGGGCCTCGCACGGGCGACCGGGAATGGATGATATGTTTATCACCCTGCTGGGCACCGAGGGAACGCTGGAACTCTACATTGCCAACTACGCCTCGGAAAAAACTCTCACGCTGTATACCGAGGTCGGTGGCGTCCCGGCAATCACCCAACCGGCCATCAAAGAAACCGCCGGTCCCGATCACCAGTACGTGATCCACGAATTTATCAACTGCGTTCAAAATGATACGCCGCCCCCGGCTCCGGTGGAACACGGCTGGGTCATCATGGAAATACTTAATGCCATTTACCAATCCGCCGAGGCCCGACACGAAATTGCTTTAACGTGAGGTAAGGGAAAAACCGTTATGAACGAAACGCTCTCACAACTTCGGGCCGAGTTGGCCCGGGTACGCGACCAACTGATTGAGGCTGAAGCCCAGTTGGCCGACCGTCTGGCCGAGGTGAACGCGTTTGAATTTGAATTTGAAGCCAGGGTGGGCCATTTGTACGATTCGCTGGCCGGCCTGGAAAAAGAAATTCAGCGATACCAGGAACGTATCCAAACCCTGCGCAATAAAGAAATTTTTGGGCAAGCCCACATTCCGGTGGACAGCCAATACCAACGCGCCTGGGAATCGCCGCCGCCCTCAGCCCCCACGCCGCCGCCCCAACCGGTTGATCCGGCCAGCGACGTGGAAATCAAACGGCTCTACCGCCAACTGGCCCGCCGCTTTCACCCCGACCTGGCCGTGGATGAAATTGACCGCGCCCATCGCACCCAAAAAATGGCCGCCATCAACAATGCGTACGCGGCTCGGAGCCTGGTGGAATTGATAGCTTTAGCAGAAGGGATGGATTTGAATGAAGATGCAGCCATCCTGCCCCCCGGCCAGACCGAAGCGCAAATGATAAAGGTGTTGCAAACCGAATTGCATCGCTGCCGGCAACGGCTAAAAGAGATTGAGCGCGAATTGCGCGGTTTACGCTACCGTCCCAGCGTGGAGTTAAGTATTGAGGTAAAAATGGCCCGCCGGAATGGCCGGGATTTGCTGGCTGAAATCGCCGCAGATGCAGAGCAGAAAATCGCCCGCAAAACCGTGGAGCGGGATATGCTCAAGGCCCAGTTCGACCAATTGGGGCCGGAGACTGGATTTATCAATATTGACCGTTGATTTCCCAACCTCTTACAAAGCAGAGTAAAATACAGCAACGGCAATCAAAATTAACACCAGTAAACTTGCCACAAACCACCCCCAATGAACTGTTTGCGAGTTTTTCTGAATGCTCTCGTGTGATATAACATTGTCCAGGCTCACAAACAACTCGCCGGGGTCGCGGGGAACCCATTTTTCGCCGTCGTGCCGATACCAGCGGCCGGTTTCGTGGCCGTACATCCAGTAGTAACCATCTTCCGCCTGGTCAATCAGATCGAGCAATGCTTCTTCAAAGGTACGTTCATCAATCTCGCCCTGGCGAAGCTGTTGCCTGAGTTTCTTGACCGACTGTTCAACTTCCAAAAAATTAATCATCGCGCTCGCCCCCCTCTCTGAAAAACTTGCCTTCGGGCAGGGTATGGGGGCGGTCAATGGCCAGCGGCAGCGGTTGGGTATCGCTGGCATCGGGAGGAAATTGCGTTATTTCATCGGCCAAATCTTCCTCGTCCGGTTCCTCATCAGACACGCGGATAATAATGGTGGTAATATTATCCGGCCCGCCGGCGGCATTGGCCATATCAATAAGTGTTTTGGCTGCTTTGAGGGGCGAAGCCGTGGTGGTGAGTACCTCTTGAATAGTAGGATCGCCAACCGGCCCCCACAGTCCATCGCTGCACAGAATAATCACGTCGCCCAACTGTAGCTGGTCGGTATAGACGTGAATTTCCAAATCCGATCCCTGCCCCAGGGCCTGGTAAAGTACATTTTGCCGGGGATGATTGAGCGCTTCCTCTTCGGTGATCTTACCCATTTCTCGCAGCCGGTATACCAAGGAGTGATCCCGGCTGATCATTTCTAAATTGCCGCCGCGCAAGCGATAAGCCCGGGAATCGCCAATGTTCATGATCACCAACTGATCATCGTACAACGTTGCGGCTACAATGGTGGTCCCGCCGCCGTCGGTGGCTTCCATCACCCGCAAATTAGCCGCTTCAATCGCTTTGGCCATGGTCTGGATAATTGTTTCCTGGGGATCATCACCGTCCAAAGTAGCTAAATTATCGTAATATTCGGTGTGGGTGGTTTCAATGGTAACTGCCGAGGCCACTTCACCTTTATGATGCCCCCCCATACCATCGGCCAGCACATAAAAATATCCTTTTTGACTCAATTCTTTGGCGCTAACATTGAGGGGAAGTTTAAAAGCATCTTCGTTGTGGCTGCGCAATTGGCCGGTATGGGTCAGCCCGGCGTGATGAAAATAGAGAAGCGATGGAGAGGCTACGTTTTTGGACGAAGTTTTATCAGACAATTTTGGCTACCTTATCAAGTTGGTATGCTTATTATAAACCGTGTTGGGACAAAATTCCAAACCTGGGGTTGAGTTCTGATTTGAGTGAAAAAAGGGGAATAATTGCTCAAGCCGGTTGTGGTTACAAATCAGGCTGTAAATGTTAAAAAGTTGATCCGGCATAGACACATTAAAAATGTTCGTTTATAATATGGGCCAGGATATTTTGTTTTTTTCATTTCGATGTATTAATCAACCAAGGCAAGTTAATTTACCGGAGAAGGTAATTTCAACCCTGAACACATCTTCCAAAGTATCCTCTCAATATTTCGGGGGGCCGAGGTCTGAGCCTGTCGAAGACCGTTGGTTTCGACAAGCTCAACCAACTCTGCCCCAGATTATTGAGAAGGTACCTTCCAAACCCATGTTGAAAATCTGAGTTAAGGTGATCAATGCTATGAGGCAAAACATTTTACCTATTGTCAGCAGGCGACGACGCGTAGGCGCGTGGTCGGTGCATTTTCTCACGGCCAGTGGAGGTGTTATTGGATTGCTGACCCTGCTAGCCATTCACCAGGAGCAATTCATCCTGGCTTTCTGGCTGATGGGAGCCGCCATCTTTGTAGACGCCATTGACGGTTTTTTTGCCCGCCTGGCCCAAACCCAGGTAGCCGCTGCCACTGTTGATGGGGCAATGATGGACAACATTCTGGACTATTTGAATTATGTGATCACGCCGGCATTTTTACTGGTGGTCAGCGGCCTGGTGCCCTACTATTGGGGCATTATTGCCGCTTCGGCTATTGCGCTGGCCTCCGCGTACCAATTTAGCCAGGTAGCGGCCAAAACGGACGACCATTTTTTTACCGGATTTCCCAGCTATTGGAATGTGGTCGTATTCTATATGTTCTTATGGCGATTACCTCCCCTCGTCAACCTTCTCATTATTTTTTTGTTTGTCATTTTGGTTTTTATTCCCATAAAATATGTGTATCTGTCGCGGGTGGATTATTTGGCCCGCAGCAAATGGCTGCAAGGCGCAATGGTGGTGGCCGCCATTTTGTGGGGGGTTGCGGCGGCCGTTCTGCTCTGGCTCTATCCTGAGACAAATGTCTTTTGGGTAGGATACTCCATCGCATTTTTTGCGGCCTATATCGCCATCAGTATTTACCGTACATTTGTTCCGCTGAAAATCAAAAAATAGTTAATGCGTGTCTTGAGGAGGCAGCAAATGACCGAAAAAAGATTGGCAGTGGCCGTGATCCATGGGATCGGCAAACAAAACCCGAATTTTGCCGATGAGCTGTGTAAAAAACTAACCCAAGAATTTAGCAAGAACCTACCTAAAAACGTCAGCGATCCAGATAGCCAACTCGTCATCCAGCCCATTCATTGGGCACCCGTTATGCAAAAGGAAGAAGATTTATTGTGGAAGCGGCTCAGCAAAAGTGGCGGCCTGGATTTTATCAAACTACGCCAATTTATGGTAGAGTTTGGCGCCGACGCGCTGGCCTACCAACCGCTGCCCGGCGAACGGGCCATTTATGATGCCATCCACGGTGCTATAGCTCAGGGGTTCAATAAACTGGCCGAAAAAGCCGGCGCGGATGCCCCCCTGTGCGTGATCGCGCACAGCCTGGGAAGCGTCATTGCCAGCAATTACCTGTATGATTTACAAAAAGGATTCCACTTTTGTCCCGATACAGTACAGGAACACAACCACCAAACCCCCCTGGAAATGGGCGAGACCCTAGCCTTTCTTTACACCCTGGGCAGTCCCATTGCCCTGTGGTCTTTACGATATACAAATTTTGGCATCCCCATTGCGGTACCTTCACCAAAATTGGAGCACCACCATGCCGGTATCAACGGGGAATGGATCAATTTTTACGATACAGACGATGTTATTGGGTACCCGCTGCGGCCGCTCAATGATGACTACCGCAAAATGGTTAAGAAGGATATTGCCATCAATGCCGGTTCTTTCTGGGTAAGCTGGTCGCCGCTGGCCCATATGGAATATTGGCTGGATGATGATGTGATTGATCCCATCGCCAAAAGCCTGGCTAAAGCCTGGAAAAAAATCAATTGACGTTTTTCACTCCAACCAAATAGACCGCTGAAAACTCAAACACTATTAGAAAGCCAACGTCTCCATGGAACAAACTATTCTGATCATCAACCGCGTGCTCCCCATTCTATTTCTCATTTTTCTGGGACACTGGATCCGGCGCAAAAACTTTGTGGCCGAATCTACCATTGACGACCTGAGAAAATTAGTCGTCAACCTGGCGTTGCCTGCCGTTTTGTTCATCTCATTTCTGGCCATTGAACTGCGATCATCCTACTTTGTTATCTTTGGCATCACTTTCAGCCTCTGCATTGTGCTCTTTTTTCTGGGGCAATTTTTGCAAAAGCAATTTACTATCCGGCACACCTACTTTCCCTATTTGATGACCGGTTTCGAGTACGGCATGCTGGGCATCAGCCTGTTTGGCAGCGCCTATGGCCTGGAGAAAATTGGCTACATTGCCATTGTCGATCTGGGCCACGAAATCTTCATCTGGTTTGTCTTTTTGCCGCTATTGTTGATGAAACGAGAGGGCGCGCAAAATCCCGGCAGCATTGCCAGAGCGTTTTTTACCTCGCCCGTGGTCATTGCCATTATCACCGGGATCGTTTTTAACCTGCTGGGGATACAGGATCACCTTAACCGGCTGCCGTTGACAGGCGGGCTGATGCTCACGCTTCAATTTCTGGGCAACCTCACCATCCCCTTGATTTTGATCATTGTGGGGTACGGCATCAAACTCGACCGGTACGGCACCAGAGAAGCGGCCATTGTGGTGGCGGTCCGCCTGCTCATTCTGGTTCCGCTGGCCCTTGTTTTGAATAGCCTGGTCATCCGCAATTTGTTGGGGTTAGACAGAATTTTTGAGGCGGCGCTGTTTACGCTCCTGGTCCTACCGCCGCCCTTCATTATTCCGCTTTACGCCCGTCAGGATATTGGCGATGAAAAACGGTACATCAACAATGTGTTAACCTTGCATACCATTATTTCCATCGGCCTTTACATTATCTATTTTGTGTTAAATCCGGGCGTGTAATTCAATTCAAAAACGGCATCACTTTGCTGCGCAGCGTGCTTTCGGGCAGCGCGCCCATCCAGCGGTCGGCAACCTGGCCGTTTTTGACTACCATCATCGTAGGAATGCTTTGCACGCCGTACCGCCGGGCCACCGCCGGATTCTCATCGACATTCACTTTGACGATGCGCAGCCGCCCGGCCATCTCCCGGGCCAGCGTTTTCAAAATAGGGTCCACCATCCGGCACGGCCCGCACCATGGCGCCCAGAAATCAACCAATACCGGCTCCGAGGCGCGGAGAACCTCCTGATCAAACGTCGCATCCGTGGCGATCCGAGGTCCACCGTTGCCCGGCGTACCCGTTGTTTTTGGACCGGTTTGACGAGGCGGTTCCGGTTTAGGCCCCCGGCCCAACAAATAGGCCGCATGCTTCTCCAGGTCCGCCCCGACAATGGCCTCTGCTGTGGTCAACGTTTGCCCGTCCCGCACCGTCACCAGGGCCGGAAAGCGGTTCACCCCATACCGTCCGGCGGTTTGCCGCCCCTCGTCACGAGACATCTGCACCACCAACAACCGGCCCGCGTGCTGCCGGGCCAACTGCTTTAAAGGCTGTTCCAGGGTAGTAGATGTTTGTCGATCTAAAAACACCAGCACCAGCGGCAAATCAACCGTCAAAACCCGGTCGATGTTTTGATCGCCGGTGATGATAGGGGCATCAAATACTCGAGCCATAGCTATCTCCCCTTAACTTAACTGTTGCAGCGCTTCAAAATGTTCGCGTTGTTTATCCGTCAGGTCGGTGGGCAACCGCACATTGAGTTTAGCGTACAAATCGCCATACTGCTCCTTTTTGCCCAATTTTGGCATGCCCTTGCCGCGCAAACGGAAGGTCTGCCCGTTTTGCGAGCCGGCGGGAATTTTTAGATTGACCTCACCGGACAGCGTATTCACCTTGACCTCACCGCCTAACACAGCAGTATAGAGGTCAACCGGGATAGTGGCCGTCAGATCACTTCCGTTGCGTTCAAAGCGAGGGTCCGGGGCCACTTTAACCCGCAAATACAAATCGCCCGATTGCCCGCCGGTGGCGCTGCCGCCGCCTTCTCCCCGCATCCGAACCTTGGTGCCGGTTTTAGCCCCGGCAGGAATTTTCACTTGCAGCCGGCGGCCATCTTTTTCTAACAGCCGAGTGGTGCCGTGATAGGCTTCAGTCAGGCTGATCTCAACCTCTTGCTCCATGTCCTGACCTCGCTGCGGGCGGGCCGTCCGGTAGTTGAATCCACCCCCACCCGGCTGCGAGGTTCTACCGCCCATACCCCCGCCAAAGATGCTGGTGAAAAAATCGGAGAAGGGGCTGCCGCCGCCACCGCCACCAAACAGGTCTTCCAGGTCTTCCATATTGACATACTGGGTATGCACCCGCTGCCCGGCGGGACCGGTGGCCCATTGCGACCAGTCAAAGTCCTGGGACCTGCCGCCCTGCTGCTGCCAGCGATGCCAGTTCGTGCCCAGTTGATCGTACTTTGTTCGTTTATCAGGATCACCTAGCACTTCATAGGCTTCGTTGATCTCTTTGAAGCGGGTTTCGGCCTCCGGGTCCTCAGTGTTCACATCGGGGTGATATTTACGGGCCAATTTTCGATAGGCCGATTTTATTTCTTTTTCACTGGCGTTCTTGCTAACACCTAAAATTTTATAATAATCTTTATATTCCATAACCCATTATCCTTCCCTCAAATTTATGCTGCCACCACAACTTTAGCCGGGCGAAGCAGTTTATCGCCAACTTTGTAGCCGGTTTCTACCTGCTCCACCACCGTTCCCGGTTCTACCTCAGCCGGAATTGTGGCAATGGCTTCGTGCCATTCAGGGTCAAATGGCTGCCCCACGGTTTCCAGGGGAACAACGCCTTCCCCTTCCAGAATACGCAATAGTTCCCGCTGAGTCAACTCAACCCCCTGCCGAAGGATTTCGGTTTGATCCTCCCCGGCCTGAGGCTGGTGAGCCAACGCCCGGCTGAGGTTGTCGAGCACCGGCAGGAAGCGACCGATCAAGCGTTCGCGCTCATTGGCAGTGGACTCTTCGGCGCGGCGTTCCTGCCGCTTGCGGAAATTATCCATCTCCGCCTGTAGTTTCAAAGCCTTTTGCTGCCAGTTGACCTCGTCTACGGCGGCAACATGGTCTTTTGATGTTATTTTCTCTGCCGGAGCCTGCGGCTCCGGCACTGCCACAGTTGTTTTAGCAGTCTGCGGTTTTATCATTACCCGGCCATCATCCTCCCGTGAAAACCTTTCTGTCTCACGCAGATTATGATTACGATGCGGCCGGACAGGCGTCCGGCGCGGGCCGATATAATCGATGTCTCTCCAATACATTATCCATTACTCCTATTTCGGCGTGGTTTCACGCCACAAAATACCTGCTACCATCATAATATAGTTTTGTTGGATTTGTATAAGAGCTGTGATAGATTCCTGTTAGAGCAACCGCAGCACGTGCAAAAAAAGTCCCGCCCAGAGGCAGGACTCGTTCGTAATTTACAAAGAAGATAAATCAATTACAACAAAATAGCAGGAAGCTCGTCATTCAAAACCCTGCCATTCTGCTGCTTTGCTACCCTGTTTTACCCAATGGCTTCCTTTACTTTGGCCATCAACATATGTTCGGGCGTCATGCCTTCCATGTGGGTTGACTCGTTGATGACGGTGCGCGGCACGCCCTGAACCTGATATTTTTGCGACAAGTGCGGAAATTCAATAGCCTCAATCATATCGCCTTTCACCCAATCGCTCTCCATAGCCAGTTGGTGCGCCAGCCGAACCGCGCCGGGGCAATAGGGACAAGTAGGGGTGACAAATACTTGCAGGTGTAGGGGATTGGTCAAATCTTTGATAATATTTTTGGTTTCATCCGACAGGCCGGAATCGCCCTGCGAGATCATCATAATGTCTTCGATG
>CAZTFF010000045.1:0-44328 GCA_964612485.1 uncultured Caldilineaceae bacterium
CAGGGGCAGTGTTTCCAGGGTCACAAAATTGGCCGGGAGCATGTAATCGGGCAATTTTTCGTTTAGGAAGTTCCTGAGATCACTGATATTAGGTTCGGTGTCTGTTACCGGAATGAAATATGCCACCAGCCGCCTATCACCGGGATTATCTTCCCGAACCAGGGCAATGGTTTCTTGAACAGCCGCATGTTGTCTGAGGGCTGCTTCGATCTCGCCTAGTTCAATACGGAAGCCCCGCACTTTCACCTGATGATCGATGCGTCCCAGATATTCAACATTCCCATCGGGGCGATAACGGGCAAGATCGCCGGTTTTGTAAAGGCGTGTACCGCCGTTGTTATCGAATGGATTGGGGATAAAACGCTCGGCTGTTAACGCCGGTCGATGGTGATACCCCCGGGCCACGCCGACCCCTCCAATATAGAGTTCGCCGGATACTCCAATAGGAACAGGTTGTAACTGTTGATCCAAAATATAGAGAGAATAATTAGCCAACGGCCGGCCAATGGAGATGTTGGCTGTTTCATTGGCGGGAACGTCTACCCGATACCAGGAGGCGGCAATAGTGGCTTCGGTGGGGCCGTAGGCGTTAAAAAAATGTCTCCCGCCTGCCCAACGCTCCACAATCTCTTTGGCGCAACTCTCTCCCCCGGAAATAAGAACCTGCAAGTGGGGGAGGCCTGCCGTTGGAAGCGTAGCCAGGGCCGAAGGCGTTAGCACCGCGGTGGTGATCGCTCGTTTTTGGAATAATCGAATGAGATCAGGCCCCGGTAACAATGTTTCTTGCCGGGCTAAATGCAGCGTGGCCCCGGACAGCAAAGTCATAAAAATGTCGGCAACCGAGCCGTCAAAACTGAGTGAGAAGAATTGAAGTACCTGACTGCCCGGCCCAACATCGAAATCTTTGATATAGGCGGTAGCCAGGTTGCACAGTCCGTTATGCTGTAACAAGGTTCCTTTTGGTTTGCCGGTTGAACCGGAGGTGTAGATCACATAGGCCAGGTTATCGGGCGTTGCAATGTTGATCGGGTTTTCATCGCTTTCACCGACAATCGTTTCCCAATCCGAATCGAGGCAGATAATGCTGGCCTGGTGTTCAGGGAGACTCGCGCGTAGATATTGTTGGGTTATCAGAACTGTCGCCTGACTATCTTCTAACATAAAAGACAGACGTTTTTGAGGATAAGCTGGGTCCATGGGCACATAGCCTGCCCCGGCCTTAAGAATGCCCAGTATGCCTACGATCATCTCCAACGAGCGTTCGACACACAGCCCGACCAGCGTTTCCAGTCCCACGCCCCGTTTTCGGAGGTGGTGGGCTAGTTGGTTGGCCCGGCGGTTCAGTTGGGCGTAGGTGAGCTGCTGCTGTTTAAAGATCACGGCCACGGTCTCGGGTGTTCGTTCCACCTGGGCTTCGAAGAGCTGATGAGCGCATTGGTGCCGGGGAAAATCGGCCTGGGTGGCGTTCCACTCAAACAAGAGTCGGTGTTGTTCTTCGCTGCTCAACAACGGTAATTGCAAGATTGGCTGGCCCGGATCGATAACTATCGCGGCCAATAACGTTTGGAAATGGGCCAGAAAGCGTTCAATCGTGCTAGAGTCGAATAAATCGGTATTGTATTCCAGGGTTCCTCTCAACCGCTCTTCATCAGAAACAAGGGCTAGAGACAGATCGAACTTGGCCGTTCCGCTGTCAATTGAAAGCGGCGTCAAGGTCAAATCGGGTAAATTCAAGGCTTTTACCGATGTGTTTTGAAAAGCAAACATCGTTTGGAATAATGGCGTGTGGCTCAGATTGCGTTCAGGCTGGAGTTTGTCAACCAGCATCTCAAAAGGCAGGTCTTGATGCGTGTAGGCTTCCAATACCATTTCCCGAATGCGCCGGAGAACGTCTCGAAAGGTGGGGTTGCCGGATAAATCCGTGCGCATCACCAGGGTATTGACAAAGAAGCCGATCAAGCCTTCGATTTCATCTATATTTCGATTGGCAATGGGGGTTCCAACACTAATATCCGTTTGGGCGGTATAGCGGGCTAAAAGGGTCTGAAATGCGCCCAGTAATATCATAAATAGAGTGACTTGTTCCTGATGACATAGCTCACTCAGTTTGTCGGCCAGCTCCGGGGAAAGTTCAAAGGATTGGGTTGCGCCCTGGAAGCTCTGCGTGGCCGGTCGTGGCCGGTCGGTTGGCAGGGCCAGGAAAGGAGGAAGATCGGCCAGTTGTTGTTCCCAATACTGCAACTGTTTTTCCAACACCTCGTCTTGTAACCATTCGCGCTGCCAGCAGGCGTAGTCTACATATTGAACCGGTAATGCCGGCAATGAGGGCGCGCGCCCGCCCACAAAATCCCGGTATAGAGCGGCCACCTCCCGGATAAATACTTCGATGGACCAGCCATCAGACACAATATGGTGGATGGTCAGAAGAAAGACGTTTTTTTCTTCGCTCAACCGGTATAAAACCGAACGCAGCAGCGGCCCCCGGGCCAGGGCGAAGGGGCGTTGCGCCGCTTGCGCCATCCGTTGTTCGGCTTCTGTTTCGCGCCGGGCTTCGGAAAATTTCCTCAAATCCACCACAGTCATGGATAACGTAAGCTCCGGGATGATTACCTGTTGAGCCTGACCGTCTATCGTAGGGAAGATGGTGCGTAGCGCCTCGTGGCGGCGCACAACTTCGTTGAGGCTTTGCTCCAGAGCCGTTACATCGAGCGGCCCGGACATTCGAACCGCGCCGGCAATGTTATACAGCGGGCTGTCCGGTTCGAGGTGATTGAGAAACCAGAGCCGTTGTTGGGCAAAAGAGAGAGGCAGTTTGTTAGCGCGAGAAACCGGTTTGACCGGTGGAATGGTCAGGCCAACGGCAGTGCGCTGCGCCGCTTCGAGATTTTTGGTCAATTCAGCGATGTTGGGCTGCTCAAAGAGCGCGCGCAGGGGTAATTCCACTTCAAACGTTTTACGCACCCGCGAGATAAGCTGCGTCGCCAGCAGGGAGTGCCCCCCCAGCTCAAAGAAATTGTCATAAATACCAACCTGTTCCACAGCCAGCACTTGTTTCCAGACCCCGGTCATCATTTCTTCGATGGGGGTGCGGGGCGCAGCGTAAACGTTTTTTAATTCCAGCCGGTTTTGATCCGGCGACGGCAGCGCGCGGCGGTCTATTTTGCCGTTGGGTGTTAACGGGAAAGCTTGTAGGGGAACGAAAACAGAGGGGATCATATATTCCGGCAATTGCTTTTTGAGAAAATCCCGCAAATCGTTTACCGTCGGCGGCTGCTTTGTTTGGGGCACTACGTAAGCAACCAGGCGCTTGTAACCGGCTTCAACTTCTTGGGCCAGGATAAGAACCTCTTGTAAGGCGGAATGCTGCTTCAATACCGCCTCGATCTCGCCCAGCTCCAGCCGAAAACCGCGAATTTTGACCTGATGATCGATCCGGCCCAGGAACTCGATGGTGCCGTCGGGCAGGTAGCGGGCCAGATCGCCGGTTTTGTAGAGCCGTTCACCCGGCTCATTGCCAAAGGGGTCGGGCACAAACCGTTCAGCCGTGAGATCGGGGCGCTTCAGATATCCCCGGCCTACGCCGGCCCCGCCAATGTATATTTCTCCCGGCACACCGGCAGGCACAGGCTGCCCCTGGGGGTCTAAAATATAGATTTGTGAATTGGTGAGCGGGCGGCCAATCACCGGTTTGACGCCAGCGCTATTTATGTGGCACAAGACCGAATCGACGGTGCATTCGGTTGGCCCATACATATTAAAGAATTCGATTTCCGACGATTTTTGCAAACTCTGCCAGGTGGCCGGGTCTATGGCTTCGCCGCCGGGCAGCATGATCGAAGGCGACCAGCCGGAATTGTCCAACAGCCCGGCCTCGATCAACAATTTTAGCTGCGACGGCACGCAGTCTAAAACGTCCAGCTCATTTTGCCTGATGTACGCTAACAACGCATGGCCATCGCTCCGGATATCGGGTGGCAGCACAAATAAAGTATGCCCTTTGAGTAAGGTGACTAACTGTTGGACCGAGGCATCAAAGAGAAGAGGCGCGTTCAGACCAATTCGCAGGTGTTGCCCGGCATAAGGAGCGTAGATGGTGTGATAAAGCCCGGCCAATAGATTGAGGGCTGAGTTATGTTGAAGCATGACGCCTTTGGGCCGGCCGGTCGAGCCGGAAGTATAGATCACATAAGCCAGATTTTCGGATGTTACCGGGCTGATTGTATTTTCCCTGCTTTCCTGGCCGATGGTTGGCCAATCCGTATCCAGACACACGACGGTTCGGTGGGGTTCGTCGGCAGCCAACGTAGCCACTAGATCGGCTTGCGTGAGCAGTATTTGCACCTGCGCGTCCATCAAGATGAAATTCAACCGCTCGGCGGGATAGGTTGGATCGAGGGGGAGATACGCTGCGCCTGCCTTTAGAATACCCAGCAGGCCGATCACCATTTCCAATGAACGTTCGGCGCAGAGGCCGACCACCATGTCCGGGCCAACGCCTATTTTTCGCAAGTAATGAGCCAATTGGTTGGCGCGTTGGTTGAGGTCTGCGAAGGTCAGGTGATCATTTTCAAAAACCAGGGCGATGTAATTCGGGGTTTGTTCAACTTGAGCCTCGAACAAGGTATGAACACATCGATCCAGGGAATACGCGATGGTGGTGTCGTTCCACTCGACCTGCATTTGGTGTTGTTCGGCGGGGGTCAAGACGGAATATTCAGAAACGGGGCGATCTCGATCGGTGACGATGCCGGCCAGGATCGTTTGGAAATGCCCGGCCATCCGATGGATGGTGGCGGCATCAAACAGATCAATGCTGTATTCCAGCACGCCAAATAGCCTATCGGATCGCTCCTCCATGGCCAGCATCAGATCAAACTTGGTCGTTCCGCGCTCGATATCCATCAACTGTATCTCTAAATCCGGCAGGTATATTTGTTCGTCCAAAGATACTTTTTGCAGATCGAACATCACCTGGAACAGGGGCGTGTGGCTCATGTCTCGATCCGGCTGCAAGGCTTCCACCAGCATCTCAAATGGTAAATCCTGGTGGGCCTGGGCGGTCAAGGTTGTTTGGTGGATTTGCTTGAGCAACTGCCGGAAGGTGAGCCGGCCTGAAAAATCGGCCCGTATGACCAACGTGTTAACAAAAAATCCCAGCAGTTGTTCCATTTCAACCTGGGTGCGGTTGGCCACGGGAGTTCCGACGCAAATATCCGGCTGGTCGGTATAACGGTGGAGCAGAATTTGAAAGGCTGTGAGCAGGGCCGTGAAAAGGGTTGTATTTTCCTGCCGGTTGAGGTCTTTTAATTGCTGATACAGATTGGACGGGATTTCAAAGCGGTAGTGCCGGCCTTGATTGGTCTGCACCGGCGGACGGGGCCGGTCGGTGGGGAGTTCCAGAACCGGTGGATCGGCCAGTTGCTGCTGCCAATAGGTTAGCTGGCGCTCCCGCACCTCGCCCTGAAGCCACTGCTGCTGCCAGTGGGCAAAATCGGCATATTGGATGGACAATTCCGGCAGGGGAGAGGGGTGTCCATGAGCGTAGGCGTGGTAGAGCGCTGCCAGCTCTTGAATCAGTACCCCGGTAGACCAGCCATCAAAGGCGATGTGATGTATCGTCAACAGAAAAACGTGCTCTTCGCTACCCAGCTTGAGCAGTTTGATCCGCAGCAATGGCCCTTGAGCCAGGTCGAACGGCTGCCGGGCTTCCTCGGCTGCCAGACGCAGGGCTTCAACCTCTCGTTCGGATGGGGAAAGTTGTTGGAGGTCTACAACCGGCAGCGACAGAGCCGGTTCCGGCGTAATGAGCTGGGCCGGCTGGCCCTCGGCTTCGCCAAATGTGGCCCGCAAAACTTCGTGGCGGCGAATGATCTCACAGAGGCTTTGCTCCAGGGCGGCTACCTTTAACGGCCCGCACATCCACAGTGCCGCCGGGATATTGTACAGCGGGCTGCCCGGCTCCAACTGATCGAGAAACCACAATCGCTGCTGGGCAAAGGAGAGGGGGTGGCTATGTTGAACTTCTCGCCGGGTGATAGCCGGCCTGGAATTTGTTTGGGCCTGTTTTTTCTTCAGGCGCAAGGCCAGCAACGCCTGTTTTTCGGGCGAAAGGTTGGCAATTTGCTGTGTCAGATTATCCATTCGATACTCCAAACTTTAGTAAAACTCAAGCAGTAAGCGTTCAGGGGGTAGCATTCCTTCGACAGGCTCAAGACGCATCCTTCGATACGGCCTTCGCGCTGCTTCGGCCTTTGCGCTGCTCCGGCCCTACTCAGGATGCTACCTGAACGATGACCTCAAGCAGTTTCACTTTCTGCGGCCAATAACTGCTGCACTTCTTCTGCTGATAGTCCATCCAATTCGGTCAGGAGTTGGGTCAGCTCTTCATTTTGCTCTTGTTCGGCCAGATTTTGGGTGATGGCGGTAGCCAGGTTGGCAATGGTGGGAGCCTCAAACAAACGATGCAGTGGCAGTTCTACCTGGTACACGTTGCGGATCCGGGCGATAAGCTGCGTAGCCAACAAGGAATGCCCGCCAAGATCAAAAAAATTATCGTTTAGGCCAATTGTTTCAATGCCCAGCACGTCTGCCCACATTTGGGCCAGTTCAATTTCCAGCGGTGTGCGGGGAGTGGCGTAAGTTCGATCCAGGGCAGGGCGGTTTCCATCCGGCGAGGGCAGGGCGCGCCGGTCTATTTTGCCGCTGGTGGTCAAAGGCCAGGAGTCTAAAATTACGAAGGCGGTTGGCACCATATAGACCGGCAGCTTGTCCTGCAAAAAGTGGCGTAATTCGCTGGTGGTAGGGGCCGCTTCATCCATCAAAATCAGGTAAGCGGTCAATTGTTTCTCGGCAATGGAGATACTGCCGTCATCTCCGCCCTCCTGTCGTGCTACCACAATCACTTCATTGATGGCCGGGTGCTGCGCCAGCGCGGCTTCGATCTCGCCTAATTCAATACGGAAACCACGGATTTTGACCTGGTGATCCAGCCGGCCCAGGAACTCGATGGCGCCGTCCGGCAGATACCGGGCCACATCGCTGGTTTTATAAAGCTGCGCCTGTGGCTCCGGGCTGAAGGGATCGGCAATGAATTTTTCCGCGGTCAACTCCGGCCGGTTGAGATAGCCTCCGGCCAGGCCGGCCCCGCCCAGATGAAGCTCGCCCGGCACGCCAATAGGAGCCGGTTGGCCGGAGGGGGTTAAAATGAAGGCTTTGCGATTGGCCAGCGGTTGGCCTATGGGAATTTTGTCCCCGGCAAAATCGGTTGGGATCTCAAACGTTGTGGCTGTGATCGTAGTTTCGGTGGGGCCATAGGCGTTGAGCAAACGTACCGCAGGATCAATCGGTAGTTGCTGCCAGAGGTGCAGGCTTTCGGGAGAAATTGCATCGCCGCCAATGATAACCAATCTGAGTTGATTGCCGGATATCGACTGCGGCGATTGATTCCATTCCTGAAGTATCTGGTGCCAATAAGCGGGCGGCAAGTTGATCACGGTCAGGCCGAAAACTGTGACTATTTCAGAAAATTGATTGGGCGGCCATACCTCCGGCCCGCGCAATACGAGCGTGGCTCCACTAATTAATGTTGTTAAAATCTGTTCTAAAGATTGATCAAAGTTGAATGAAGCAAATTGCAGCACGCGGTCCTGGGAGGATAGGTCAAAATGGTTTCGGATGTGATAACAATGCGCCCCGATGGCTTCGTGGGAGATCATAACACCTTTAGGCTGCCCCGTTGAGCCGGAAGTATAGATGATGTAGGCCAGGTCTTCGGTGCCGGTGTCAGGGGGGAGATTGTTCTCGCGGGATTGCGGGCCGCTCTCCCGGACTTCATCCGCTCCATCCAGGGTAACAATTGGAATATCGTAAGCGGACAGCTCTTCTGTAAAGCGTTCCTGAGTAAGCAATATTTTTACGCGGGCGTCGTTCAGGATAAAATCCAGCCGTTCCGGGGGATATGTGGGATCCAGGGGCAAATAAACGCCGCCGGCCTTGAGAATGCCCCAGAGGCCAACAATGGCCGCCACAGACCGCTCCGTATACATTCCAACCGGCGTACCTGGCCCTACCCCCAGTTGCTGCAAATGGCGGGCCAAGCGATTAGCCTGCCGGTTGAGTTGCGCGTAGGTTAGCTGTTCTGTATCCAGAACCACGGCAGCGGCATCGGGTGTTTGCTCTACCTGAGCTTCAAAAAGGCGGCAAATATTTTGATCTCGAGGCTGATCTGCCGCGGTGTCGTTCCATTCGACCAACAACTGGTCTCGCTCTGCTTCTGTCAACAGCGGAAGTTCGGCCAAGGGCTGCTCTGGATGAGCCGTAATGCCCGCGAGCAAGGTTTGGAAATGGCCCAACATCCGGTTGATGGTGTCTGCTTCAAATAAATCGGTGCTGTATTCAAAGCTCGCTACCAGGTCTTCACCGGCTTCAGCCATCAGCAGGGTCATATCAAAGGGAGACACCCACTGTTCCAGAGCCATCGATTCAAACTGAACGCCGCCTAATTCCATACGTTGCCCCTGTTCGCTCAGGGCCAGGGCGGCCATATCCCCGCTGTTTACCAGGCGCGTTGTTTTCTGCCAGGCGAACATGGCTTGAAACAGCGGCGAGCGGCTGGTGTCTCGCGCCGGCTGCAACTTTTCTACCAGCAGCGGAAACGGGTAGTCGCCGTGTTCAATGGCGGACGATGTAGTTTGGTGCATTTGGTTCAGGAAGGCGGCGAAGGTGGGATTGCCGGAAAGACCCGCTCTGACCACAACAGGATTGACGAAATAACCCACCAGCCGGGCCGCGGTTCGGTCTCGACAGGCTTTGGGGGTGCCAATCAAAATATCTTCCTGGCCGGTGTAGCGGTGGAGCAGCACTTGAAAGGCGGTTAATAACGTGGTGAAAAGGGTGGTGCCGTGGGTTTTAGCCAACAAGCGAAGTTTGCCGGTCAATTCAGCGCCAAGCCTGATGGTTTGGCATGCGCCGCGATGGCTGGGCAGCGGTGGCCGGGGGTGATCCGTTGGCAGGTTGAGGATAGGTAACTCGCCGGCCAGTTGCTGTCGCCAATAACCCCACAGGGCTTTCTCTTCCGGCCCAGCCAGCATTTCCGTTTGCCGCCGCACATAGTCCGTGTAATTGCTTCGCAGTGGTTTGAGCGGAGGAAGGATTTCCTTTTTTTGGGCGGTATAAAAAACACTTACCTCGTGCAGAATCAAGGCCAGGGACCACAAGTCTGTGATGATGTGATGCATTGCCAGCAACACAATGCATTCGCGGCTCAACCGGGTAAATACAGCGACTCGCACCAGCGGTCCCCGTTCCAGGTTGAAGGGACGATACACTTCTTCCCCTAATCGCCTGTTGAGCCGGCTCTCGCTCCAGTTCGATGCGTCTTCGATGTGCAGCCCAAATTCCTGGTGCGAATGCACCCGTTGAACCGGTTCGCCATTGTGGGCCGGGAACGTGGTTCGCAAAGCGGGATGCCGGTCTACCAATTGTTGAAACGCATTTTGAAACGTAGAAAGATCTAAGGGTGTCACAAAACGAACGGCATGAACGATATTATACGCCGGACTCGTGGGCGCAAGTTGCTGCGTAAACCACAATGCCCGCTGACCGCGCGAGACAGGAAACTCGGAATATGCCTGCTGAGTCGAAACAGACACATCCAATCCCGGCGACAACGGTGTTGATGCCCTGAGAGTATGGGGAACTCCCTTTATTCCTTTATCAGTCAAATGAATTGCCCCTTTGAAATAAGCCCTTGCCGGCAGCCTGTCGAGGAAACAACTTTTTTATATCTAATTTTTGCCCGAATATCGGCCCATTGATGCGGGCAAGAATCCTCTGAAATCTTTCTCCGGCAGATTGCCAGGTGTAAATTTTTGTGATGTTTAGCTTTCAGCCTCCATTGGTGGTGCCTGTTGGTCGTTATCATTTTTCAGGCAATCTACAAAAGCCAACAGGTCGTTTTGGTGAATTCGCCAATTGCGGCCAATACGAAAAGCAGGGATGGTGCCTTGTTGGCACCATCGCCACGCCGTCACGCGGCTGATACGCAAATAAACGGCGACTTCTTGCACCGTTAATAATTTATTTTGGGGAATGTTTGCCGGATCGAACTCAATTGACTTGTTATTCATTGCCTGCTAAAATAAAAAACGGCTTGGTTAAGAGCGACGCGAAACAGAGTTGTGCAAAAACACAAACTCTCGCACCTGGTCTGTTTACTCGCACTAAACGGATCAGGCTTTCCTCTTAATCCGGCTCTCTCGTGAGCCGGCTCCTATTTTATCAGGGCCGGCTCATTTTGTTTCATGAGTAACTTTTACTGTACCCTACTATAACAAATTTTCTTGTCGCTGCCTACTCCCAGGCCATATATTTTTGATATTGCCAATGGCCTATGTCTATTCTTTGATAAATATCGCAAATCGCTTACGTCAAATAGCCTATTACCGGTCAGGTGTAATCCTCCTCTGCCGGGACCAACCCCATCTGCGTGGCTCGTACAGCGGCTTCTGTCCGGGTGGAAACGTTCAATTTGCCAAGAATATTACTGACGTGAATTTTAACCGTACCCTCGCTGAGATGCAGCGCCTGGGCAACATCCTTGTTGCTTAGCCCTTTGGCTACCAAATCCAAAACATCTTTTTCACGGCTTGTCAAATGTTCTGTGTTATTAGAGGCGACCCTATTTGTTGCGTTTTTGACAAGTTTTCGAGCGATACGTGGGTGAAGCGGCATCTCTCCCCGCTGAACATTGTGGATGGCTCGCAGCAGGGCCTCATCATCCGCATCTTTCAGGATGTAGCCGTCAACGCCGGCTTGCATCGCTGCCTTGAGGAGAAACTCATCTTCAAATGTGGTTAGCACAATGATTTTTATCTCCGGTAAGATTTGCTTAATTTCGCGGGCGGCATCAATACCATTTTTGACAGGCATCACTAAATCCATCAATATGACATCCGGCCGGCATTCCTTTGCCCGGTAAACCGCATTTGCGCCATCTTCAGCTTCACTTACCAATTCAATCGAGGGTTCGGTACTCACGATCATCTGAATACCTTTTCTTACAACAGCGTGGTCATCGGCAACCAAAACTCTGATCAGTTTCATTGTCACCCTCCTGAAAAAACCTGGCGACGGGTCTTGTTAGTAGTTGTATAGCAGCACATCGACACGGCTGCTTTACCATCATCTTTTTCTGTATCTTTCGACCTGTACAATAGGTCGAAAAATTACCCGAAGGGGTAGGGGGCATGGGGGTAGTTTCCCCCCCATTATCCCCCCCCCTTCCCTGTGCGGCTATTGCACAGGTACGTATCTTTTGAGCGGCCCAAACGACAACTTTGATTTTTGGGAAAGCTTATATACCCCTGTGGCAGACGTTATATTCCGCCAAACAATAACGATTTGTCTATTCTGTTTGATAAATCGTTAAGGGTGGCGGCCTGTTCATACGCATTCCTTACTCCCAAGGAATACTCATGAATTTACGGCCTGTAGCTTTTAAAGTGTAAAAGTCTTCAGTTTTGAACTGTTTTGAATTTGGCCTATGTGTGAAATGAAATTCAAATTGGATCCACTGAGGATAAGTGTTGTAGTAACTGCTCTCTATTCGGTAGATCAGAGTGGATAATTATGATGTGGTTGGTATTGGTTGAATGCTGGATCTTAAATCTGAAATAAATTTATGCCCACACAATTATTATAACATTAATTTGTTAAAAAAGTAGTTAGAATTTGGTTAGAATCTCTGAGGCGACAGGAGCAGGCTTCGTTTGTGGAATTTGGACAGTGAGTTGTGTTCCCGTTTCCGGGCCGGAGTGGATGTCTAAACGCCCGTGTAATAATTCTGCCCGCTCCTTCATATTTCTCAGGCCAAAGGTTTCAACCACCGTTTCTGCTTTTGTATCAAAACCGATACCGTTATCGGTAATAGTGAGGGTGATCTGGTCAGAGTCGGTTGAAAGATCGATTCGGACCAGGTCTGCCTTGGCGTGTTTAACGCTATTCCAAACCGCTTCCCGAGCGATGCGATAAAGTTCGTTTTTTTGAGATAACGGGAGATTTGGCTCTATAAATTGTTCGAGTTCAATGCGCATATAATATCGATTGGCTAATACACGACAGTATTGCTCTAAAGCGCCAATTAACCCGTTCTCTGCCAGTACCGTTGGATGAAGCTGGTGCAACTGCTCTCGGATCTCGGCCGATGTGGCCTGGGCCAGCATTCGAATATATTCAACCGCCTCCCGAATGTTGCTGTCAGCCTCCGGCTTGAGCGATCTTGAAACAGAGGCTGCGGCTAATCCGATACTGTAGAGTGATTGGTTAACGGAGTCGTGTAAATCCCGGGCCAGGCGCTGCCGTTCTTGTTCGATAGCCAGCGCGCGATTTTTGCTGTGTAAACGGGCATTATTTAAGGCCAGGGCGGCCTGATCGGAAAATAAACTGATCAAACGGCTATCGTTTGTGGTGAAAATATGGTTTTTATCGTTCCATATCAACAATACGCCCAGATTTTTGCCGGCGGCAATGAGGGGCGCGCATAAAAGGTAACAATCCACCGACGGGAGAAGCGTGTAAATGGGGATGCTGCGAGCGTTATCTGAGCAGTTACTGATCTGTACCTTCTGATCGGAAAAGGCCAATTCGGCCAGGGAGTTTTTGATGGGAAAGGTTGATCCCGGTTTCATCCTGGCCCCGGTTTCTCCGGGGGTGGCAATTTCAAGCTGCCGGCCATCTTCACTGACTAAAAAAACAGCCGCGCCTTCTGCGTTCATCAAATGTTCCGCCTGAGTAATAATGAACTCCAGAAGCGTTGTTAAATTGAGTTCACTGAGCAGTGCCCTGGAAACAACCAGCACGCTTTGCATTTCGGCCAGCAACCGCGCGCCAGATTCCGTAAGGATCTCCACGGTTTCTCTTAATTTAGTAACATCAATAAAGCTCAAGCAAACGCCGGTAATCTGATCCGCATCGATGATAATGGGGCTGAAGTCGAGTTCAAACCAAACATACTTGTTGTATATTTCCAGCTTCTTTTCCAGCCTTACAGATTGGCCCTGGAGTGTTTTGGCTAAAATATCATTAAGTTCGCTTTGATTTTCGTGGGGGAAATAGGTGTGGATAATGTCGCCTTCCCTGAGTTGCTCTCCAAAAACGCGGAAGGCGGCCTGGTTAAAAACCTTAACAGTGTGGTCTTTATCAAGTAAAATAATGCCCTGGAGCTTGTTTTCAAAAACGGCCCTGAAATTTGCCTCGGTTTTTTTCAGAGCCGTTTCCCATTGTTCCTGTTCAGTTTTGTGAGAAATCGTTTTTTCGGTTAGCCTGTCAGCCCCCTCAAGACCCTTACCGGGCTTCTGTTGCCTGCTCTCCATATTTTTGATGCCTTTCAGTCTTTATAGTCTCAGCTCCCCCGCTGCCCTGCCTGCCCCCATCGTTTGGAGTCGAATCGTTTTACCATTTGCCTGTTCGATTTGAACCGTTACCCGGCCTGTTTCAATCTCATTGTACGATTGATGGCGAGGATTTACAAGATTGAGCGCAGGATGTTTTTGTCAGACCATCGAGTATGGTAGAATAAGAATCACCTATAATGGAGCTGTAAAAATTTGGGAGCAGGGCTTAAGAAATGACTTCTGCACAACAGCCAGATCAACTCTCCAACATAGCTCATAATTTACCTAACCAACTAACCCCCTTTGTGGGGCGCGTCGATGAAGTGGCCGAAATTATTGACCTGCTGGCAAACCCTGCCTGCCGTTTGGTCACTCTGGTCGGCCCCGGCGGTATTGGCAAAACGCGATTGGCGCTGCAAGCAGCCGGCGAGGCGCAGCCCAACTTTGCCGACGGGGTATATTTTGTTTCCCTGCAACCGGTTGAAAATTTGGATTTCCTCATTTCTACTATTGCTGATACGCTCCATTTCTCTTTGTCCGGCCACCTCGAACCGCAAGCCCAACTGGCTAATTATCTGGGGCACAAACAAGTATTGCTGGTTCTGGATAATTTCGAACATTTGCTGGCGGGCATGCCGGTGTTGACCGATTTACTTCGCGCCACAACCGGCCTTAAGTTGCTGGTCACCTCGCGGGAGGCGTTGAATTTACAGGAGGAGTGGCTGTATCAGGTTGACGGCCTGCCCTATCCGGCGGCCAACGATCTGGAAGAGCTGGAATCCTTCAGCTCGATGCAGCTTTTTGCCCGCTGCGCCGAGCGGGTGCGGCCCGGTTTCTTGTTGGAGGATGAGCAAGACGGTGTTGCCCAAATTTGCCGTCTGGTTGAAGGTACACCCCTGGCGATTGAACTGGCCGCCTCGTGGGCCAAAAGCTTGACCTGTGCCGAAATCGCCGCTGAAATTCACCAGAGCCTTGATTTTCTGGCCGCCCGCCTGCGCGATGTTCCCCGCCGGCATCAGAGTATGCAGGCGGTTTTTAACCAATCCTGGCAGCGTCTCAGCTCTCAAGAGCAGGCGGTCTTCCAACGGCTGGCCGTTTTCCGTGGCTCATTCCGCCGCCACGCCGCCGAGCAAGTGGCCGGGGCCTCGTTGATCACCCTGACCGCGCTGGTTGACAAATCGCTGCTGCGCTGGACGCCTGAGGGGCGCTATCAAATCCACGAACTGCTGCGCCAATTTGCCGCTGAACATCTGGCCCGTTCGCCGGAAGATGTGGATCAGGTTTACGATTTACACTGCGCCTACTACGCCGATTTTCTGCACCAGCGCCGGGCTGATGTCCGCGGCCAACGACAGAACGCGGCCACTGTGGAAATTGCGCGGGAATTGGAAAATATCCGGGCCGCCTGGCAGTGGGCCGTCGAGTTGGCCAGGATTACAGAAATTCAAAAATCAGACGAAACGCTGGATATGTTTTTTCAATTTCGGGGCCGTTATCTGGAAGGAGTCGCCGCCTTTGAAAAGGCGATCCGCAGCCTTGATCAACAGGAACCCACGGCTGCCATCAGTCAAACATTGGCGGGCTTGCTGGCGATTTTGGGCTGGTATTATATCCGCCTGGGCCGGCTGGCCGACGCCGAGGCCGCGGCCACTCGCTGCCAGGACCTCTATCAGCAGTTTGATATTCCGCCGCTGTCTAAATACACCTCGGATCCCCGGCTGCTCTCCGCAATGGTCGCTCTGATTCGGGGCGATTATGCCCT
The DNA here is from genome assembly GCA_964612485.1 of uncultured Caldilineaceae bacterium. Classification (GTDB taxonomy): domain Bacteria; phylum Chloroflexota; class Anaerolineae; order 4572-78; family J111; genus JAFGNV01. The sequence goes on from CAZTFF010000045.1 coordinate 15,154, forward strand.
GGCCGCTGCCGCCGCCGAAGAAGCCCGCCAAAACTGTGAGGCCCATTCCAATGTCGGCAACCACCAGACGGCCTGTTACGTGCTGGCCCGGACCGCGCTGCTGCAAGGCAACCCTGAGTTGGCTCAAACCTATATTCAGCAAGCTCATACTGCCGCACAAACCGCCGGCGACCGCTGGTTTCGGGCCTATTGTCTTATTGAGATGGGCAATATTGCCGCTGCCTTGCAAGATGATAGCGCTGCCAAAGCGCACTACCAGACCGCTTATGCCCTCCGCCAGGAATTTGACGATCCTGAAGGAATGGCGGTTGCTTTGAATCATTTGGGGGAAGTGGCCCTTCAACAAAAAAATTCTGTCGAAAGCCGGCAGTTGTTTGAGCAAAGCTGCTCCATTTATCAGGAAATCGGCGACAGAGGTGGTTTGGCCACCGCATTTTACGGTTTGGCCCGGAGTACCGGGGCCGAGGGCGACGAGCAGGCCGCCCGTCACTATTTTTATCAGGCGCTCCAGATTGCAGCGGAAATACAGTTTATGCCGCTGCTTCTTTCTATATTAGCTGCTCTTGCCGATCTGATGCGCCAGGCTGGCCCCGACGACTTGCGGCTGGCCTTGTTAAACCTGATTGCCTCCCATCCGGCCAGCAGTTCCGAAATCAGGGAGCAGGCCCGGCAAGCGCTTCCGGCTCAGCGGGAAACGCCGCATTCTGCTGATGACCTGCCCGGCCTGGTGGCTCAAGTTCAAAGCTGGTTGTCCACCCCCCTGGCTGCTGGATCAACACCCCCGGAGCCAGTCGCCGTTGCTGAGTCGCCGGCCCATCCTTCCCCGCTGGTGGAGCCGTTGACCGAACGAGAGGTAGAAGTCCTTCAACTGATGGCCGAGGGGCTGACCAACCCGGAAATCGCCGAACGCTTGATTATTGCCACCGGTACGGTTAAATATTACACCGGCCGGATTTACGGCAAACTGGGCGTTCGCAACCGGGTTGAAGCCGTGGCCCAAGGCCGGGAATTGAAACTGCTCTGAAACCATCACCCCAAAATTTTATTTTGCTCCCCAACTCTTTTAAACAAACCCCTAACCCAACCCCTGGCAGATGAGTTATCTCGCCGGGGCTGCTAAACTGTGTTTTAAGTAAATGTCATCAGGAACAAATTATTATACCAAAAGGAGCGAAATAAAATGAGTACCAACGGATTCAATCCCCAAAAAGCAGAAGCCTTTGCCGAAAAAATGATCGGCGTGTTGAATGATGGCGCATTGGCGTTGATGGCCAGCATCGGCCACCGCACCAAATTGTTTGACACCATGGCGATATTACCACCGGCCACCAGCGCCCAGATTGCCGAAGCCACCGGCTTGCAAGAACGCTACGTGCGTGAGTGGCTGAACGCGATGGTCGTCAGCCGGGTTGTTGCGTACGACCCGGCGCTAAAAACCTACCACCTGCCGCCGGAACATGCGGCTGCCCTCACCCGCCAGGTTGGAGCCGATAACCTGGCCCTGTATACCCAACACATCGGCGTTTTGGGCAGTATCGAGGACAAAATCATCAACTGTTTTGCCCATGGCGGCGGCGTGCCCTATGCCGATTTTCACCATTTTCACGAGGTGATGGCCGAAGACAGCAACGTCAACATTGTTGAGCCGTTGATCGAACAGATATTGCCGCTGATGCCGGGGCTAAGAGAGAAGTTGCAGCAGGGCATCAATGTGTTGGATGTGGGGTGCGGGCGTGGTAACGCGCTGAAACGGCTGGCCCAGACTTACCCTGACAGCCGCTTTTTCGGCTTCGATTTTTCTGAAGAGGCTATTGCCGTGGCCCAGGCCGATGTAAAAGCGTTGGGGCTGACCAATTTGCGTTTTGACGTGCAGGATGCCGCCGCGTTCAACGAGTCGAAGCACTATGATTTGATCTTCACCTTCGATGCCGTTCACGACCAGGCGTATCCGGGGCAGGTATTACGCAACATCGCCCGCGCTCTCAAGCCGGATGGCATTTATTTTATGCAGGATATCGCCGGTTCCAGCCACGTTCATCACAATGTTGACCATCCGCTGGCCCCGTTTTTGTACACCATCTCTACGATGCACTGCATGACCGTATCGCTGGCCGAAGGCGGCGAAGGACTGGGCACGATGTGGGGCAAAGAGAAGGCGCTGGATATGCTGGCCGAGGCCGGTTTTACCGACATACGGGTAGAACAGCCGGAACACGATCCAATGAACTACTTCTACATTTGCCGCAGGAGTTAACACGTGGTTGAGGGGCCTAAGTTACTGCAATCCGGCCGGCTCTTTTTACTTTTTTCGATGGTTTCCAGCCGCATCTCCTTCAAACGTGTGCCGGCCTCTGCCAGCGCGTCGCGCACCTGGTGAATTTCATTCAACAGAATCACAATAGATTGTTCCGGCTCATGTCGGGTATGCAAACAAAGGGCCGGAGAGTTGTGGCCTTCAACAATGGGTAAAAGCTCAATAACCAGATCTTTGTTGATAACAATCGTCTGGTTTTCGGTTGAGGATGACGGATTTGTCATGCCGGCTGTTCCTTTCGGGCAAATAAGTTGAACAGCATCGACTGCCGTTCAAGCTTCAATTTTATCACACGATCGGCTTTTTCAACGTAAAATTTGAGTAAAAAAATGCGGAAACAGGGTTGACAGATCATCCACGTTATGCTATAGTTTGTGCAATTGAACATATATATGTTCAATTGCACACCTGGAGAAAACTAATGACCACCGATAGCCACCGGAATCTATTAGCCCAAATTGCCTCGCTGTATTACGAGCAGGAATTGACTCAGAATGAAATTGCCCGGCAGTTAAACCTGTCGCGGGTGAAAGTCTATCGTCTCCTCAAACAGGCCAAAGCCGAAAACGTGGTCCAGATTACCATCAACTGGCCGCTTGAGCGAGACCTGGACCTTGAATTATCTCTTAAAAAAACGTTCGATTTAAAAGAAGCCCTGGTACTCAAAACCGGCCCATCAGCCCCCAGCCTGCACCTGCTTGGACAGTTGGGGGCCTATTATCTGGAACAGGTATTGACAGGCGGCTCGACCATGGCCGTTTGCCTGGGACGCTCCACCTACGAAGTTATCAACGCGATTCGACCCGATTTTCAAGCCCGTGTGCGGGTAGCCCAGGCGATGGGCAGCATGCCCTTTTCTATGCAGGATGTAGACAGCGCGACCCTGGCCAACCGGCTGGCCCGAAAACTGGGCGGCGAAGTGCTTTATTTATCCTCGCCCCTCATTGCGGACAGCGCCGAAGCCGCCGACGTGCTGCGCCGGCAGCGAGAAATTGGTTATACCCTGGCCACGGCGCGGCAAGCCGATGTGGCTTTGTTGGGCATTGGCAATCTCGATCCGGCAACCTCCGGTTTCGTTGAAGCCGGGTTTATCACCCCGGATGAATTGGCCGCCTTAACCGCCGCCGGCGCTGTCGGCGACCTGGCCGGCCAGATTTTCAATATCACCGGCCAGTTGCATCCGTGTGAATACAATCAACGGGTCATCGGGATAAATTTTGATGAATTATGCCACATCCCCCTGACCGTTGCGGTGGCCGGCGGCCGGGAAAAAGCCAGGGCCATACTGGGCGCGATGAGAACCTGTACTATCAAAGTACTCTGCACTGATGACCACACAGCCGCAAAAGTTCTAAATCTGAATCGAGAAAACTAATGACAACAATGAATGTTCCCATCTTTAAAGGCGAGGGAAAACTTGAATATGAAGACCGCCCCCTCCCCTCTCTTGAAAATCCTGATGATGTTGTGGTAAAAATTGAAGCCTGCGGAATCTGCGGGACGGATTTGAATATTCTGGCCACGCCGCCGGCCCACAAGGCCACGCCCAACATCATCATTGGTCATGAAGGCGTGGGCCTTGTAGAAGAAGTCGGCGCCGCTGTCACCAACCTGGCTCCCGGTGACCGGGTGGTGATTGCTCCCCGGCTCACCTGCGGCCAATGCGGCTACTGCCGGCGCGGCCTGGACAATCAGTGTACCAATTACCGCACCATCGGCACCACCATCGACGGCGCATTTGCGCCCTACCTGCTGGCACCCCAGCGAGCATTGTTCAAAATCAGCCGGGAGGTTCCCCGCGACGATGCGGTGTTGTTTGAGCCGCTGTCGTGTGTAGTGGGGTCGGTGGCGCGCGCGCCGATTCAGGCTGGGGATAATGTGATGGTGATTGGCGCGGGGCCGATGGGGCTGCTTTTTGCCCAATTGTACCAACTACTCGGCGCAGGCCGGGTGATTGTGGCCGATATTGCGCCTTACCGCCTGGATTTTGCCAAAAAGGTAGGGATGGATGAGGCGCTCAACCCCACCGGCGTTGACCTGCCCGAAGCCGTACACGCCCTCACCGGGCTGGGCGCGGATGTGGTTGTTGATGCGGTGGGCAGCCAGTTGGGTATGGCCATCAAATTGGCCCGCCGCGCCGGGCAGGTGATTGCCTTTGGGTTGCGCCCGCACGATAATCCGCCGATCAATCAATACACCATCACCCGCTACGATCTGACGATTCATGGCGCGTTTGTGGGCCTCAAACCCTTTGCCCAAACCATCCAATTGCTGGAAAGCGGCCGCTTGCGGCCATCAAACCTCATCACCCACCGCGTCTCGCTGTCCGATCTGTCTCGCGGGGTAGACTTGATGCGTTCCGGGCAGGGGATGAAGGTGATTGTGGAAAACTAAAACATGGGTACCACAGATCGGAGATCAAGAAATCTCCAATCTCCAATAACCAATCTCTAAAACATTAAATGGGGGAAAAATAGTGATGACAGACACGATTGGAAAAGTAGGTAAAAAAGTAAAAATCGCGGCGGGGCTGTTTTGGGCCGATTACGCCGTGCTGGGCGCGCAAGTCCAGGAATTGGAAGCGGGGGGCGTGGATTGGCTGCACCTCGAAGTCCGCGATGGCAAATATATGGACTTTGGCATGCCCCGGGGCGGCTTTGATATTATTGAGGGGGTCAGAAAAAGCACCAACCTGGAAATTGAAGCCCAACTCCAGATGGTGCGCCCCAGTTTTGACGTTTTCAAACAGTTGGCCGATCTGGGCGTCAACCTGATCACCCTGCCGTTGGAAACAATGGATGAATTGACCATGCAAGCTATCACCTACATCAAAGACGCCCTGGGCTTAAAAGTGGGCGTCTGGGCCTGGCAGGGGCTGCCCATTGACGCCTTTGAACAGTACATCCTGCCCTATATCGATATTATTGAATACGAAAGCCGCGCCCATTTTTGGGTAAAAGAGTCCGGTAAAAGCCCGCACACCATGGACCCGATCATGATCGACAACATCCAACGCTTGCACCAAATGATCGTAGACGCTGGGTTGGAAGGCCAAATGGAGTTGATGGAAGACGGCGGCCTCAATACCGGCAACGTGGAAGATTTTATAAAAGTGGGCATGACGGTGGGTGAATTTTCATCACCACTGTTAAAAGGGCCGGAGGGCAAGTATGTGCCCGGCACCGGCCAGATTGAAGCCGCCGTGAAAAAATTGCGCGCCATCATGGATGAAGCCGGCCACAAATATCGGGATGAGAACGGTTTAAAGAAAGCCTGAAGGAATTTTCGATGAAAAAACTCAACATTGGAATGATCGGTTATGGCGGTATCGGGCGGGTTCACTTAATGGGTTATCGTAATATTCCGTTTCATTACGGATTACCGGCCAATACCGTAAATGTGTTGGGCGTGGCCACCAGCCGGCGTGAAACCGCTGAAAAAGCTGCCCGTGAAATTGGCTGCGATTTCTGGACAGATGATTATCACGACTTGCTCGCCCGCGATGACATTGACGTGATCGATTGCTGCGTACCCAACCACAAACACGTCGAGGTGGTGCTGGCGGCGGCTGAAGCCGGCAAACATATCTATTGCGAAAAACCCCTGGCCATGAATGTAGCCGAAGGGCGGCAGATGGTGGCCGCGGTGGAAAAAGCCGGTATCAAAACCCAGATAACGTTCAATTTTCGTTTTTTCCCGGCCATCACCCGCGCGCGCCAACTGGTGGAAGACGGTTTTCTGGGGCGGGTATTTTCCTTCCGAGGGCGGTATTATCGCGCCAGCTACATTGATCCCCACAAACCGCTCTCCTGGCGGTTGCAAAAAGATATTTCCGGAGGCGGGGCGCTGTTTGACATTGGATCGCATATTTTGGATGTAGTCTATTATTTGTTGGGCGATTTTGGGTCGGTGCAGGCCACCATGGACACGCTCATCAAAGAACGCCCGCTGGCTGCCGGGGCAGCCGAAAAAGGGCCGGTAGATGTTGATGACATCGCCCTGATGCACCTGCGCATGGCCGACGACACCCTGGGTTTGGTGGAAGTCTCGCGCATGGGCACCGGCGTCACCAATGATCTGCAAATTGAGATTTTTGGCGATAAAGGCGCGCTGCGCTTCAACTCAGCCGATCCCAGTTGGCTGGAGGTTTATGATACCCGCGATGCGGCCCAGCCCCTGGGCGGGATGCGGGGCTTCCGCAAGTTAGAAACCGTGCAGCGCCACGCGGATCAGAAATCGCCGGATTGGTCGATGCCGCCGGGTTTTGTGCGCAGCCACGCCGAGAGCCAATACCAATTTCTCAAAGCCGTTGCCGAAGACACGCCGGCTATCCCCACCCTGGCCGATGGATTGAAGGTGCAGGAAGTCATGGAAGCCGCCGCGCTTTCGTCGGCAGAAAAACGCTGGGTGCCTGTTGCCGAAATCAGATAACCGAATTTGGACAGGGTGGCAAAAAGCCGTACCATTTGGGATACGGCTTTTTTTGTTTTACCAAATATTCTGCGCCTATTTTTGCTGAAAGTGATGGTGAAGTCTATGCAAACTGTCAATCAATATGAGGCCAATATTGAGATCCGCCCGTCCCCCAAATGGATCGCGCTCTTGTTGATCCTGGCCGCCTTTACGCTGGTTTATTTTGATCTGATCTGGTTCAATTCTTCGATTAGATATAAAGTGCAGAGTTTTGAATTATTGCTCTACGCGCTGGCCGGCCTTATTTTGTTGCTGGATTACTGGCGGCCCGCGGCAGGCCGTTATTTCGCCATTGCGGCGGTTGTTATTGCTCTTTCGCTGGGGCCGCTTTGGCTGGAGATCCCCGAATTTTTGCTGTTGATGACTCTGCCGGTAATTTTTGCCGCCGCGCTGCAAAGCCTCACCACCGCCGCCGCCACCGCCATTGTCGAGATTATTCTGATAGCGGGGCTGCCCACCGTTACCCCAGGCGTTGCCCCGATGAGCGTGATAACAACCATCATTGCGATTCTGGTCACACTCGGAGCCATCATCGCCATCTATCGCCCGATGTACCAAAGAAATGCCTGGCTGGAGGAATTTGTTGAAGATGCCGGGCGTGATCTGGCCGAAGCGCGAGAAAGCAAAGTTGAAATGAACCAGTTGCTGGAGGACCTGGCCCATTCTAACCGGGAGATGATGCTGCTCTCTGAAAAACTGGCCGCCATGCGCTTAATCGCCGAGGAAGCCCAACAGGCCAAGGCCGCCTTTGCCGCCAAAATCAGCCACGAATTTCGCACGCCGCTCAATATGATCATCGGCCTCATTGACACCTTGACCGAAACGCCGGAAATTTACGGGTACGACCTGCCGCCAACGCTGCTCAATGATCTGGATATTGTCCACCGCAACAGCCATCATCTGGCCAGCCTGATCAACGATGTGCTGGCGTTGAGCCAAACTGAAACGGGCCAGTTTACCCTCCATCGAGAGTGGGTGGATTTGTCCGAAAACATAGAAAACGCGGCCACGGTTGTGCGCCCGCTGTTGGAGAAAAAGAAATTAGCGTGGCAGGTGATCGTTCCCCACGACTTGCCGCAGGTTTATTGTGACGAAACCCGCATTCGCCAGGTGATACTCAATTTGGTCAGCAACGCCGCCCGCTATACGGAGCAGGGCGGTATCACGGTGGCGGTGGAAAAACAGGGCCATGAAGTGCTGGTGCGTGTAACCGACACCGGCCCGGGTATTTCGCCGGAAGAAGCGGAGCGAATCTTTGAACCCTTTTACCAGAGCAGCAGCAATCGCATGTGGCGCGATCAGGGCGGCAGCGGCCTGGGCCTGAGTATCAGCCGGCAATTTATTGAACATCACGGAGGGCAGATTTGGCTTGAAAGTGAGCTAAACAAGGGCAGCACCTTTTTTTTCAAGCTGCCCATTTCACCGCCAACCCCGCCGCCGGCTGCCCCCGGGCGCTGGATCAGCCAGGATTGGGTTTTTCTTGAACGGGCCTCGTGGCCCAATTTGCCGGAGTTACCCTACCGGCAGCGGGTGGTCATCTGCGATGAAACCGGCGATTTGCACCCCCTGTGTACCCCCTACTCTGATGAGATTGAATTTGTAGATACCCGCAGCCTGTCTGAAACCGTGCGGGCTATTCAGGAATGCCCGGCCCATCTGGTGATTCTCAACGCTACATCCCGCAATAATTTAGGGCCAATGGTAGAACAAGCCAGGAAAAATATCACCGATACGCCCATTATTGGCTGCTCGCTGCCGCCCCGGCTGGATCGGGCCAGGGAGGCCGGCGCCATTGATTATCTGATCAAGCCGGTCCGGCGGGCCGATCTGGAGCGGGTTATCCAGGCGCTTGACGCGCCGCCAAAACGCATTTTAGTGGTGGATGATAACCTCGATATTTTACAGCTTTTTACACGAATGCTGCTGATCTGCGATGAGTCTCTGGAAATTACCACGGCCTCGGGGGGCAAAGCCGCGCTGGAGGAATTACGCGCCAATCCCCCCGATTTAATGCTGCTGGACATTATCATGCCTCATATGGATGGCTGGCAGGTGTTGGAGCAGAAAAGAAGAGATCAAACAATAAGGGATATTCCCGTGGCCATGGTCTCGGCGGAGGATATTACCGAGCAACCCGTTCACAGCAAAGTTTTGCTGGCAACAACCGGGTCGGGGTTCTCAATTAAAAAGTTGCTGGATTGTTCGTTTCAGTTGGCGGCGCTTCTGATGAAACCTGACTCAGAACCTGGTCCAACGCCTGAATAAACTCCCGGCGGCGCACCGGCTTGGGTAGATAGAGGGCGGCTCCTAACGCCGCCGCCAATTCCTGCCGTTTGACCACTGAGCAGATAATTACCGGAATGGATCGCGTGGCGTGGTGCTCGTGCAGATTGGTCAGTAATTCCCAACCGTCAACATCGGGCAGCATAACGTCCAGGACAATAATATCGGGTTCAACCTCGGCAATGGTTTCAAAAAGATGTTCCGCGGTATCCAGGTGGACAATTTCATACCGGGTTCTGGCAACGTAGCGCCGGTAAAAATTAACCAGATCGGCATTATCATCCACAACCAGCACGGTGATATTTTTACTGGCCGGCAGCAATTTTATCAAAAATTCAAGGCGATCTTTCCCGCGTTTGACCTCAACCGACCCGCCCTGGGTCTCCAGAATCTCCTGGATGAGATCGCTATGGGGCAAAGTTTCTGCGGTAGCCGGGCACCCGGTTATGGAAATGCTGATGGGGTCTCCCGCCTGAGGCTGTGCCGCCCGCAGCGTGATCTCCCCTGCCGACATATGCTGAACCAGCTTCTCAATGGCGGTGATCAATATCTGGCGCAGGGCAGAGGGATGAATTGCCGCCACCAAATGGGATTGGTCTAATTCTAAGTTCAGGCGCACGTTGTGTTTGGAGGCCAGAACGGTTCCCACTTTCACTACCCCCTGGATAGCGGTTTCCACATCGACCAGGCTGGGCGTGCTTTGCTGCAATTTCTGCAACTCCTGTTTTACCTGAGAATGCCACGAGGCTGAGGCATTCTCTCCTTCTGTGGCTTCTCCAGATTGCGCAGGATCATCTGTGAGAGGCAATTCTATCTGGCTTTGCTCCCACAGGTGCTGCGCCAGCACGTGGACGGCCTGTTGTTGTTCACGGCGAAGATGGCGGGTGGTGAGATTCAACAGTTCGGCGGTTTTGTTTTGGGTCAAACCTTGAACATAGCGGTAAACCAGCAGATCGTAAAAGCGTTTGCTGCGGGCGTTTTGAGGCACCTCCGCCCCCGGCTTAAGTTGCTCAATAGCCTCGATCACCGCCTCGTGTACAGATTCCCCGCCGGATCGTTGTTGCGAATGGCTGCCGATCACCGCCCAGAGCAATTCGGGCGGTTGGTAGGTGGGATCGTAAAGATGACTCAACCCTTCGTTCAGATATTGTTCAAATTTCTCAAATGTACCCATTTCAGCTTTTTAGTCCTCTTGATGTCCGGTCCAAACCCTCGCTTTGGTGACGAAAGATTGATATAATTGGTTCGATTTAAATCAAATACCATATTCCTCTGTCACAACCTCAACCGGCTGCTCCACCAGTTCAAATGAGATATATCCTATCATGGCCTGGTATTGCCGTCAAGCTGTATTCGTTCGGTTCCTACTTTGCTTTGATGGGGAATTTAATGTTTTAGAAGGAGGTGATTGTAGCTCGATTGGTTTTACACGATAACATTGGGAACTGTAGTCAAACAAAAACAAACTTAACACCAAAAAATAGAGGAGAACGAAGAAAATGTTTATTCAACGACGATATGTTTTCTTTATCAGTTTGCTTGTCTTATTGACCGCAGGCATGATCATCGCGGGCTGTGGCTCAACCACTGCCCCCGAACCCCAAGCGCCTGCGGCGGAAGAATCTGCGGCAGAAGAACCCGCCGCCGAAGAACCCGCTGCCGAAGAAGCAGCCTCAGGCTCTTCTGGAGATTTGGAAGATGAAGTAGAGATTTTCACGTGGTGGACGTCCGGTGGTGAGGCTGCGGCGGTACAGCAAGCGTTTGACACCTTCAACAAATACTATCCCGATACCGAAATTATCAATGCCACCGTGGCCGGCGGCACCGGCACCAATGCCCGCGCCGTGCTGGCTACCCGCCTCTCCGGCGGCGATGTGCCCGACTCCTGGCAGGCGCTTGGCGGCGTCGGCTTCAAAGCGCAGTACATCGACACCGGCTACGCCGCCCCCCTGCAAGACCTCTTTGAGGAAGAAGGCTGGTTCGATGTCTACCCTCAACTTCTGCTCGATATGGTCAGCGATGAAAACGGCGTGCCCTACATGGTGCCGGTCAACATACACCGGGCCAACGAGTTGTGGTACAACAAAGCCGTGGTGGCCGATGCCGGTGTTGAGGTCGGCGAGACGATGACCTTTGACCAGTTCTTTGAATATGCCGAAGCCATCGAAGCTTCCGGTGTTGATCCCCTCTGCGTGGGCGACTCCGGCGTCTGGACCCAGGCGCACCTGCTCGAATCGGTCATGGTCGGCACCCTGGGCGCGGACGGCTGGAACGGCCTGTGGGACGGCTCTGTCTCCTTTGATGATCCCCAGGTCAAACAAGCGATGGAAACCTACAGCCGGATGTTGGACTACATCAACGATGACCACTCGGCCCTCTCCTGGGATCAGGCGGTCAAGAAGGTGATCGAAGGCAAGTGCGCCTTCACCGTGATGGGCGACTGGGCCTACGGCGAGTTTGCCAATGCCGGTCTGACCGACAATGTTGAGTTTGGCTGGGTCAGCGTGCCCGGCACCGAGAACATCTTCGTCGGCCTGTCCGACGGTTTCACCATGGGTGCCGGCTCCCCGCCCCATCCCCAGGCTGCCCGCGAGTGGCTGCGCGTGGCCGGCGGCAAGGAAGCCCAGGAGAAGCTCAACCCGATCAAAGGCTCCATTTGCGCCCGCACCGACTGCGACCCCGGCGTCTTTGGCGAATACCTGCAATGGGCTTTGGCTAACTCCCAATCCGGCGAGATGGTCGGCTCGATGGTTCACGGCGCTGCCGCGCCCTCCGATTTCCAACAAGCCTTCACCGATGCCATCACCCTCTTCCTGGTTGACCGCGATATCGACGCCTTTACCAATGCTCTCGTCCAGGCCGCGCAAGACTCCGGATTTGCTCAATAGTCAAACCGGACCGGCTTAAAACATTGAAGCGAGGATATGGGTAATGGTATCCTCGCTTCAATACTTCTGACACTATCAAATAGCAACAGCAAATATTTGCAAAACTAGCAATTGAAGTTACGATGAACTCAAAAGAAGAAAGGTGTGGTTAATGTCAACAATTTCTCCGACCACAACAAAAACAAAAATCAATGTTCGGGCTTTGCTCGCCCTTAACAAACGACGACTGATATCTGAACCCGTGCAGTCTTTCCTGATACTCCTGCCTTCGCTGGTTGCCATTGCCATCTTTGTCTATTATTTTATTGGCTCGACATTTTATGTTTCCATCACCAATTGGCGAACCCTCAAACCCGATATGACCATCCGCGACCCGCTGCATCAAACCTATGTCGATCTGTTTACAAGCCCCCGGTGGCAATCTGACCTGCGTAATACCGTGGTATTTACCGTTTTCTTTCTGCTCTTTTCTATTTTGCTTGGCTTATTTTTAGCCATCATTTTGGATCACAAAATAGCCGGGAAAACATTCTTTCGGAACGTCATTCTCTTTCCATACGCGCTGTCGTTTGTGGTGACCGGCGTGGTATGGCGCTGGCTGTTCAACCCGGAAACAGGCATCAATCTCTTTTTTGAAATCTTTGGCATCAACCCGCTGTTGGTGCAATTAGGGCTGGAGCCTCTTCAACCGGGTTGGGCCACCAATCCGGATGTGCTGCTGGCGGTCAACGGGGCGCTGGCCTATATCTGGCCGGCAGCGGGCGATTTACAGGTGAAATTGGGCGTTCCTGCCGCCATGATCCCTGTGGCTATTGCCGCCACCTGGCAGCTATCGGGCTTTGTGATGGCCATGTATCTGGGCGGAATGGTTACCATATCCAACGAAATTCGTGAAGCGGCGCGGATAGACGGGGCAACCGAGGCGCAGCTTTATCGACACATCATCATCCCCATGCTCAAGCCGATCACCATCAGCACCGTGGTGATCCTGCTGCACGTTTCGTTCAAAATATTTGATCTGGTCTGGACGATGGCCGGCGTGGGGCCTGGGTTTGCCACCGATGTGCCGGCCATCTTTGTATTTGAACAGATGTTTCGGGCCAACCGCTTCAATCTGGCCTCGGCGGCGGCAATTGTTATGCTGATTCTCGTTGCCCTGGTTATCATCCCCTACCTGGCCTACACCTTGCGGAAGGAAGAACAATGATCTCTGAAACTAAAAAACCAACCAAAAGTTTTGCTCTACCTCATCAATTAGGGCGCTGGGTGATCTGGCTCGTTTTGATACTGGCCGCGCTTTTCTATATTCTCCCTGTCTATGTGATGATCGTTAACGGATTAAAAGAAGCCGTCAATGTCAGCCTTTCGACCATGTGGATTCCCCCGGCAACGATCAGCGCCGGCGAAAACGGTTTCTTTGGAGCCTGGGAGCGTTTGCAGCCCAACATGCTCAATAGCTTGACCATGGTGATCCCGGCCACCCTTATTTCCGCCTTCATCGGGGCCGCTAACGGCTATCTGCTGGCCAAATGGAAGTTTCGCGGTTCGGACATTTTGTTTACGGTGATGCTTTTTGGCTTTTTTATACCCTACCAGAGCATTCTCTTCCCCCTGGTTCAATTTCTACAAACCATCGGGGTGTACGGCACCGTCCCCGGCTTAATTTTAGTCCATGTGGTGTATGGCATCCCTATCACCACCCTGATCTTCCGCAATTACTTTGCCACCGTGCCTACAGAATTACTCGAAGCCGCGCGAGTTGACGGAACCGGCGTAGTGACCACGTTTACCAGCATCATGCTGCCCCTATCGATCCCGGCCTTTGTGGTGGTCTGCATCTTCCAATTTACCAATATCTGGAATGATTTTCTGTTTGGCATCACCGTGGTTCCCAACCCCAAAGCCCAACCGGTGACCGTGGCCTTGAACAACCTGTCCGGCTCCTTTTCAGTTGAGTGGAATGTGGTGATGGCCGGCGCGGTCATTGCCGCATTACCCACGGCCATTATTTATATCTTTCTGGGCCGATTTTTCGTTCGGGGGCTGCTGGCCGGTTCGGTGAAAGGATAATTGATTCACTCTGGTTGGTGCAACACGAACAGTCATTATCATGAAAACGCGACTTTCATCGATAGCCGCGTTTTTTACAATCCGGCACAAATAACAAATTGACAATCATCAGTTGCTATGCTATTCTATGTGCAACCACACGCATTACTGTGCATTTGCACACTCTAGAGGTAAAAACGTATGAACAACTGGGTTATTGGCATTGATTTAGGCGCTACCAAAATTGCTTTGGGTTTATTGACCCCTGAAAATAAAAAAACGTCGTCACGCCGTATTCTCACCCAGGCTGCGGAAGGACCAACTGTCGTGGTCGAGCGTATTGCGCAAAGCGTGGCCGAACTGGAGAGCGATCTACCCGTCGGAGAGCGCATCGAGGCCATCGGCATCTGCACCCCCGGCCCGGTAGATCATGAGAGTGGGATGTTGCTTGATCCCCCCAATCTGGCCGGTTTGCATAATACCCCGCTGCGTAAAATGTTGGCGGATCGTTTGACGTTGCCCGTTGTCTTGGAGCACGATGCCAAAGCCGCCGCCCTGGGAGAATATTATTTTGGCATTGGCCGGGACGAACGCAGCATGGTCTACATTGTGATTGGGACGGGCGTGGGCGCTGCCTTTATTTTGGAGGGGCAGTTGTATCGCGGTATGCACAACTCTGCCGGGGAGGTAGGGGGATTTACCATTGATCGTGATGCCGAACCTTTCCAAAATCTGCCCGGCTCCGAGATCAGCGGCTGCGTGCAAGGATATACCTGCGGCCCGGCCTTGGCCTACCACTACCGCCGTTTTCGGGAGCAGGCCGGCCATGATACCAACCCGGCCATTACCGGCGAAGCGGTGGCTCAATTGGCCGCGCAAGGAGATGAGTTTGCGGGCCGGGTGATGCGCCAGGCCGGTGAAGCCGTAGGCGTGATGGTGGCCACACTGGCGATGACGCTGGATATTGAACTGTATGCGATAGGCGGCAGCGTGGTCAAAGCGGGTGAGATATTGCTGGAACCGGCCCGTCGAACCGTGCCGGACTACGCCTTTCAATCGATTGCTTCGCGGGTGCGGATTGTGCCGGCGGCATTAGGCGATGAGGGGCCTATTTTGGGCTGTGGCTGGCTGGCCCGCCAGGCCTTGGAGGACAATTGATGAACCAAGTCAATAACAAGATACCGACACTCACGGAACTTAGAGAAAATCCGCCTTCAGCTTTCCCCCAGGCCGAATGGTTGACAACCGAACCGGCCCCGGCTGCGGCTCGTATCAAAAAACGTTTGCTGCAAAACGAGCGTGAAATTGATGTGGAGCGCGCCCGCTATACTACCGAAAGTTACCAACAAACCGAGGGAGAGCCGATGCCGCTCCGCCGGGCCAAAATGCTGCGCCATCTGGTGCGCCGGATGAGCATCACTATCAACCCCGATGAACTCATTGTGGGTAATCGCTCGCTGCTACCCCGGATGGGCGTGATTGCGCCGGAAGGGGCGGTGGATTGGATTGACCGGGAACTTGAAATTTTGCCAACCCGTCCCCAGGACAAATTCAATATTGGCCCGGAGCAGATCAAAGAACTGCGGGAAGAGATTTTTCCCTACTGGCGCGGTAAAACGCTGGAAGATACCGTGGCTGCCCGCATCCCTGCCGACGTAAAACACGCGGTTGACGGCAAGGCGTTCAGCCTGAACCAAACCGACCACGCCCAGGGACACATTTTGCCGGACGTGGAAGGCTGGCTGTGGTTGGGCGTGAAAGGTCTTCAACAAAAAGTGGCGGCTGCCCGCCAACAACCGGATGTTCAGGCCCCGGAGCAGCAGATTTTCTACGATGCCGCAGAAATCGCCCTGCAAGCAGCCCGTGAATTAATGCAGCGTTACGCCGGTCTGGCTCAACAAATGGCCGGGCAAACATCGGATAGGCCCCGCCAAAAGGAATTGAAGCAGATTGCCGAAACCTGTATCTGGGTTTCGGAAAATCCGGCTCGCAATTTCCGGGAGGCGCTGCAAGCGGTCTGGTTTCTTTTTGTCCTGCTGCAAATCGAATCAAATGCCAGCAGTTTCTCGCCGGGCCGCTTCGATCAATATATGCTGCTCTACCTGGAACGCGATCTGGAATCGGGCCATCTCACCCTGCCCCAAGCGCAAACGTTGTTGGAACACCTCTGGCTGAAATTCAACGAGATTGTGCTGCTGCGGAGCAGTTCCAGCGCCCGCTACTTTGCCGGATTCCCCATCGGTTTTAATATTGCCTTGGGCGGGCAGCATGCCGGCGGCAGCGACGCCACCAATTTTCTGAGTTTTATGTGTCTGCGCGCCCAGGCCAATCTGGGCCTGACCCAGCCCAATCTCTCCATCCGCATCCACAAAAACAGCCCGCAGGAGTTTTTGAAGGCCGGCGCCTTTGTCATCAGCCGGGGCAGCGGCATGCCCCAGGTCTTCAACGATGAGGTCATTATCCCCGGCCAGATCAATCGCGGCATCACCCCCACCGACGCCCGCAATTATGCGGTAGTGGGCTGTGTAGAATTGTCGACACCGGGCAAAGCCCTGGGCTGGAGCGATGCCTCGATGTTCAACCTGATGCGTATTCTGGAATTAACCCTCTTTGGCGGCCAAGACCCGCAAACCGGCCTCCAAATTGGATTGGAAACGCCATCGCTCGACAAAATGCACTCCTTTGCCGATCTTGAAACCGCTTACGACCGGCAACTGGCTCACTTTGTACCCTTGATGGTCAAGGGCTGCAATCTTGTGGATAGTATTCACGCCGAAAATCTGCCGTCTCCCTTCCTCTCGCTGGTCATTGACGATTGCCTTGATCGCGGGCTGGATGTGACCGGCGGCGGGGCGCATTACAATTTCTCCGGGGTGCAGGGGGTGCAAATTGCCAACGTGGCCGACAGCCTGGCGGCGGTGCAGCAAGCTGTTTTTGATGAAAATTGGCTCACTGCCGGCGAACTGCTAACGGCCCTCCGCGCGAATTATACGGAAAACGAGATATTACGGCAGCGGCTGATTCATCGGGTTCCCAAATACGGCAACGACGATGACCGGGTTGATAAATTTGAGAAAAAATGGGCCGATCGTTACAGCGAACTGGTGGCCCGGCATCCTACTATTCGCGGCGGTGTCTACCAACCGGGGTTTTACACCGTTTCCGCTCACGTGCCGATGGGGGCCAATGTGGGGGCCACCCCCGATGGCCGGTTGGCCGGTGATCCGCTGGCCGATGGAGGATTATCGCCAACCGCCGGGCGCGATCAAAAAGGGCCAACGGCCGTATTGAACTCGGTAAGCAAGATCAACCTGCGGCTGGCCTCAAACGGCACGTTGCTGAATATGAAATTCCTGCCGTCCTTTTTTGACGGCGATACAGCGCTGGATAAATTTGTCATCTTTCTGCGCGGTTTTTGCAAGCTGGAAATTCCGCACGTGCAGTTCAACGTTGTCTCAGTAGATACGCTGCGCCAGGCGCAGAACCAACCGGAGCAGTACCGCCATCTGGTTGTTCGGGTGGCCGGATACAGCGCCTATTTCACGGAATTGGATAAAGATTTGCAAGATGAGATCATCCGGCGCACCGAGTTTGAGTCTGCGTAACAGGGGGCAAAGTAGCAGGGTAGCACAGTAGCAAGGTAACAAAATTGCTACCTTGCTACCCTGTTACCTTGTTTGAATAGGTTATGAAGAAATCACCCTCAACACAGTTGACCGCCGTGGAACGTCTCCAACTGGAAAAAGTCGAAGGCATGGTCTTTGATATTCAGCGCTACTCCCTGCACGACGGTCCTGGCCTGAGAACCAATGTCTTTTTTAAAGGATGTCCCCTGCGCTGCCAATGGTGCGCCAATCCCGAATCGCAAAATTTACAGCCGGAACTGGCGCTGTTTGAAAACAACTGCATCGACTGCGGTCAATTTGACCGGTCCTGCCCCCTTTACTGGGCAGACAGACCGGCGGAAGAAATCGCGGATACGTTCAATGAAAGGGTATCCATTTGCCCCACTGGCGCTATCCATTGGATTGGCGAGCGGCGTACCGCTGGAGAGATTATGCAAACCGTGCGCCGCGATATGCCTTTTTATGGGGACGGCGGCGGAATGACGTTGACCGGGGGCGAACCAACCATGCAGCCTGAGCTGGCTGAAGCATTGCTCAGATTGGGCCAATCTGAAGGCATTGCTACGGCTATGGAAACTTGCGGGCATACACCATGGCGCGTGTTTGAGCGTTTGATTCCTTATCTAGACACCATTCTTTTTGACATCAAACATATCGACAGCGACCTTCACCAGACCTTTACCGGAATGGATAACGATCTTATTCTTTCCAACCTGCAGCGGCTGGCCGCCCGCAACGCCCCGCTGACTATTCGAATTCCCTTGATTCCCGGTTTTAATGCCACGCCCTCCGCTATACGGACGATAGCGGAGTTTGTACTATCGCTAAACGGCTCGGTGAAAACTATTGATTTATTGCCTTATCATACTTTGAGCCGGGCCAAATACAAGGCGTTGGGCCGCAAATATCCCTGGGAAAATCACAATCGTCTCTCTGAAAGCGAAATTCAAGCTTTGGCTCGAGTTGTAGAAATATTGGGGCTGGCAGTGACTGTCTGATTGCTATTCAACCCCAATCATCACATTTGAGGCTTTGATAACTACATATGCTTCTTTACCCACCTCAAGCCCAAGCGTCTCGCACGATTTCTTGGTGATAATCGATATCACCTCCAGGCCCGGGGCAAGCTCCACGGCCACTTCTGCATTTACAGCGCCTATCTCAATTGATTTTACGACACCCTTCAGGTTATTGCGTGCACTGAGTTTCATCTTTCACCTCTTTCTATTCATATATAAAAATCACCTCACCTCTAACAATATCACCATTTTTCGGGAGTGTCCAGTTCAAAACTTTATCGATTAATCGATTAACCCCATCGGGGATGAATTCTGTCCCGAACAAGCCGCTCATTCCGCCTTGACAAATTAGTAACTTGTAGTATAGTTTTTGTAAGAGAGGAATTTAGGCTTTTCCGGTTTGAAATCCGTCCAAACTTTGTTAACAAAGTGAAACACTAAACAGGATGGTCGGGTAAAGGAGGAAAAGCTTAAGGAATTCCCCGGAAGTTATGCTGTTATGATATGTGTTTTCTCAACCGGAAATTGATGTTGAGAGAATTATTTTTCTGGAATTCCCTATGTCTGTTCGTCATGCTGTGTTAGGGTTACTTGCTCAACGTCCGCGCCACGGGTATGAATTGCGCGTGGCGTTTCAGGCGCTGGTAGGTGGTAAAGACAATTGGAATGTCAAGCCGGCGCAAATCTATACCACGCTGACGCGATTGGAGCAGGGGGGGTATGTTGCGGAAGATGGTATTGAACAGGATGGCGGGCCGGAAAAACGAATTTATGCGATCACGTTAGCGGGACGCGAAATACTGGCCGAGTGGTTTGCCTGCGGGGTTGAACCGGGGCATCAACAAGATGAATTCTTTCTTAAATTGATGATCGGATTGGTTTCGGAAGCGGCGAACCCGTACCACCTGATCCAGACCCAGCGCGCGCATTTGTTCCAGAAACTGCACGATATTACCGAACAGCGTAGTTATGTTGACCCCGGCCGGGAACTGGCTATGATTTTTTTACTAGACAAAGCGGCCATGCATTTGGAAGCCGATCTGCGCTGGCTGGATATGATCGAGGGGCGACTCGATGAAATCAAACGCCAACCCTTACCCGAACCGGAGCCGAAACCGCGCGGCCGGCCCCGGAAAGGATAGGGGTGTGCCAGAGCGGGTTTATTTTTTAAGTTGAAATTACAAATCAGGAGTTGAGAATGTCTCTCATTCAAGCAGAAAACCTCACCAAAGTGTACGGCACAGGCGATACAGCCGTTGTCGCGCTCGATCACGTGCGCCTCACCGTGAACCCGGATGAATTTGTGGCCGTGATGGGGCCGAGCGGCTGCGGCAAGTCGACGTTATTGCACCTGCTCGGCGGGCTTGACCGCCCTACGGAGGGGCATGTTAGCATCGACGGGCAAATGCTGGCGGCGATGTCGGACGACGCGGTGACGCAATTGCGCCGCCGCAAAATAGGGTTTGTGTTCCAGTTTTTCAACCTTATTCCGATTTTATCGTCTATTGAAAATGCGGCGCTGCCGCTTTTGCTCGATGGCAAAAACTCGGCGGGCGCCCAACAAAAAGCCATCGAGTGGCTGACCAAAGTGGGGCTGGAGCACCGCCTGGACAGCCGCCCCGATGAATTATCGGCGGGGCAGCAGCAGCGCGTGGCCATTGCCCGCGCGCTCATTACCGATCCCCTTCTGGTGCTGGCCGACGAACCGACCGGCAACCTGGATACCAAAGCATCGGACGAAATCGCCGAGTTATTGAAGCAGGTGGCCAAGGCGTGGGGCCGCGCCGTGTTGATGGTCACGCACGACCCGCGCATAGCCGCCTATGCGGACCGCATCGTCTTTCTTAAAGACGGCAAAGTTGTGAACGAAGCAAAATTAGACACCCGGCGCGCGGAAAATACCGATGTGGTTTCAAAAATGATGAAGGCCATTGCGTGATGGTCATTGTGTGTCTCTGTATACCTGAGAAGTTACCAAAAGGTTAGGTTAATATGAAATTTCAACTGACTCTCGCCGCCCGCTATCTGAGTGGGCGCAAATTGCGAACTTTTTTAACCACCCTGGCGATTGTGATTGGAGTGACGGTAATTTTTGGCATGGGCATTTACATGCCGTCGTTTATGGAAGCTTATAATAAAAGCCTGCTTTCAGCGTCGGGTCAAACGGATGTCATGATCACCCACAGAACCGGCGAAGCCTTCTCGGCCTCATCCACGCTGAACAGAATCAAACGTATCAAGGGGATTGCTACCATTGCCGGCTCGCTGGAGCGAACCATCAATTTACCGCCGGACTTTTACAGCAAGGATTCGCCGTTGAGCGCGCTGACTCTGGTAGGCCTTGATCCCACCGTTGCGCCGGAGCTGCATACTTATCGCATTATCCAGGGGCGCTTTTTGGAACGCGGCGACGGTAAAGTGGCCGTGATCTCGGAGCGGCTGGCCGATGAGATCGGCGTGAAGCTGGGCGACACGCTCAAACTGCCCACCCCCGAGGGCGTGGTTAAATTGACCATTGTGGGTCTGGTGCCGGGGCGCGCTCTTCTTGGCTACGAACAGGTGCTGGTTACGCTGACCCAGGCGCAAAAGTTGTTTGATATGTCGGGGCGCATCAGCGTGATCGAAGCGAACCTCACCCCCCAGAACCCGGCGGAAAGTGACGCCATTGTTAATACCATCAAGGCGCAACTGGGCGATACGTATTCCTTTGGCGGGCTGACGAGCGGTTCTGAATTTGCCAGAGCCATGCAGATGGGGCAGGTAGTATTCAATATGTTTGGCGTGTTTGCCCTGGCTATGGGCGGATTCATTATTTTTAATACCTTCCGCACCATTGTGGCCGAGCGCCGGCACGATATTGGCATGCTGCGCGCCATTGGCGCCAGCCGAAAAACGATTCTCGGCCTGGTACTCACCGAAGGACTGGTGCAAGGCGTGATTGGCACGGCCATTGGCCTGGGGTTGGGCTACTTGTTGGGAATGGCCATTACCGCCGGAACAGGCTCCATCATCAAAAACATTATGAATATCGAAATGGAGGCCGTGGTTGAACCGCTGCTGATCGTGGTTTCGATTGTTCTGGGGGTGGGCGTGACCCTTTTTGCCAGTTTACTGCCGGCCTGGAATGCCAGCCGGGTTACACCTATGGAGGTGCTGCGCCCCTCGCTCAACCAGGTGATCCAACAGATTAGCCGCCTGGCTACCATTGTGGGCGTGATAATGATTGTAGGGGCCATTGTGGGCCTGTTCACCGGCGTTTTTGCCTTTGTGGCGTTGGGCGGCGTGCTCTTTCTCGTCGGCCTGGTGCTGGTTGCGCCCGCCCTGGTCAAACCGGTGGCTAACATATTTGGCGCTTTGCTGGCCCTGGTTTTTGCGCGGGGCGGCACAAGCTTGCTGGCGGAAGGCAACCTCACCCGCCAATCTTCACGCGCCGCCATCACGGCCAGCGCCACCATGATCGGCCTGGCTATTATTGTGGCCGCCGGCGGCATGATGTTCAGTATGATCGGCACGGTGATGGATCTGTTTGGCAGATCAATGGGCAATGATTTCCTGCTCATTCCGCCTTCGGTGGCCGTCTGGAAAGGTGATGTGGGGGCCAGCGCCACCCTCAAAGCCAAGATCAACGCGGTGCCCGGCGTGGACGTGGTCAGCTCGTTGCGGTACGCGCAATCGTCGCTCCGCCCCGCCGCGCAGGCAGCCGGCACCGGCGAGACAACGATTTCGGTGCTGGGCATTGATCCGGTTGAATATTCACAAACCTCGGTGATGGATTTTAGAAAGGGCGATCCGCAGGAGGCGTTTAACGCGCTGGCAGCCAACGAACGCACGGCGATTGTGAATGGGATTTTGGCGACGACCGCCAACTTGAACATTGGCGATGTTATTCCGTTGGTGACGCCCACGGGGATAAAAAATTACCGGGTAGCGGCCATTGGCGGCGAAATATTGAGCATGAAGATCAACACGGCCTATATCTCGCAAGCGGCCATGAAAGCGGATTTCCGTAAAAGCGAAGATATTTTTTACCAGATTGATCTTGCGCCCGGCGCAAACCCCGCCGCGGTGGAGCAGCGGCTGGGTAAAGTTGTGGAAGACTACCCGCAATTTCGGCTGGTGGCGGGACACGAATACACCGCAGAATTCCGCCAGCAATACGACGCGATATTTGGGGGATTCTATGTTCTGCTCGGCCTATTGGCGTTCCCCTCTTTAATAGCTATTCTCAACACATTGGCCATCGGCGTGATCGAGCGCACCCGCGAGATTGGCATGCTGCGCGCCATTGGCGCAACGCGCGGCCAGGTGTGGAAGACCATTGTGGCCGAAGCGTTGCTGTTGGCTTCATTGGGTACGGCGTTTGGCATTGTGGCCGGTTTATATTTGAGTTACGTATTTGTGCAAGGGATGAGCACCAGCGGCATTTTTGAAGTAGATTATACTTTCCCTCTGGCCGGCGTTTTGGCGGCCATTGCCGCCGGGCTGATCTTTGGCGTGCTGGCCGCCTTACTTCCCGCGCGTCAGGCGGCCAGCATGGAGATCATCAAGGCGTTGCGATACGAATGACCCAAATCTCTCTCTTGAACCCGGCTGTGCGTTACACCTTTTTGTGTTTTTACTCCCCCAAAATTCTAAAATAGACAATTTTGATATATAATAGGGCTTGGTAGCCTGTCGGAGAAGTCGAATTATCAGACCTCAAAGGTTTCTAACGACAACTTAAAGGATGAAGTTCCCTTGATTATTAAGGCGATTTGGCAAGAAAATCACCCTTCAAATGAGTTAACCTGAGATGTTAAAACCTGATAACGATACGATTAAAGTAACGATCTCTGATATTGCCCGCGAAAGTGGCGTGTCTCCGGCCACTGTTTCACTGGTGCTGCGCGACAAACCCGGTATCGGCGCTGAAACGCGACAGCGGGTTCTGGATAGCGCTCAACGGTTGGGTTACATTCCCACCCCCTCCAACTCATCAAAAACTGAATCCTCGGCCAAAAACATTGGCCTGGTGGTCAAAGTACGCCCCGATGATATTCCTGCCTCCAATAATTTTTATGCCCCGGTATTAGCCGGCATTGAGGCTGTTTGTCGCAAAAATCAGATCAACTTGATGTACGCCAATATCCCGGTGAATGAACATAATAATCCTATGGAAACGCCGCGCCTGTTAACCGAACGGCACGCTGATGGGTTGCTGTTGGTTGGCATGCAGGTGACGGACACGCTCTTGTCCTCGCTGCGCCAACAAGAGGTTCCGCTGGTTCTGGTGGATGCCTACACGGCGGGAGGGGTGTACGATACAGTGGTATCAGATAATATTGCCGGCGCGCAATGGGCCACCACGTATCTCATTGAAAAAGGCCATCGGCATATTGCCATTGCCGGCAGCGAACCCGATGCCTATCCCAGCGTGCAGGAGCGCCGAAGCGGATATTTGCAGGCCATTGAAGCCCATAATCTAACCCCCTATTTTGCCGACTGCGCGCTCTGGCCGGAATGTGTTCCGCCGGTGATCACCCAAACCTTACAACAACATCCCGAAATCACTGCTGTATTTGGCTGCAATGATGATGTCGCTATCGCTGTGATCAAAGCGGCTCCGTCGCTGGGCCGGCGCGTGCCTGAAGATTTATCGGTGATTGGGTTTGACAACATTGTTCTGGCCCAACACATTACGCCTCAACTGACCACCATGCGCGTCGATAAGATGGGCATGGGGCGTTTAGCGGCCCAAACCTTGCTCAACCGCATCGAATACCCCAAAGCCGGTTGGGTTCGGGGGGTGATTCTGCCCACGCTGATCGAACGCCAGTCTGTACAGCCTGTATAAATACCTCACTTTGAAGAAATCCATAGCAAATTTGCTTGCAACAGGCCGGTTATGAACGGTGGAGACAATTGTCGGAGGTGGCGCATACAGGCCACCAGCCTAAAATCAACCGCCAAATCGAGGAACGAACCGGCTGGGTTCGTGATTTTGAAGAGGTGCTGTATGAATTGGCCCGGATGTCTGCAAATTTTCAGTAAGAAGAATGAGGGGTTGGTTACCAGCCGGGAGTCACAATTCCCGGCACGTGTTCAGCCAATCCAGCATGGCCGTTATCTGGGATATCCGGAATTGATGGACCAGCCAATCAAATGGACGGGAATCTACCAGGCCTTCAGCCCGGGCTTGCTGTTCGGTCAACCAGTCCTGACAAGCTGTTTGCTGGCGATCAAGTAATTTCTGGGCCACCGCGTCCCCTTCCTGCCGGGCGAAATAGAGTTTAGCCAGAAAATCCAGGCGAAATCCACGGCCCCGGGCCACCGGAGTTTGCACCCAATCCAGAAATGCCTGCCGGCCTATTTCGGTCAAGGTAAACACTTTGCGCGGTGGCCGGGCATCTTGGGGTTGCAAGGTTTGGTCCACATAACCTTGCTGCTCCAGTTTGGCCAGCAGCGCATACACTTGACTTTGTTTCAAATGCCAGATCAGGCCCAGGCCAGTGGGATCAGCCAATTGCTGGTGAATTTCATAGCCGTACCGCGGTTGCCGGCATAGCAAACCTAACAAGGCGTATTCGATGGTCAAGGGTAGACTCGGCCGAGGACTCATAGATACATCCTTTCTGATCAAAAAGGGTAATCCAACCGGGCGAGAATGTCAATCAGGCCATAACTGTTGGGCCAGGCTGTGGGCCAGGGGGGAAAGATCGGCGTTTTGGGAGATAGAGATAATCTCGGTCGTAGGCCAGCGTCGTTGACCCGCAGCCAGTAATTCGGCCCGGATGACTGCCACACCCCAGCGGTAATTACCGGCGTCTATGGCCGATAGTCCGGCCAACCAACCTTCACTCCGTTCAAATTCAAGCGGCCCCAACTCGTCAATTATTAGCAGATCACACGGGCAGGCGGCTTGCAACACCGTATTACCCCAAGCTAACACTGCCGGGTCAAAGCGCCAGCCAGCGGTATGCGGTCCGGCGGCGGGTTGTTCGGTTTTTCGTCGCATAGCCAGGCATCGCTGCAGTCCGGTGCGCAAGTCTTGCGCCTCAATGGCAATTTTTTGTCCGTTCGAAAAAACAGGCGAAGACAAGATGCCGGCCACCTGCCAGCCCGCGCCTCGCGCCAATTTAACCAGATGGCGACAAAAAGTGGTTTTACCGGCTCCCCTCTCGCCGGTGACAATGAACAAAGAAGGCGTAGTTCCTGCCATCTCAATCAAGCAAGACCACCGGCCGCCCTTCGACTTTGGCCACCCGGACCGGAACACCGTAGGTGGCCAATAATTTTTCTGCGGTCAGGGTCTGTTCCAGCGGGCCGCTATCGAGCGCGTGACCGGCCCGCATTAAAACCAGATAGCGGGCGATGGCTATGGCTACGTCCGGCTCGTGGGTGGTCAAAACAATGGTCACGCCCTGCTCGGCCAGAGCACTTAATACCCGCAAAATCCGGTTTTTGTTGCTCAAATCCAGGTGCGAGGTCGGTTCATCCAACAGTAGAATAGAGGTCTGTTGGGCAATGGCCCGGGCCAGCATCACCATCTGCCGTTCGCCGCCGCTCAATTCCAGAAGCGAACGATGTTTCAAGTCGGATAAGCCCAAAGTGTCAATGGCTTCCAGGGCAATCCGGTAATCCTTGTCTGCCGGCAATTCAAACAAACCCAGATAGGGCGCGCGCCCCAATAAAACGTACTCCCAAACGGTAAAGTTGAAGGGAATATACTCGGCCTGGAGCACCAGCCCGACCAGTTGGCTCAAGGCAGCACGGGAGTAGTGGGCCTGGAGCCGGCCATTGAACCATATCTGGCCGGATTGGGGAGTCAGCAGGCCCAAGATGACGTGCAGCAGGGTGGTTTTGCCCGCGCCGTTGGGACCTAAAATGGCCGTAATGGTGCCGGGGGGGATGTCCAGGGAAAGATCGTCCAAAACTACCGTATCCTGGGCATGGTAACTAAAGCGCAACCGGTCAAGGGAAATGATGGACGGGTTGTTCATTGGCGCAACCCCAAGTTGGCACTCAACATCAGGCCGATAAAGACCAGCGCGCCGATGAGCGAGGTCAAAATGCCCAGGGGAATTTCGCCGGGCAGCAGGGCGCGGGCCAGGTTGTCACAAATCACCACAAAAATACCGCCACTCAACATCGAGATGGGCACGGTAAATTGCGCATTGGCTCCCCCCAGCCGCCGGGCCAGGTGCGGTATAATCAGACCCACCCAGCCCACCACGCCGCTAACGGAGATGACGGCGGCTGTGGCGGCAACGGCGGCCACCAATAGCAGGGTACGTTCCCGGCCCGGAGCCGCGCCCAGAGAAAAGGCGGTTTCGTCGTTTAAAGAGAGCAGGTTCAGCCGCCAGCGCATCAGGTAAACCAGGGTCAGACCGGGTAAGACCAGGGGTAAAATGTATAGCAGGTCGCGCCAGGTGACGCTCCACAGTCCGCCCAACAGCCAGAAGGTGATTTCCGGCAATTGGGTCAGGGGGTCGGCCAGATATTTCAGCAGACCAACCCCGGCGGAGAACAGGGCCGATACCGCGATCCCGGCCAGGATGAGGCGCAAAGTCCAGCCGCCAAAACGCCACTGCCGGGCCAGGATGTACGACAAAAACAGGCCCAGCAGGGCAAACAGCGTGGCCAGAATTTCAATCACCACCGGTGAGGAGCCAATCCACAAAATGCTAAGGGCCGCGCCAAAGGCCGCCCCCTGGGATACGCCCAGAAAGCCCGGTTCGACCAACGGGTTACGAAAAACCATTTGCAACACAGCGCCACAGGCGGATAGGGTCATTCCCAATAACAAGGCTGTCAACAGGCGGGGCAGGCGCAGGGAAAAGACCAGCCGTTGGGCCAGGGTATCCTTTTGCAGCAAGTCGGGTGACATCCAGTAGGGGGCCGGATATCGCCCGACAAAAACCGAGAGCAGCAGCACCAGCAACAAGCCCAGCGCCAGCAGCCACAACAGCCGGCCCGGAGAGAGGCGATACGGAGTCAAGGACATAGATGAATTTACAATCCCTTCACCAGCGGCATCACCTCGGCTTTGATGGTAGCCGGGTCCAGACCGTACATCTGGGTGTAAAACTCATTGATGGCCTGCCGGAGATCAATTTCGGCGGCTCGTTCCGGCTGAATTTTGGTAGCCAACCATTGTAGCCCCAAAATCCAACGAGAGTCGGGCTGGTCCCAGCTATAAAAATCATTGGCAAAAGCGAAGAGTTGTTCGTTTTGCACCGCCTGGAGTTCCTGCCACTTGGGATCGGTTTTGAGCTGCTCGACCACGGCCACGGGATCCGCAAAATAGTTGATCACATAGATCTGATCCGGATTCCAGGCAGCAATCTGCTCAAAGCCAACCACGGTCCAGCCGCCTTTTTCGGCTGCTTTGGTCCAAACCGGCGTCCCACCGGCCAACTCGGTCATTGTGGTTTGCAGCCAGGCGGCGGGGGGCACGCTAAAGGCAACGTCGCCGCCCTTGTTGCTGTATTGAAGCAGCAATACACCTGGTTTCTGCTCGTCGGCCAGGCCGGTCATGGCTTGCTGCACCCGCTCTACCCGCTGCTGGTAAAAATTGAGAATTTCCTGGGCGCGGGCCGGATTGCCCAACAATTGACCCATGATGGCGATGTCCCGGTCATATTGTTCAGGGGTTTCCAGGTCAACGTAGACCACGGAAATGTCCAACTGCTCCATGGGTTGGCCGAGTTTGTCGGCCATAAAACTTTTGAGCAGAACCACGTCGGGCTTGAGCGGGGCAATTTGCTCCGGCCCGGCGTTTTGTTCCAAAAAGGTCTTGTCACCGTAAGCCGGGTCTATAACGGCCAGAAAGTCACTTTCCGACTGGTTGCGCCGCTCGATTCCGGCCAGACGCTGACCGGCTTCAGGAAACATGTAGAAGGCGTCGGCCAGCAGGGTGGTGGCCCGCCCGGCAATGACAAAACGTTGGGGTTGTTGGGGAAAGATCAGGGTGCGTTCCAGGGCGTCGGTAACCATCACTTCACCCCCCAGAGTCGCTGAAGAGAGTAGTAAGGCCTGGGCTTGTTCGGCGGAGGGAACGCAAATTTTCCAGCCAGGCTCGATCACATCCGGGTTGGTAATTTGGGCAAACGTGGAGTCTCGGATGTGTTGCTGATTAGTGGCAGCCACCAGAGCCGGGTAGGCTAACATGTTGCCCAAAAATTTGGCCGAGATCTTACTCAGCCAATCATCGACTTGAATAGTGTAAGTTTCCACACAGGTGACAGCCGATTGGCCCGGCGGCGCGGCCAGAATAGACCAGGGAACTATGGCAATCAAAAGGATGCTGATTAAGAGCCAACTCAAAAATCGAGACAGTTTGTGAGACATTGGTTTAATAAATCTCCTTTGATGGTATATTTATTTATTTATTAAGTATTTATTTTATGAATAATTATAAAACAGAAAGTCAAGTTAGACAAGAATTATTCATCTAATATTAGGGGCGTAGGGTCGTGCCGGCTTGTGCCGGTTACTTTGTTCATCCGCCTGCTCGGATGTGGTTTTTGCAAGGTACACCCTTA